>JAQTWZ010000001.1:19673-211172 GCA_028689055.1 Sulfurimonas sp. | reverse complement strand
AGCTCACCCGCCCCAAAAAAACTGTTTGGTGCAGCATGGATAGCCAAAAATGAGATAAGTGATATGAGAAACAACATAAAAAGTATGTAAAAAATTTTCTTGAATATTTGTGTCATGAGCGGATTATAGCAAATTAGCAATATTTATCCCCCTAAAACAGGAAAAAGGGGGATAAAAAGGAGAGGGAATGTCAGATATCTCTCGATTAAAAGCTTGTTCCAACAGTTCCAACGAAGTTATCTTCAGAGTCTGTTCCAACTGCATAATAATCCATAGCCGTGTACGCAATTGTGAAGTCAAATTTACCAAATGATTTTGATAAACCTACTGAGTAATATTTACCAACACCGTTGTCATCACCATCTTTTCCGTATGCGCCATATGCACCATCAAGTGTGATTTCTACTGGAAGTGGTACTGATATAGTTCCTTCTATGTTGTCAGGAGCATCAAAATCATCCGTTTTGATTCCTTTTGAATATGTAGCACCAACAGAAAAGATTTCAAAGTCATAACCAAGTCCTAGATATGCTTCAGCAAAGTTTGAACCTGTCATTGCACCTGGATATACAAACTTAATTGCGCCAATATCATAAGTTACACCATAAAGACTATTAGAATAACCTGCATAAAAATCAGCTTCCATTGATGCATCATTATTCCAATCAACATTTGATCCCCAAGTTCCTAAATAAGCCCCTTTATACTCCAAGTCAAAACCACCTTGAATAGCAGGTTTATCTGCCGACTGAGTCATACCTCTCCAAACATAGTTACTTGTTGCTGCTACATTTGCACTTACTCCGATTTCCGATTCCTCTGCTGCCATCATACCCGTTGCAAGAACTGCGGCTGCTACACTAAGTTTTAATAATTTCATTTTGTATCCTTCTTATTTTTGATAGAGTAATTATTACATAGAATATAAGTGGAGGAGACAAATTAGTGATTAATTTTTAATCAGTTTAGGTGATTGTTTTTATACAGAGGAAAATAGCAAGATTTATATCTTCTTGCTATTTTAAAGATTTATTACTTCTCTCTCATATCCCAAGAAAGAACTGTTTTACCGTCTGTATCTGTTTCAGCTGCAGCCATGCCCATGATGTTATATCCGGCATCTACATAGTGGATTTCACCTGTTACTCCAGAAGCGAGGTCGCTCATGAGATACATTGCAGAGTTTCCGACTTGCTCGATTGTGACATTTTTCTTCAAGGGTGCATTTGCTTCATTCCAGTTGAGTATCTGTTTGAAGTCGCCTATTCCTGCTGCTGCGAGAGTTCTGATAGGTCCTGCAGAGATTGCGTTTACACGTTGTCCTTTTTTCCCAAGATCTACTGCCATATAACGTACTGTAGATTCAAGTGCCGCTTTTGCAACACCCATAACATTGTAGTTTACGATGTATTTTGGTCCACCGAGATACGAAAGTGTAAGGATAGAAGCATCATCTGCCAAAACAGACTCCAGGCGGTTTGTAAGGTCAATCAGTGAGTAAACAGAAATATCCATAGCTATCTGAAATGCTTGTTTTGTGGTTTTGATAAAAGGTTCACTTAAAGCTTCTTTTGGAGCAAAGGCAACTGAGTGAACTAAAAAGTCAATCTTGCCGAAGTCTTTTGCGACATGAGCCGCTATAGCTGCCATATGCTCTTCATTAGAAACATCCAACTCATAAACATATTTGCTTCCAAACTCTTCTGCTATAGGTTCAACTCTCTTTTTGAGTGCATCGTTTAGATAGGTAAATGCCATCTCAGCGCCTTGTTCTGCACAAGCTTTTGCTATACCGTACGCGATAGACTTATTATTTGCGAGTCCTACTATCAGACCTTTTTTGCCCTTCATTATCATTTTTTACTTTTCTCCTGCTATTTTTTCTATTTCATCTGCATACGATATCATCGAACAAAAATGTTCAAGATAAAGCGCAGCACTTCCTACCAAGATGCCATCTACATTTTGAAGTTCTAAAACTTCTTTGGCATTGCTAACTTTGACACTGCCACCATAAAGCATAGGTGCAGGTGATTTTTTCTTTAGCTCTTTGTGGATGTTTTCTATCTCTTCAAGTGTCGGTGTAAGCCCTGTACCTATAGCCCAAACAGGTTCATAAGCGATGATGAGATCTTTATACTCTGTATCTATCCCCTCATACTGGGCAGATATATACTCCATCATTTGATCATGTCCAGCTTCTCTTATACTCAGTGGTTCTCCGACACAATAGATAATTTTAAATCCGTGGCTCATGTAAAAATCAAATTTTTTCACCAAAGAGTCTTGCGTTTCACCCAAAATATGACGGCGTTCACTATGTCCAATGAGAATAGTTTTGATACCAAACTCTTCTAAATGTTCAAGTCCTATCTCCCCGGTAAATGCACCGCTTTGAACCGGATAGGCATTTTGAGCACCGATGATAGCCGATGTAGAAAAGTTATCCAAACTTGAAGTAGCCGGAAAAACAAATACTCCTTGCTCTGACTTGCTCTCATTTAAAAACTTCTCTAACCCCTTAACATACTTATTTGTCTTTTCACGAGTGAGATTTGTTTTTAAATTTGCAGCTAATATCATGGCTTACTCTTCTTCTTTTTTAATAAGCGGTAAAACGCCGGGAAGCACTTTACCCTCAAGAAGCTCCAGTGAAGCTCCACCGCCTGTAGAGATAAAAGTCATCTCTTCATCAAGGCCGATACGCTGTACTAAGTCTGCTGTATCTCCACCGCCGACAACTGTAGTCGCATAACTATCTGCGACAAAGTGTGCTATTTTTGATGATCCGCGTGCAAATTTGTCCATTTCATACACACCCATAGGGCCATTCCAAAGAACCGTCTGTACGTCGTTGAGACCTTCTCGGTAAAGTCGTACAGTTGCAGGCCCGATATCAAGTCCCATCCATCCATTTGGTATCTCTTGTGCCGTAACTATTTTACTTACAGCATCTTCTGAAAATCTATCAGCCGCGATAACATCTACAGGAAGATAAAATCTCACCCCAAGTCTTTTCGCTTCATCCATGATATGTTGCGCATCTTCAAGCAAATCATCTTCAACAAGTGAAGCACCGATATGGTAACCCATCTGTTTTAAAAATGTAAACGCCATACCACCACCGATAAAAATTTTATCAACACGAGGAAGGAGATTGATAAGTGCTTCTAGTTTGCCAGACACTTTTGAACCGCCGACGATTGCCGCAAAAGGACGTACAGGATTTTGGATAAGTTTACCAAAAAACTGGATCTCTTTTTGGAGTAAATATCCCGCGGCTTTATGCTCCGTATCAAAAAAGTGTGTGATACCTTCAACTGATGCGTGCGGACGATGGGAAACACCAAATGCATCGTTGATATAAAATTCTGCCATTTCAGCTAGTTGTGCTGCAAACTCTTTATTATTTTTTGTCTCTCCGGCTTCAAAACGGATATTTTCCAAAAGTAGGATTTGTCCACCTTGGAGTGCTGCGGCTTTTTGCTTTGCATCTTCACCGATAACATCATTTGCCATGACAATATCTTTTTTAAGCAGCTGATTGAGTCTTCGTGCCACTGGAGCTAGCGAATATTTCATATCAATTTCGCCATCCGGACGACCTAAATGTGAAGCCAAAATAACAGCACAATTTTGATCAATACAGTGATTAATCGTAGCAAGTGCTGAACGGATACGTCTATCATCCGAGATATTTCCAAAGTCATCCATTGGGACATTGAAGTCGCAACGAATAAATACTTTTTTATCCGCTAAATTTAAATGTTTAATATTTAATAATTCCAAGATTTGTCCTATTTACTAATATGTATTGCCATGTCGATAAGTCTCATGGAGTAACCCCATTCATTATCATACCATGCCATAATTTTCACCATGTTACCGCCGATAACCTGTGTCAAATCTTCTGCAACGATTGAGCTATACTCGCAACCGACGAAGTCTTGAGAAACGCGCATCTCTTTATCCATCAGCAAAAGACCTTTGAGTCTTGTGTTTGCCATCTCGTTAAATACCGCTGTTACCTCTTCTTTTGTAGTGTCTCTTGAAACAAGAACATTTAAGTCAACCATAGAAACATCAGGCGTAGGAACACGGACACTTTGACCATGAAGTTTTCCTTGGAGTTGCGGCATAACCAAAGAGATTGCTTTTGCAGCACCTGTTGTAGTTGGTATCATATTGATAGCACCTGCACGAGCACGGCGTTTATCTTTTGAGTGTTTTACATCTAAGATATTTTGGTCATTTGTATAGGAGTGGATAGTCGTCATGAGCCCTTTTTCTATACCAAACGCATCGTCAAGAACTCTTGCGACAGGTCCTAAACAGTTTGTTGTACAAGAAGCGTTTGATACGATTTTTTGACCATCGTATGTTTCTTCATTGACACCCATAACAAAAGTAGGCGTCTCTTTATCTTTTGCAGGAGCAGAGAAAAGGACTTTTTCAACACCATTGTCAATATGCACCTGCGCACTTTCCTGCGTCAAAAAAACACCCGTACATTCAAGGACCATGTCTGCACCACAATCAGCAAACTTCAAGTTTTTAGGGTCACGGTCTGAAAAAACTTTTACTTTTTGACCGTCAATACTGATATGATGTTCATCAAGCTGAACGACTTCACTCTTAAAGGTTCCATGAACAGAATCATTTTTGAGAAGATACAACATCATCTCCATGCTCGCCATATCGTTGATAGCTACTACCTCAACATCGTCTCTTGTAGCAGCTATACGAGCCACACAACGACCAATTCTACCAAATCCGTTAATTGCTATTTTAAGTGCCATTATATATCCTATATAAAATTAATTCGATTATTTTATCTAAAATAAGTTATAATTCTCATTAAATATGGAATCTGTTGCACTTTTTGGTGGTTCTTTTGATCCACCACACATTGGACATGTAGCGCTTGTAAACTCTTTACAAAAGCTAAAATTTATTGATAAAATTATTGTCATGCCTACTTTTTTAAATCCATTTAAAACTTTTTCTCATGCTTCACCTGAGCAAAGATTAGGATGGCTGAGAGATATTTTTTTATCCTATGAAAATGTAATTATTGACGATTTTGAGATCAAGCAAAAGCGGAAAGTACCTTCTATAGAAAGTGCAAAACACCTTCTTAAAACGTATAAAAAAGTCTATCTCGTTATCGGTGCGGACAATCTGGCAGATCTTTCAAAATGGAAAGATTACGAAGAGTTATCCCAATTGGTGACTTTTATTGTGGCCCCTAGAGGTGACATTAAAATACCTGAGAACTTTTTTATACTCGAAGTTGATGAAAAAATATCCTCTTCACAACTTAGAAAAAAGATGGATAGTACAATGCTGCCTGCGTGCAGTGCGCAAGAGATTATAAAATATTACAAGGAAAAAAATGCAAAATAGAATAGAGAGAATCACAACCGTACTCGACAACAACAAGGCTGAAGCAATAGAAGTATTTGACTTAAGAGAAAAGAACTACTTTGTAGATTATGCCATTATCGCATCGTCTCTTGGTACAAAACATACTGTTGCTTTGTTAGATCACCTCAGAAAAGATCTCAAACCTGCTGAAAAGTTCAACAACATTGACGAAAGCGGCGATTGGATCGTCATCGATTTGGGAGATATCCTGATCCACATTATGACTCCTGAATACAGAGTAAAATACGATATGGAAAGTTTTTTAACATCACTTGCAAACGGCAGAGAAGGAGAATAAAGCTCCTGCTGCTTACTTCACGATGATAGTATTATCTGTACCTATTGTGACTCTTGAGGACTCTTCAAGAGCATTTTCTAAGATATCTTTATAGTTATAGATTGACTCCACATATTTCACAGGTTCTTCACCTCGTGCATATCCATACTTCAAATCTTTATAATATTTCTTTTGTGCCAAAAGTGGAAGCACTTTTTTCAAATCATTCCATATTGTTTCATTAAGATTGAGTTTTTTTGCAAGTTTCATAGCATCTTCCACATGAGCCATACCTACATTATAAGCTGCTAGTGCGAACTTAAGTCTATTTTCACCTTCGACTTCGGGCGGCACAAGTTTAAGCATCTCTACAATATGCCTTGTTCCTCCATCAATACTTTGAGAGGGGTCAACTCTGTCTTGTATTCCAAGCATTGCTGCCGTATTGTTTGTAAGCATCATGAGCCCACGAACTCCAGTGTAACTTTTTGCACTTGGATTCCAGTGTGATTCTTGATAAGCTATAGCGGCTAAAAGTGTCCATGAAATATTATAATTTTTAGACGCTTGTAAAAAAAGATCTTGAAATTTAGGTAACCTTGCTTTGATGCGGTTATAAAACATCTTAGTATTATAATAATCAAAGAACATAATATAGCCGCTGTGATGATCTTTGAGTGCTGCCATCGCCCCACTTTGATTAAAGCCGTTGAGCCACTCATACATACTTGCTTTAAGCCCTTTAGAATTTGGAGCTAAAACCCATGCAAGCTGTTCTCTTCCGCTGATAGTAAATGCCTGCGCTATTTCAGGAAAATAGCGTAGATTGATTGAATAAATATTTGAATCCGCGATAGTACAATCAATCTCATTTTGTGAGACTTTTTGTAGTAACTCTTCGGTGGAATATTCTGATGTAAGTGTGACATTGAGATCAAAACCTTCGTTTTGCAGAGCTTGCACCGTTTCGCTATAGCTTGTATCTTCGCCTATCATGATTCTAAGACCTGCAAGACCTTCAACATCGTTTGGAAAGTTTTTAGTATTGAGCATTCCGCGATAGCAGATAACCTGTTGCTGTACTTCAAGATAAGTTGGACCAAAATTGAAGTTATCTTCTCTGAGTAAAGTTTTTGCCAGAGCTGCGGATGTGATATGGATATCAGGATTTTTAGAGAGTTCTATCGCTTCTTTTGTTGTATGCGCAACTGTAATATTGAGTCCGACACCCAAATAATCTGCATATGCCTTGAGTAAATCGTACTCAAACCCCTGCTCTCCATCCGTCCCGATATAAAATGTCGAAGGAGAGTTTAAAAGAACGACATTGAGCATCTTTTCTTTTTTTATCTTTTCAAGAATACTCGGATACTGCGTTTCAATGATGGGTGCATACACAGAATGTCCCAACCATCCGAAGATAAAAAAAGACAATGCAAATAATACTAAAGAGAAGCTATTGGGAGTTTTATTCATCCTAAAAGTTTACTTATATAAACTTATGCGAATATAAATCGGTTAACCCCGTTGTGATACTCATGCGCTAGCACCTTAGAATGGGCTTTTAAAATAGAATCAACCAAATAAAGCCCAAGCCCAAAACTATTTTTTGAAGGATTTTCTTTTGTAAAAGGTTCAATATAGTACTGCAGAGGATGAGCAATACATGCTCCCTTGCTCTCAAAACAGAGTTCATTATTGATGATTCGGATGCTTACATGAGCGTCAGGGGAATATTTGATACCATTATCTATCATGTTTTTTATAGCCGTTGTATAGAGTCTGTAGTTTGCCTTTATCTTTACATCTGCGTTTACTGCGACACTCACATTTTCCGCCTCCACCATTGCCATATCGATTGCTCCATCGATGATATCGACAAGTCTATACTCTTTAAAACTCTCTTTGGAGTTGAGGCTTGTCACCTCTTCTATCATAGCAAACTCTGTCACAAGCGCCTCAAGTCTTCCAAAAATAGAGACAAACCTCTCTTTTTGTTTTACGGATTCAAGCATCTGTGTAGCGATAGTTCCTTTTGCTATAGGTGTTTTGAGCTCATGCATCAAATTTCTCAAAAAGAGTGTTCGTGATTCTAAAATTGTATTGATTTTGCGCCTTGCCGATTCAAGTTCATTTGAAACCAAACCTATCTCATCACAAGATTTTGTTTTAAAAGAAACATGCATATTGCCATCACCGAAAGAGGCAATCTTGCGTCTGAGTCTAATAAGTGGACGAAGTTTATGCAGGATAAGAAAATAAGATATAGAGATGATAGCCAGAATTGTCGTATAGGTATAAAGTACGCTCCAGTCGCTATAAGGCTCAAGCTCTTCATCTTGAATCAAAATCGAACTTGATGGAGTCTGCATAAAGAAAAAGATATCTCTTTTACGCTCCAACATCGTAACACGCAGATCACTGATATTGTTTTGCGTGTACATACCTTGTTCATTGAGCATGATAGAAGAGTCAACGTTTTTAAAACCCTCTCGTTTTAAAACAGTGCCCGATTCTAAGACATTTTTTTGTAGTTTTGGGTCTTTGGTGATAAGAAGTTTATAAACAGCGAGGTTTGCTTCAAGCATGATATCTGAACTTTTACTCAGACTATGCGCTCTGTATATCTGCGTGATAACAGAATATTTTGTAAAAATATGCGCGATATACTGCTCTTTGTTTAGCTTATAAAACTCCCAAAAAACAGCACTTACACTCACGACCGTGACTACAAAAGAAAAAAGTATCGTGAGTAAAACTGCGTGTTTTTTCATAGACTGCGTTTTATTTGAGCAGCTTGTAGCCGACGCCTCTTACAGATTCTATAAGGGTTTTGTCTCCGAGTTTATTACGGATACGACCGACCATAACATCGATACTTTTGTTTGAAGAGTCCTCATTGATTGCGTTTACATTGTGGATCAAATCTTCTCTTGAGACAACAAGTCCCTGTTTGGATATCATATAGGAAAGTATCCCGAACTCTGCGTTTGTCAGGTCGATATTTCTACTTTTATAAGTAATCTGCATCGTTGACTTATCACATTTGAAGTCGCTCTTAGACTCCTCTTTTGCTTCGCTTTTCGCCGCATACCTGCGAAGCACAGAGTGGATACGCGCTTCAAGTTCTCTAGGGTCATACGGTTTTGGCAGATAATCATCTGCACCAAGTTCAAGTGCTTTGATCTTATCCGTCACATCACTTCTCGCCGAAGAGATAATAATAGGGATATCTTGACGCTCACGAATGGCTTCACACACCTCTAAGCCGTCCATACCCGGAAGCGTCAAGTCAAGTATCACCAAATCAAAAGGCTCTAACTTGAGGATACTCACTGCTTTAAAAGGGTCATCTTCCGTCACGACCTCAAACTCAAACTGATGAAGATACTCCGTAAGTATCTCCGCTAATTCCAAATCATCTTCAATCATTAATATTTTTTTCATACACAAAGTGTAACCAATATCGACTAATAAGTAGTTAATACCCTAAAAAACTCACGACATTATAAGTGATAAACGCAAGTGCATAGGCTACTATTGAAGTTAACGCCAGAAGATAAAAAAAGTATTTGATACCTCCTGCTTCACGGGTAAAAACGATAGAAGCCGCAAGACACGGGAGATATACCATGATAACGACGATAAAAGCCATAGCCGAAGCAAAAGAGATATTCTTGCTTATTGCGTTTATAAGCGAATTGTTTTGTTCATCCACATCATCTCCAAGTGCATACAAAACACCAAGCGTAGATACGACTACTTCTTTGGCTGCAAGTCCTGTTTGCAGTGCCACACTCATCTTCCAGTCAAAACCAAGCGGAGCAAAAAAAGGCTCTGAAAATTTGCCTATCGTTCCAAGATAACTCTGTTCAAGATGTGCCACTGCAAGTAAATTGCTTAAAGAGTTTTTTTCCTCTTCACTGCTTGCGTTTTGTATCTGTACACTATAGCTCATGTCCAGCTCTGCGTTTTTTGGATAATTACTTAAAAACCATATCAACATCGAAGCCGCAGCGATAAAAGTACCTGCTTTTTTGAGATACATCATCGTTTTTGTCAAAACTGTATGCCAGATAAGTTTTACGGATGGAAGCCTATATTTTGGCATCTCCATAACAAAAGGCTCATCCGCCCCCTTAAACGCAGTAAGTTTAAGTATTTTAGCGGCGATAAGACCTAAAATTGCTCCTGAGATATAGATGATAAAAAGAATATTTCCCGCCATATCCTCAGAAAAAAATGCGCCTGCAAAAAGTACATATACCGGAAGCCTAGCCCCGCAGCTCATGAAGCCGATGATAAAAAGCGTGAGTAGTCTATCTCTATCATTTTTGAGGATTCTAGCGCTCATGTAGGCAGGAATAGAGCATCCAAAACCTGTGACAAGCGGGATAAACGACTGCCCATGCAGTCCAAATTTGTGAAAAAATCCATCAAGCAAAAACGCAACTCTGGACATATAACCCGTACTCTCCAAAAGAGCGATACCGATAAAAAGAATAATGATATTGGGTACAAATAAAACCACCGCGCCCACGCCGGCGATAATCCCATCTACAACCAAAGAACGAATCGCATCGTTGGCAATAGTCGCACCTATCGTATCTCCAAACCAACCAAAAAACGCATCAATCCACTCCATCGGGATAGAACCGATCTCAAAAGTAAGCTGAAAAAGCGACCACATAAAAAAGAGAAAAAGAGGTATGCCCAAAATCGGATGAATCAAAACGCTGTCTATCTTTTCTGTGAGTGTTTTTTTCTCTTCTTGTTTTTTCTGCTTGAGCACTTCTGTCACTATACCACGGTTAAAAGAAGCGTATTCCTCGGCAAATGATTCTTTGATATCGTCGCTGTCATGATGGAGTTCTATATGTTTTGATGCTTCGATCAGCAGAGGTTGCAGCTCTGTCCACAAAGGATTGTCATGGAGTTTCATATACGTTCTTTGATTATTTTTCAAAAGGTTGATGGCGATATTTCTGTAAGAGTTTATGGCTTGATACTTATGTTTTTTCAAGTATTCGCTGATAACTTTTATCTCCTCTTCCACCGGTTCGCTGAAGATGAGTTTTGCTTCTTGTATCTCATTTTCTTGTGTGGCTATCAGTGCCTCAAGTAAATCTGAAATACCCTCTTTTGTATGGGCAGAGACTTTGACACAAGCGATGCCCAAAAGCTCGCTCATGTACGTCGCATCGATTTCAATACCCTCTTTTTTTGCCTCGTCGCTCATGTTGAGTGCGATAACCATTTTTTTACTCATACTCATGAGCTCAGCTGTTAACTGAAGGTTTTTTTCCAGATTTGTAGAGTCCACGACATTGATGATAAGATCGTAACTCTCCGCACAAAGATAGTTGTGTGTCACTCTCTCTTCTATCGTGTAATCCGTAAATGCATAGGTCCCCGGCAGATCTACCACCGTAAAATGATAATCCTTATAATCAAAAAGAACTTCTGACTTTTCCACCGTTACACCCGTAAAATTGCCTACATGCAGATGCGCGTTGGAAATAGAGTTGATAAGCATACTTTTGCCTACATTGGGCTGTCCGACAAGTGCTATTTTGATGTGTTGTGCGATTACGGGGCACGCCTTGCCTGTCATATTATTCATATTTTCTCCACTTCTATCAAATCCGCTTCTTTAGATCGCAGCGCTATCTTCATCTTACCGACCTTTATCTCAATCGTACTTTTTGAAGCAGAGTGCTCTAACACCTCAACCTCTGCGTTTTTCATAATACCAAAAGATATAAGTCTCTGCTTCAAATCATAATCCGCATGAAGCTTCACTATTTTTACTTTTTCGCCTATCTTGCTCATTGAAAGTTTATTCATAATTTTTTCTTTTATCTTTAATTTTCATTATGATAATAAATATCATATTAATAAGGCATTAATCAAAATGCATAATTCGCTCTTAATAGCGTTCTATCAAACATCTGATCTTCATAACCGGCATTAAAATGCGTGTAAATACCTTCAAGATACCATCTCTCACCCATTTCATAACTCAATATGATATCTTTTTCAATCACACTTTTCTCTTGGCTTTGGAGTTTCCCATAAGCTAGTTCAAGCATAAAACCATCCAATACTCCCGAGCCGATTTGTTTGAGTTCATATCCTCCGCCAAATCTGAAGGCTTCGATATTTTGCCCTACAGAAGACTCTGACATCGCTGCTATCGTCGCTTCATCAAGTGAAGTATAATACGGCCCGCCGCCAAAACCGTCTGTGATAAATTTCCCCTCTTTGACAAAAGCTTTGTTAAACGCAGCACCTACAAAAATGCCATTATAATGGAGTATCGACATCAGACCCAAAACATCGCCTGCTACATTAGAGTTTTGTAGCTCATGAAGAGAACTGTATTGCACACCATAATCAATATGAAAAGCATCACCGTCGATAAAATGGATACCGACAAGTTCTGTATAAGCGATTTGGCTCAATGCATCTATTTGGCTGTACCAAAAAGAGAGTTCAGAATTTCTTGCATATTCATAACTCAAAGAGGCAATCGCCATACCTTTGGATTCTTGCGTGAGATTTTTGAACACATCCTGTGACTCTGCATCCTGCGAATCATATCCTGCCCATCTTGTGAGATACATCACTTGGGAGCTGAACCCTTCAGCGTAGTCAAAAGTGGCGAATGCGCCTTCAAAACTATTTGGCGCCATCCTGATATCATCACTGTTCGCATAGGGAGTTTCAACTTGAAAGCGCCCGATTTTGGCTTGAAAAATCTCATTTTCATAATTAAAATTTGCTTCACCGAGATAAGCAAAAGAGTCTTGATTGAGGTTGACAAAATCTGGGTTGAGATTTTCTTTTTTTGGATTCAAAAAATCTATACTTTGTGATATATATGCAGCGATATTAAAACTAAAACCTTCGTACGCTGCTGTTTTGATGCCCATTATACCGCCTAGAGCACTTGCGTGTTTCTCTTCTTTGAGAGCTGAGGCGGAAGCTTTGTGTACATCATTGAGATACGCAAGACGGATTTTTCCATAGGCATCGGCATACGTAAAAATGTTGTCAAAATTGTCTGCCTCTTTTGGAAGTTCTGCCACTATTTCATATTTTCCAGAAACTTTTGTATGGATAAGCCCCGGCTGATGTATCTCTTGCAAAGGTACTTGTACTGCTGCGTCTGCTTGCGAATCTATTTGTGCCAAATACAATGCATCTAACATCTTCATTCCTTTTATTTTATTCGTAATGATAATCAGTTTCAACTTATGTAATTCTTAAAAGTGATAATGCTTATCATTTTTATTGTAATTAGTATGCATATCATATGCTAAACACACTCTTTTTCTTTACGCTACTAAGCTTAATTGCATTTGCTATTAGATACAATTTCATAAAAAAAAGGTCACCTATGAAATTTCTTTTTGCACCTGCTTCGCACTTCAACCTCGCAAATCTTTTTACTTTTGTCAATATCACGGCAGGCTTAAGTGCTATGTATTTCATCACGCAAAACAACTTTTTTATAGCAATTATTTTGGCTTGGATTGGCGGTGCATTTGATATATTTGATGGGAAAATTGCAAGAAAATACAAACTCTCCAATGAGTTTGGCGTACAACTTGACAGTTTTGCAGATTTTTTGAGTTTTGTTGTTGTACCGGTTTTTTTGATATTTCAAGCTGTTTATGCAAAAAATTTCGATCAGACTTTTCTGCTTATCGCTGGTGCTGTGAGTATCTATTATGTTATTTCAGGTTTACGCAGACTTATCCAGTTCAACATAAACGCAGAGGTTGGAGAAGTTTCAAAATATTTTACAGGTGTACCGACACCGCTTGGTGCGATACTTTTGTGGCTTGTGTATCTTGCAAGCACCTACGAGTTTTTACCTGCGTTTGGTGTTGTAATTTTGATGATTGGTATCGGTTGGAGTCTCAACTCCACACTCAAAGTCCCGCATCCTTAGGGATTTATTTACTATTGACTCCATATTTTCCGCTACCTAGCAAAAATATGGCGATGGAAACAACAAGATAAAAAAGTGCGAGTTCTGCATTTGGTCCGCCATGTTTTGAGAGTGTGAAAAAAGAGTCGCCATACGCCAGATAGATAGCTACAAACATATTAAACGCAAGAACCAAAGACGCGACTCTTGCATAAAATCCCAAAATAATAAGCAGAGGCATAATGACCTCACCGACATACACGCCATAAGCGACAACTTCAGGCAAACCTGCGCTAAGTGCCATCGTTTTGATACCGTCAATCCCGTGGACAATCTTATGTATCCCGTGAAAAAGCATCATCACACCTACACTCAAACGCAAAAGCAGTTTCGCTAAATCTACATGATAAAACATCTTCTACGCTCCCGCTTTTTTGAGTCTAAATTTGCAAGTACCCACCGTAATCACCTTGCCGCCTTTGATAGCTTCTTGTATATAAAGCAGAGTTCCTTTTGGGTCTGCATCTCCCACTTCCTCAGCGATTATACGCAGAAGATCATCCTCTTTTGTATCACTCCAAACTTTTTCATACGAGTACTGCGTTTGTATATTCATTCTTTTATCCAAGTCAAAACCATCATGGCTCTTTTATATTTATTTTGTATAATATCCAAAAATAGAGGAGTCAAAGCTTATGAGAGATATGTTGCGAAACTTCACTCTTTTATATGTGGAGGATGATACGATAGTCCGCAAAAACGCTCTCGAATATCTCAAAAGAGTCGCCAAAGAAGTTTATGAAGCAGGCGATGGAAAAGAGGCGATAAATTTGTGGAAAGAGCATAAACCCGATATCATCATCACCGATATCAATATGCCTCATTTAAACGGTCTGGACATGGCTGCATATATCCGAAGTCAGGATAAAGAGGTGCAAATCATCATCGCAACCGCCTACTCCGATACACAACATCTCCTTCGTGCTATCGAACTGCAGCTTGTCACCTATATTATCAAACCCATTACAAAAGAAAAACTCATGGATGCTTTGAAAAAATCTATGGATTTGATAGAAGACAAAAGCAAGTTTAATCTTCATCTCTCACAAGAGTGTAGCTACAATGCTTTTGAAAAAAGTATCATCTGTGATACAGAAGAGATAAAACTTACTAAAAACGAAATACTGTTTTTGGATCTTTTGGCACACCATCACAACAGAGTTATCACCTATGCGGAGATAGAAAACGCAATATGGCCTGATGATGGGATGAGCCAAGATGCGATACGCTCCCTTGTTCGCGGTTTGCGGAAAAAGATACCGCAAAACGCAATCGAAAATATTTCAGGAGTCGGATATAAGCTCCATATTTTTAAAGGTTAAGTTCGTTTGAGTACAAATTTTGAGTACAAAATAGGCAGAAGGACCAAAGTCAGAAAAGTCGATGAAACAAGCCCGTTGATGATAACTATCGCAAGCGGTCTTTGTATCTCTGAACCGGGACCTGTTGCAAAAAGCATAGGAATAAGTCCCAAAGCCGCAATAAACGCAGTCATGAGCACAGGGCGTAATCTTCTAAGTGCACCCGTAATCACAAGCTCTTTTGCATCAAAAATCTCATGTTTGAGGTCATTAAAATAATTGATCATCACAACTCCGTTGAGCACCGCAATCCCCATGAGCGCGATAAAACCAACAGTTGCAGGGACGCTCATATACTCTCCCGTAATATACAAACCAAATACACCTCCAATAAGGGCAAAAGGGATATTTATAAGGACTAAAGAGGCTTGTAGTGTTGACTTAAATGTCGCAACCAAAAGGATAAAAATAAGGACAATACTCAAAGGCACGATAAAAGATAAACGCTTAGATGCGCGTTGCTGGTTTTGGTATTCACCTGCATAATCAAGAAAATAGCCCTGAGGGAGTTGTATCTCTTGCGCAAGTTTTGCCGAGAGTTCATCCACAAAGCCGACAAGGTCACGACCTTGCACATTGGTTTGAACGAGTGATTTTCTCATGCCGTTTTCATGGTCTATCTGCACAGGACCTTGACTCATCTCAAAACTAACGAGTTCATCAAGTGCAATACTCACTCCGTTATCTAATACATAATGCAGATTTTTGATTCGGCTCATGGAGCCTTGAAACGCTTCATCACCCTTTATCATGAGCGGTATGCGACGCAACTCTTCTTGGATAACACCCTCTTGTGAGCCATTGACAGCCGTTTGCATATAGAGAGAAAGAGCCTCTCTGCTTACGCCGTAACGCGCCATCACATCGTCTTTAAAGCTGATTTCCCAATAGGCGACACCTTCGTTTGCTTTTTTGTAAACATCGCTGCTGCCTTTTATGCCTTGCGTGATTTTAAATACCTCTTTGGCAATCTCATCAAGTTTTTTGGAATCTTCTCCGTAGATATTGACGACGATATCCCCGCGAGAACCGCTTATCATCTCAGATATACGCATAGCGATAGGCTGCGTGAAGCCATATTCGACACCGACAAATCCATCCAACACTTTTCTAAATTCATCTTGTATCCATTCATTGGAAGGAACTCTCCACTCACTTTTTGGTTTGAGTACCAAAAAAGTATCCGTGTCATTGAGTCCCATCGGGTCGAGTCCTATCTCATCACTGCCGCCGCGCGCAACTATAGAGAGTATTTCAGGGACTTCCCTCATGAGCGCTTGCTGGATTTTGAGGTCAAGATCACGGCTTGCATCAAGTGAGATAGAAGGATTTTTTTCTATCCCGATGATGATATTTCCCTCATCAAGTTCGGGCATAAAAGTCTTTCCGACCTGCATAAAAGCACCCAAAGCCAAAAGCCATAAAAGTCCAGCCAAAACAAAAACCATCTTTTGGCGAACAAGTACAAAATCTAAAAGAGTTTTGTAGCGTTTTTCCAAAAAAAGCATCAGGGCAGGTGTTGTATGCGTCTCCTGCTTTAAGATATAAAAACTCACCACAGGGATAAAAGTAAGTGCAAGTATCAATGAAGATGTTAAAGCAAAAACGATACTCAGAGCTACGGGAACAAAAAGTTTGCCCTCCAAACCTTCAAGCGTCAAAAGTGGTAAAAATACGATGATAATAATCAAAATACCTGTAAATACAGGTGTTGCAACCTCTTTTGCCGAACGCAAAACAAGGTGAAGTTTCGGCTCTGCTTTGTATTTTTCATCATGCAGATACGAGGCGATATTCTCTACCATAACAACACCTGCGTCCACGAGCATCCCCACGGCTATAGCAAGTCCGCCCAAGCTCATGAGATTGGCTGTCACTCCAAAGTAGTTCATCGCGATAAAAGTCATCATTGCGGCAAAAGGCAGGATAATAGCGACACTAAACGCAGAAGCAAAATTGCCAAGAAATACAAAAAGAATAATAACAATCAAAATACTCGCTTCAATCAAAGCTTTTGTAACGGTGTTGATAGCCTTTGAGACGAGTTCGCTTCTGTCATAAAAAACATTGATACTTGTCCCTTTTGGCAAATCTTTTTCTATTTTTTTGAGTTCCTCTTTGACTTTTTGGACCACTGCAGAGGTGTTTTCACCTTTTCTGGAGAGGACAAGTCCTTCCACAGCTTCTTCTTTGCCATCTTTTGTGACAAAACCCGCACGCGTCAGTGATCCGATACGCACCTCAGAAACATCGGCTATAGTGATATTGAGTCCGTCGTATTTGAGGATGAGTTTTTTGATATCTTCGATATCTTTGAGTCTTCCTTCTGAACGCACATAAAGACTCTGCTCACCCAGAGACAAACGCCCTATTCCGTCATTTTGACTATTTTTGGCAAGGGTCTCTTGAATCATTCCAAGAGAGATACCATAGAGTTTCATTTTTGCATAATCCGGTACTATCTCATAGGTTTTGACATAACCGCCCAAAGCATTTGTATCAGCGACACCTGCGACTGAGCGTATGCGTTTGTTGATAACCCAGTCAAGCAAAGTTCTTTTTTGCATCAAATCCAAAGTATCAGACTCGATAGTAAACATGAGCACTTCACCCAGCGGTGTCGTGATTGGCGCTAAACCGCCCGAGAGATTTGCAGGAAGCTCATCTTTTACCTCACTGAGTCTTTGCGCTACCTGCGCTCTCGCCCAATAGATATCTACGCCATCATTAAAATCAACCGTGATATCGCACAAACCATATTTGGAAATAGAACGCACTATCTTTTGATAAGGAATACTTTGAAGGTTTTGCTCCACTGGGATGGTGACCCGCGACTCCATCTCGGCAGGTGTCATACCTGAAGCTTTGAGAATGATTTTTACCTGAACGGGAGCCACATCAGGATAAGCATCTATAGGGAGTTTCGTCATAGAATAAAGACCATAAAGAAGAACTCCAAACGCAAGCAAAAGAATCAAAAAACGCTGAGAAAGTGCATACGCGACAAGTTTCTCACTCATCTAAAGCCTCCATAGCACTCAAAAGTGCCGCCGTAGAAGTCGCAGCGACACTCTCACCTGCATGAAGGTCTGCGTTTATGATATAACACTGTTCTCTTTCGCTGATGATAGTGACAGGAAGCACCTCAAACCCACTCGGCGTTTGTTTAAATATATACGGTTTGTTTTCACTCAAAACCAGAGAACTTTTTTTGACTTTAAACGCAGCAGGTACATTTTTGAAGATATCTGCACTATAGACTTTGTTTATAAAAACACCATTTTTATCTTCTATACGCGCACGGACTTTTACGCTTTGATTTTTTGGATCGGCTATATTTGAGATAGCAACGATAGTTGCCTCTTTGGACGCAAAGACTACAGTATCACCCAAAACAAGGTTTTGCGCTACATCTACAGGGACATCCAGTTCAAGATATCTTGCTCCATCGCCATAAAGAAGCATCAGGTTTTTATCTGCTTGAACATATTCGCCGCTATTGACATTGATCTCAGAAACCGTTGCATTCATAGTGCTGTATAGTGTCACTTCTTCGATCGGTTTATGCGTTTGGGAGAGTTTTTGCAACATAGATTTAGTAAAACCGTTTGCAAGCAGCTGCGATGCGCTCAGTTCTACTCTCAGATCTGAGCTGCGACGCAACTGCTGGGAGACTAAAAATATTTTTTTGGAGATGATACCTTCTTTTTCAAGTTTGGTATTTCTCTCATCATCTTTCACGCTATTTTGGTTTTGGATAAGCGCATCTATATACTCTCGTTGTATTTCCAACAAGGCATTACTTTTGAGAGTGATAAGTTTTTCGCCCTTTTTAACAGAAGCAAATTTACCCACATGGATCTCTTTGACTACGGCATCCACATTTGCGCCAAGAGAGAGGATATCTTTTCTATCCAAAACCGCCAATGCGTTAAATGGTCCATATTCAACCTTATCTACAACCGTAATCTCCTGTACTTTGATACCAAGGTCACTCTGCTGTTTTGGTGAAATTTCTATGTTTTGTGAGGCAAACGCAGTCGCACCCGCCAATAATAAATTAATCAATAGTCGCACAATTTTCTCCTATACTTAAATCTGCTGTTTTATAAAGCTCAAATAGCTCGCCATAATATTTTTGTTTGATCTCTAACATTTCAAGGACATTTTGCGTATAGGAACGAGAACTGTCAAGATGTTCCATAAGCGTGCCCTCACCTGATTTTTGTGCAAGTTTTGAGAGTTCTTTGAGTTCCAGACTCATCGGCACTATCTCCTCTTTGTAAAGCATATATTCATCAAAAAGCGTCTCTATTTTGAGTTGTTTTGAATACGATTTTTGCTGAATCTGCTGATACATTGCCGCTTTTTGTTCCTGCAATGCACTTGAGAGTGAGAGATATTTTGTTCTATGAAGTTCTTGTTCTGAAGTCATAAAATCCAAAGGAATATTTACCCCAAAAGTATAACGCGTAGTGTCAAGCTCTTTGTGATACATCAGATCATATCCAAGTGAACTCAGCGGAGTTTGCTGCGCAGACAAAAGCGCATCTGTTGCGTTTTGCATAGATGCCATCTCCTGCATCTCACCGTGTTCATCTATATTTCCAAGTTTGACATCTTTTTTTATACCCACGAGATCATCACACGCGAGGGTTTCTATTGTAAGATTATCAACACTTTCATTGAGATAAGAGCGTTTTGCTATTTCACTGCGTTTATAAAAGTTGAGTTTTTGAGTGAGTTTGGAGAGATCAAGCTTATGAAAAAGGAGGTTTTGTTTTGATATTTCACCTAGTTCATACGCACTTTGAAGTTGCCCGACACGTTTGTTTTGTTCATCAAACAACACCTGTGCAAGGGAACTCATCTCTTTGGCAACACAGGCATTGTGGTAGCGAGATGTTACTTCAAGACCCAAGATATGCAGCTCATGTTGCGTTTTTTGTTCTATCGCTTTGATGGCATATTTACTTGCGTTTTCTTTGTACTCTGAGGCAAAAGGTTTGGCAATATTTTGTGAAAATGAAACGCCGTATTCCATGCCATTTTCTACAGGATTTCTTGCATGAGCACTACTGAGACCAAGTTTTGGCGCTTCGTAACTGTTTGTCAGTGCTTCATCCGCGATCTTTGAAGATGCGAGTTCTTTGATAGTATTGGCACTATGACTGCGTTTTGTCGCGTCTAAAATCTCTGAGAGATTGTACGCATGAGCAGAGAGTGCAACGAAAAGAAATAAAGATATTTTTTGTATCATAATCAGCCTTTTTATAATTTTTTGTATAAGAGCTCTTGTGAAACCATATAAATCGATTCAGGATCTAGGTTACGCAAGAAAATTATTCAGTAAAAAGTTAGACTAGCGGTGGTCTTTGTGGAACGATACTTATATGAGATAAAAATCGTGTTTTTAGAAGTAAAGGTTTGGAAGTTGCAACACTCAGCATGATGCTAGGAAGAGTTTGGAGAGGAATCTCTAAGGCTGTATGCAGCGTGTCATGAACTTTTGAAGCCGTATCCAGAGATGTTTTATCATTTTCAAGATAACACAACTCATATTGTGTGTCATTATCAATCGACTCCAAAACATAATCATGAAATGTAAAAAAAGTAAACGCAAACAATAGCGCCGATATGATAAGTGTCCTATATTTTTTCATGTGGCGAAATTATAATAAAATAATGATTATCCAAAGATAAAAATAAAAAATTAGATTTCTATCTTAAAGCAAGCACCATGTTTTGTGTTGTAAACACTGAGCTTACCTCCCAAATGTTCATCAATAATCATCTTAGACATATAAAGACCCAAGCCTGTACCTTGTTTTTTATCTTTTGTAGAAAAATAAGGATCGAAAATCTTTTCTAAAATAGCCTCATTAATGCCGCCGCCGTTGTCGCATACTAGAACTTCAAAACTCTCTTTTGTCATTTTTGATTGTATCACTATCTTTGGATTTTGCGTTTTATTATCTAAAAGAGCATCTTTTGCGTTTTTGATAAGATTAAGAAGCACCTGCATAAATTCATTTTTATAGAGTGTACTTACCTCGTTTCCTTGGGATATCTGCTCTATCTCTATCCCGCTCATGTCAAGTGAGTTTTGCATCAGTGCGATACTTTTTTTCACGACATCCGAAACATAAATCGCTTCTTTTTCTTTATCAGGTCTGAAATAATTTCTAAAATCATCAATCGTAGCCGACATAAATTCAAGCTGTTCATTCCCTTCTTTTATTTTGAGTTCCAAATATTCTTTGCTTAACTCTTTGTATTCATAGGCTGAGTCGATATTCATAAATACATAGGATATTTGATTGAGCGGCTGTCTCCACTGATGGGCAATCATACTCATCATATCTCCCATTTCCGCCATTTTCGACTGCTGTATCAGCATTTTGTCTTTTTGCCTGTGCGCGTGTATCTCATTTGCGACCCTCTCTTCAAGGGATTTGTTGAGTTCTTGAAGCTCTGCTCTTCTTTTTTCGACTTCATTTTGATAATGATTAAAAATCTTATTGATTTTTCTTGAAAGCAAAAGAGAAAGAGTCATAACAAAGATGACGATTAACGCAGATATTTTGATGATAAGGTCAAACTCTTCATCCAAAACTTTTTCCAATTTTTTTTGTTTTTGTAACTCTTGTGAGCTCATGGCAAAGGTATCAAAACCATACACCAGATACCAATCGAGATCTTTTGAATAAGTCGTATAATATTGATACCCCTCAATCACACGCTCATGCCACTGAGGCACTTGTTGGAGATTCTCTTTTATCGTAGCGATTTCGCTTTTGCTTAATCTTTTGTCACCCACGGATGAGACATACAGATCTGTCTTAGCATCAAAGATAGCGATAAAATCACCTTTGTCAACCGGAATGCTTTGCACCATCTCAAGTAAAGAACTCTTAAGCTCACGCTGTTTGTCCACAGGTCGTATGCTTGTACCATAGATAAGTCGATAGGCTTCAAGATTTCTCACCAAAATAAGCTCACTCTCAAGCGTCTGAGCATCCCGGGAGTGCAAAATAGCCTCGCCTTTTTTACGTGCTAGATGCAACTCTTCAAGAATAATAGAACGCGCATCCGCATCCATATAATCAACTAAATATTTTTTATCTCTTTTTTGACTTCCAAGCAACAAAGAGTTTCCGTTATAGTCTGTTGCAAATATATATTCCCGCCCTTCACTATCTGTAATATTTCCCAAAGTATCGATGATTCTGCTTTGTATCTCTGCAAAGGATTTTTTATTTTTATACTTTTCGTGAATCTGTTTTATATTTCTTGATGCCAGATTCACTCGCGCTAAAAGTTCTTGGTTTATCTCCTCCTCAATACTTTTATACCTATAATCAAATAAAAGATCCAGCTGTTTTGTCCACATAAGACTCTTTGCCCTTTTAGCATCAAGGTGCTCTTTGAGAGCTTGTTCTTTTGTGAAATTAAAATGTTTTGCCACTTTTTCAAGATAAAAAGAACCTATAAAAAAACTCGCAAGCAAAACAAGCGCAAGGGGTATAAAAACAATCAGATAAGGGATAAGTCTGTTCTCTTTCATCTTAATTTTCCTCATCTTGGGAAGTAATCGGCAGCTCTTTTTTTGGTTTCAGTCCTAGCTCTTTCATATTTTCTGCCCGTTTTATGATATTGCCGCGTCCAGAGTTTAAGCGCTTCATTGCGCTCTCATGAGCACCTTGTGCTTTTTGTAAATAGGAGCCGATATTTTGCATCTCTTGCACAAAACCCACCAGTTTTTCATACATCGCTTCTGCTTCTTGAGCTATTTTTTGGGCATGTTCTTCTTGTCTTTGTGTACGCCAGATATGTTCTATCGTACGCAGGGTTACCAGTAAGGTGGAGGGAGAAACTACTAAGATATTATTTTCATAAGCACGCTTAAAAAACTCTCCGTCTTCACGAAGAGCCAACATAAACGCACCCTCTATAGGCATAAAAAGTAATACATAATCAAGAGTATTTATCCCGTCAAGCTTTTCATATTTTTTGGCGCTGAGTTCTTTGATGTGTGTCGCAATACTCAAAAGATGTTCTTTGAGTGCGATAGTTTTTAAGCTTTCATTTTCCTCACTCATAAATCTCTCATACGCATTGAGAGAAACTTTTGAGTCTATGATAATATCGCGCTCATGTGGCATTTTGAGTATCACATCAGGACGATAAACTTTGCCCTCTGCGTTTTGAAGCGTATTTTGTGTGATATATTCGATACCTTTGCGCAAACCTGACTGTTCTAAAATTCTCTCCAAAACGATTTCGCCCCAGTTCCCCTGCGTTTTGTTTTCGCCCTTGAGTGCTTTCGTAAGGTTGAGTGCGTCAAGAGAAAGTTGTTCATTCATCTCTTTTAAACGCGAAAGTTCATCTTTGAGAAGATGGCGTTCTTTACTCTCATACGTAAACTGTTCTTTGGATTGCACAGCAAAGTTCGTGATTTGTTCGCGAAAAGGTTTGAGAAGCATCTCAAACTGCTCTTTATGCGCATGGTCAAATTGTTTTGTTTTATCTTCAAATATTTGATTTGCCAGAAGTTTGAACTCTTTGGAGAGTTCATCTTTCGCGTTTTGCATCACCTGCAACTTCTCACTGGAGTTTTTTATCTCTTCTTCATAACGCGTATTAAGAACTGCAAAACGCAGCTTCAGTTCATTTTTTTCTTCTAAAAGTTCTTGAATCGACCTCATGAGCGACTCATTCTCTCCACTGAGATTGGATATTTTTTCTTTTTGTTTTAAAAATAATGCAAACAAAAAAAGTAAAATGATAAACGCAACGATAGTGCTTAAAAGATATAAATCAAATTGCAAATAAATTCCTTGAATAATATTTGTAGATTATACTATTTTGAGAAAGACCTTAAGTAAATATTGCTAAATGACATTTATTTAGAAATAAACAAAATAATTAACTCCTACAAAAGTGTCTTAATGACGCATTATAAACTTAAGTAATTCAAAATATACATAAGTTTAATTATTCCTTAGAAAAATATGGGTATAATTCGGCAAATATTTTGAGGGGAAGATGCTTAGTGTGTAAAGCGATCTTGTATCATCTCCTTAAATAAAAGGATTACGATGCAAGAAAATGCACAACAAAACACTTCTATAGAAGAACTCACATTCGATGACTTAGGTCTAAAAAAAGAGATACTACGTAGTATCAAAGACGCTGGGTTTGTAGTACCAAGCCCTATTCAGGCACAGGCTATCCCTTTTGTTTTAGCAGGACGCGACATGGTCGGTCAGGCACACACGGGTACAGGTAAAACTGCTGCGTTTGGTCTTCCAGCTATCAACAACATGCACCTCAAAGGCGGTGTTGAAGTTTTAGTTATTACTCCAACACGCGAACTAGCGACGCAAGTTTCTGATGAACTTTTCAAGTACGGCAGAAATATGGGCATCAAAACAGTTACAATTTATGGCGGTAGCTCATACAAACGTCAAATCGACTTAGTAGAAAGAGGCGCAAACATCATTGTTGCAACTCCGGGTCGTCTTTTGGACATCCTCAAGAAAAACATGATAGACAACTTTGCTCCAAGTATGGTAGTTCTTGATGAAGCGGATGAGATGCTTGATATGGGATTTTTGGATGATATCAACGAGATTTTCTCATATCTTCCAACAAACCGTCAGACACTTCTTTTCTCAGCAACGATGCCACAGCCAATCAAAACTTTGGCAAGCAGAATTTTACAAAATCCTGAGTTTGTATCTATCACAAAAGGTGAAACTACAAATACAGATATCGAACAACTTTATTATGTTATCGAAGAATCTGAAAGAGATGATGCAATCATCCGTCTCATGGACTCTGAAATCACTAAGAAATCAATCGTATTTTGTAGAACAAAAAGCGAAGTTGATCGTCTCTCAAATGTTCTCTCAAACGCAGGCTATCTTGCAAACGGTCTTCACGGAGATATGGAGCAACGCCAACGTGAAACAGTTATCAAAGGTTTCAAAAGCAACTCGGTAAAAGTCCTTGTTGCAACAGACGTTGCGGCGCGTGGTATCCATGTTGATAACATCTCTCATGTATTTAACTACCATATCCCGTTTGATCCAGAGTCTTATGTACACCGTATCGGTAGAACAGGACGTGCAGGTACAAAAGGTAAAGCGATCACACTTTTAACTCCACTTGAGTTCAAAGAACTCCAACGTATCAAACAAAAAGTGGGAACTTCTATGGCACATGCCTATGTTCCAAGTAAAAACGACCTTCGCTCATCTACTATCGACAACATGGTAAAAGTTATCGAAGATCAGCACATCTACGATGAGGCGCACAAAGTTCTTGATAAACTCAAAGAAGATATAGATGAAGAGACGATTATGTTCAAACTCATCTCTATGATTCTGGACAAACAAGATATCAAAGGTCCAAACAACATCGGTATTCCAGCTGATAGAATCGAAGCAATCCTTGAGCGTGCAAACAACAGAGGCGGCAGTAGAGATAGTAGAGGTCGCAGTCGTAACAGAAGCGGCGGAAGTAGCTCACGCGATGGTGGTGGTTACCGTGGTAACAAAAGCAGTGGCGGTGGAAGCCGTGACGGTGGCGCTCCACGTGAGCGTGGAAGTCGTGAAGGCGGCGGTGGATACCGTGGTAACAGCGCTTCTTCAGGCTCAAGAAGCCGTTCAGGTGGCGCTAGCAGAGGCAGAGATTAATTCTCTGCTTTAAGCTCACATTCTTTTTTCTTCATAAAACAACACATTTTTCTTCTCTTTACACTTATAGTTATCTCTACTAAAATTCATCTAGTGAATCGCCCCTAAAAAACAGAAATAATTCCCTCAACCCCTACTTTAGTTGCTCTATAAGCAAAGTAAGAAACAAGATTCTGATTTACGCTTGTACCTAACTCATAATTTAATTCTTCAAAGGAGGCTAACTACAAAAAAACTATTTTAGAGAGTTAAAATGAACTAATATCTCTTTTGTACCCATTGCTTCAAGAGGCACTTCAAAAGCTACGCTCTCTCCATGAGCAAACTTGAAGGGATATTCTGTCTCTACCGTAGCGTTTTGGCTTTTGATAAAAGGTACAAGCATCTCTATAGTTTTTGCCTCATTTGCGCTATTTTTGAGTGTGTATCGTATGGTAGAGCGAAAATGGGTAGTATCATCATCTCTTGATTCTATACTCTCCGTGACTTTGAGATCAAAACTTTTTCCTAGTTCAAGTTCTATGGCTGATTCTTTAGGCGTATGTGCAAGCAAACTCTCACCTAGCAAAATATTTGTCTCACCCAGTTTGGAATAACTTCGTACAACTCCTTTTGGCAGTGCGGTATCAAGAGCGGACAAACGCACATATTGGAGAACACTGTGCTCTTCATGAGCACTCAAATATCTTGGATCGGAGAGTAAAACCCGAAGTTTTCTCTGCAGGGGAATCTGCGTTTTGCTGATAAATTTTATCTGCGTTTTTTCATTGTTTGCTAGTGAGACTTTAAAAGGGACGGTGTAAAAATGGTAACCTTCATGCGCCTCATGCGTGACTTGCGGAGTATTGGCAAGTGTCATGGCTCTTGCTTCTTTATAGTAAATCGGTGTTTGTGTAGCTCTGTTGATATCTCCCGCAAGTACATACAAATCGACAGTATCATACGCTTTGCCTGAGCGGTTATCTATGCTGATCCAGCCATCAAGTGAGGCATCGTTTTGTGAGAGATTGAGGATATAGTTACTCTGCCATGAGATATTTTTGATGAGATAGTCCAGCTCCATTGGGGCGTTGGTATCTTGTTTGACATCTACATTCCACACCAGAGAGGCTTTTGTGATAAGTTCTTTGGGAATGTCACGGAAGATAATATCATCAGAGTTCACCGTGATGATATTGCCATCCATCGCGCGAACGATCGACTTTGCTCCTTCACTTGAGAGAAGCGTAGCGCTGATAATCTTAAAGCTTTGTCCATCACGCGGCAGGCGTACTTCGATACTTTTATCTATATGTGCTTCGAGAAGTTTGTTTTGTGTGAGTTTATCAAAGCGGTATTGTTGGGATTTTAGCTCTAACTCCTGAGGAAGCGCTACATTGATAGAATCGACATCTATACTGCTAGCGACACCCTCATAAACTATACTCTGTTCTTCTTGGATGATACTCAGATCTCGTTGCTCATGTACAAGACCTATGTTGCTGTTATAAACAATAAGCGAATCCTCCGCCGTACGCTTGCTTAGAGTAGCTGCCCAAAGTGTGCCGTAAAATAGACTTGAGGCGAGGAAGAGAGATATTGCAGTTTTCATAGTGACTCCTTGGTCGAGTGTGCTTTAAATATATGATACACTTCTAGAAAAAATAAAAGGTAAATCTTGATAACATCCCCGCTTACTTATCTTTTTACCCTTGCGTTTAGTGCCACTGCGTTTGCTCTTTTGGAGCAAAAGGCACATCTGAAAATCTTCAAATATATTCCTGCGGTTGTGATGATTTATGCCTATACTATGTTTCTTGCAAGTGTTGGTTTTTTTGACTCCAATAAAGAGATAAGCGCGATATACACATTGGCAAAAACAAATCTTTTGCCTGCAATGCTCTTTTTGATGCTTTTGCAAATCGACCTCAAACATTTTTTCAAACTTGGCAAAAAACTCACTATTGCTTATATTATGGCAGTAGTTTCTTTGTTTATCGCCTTTGTCGTGGTCTCTTATCTGTTTGCTTTTGATAGAGATATGGCGGCTGCGTTTGGAGCTTTGGCTGGGAGTTGGATGGGTGGCACGGCAAATATGATAGCGGTCGGTTCGGCTCTTGGTGTGAGTCAAGAGGCTTTTGGATTTGCTCTTGTAGTTGATAGCGTAAACTATACACTCTGGGTGATGTTACTTCTATTTTTGGTTCCTTTTGCCGCTGCGTTTAACAGATTTACCAAAAGTGAGGCGAACCTTGCCTCTATGAGTGCAATAGGCTGCGCTTGTCAGATGGGGGCAAAACGCTACTGGCTTTTGATATTCTTGGCTCTTTTGATATCTCTTGTTTCGCAAATACTTGCAAATTATATAGAGTTTCTCAACAGCACTACGACCGTCGTTTTGCTTGCGACGATCTTTGGAGTCGGGGGCTCGTTGACAAGACTCAAAAACCTTAACGGCGCCAATGAAGTTGCGACAAGTATGCTCTATCTTTTGGTGGCGCTGATAGGTTCTCAGGCAGTTTTTGAGAGTTTTAGCGGGCTTGGAGTTTATGTTTTTGCCGGCTTTTGTATCTTGGCTGTACACGGAGTTTTGATGGTTGTGGCGGCGAGACTTTTTGGGCTTGATCTTTTCTCTATTGCAGTTGCTTCTCTTTCAAATATCGGAGGTGTTGCCTCAGCTCCCATCTTGGCTGCGGCGTATGACAAAAATCTTGTAGGCATCGGTGTGATTATGGCGATTATGGGTTATCTTATAGGAACATTCGGCGGTTTGATAGTAGGAAATATATTGATAGGGATAGCACAATGAAAATAACATCTATAGATACGGAGGTCAAAAGTATTGCACTCAAAACCCCTTTTGTTACGGCACTTCGTCGCGTAGAAGCCGTGGAGTTTGTCAGGGTAAAAGTCGTGTGTCAAAACGCAAGTTTTGCTTATGGGGAAGCACCCGCAACGAAGGCTATAACAAATGAAGGGATAGAAGATATCCTCACTTCAATAGAAAGTGTCAAAGAAGCACTTCAAGGAAAATATCCCAAAGAAGCCCTGCAACTGCTTCATGAGCAGAAAAATATAGGCAGTTCCGCAAAGGCTGCGCTTGATATGGCGTTTGTTTCGCTTTTGGCACAAGAGTTTGGTGAGCCGCTTTATAAGTTTCTTGGAGGCGAAAGAGCTAGAGAACTTCAAACCGATATTACTATCAGTCTAGGTACGCTTGATACAATGCTGTGTGATGCAAAAGAGGCGTATGATGCGGGGATAAACATCCTCAAAGTCAAAGTAGGCAGTGACGTCAAACACGCTATCGCGGTGATATCGGAGCTTGCGTTTGAGTTACCAAAAGTGAAGATACTTGTCGATGCAAATCAGGCGTGGAGTCTGGAAGAGTCGCTGCTTTTTATAAACGCGGTAAAAGGGATAAAAATAGAACTCATCGAACAACCAGTCGTAGCTCATGACCTTGCTGGACTGAAAAAAATCACACTGGAGAGTCCTATCCCTATCCTTGCGGATGAAGCGGTTTTTACACTTGAAGATGTTATCAAAGTACATGAGGGCAGATACGCAGATATGATAAATATCAAGCTCATGAAGTGCGGCGGCATAAGTAAGGCGGTGGAGATACTAAAGTATGCAAGAGCACACGGTATCAGATGTATGTTGGGCTCTATGTTGGAAGGTCCGCTTTCCATAAACGCAGCCTTGCATTTGGCGATGGCGTTTGATGATGTGATAGCTTATATAGATCTCGACTCTCCGCTTTTATACAAAGAAGGCTCGGATGAGTTGGAGTTTTTATATGTTGGATCGAAGATAATCTTTCTTTAAAGAGCCCCCAATCCCATTGACTTAAAAAATAGAGCCAAAGATATAAAAGGTTTAAAAAAATACTCAAACTATCAAAAATCTTATTTCTATGAGAAAGTTTAAAGAAACACATGCAGAGTCCTATATTTTGAATTTCTACTTGTCACATTCCAATTCCTAAAGAAGCATCGAATGAGTTTTGCCACACTCTGATAATCAAACACTAATGAAGTGAATAGACCTTATTGTGTGAAGTTCTCTTTTGAAGCAACACTCGCATAAAACGGTTAATGATCTTGATCGCCAAGTCAATGGGGTTTCACCTTCCCCCCCAAAAAAAATAGTGGTTCAAAAATTGCTTTGGGCAAGTATGGATAAATACGAAAAAATACAGAAGGTCAAGCCCATCAAAAATGAGACCAAAATTAGAGTAGACAACGGCTATCTTGGTCTCCATTCACTTCATACGAATAGTGAACTTCCTAAAAGAAGAGTAAATTGCATCCTCTGACCAAAGAAAATAAACTAGTCAATAAAGCCAAAGTATCTGTCCATATTATTGTTGAGCATACCAATACAAGACTCAAGACCTTTAAAATACTAAGTGGAACGTATCACAACAACCGAAAACGGTTCGGATTACGTTTCAATCTAATCTGTGCGTTTGTAAACCATGATAGAAAAATTGGTGTTTTATGATGAGTTATGAAAGAAGTCTAATAGATTTTAAGACGATAGAACAAAGAATTTTATCACTTACGCCTTATCTCAAAGATATAAAAATTTCTCTTCAAAATGGAGTGATTTTTGCGAAAATGTATCCTGATTTTGAGGCGCTTCAAAGGGTAAATATCATCAACATCAAAGAAGAACTTCGCTGGTATGCGATAGAGCTTTACAATCTTGAAGCAAAAGAAGAGGCGAAAATCCGTGGTTTTGAGATTATTCATCCTGCCTTTGAGCTCTCTTGTGCTTTTGTGCAAGAGGATGCGATATACCAAAAACTTCTCTCTTTTTTACATGAGCGCAGTGATGCAACTATAGAGTTCACCTCACATTTGGAGCTTGATTTGGGGCTTGATTCTATAGATTATGTGGAGCTTTTTATCTTTGTTGCCGAGAGTTTCGGAGTTGTTGTAGATGAGAAAAATTTTGCGTCAATGATGCGCTTAAACGAACTATATGCTTATATCAAAACCCATCATGAGCGAGTGCAAAACGCAGGAAAAAGCCTTGTAGAAGTCTTACAAGAGCCTATCGCCGAAAAATTGCGTTCTTCTCCTTTTATCATGTCACTCTACAAAATCACTCTTTTACCACTTTTTAAACTCTATTTTCGTCTCGAAATCACCGGCGTAGAGAATATCCCAAAGCGCTCATGTATCTTCGCCCCTTCGCATCAGAGTATGCTTGACGGTTTTTTGATGGAGTCTTCTTTGCCTTGGAAAATTGTAACAAATACCTTTTTTTTGGCGTACAAAAATGTCTTTGGAACGAAGCTTTTAAAACCTGTTGCAGACAATGGACAGACGATACTTATCGACGCAAATGAAAACCTCAAACACACGATGCAGTATGTGGCATTGCCGTTGCAGGAGAAAAAAAACCTTGTGATTTTTCCCGAAGGGGCAAGAACACGCGATAGAAAACTCCTTGAATTTCGTCCTTTTTTTGCGATGCTAGCGAAGATTTATAATGTGCCTGTTGTTCCCGTGATGATAGATGGAAGTTTTGAAGCGCTTGGAAGCGGCAAAATATTTCCATTGCCCAGAAAAATAAAAGTGCATTATCTCCAGCCCATCTATCCCAAAGGGCTAAGAGTAGAGGAAATCGTCGAAAACACCAAAGAAGCCGTAGCTCATGAACTGCGTACAAAAGGAGTATTCGCACAATGAATTTTTTGACGCTTTTTGCAAAATCTGGACTTATCGGCGCACATCGCGGAGCCAGAAGCCTCGCTCCTGAAAACACTTTAAAGGCACTGCGTTTAGGCGAGGGAAGAGGGGATTTTATCGAGATAGATGTGCAACTGAGTCGTGATAGAGTTGTTGTGCTCATGCACGACGATACGCTTGAGAGGACCACAAATGTCGCAAATATCGCTGCGTTTAAAAAACGCAAGCCATATAATGTTTGTGATTTTTCCTACGAAGAGCTTTTGAAGCTTGAGTGCGAAGAGGGAGAAAAAATACCCACACTAGAGGCGACACTTGTCTTTGTCAAAGAAAAAAGGCTTTATCTCAATATCGAGCTTAAAGATATCAGCGCATATTTTGACGATGAACTCTTTGTCTCTCTTGTGCTTGAACTTGTACAAAAATATGAAGTCGAGGATAGGGTGTTACTCTCTTCATTTCGGCATGATTATCTGCGTTTGATAAAAGCAAAAATGCCGCAAATCCCTACTGCGGCACTTGTAGAAGGTGCACATCCGCAAAATCTCTTCACTTATCTACAAGAACTGCAAGTAGAGGTTTATAATCTTGATGATCTGCTTGTCGATCGACAAACGGTAAAGATGCTCAGAGATAAGGGTTTTTTTGTTGGTGTTTATACCATCAACAGCGCTAGGCGCAGAGATGAGCTTTTTGCTATGGGTGTAAATGCCATCTTTACAGACACACTTTACAAGGAAAACAAATCATGACGCAAGAACAAAAATGTCCGCTTTGTTCACAAAAAGCAAAACTTTTTTATCGAGATAAGACGAAAAGTTTTGAGTGTGATTATTTTTTATGTGAAACCTGCCACTCCATTTTTGCCGATAGTGCAAAACTCCCAAACGCAAGTCAGGAAAAAGCGCGTTATGAGCTGCATGATGACAATGTCGAAGATAAAGGGTATCAAAAGTTCGTCTCACCGATGACGCAAGCGATACAAAAAGAGTACAAATGCAGTGCAAAAGGTCTGGATTTTGGAGCAGGAAGAGCGCCTATAGTCTCCAAACTCATGCAAGACGCCGGCTATAAGATAGAACAATACGATCCCTTTTTTCATCCAAACGCAGCACTTTTAGAAAAAAAATACGACTATGTCGCGGCGTGTGAAGTGATAGAGCATTTTTACAATCCACACAAAGAGTTCGCACTTTTGAAGAGGCTTTTGGGCGATGGCGGGAAACTTTATCTCATGAGCGATATCTATGATGATAGTATTGATTTTGGTAAGTGGTACTACAAAAATGACGCAACGCATGTATTTTTCTACACAAAAGAGAGTTTTCTTTGGATACAAAAAGAGTTCGGATTTAAAGAGTTGAGGATAGAAAAGAGGTTGATAACTTTTTGTTAGGTTGCCATACTTTTTCAGAATTTCACTAAATGACGGAGCTTTATCATTACAATGTTTAAACTTATAGGGTGTTAGCGCTTGTAGTTGAGGAGTCGCTCCAGCTTTATAACTTCACCTTTGCCAAGTTTAAACTCAAATATTACGATGTTGTGTCGCTCAGCAGCGTGCTTTAGATTTATGACCAACTCTATGAATAATGGACTGAGTCTCAAAGCAATTAGTAAAGAGAGGAATGCATCAACGATAGAATTGTTAAACTTTACCTACAATCTCTTTGGATATGAAGAGCTTATTATGTCAATGGAGTTGGTGGGTGCCAATAATTTTTTATCATAGAGGTACTCATGCATTTTTTGAAAAAATGCATGATAGATTTACATTTGAAAGGATAAATTAGAAAAAATCCTATAATAATGCTAATATTTTTTGGCTTATCATTAAATCAGAGAAAATGCGTTAACAAAAAAAATGAAAAAAAACTACTCAGTTTTTTTCATAAAATTCTATTTCGTGATTTTGGCTTAACTCCACTCTTAACAACATTGACTTATAAATAGTCGCCCCTGAAAAACAAGATTTCAAGTTCATTTCAAGCGTAAAGCAGAGTCCTATATTTTGAATTTCTACTTGTCCCATTCCAATTCCCAAAGAAGTATCGACTCCATCTTGACCTATACGCTTACGAAACTTTACAAGTTCTGTCGCGCCCCCCCCGCAAATCTAAGCCTGAAATTATTCTAAAATCAGGATAGATTTCAGAAGATGGGTTTATGAGTACATTCTAGGCATCAGTTTTATTGCTCAACTTTCGCACATACAACCGAGTTGTTCTCGTCTGTAAAGGCTTATGATAGCGACGATTTGATGTAATTCCTTTGAAGTCTTAAGGTTTTAATGGATAGTTGCTATGTTTGTAAGGATTTGCAAAAAGAGCTGCATCGAGATGGCGAGCGCTTCAAGTTTGCATTCAAGATTACGGAAGTGAAACAATATTCACCCCGCTGATACAGTGGTGCTCTTTATTGCTATAAATGCTTCTACGGTGTCATCAATAATGAGTACTCTGTAATCGGAACGTTTCTGTATAGTGCCTATTTATGGGCTTTCGTAGATGAATTTTAGTGATTATTTCTTACTATAATCTATGTGCGAAAGTTGAGTTATTATTTATTTTTTTGTTACATTTCCTTACAAACCTGAAACAGTGATTATTGCAAATTTACAAAAAACTGGAAGCCGTTGCGTTCCAAAAGAAGGGAGGAGAAATCTTTAAAATCAGCGATATATTCTTGAAGCTGTGCTTGTGTTTTGACTTTTACGCCGTTGACTTCTACAAGCTTATCGCCTTTTATAAGACCATATGCTGCAAAATCCTTTTTAATGTCGATGATGCAGAGATTTTTGTCAAAATAAATACCTTTTTGCTCTAAAAATGTATCACTAATGATACCACCGCCATAGCGTTTATAGCTGAGCGCAGTAAACGCAACTGTTTTAGCATTGCGTTTGACTTGGATTTTTTGTGAAGAACCTATTTTTGAGAAAAGTATCTCACGCATAAGCATACTTGCGTTTTGTACTTTTTTACCGTTAATACTCAGAATAATATCACCTTTGGAAAAAGGGTTATGAGGCACAAAAGGATCAACTGCGTTTACAACTACTTTACCTTTTTCCTCTTTGACGCGGATACCTATATCGGCGTAGCTACTCTCCTTGGCATTGATAAAGTGCTGGATATACTCTTTTTCGATAATGCCTCCAGGCGTTACGATTGCCTCAAGTGAACAGCACGAACTGGTAATAATACTAGGATATAAAATCGGCTCACTAAAGATGGCAAGAGTGTTCAGACCAATCTGTTTTTTAATGATTTTGCCTTCGACGGGAGTTTTTGTACTAACAGAAGCTATACCCAACTGCTCTTGCATATTGATACGAAACGGGTAAGCAAATCCTTTTTTGTCTTCTATAAGATACAGAGATAAAAATGGGTCATGTTTGAGAATTTTTTCTTTTGGAGGTGTTTGACTATAAACGACTCTTTGGTGTTTTTGAACCGGAATAGCAAGAGTACAGGCTTGGATAGTTTGTGAGTCAAGAACTTTTTGTTTGCATGAGTCATAACCGCCCTTGCAAGCGTAGAGGTTTAAAAAGAGAAGTCCAAGGAGCGTAAATAGGCGAAACACCTACTTAACTCCAAATAAATTAAGGCCGCTTCTTTCGCCAAAATTCATGATTAAATCTCGTCTAAGATTTCGTCTATGTCATTCTCTTCATTGAGAAGGACAACTTTTGGTTTATATGTTTCTAAATCTTTTTCATCATACGTCGCATAGGCTACGATGATAACTTTATCGCCTTTATGTACTTTGCGTGCTGCTGCACCATTGAGGCAGATATCGCGTTTCCCGCGTTCACCCAATATAATATATGTTGAAAATCTTTCACCGTTGTTGATATTTAAAATCTCAACTTTTTGTCCAATTCTCATCTTTGCAGCTTCTAAAAGTTCTTCATCAATAGTGATTGAGCCAACATAGTTTAGGTTAGCATCCGTCACCGTAGCGCGATGAATTTTACTGTACAACATTTCAATCGTCATTAAACTTTTCCTTATCTTCCCATCTGCTTTTTCATATCAGCAGGCGTAATTGGAGCATCCCATAACTCAGAGCTGATTACATACTCTTCTACTACATTGCCACCGATGATATGCTCAGCTATAATTCTATCAATTTTTTCTTTTGTCAAACCTGCATACATCGTATGACCCGGCTCAACCAACATTATAGGACCCGCCGAACAACGGTTCATACATGAAGTACGAATCGGTTGCACTGTTCCCATAATACCCTCTTTCATAAGAGATTGTGCAAGATGCTGAAATAAGTCCTGCGTTTGTGGTGTTACACATGATGGTTTTGGCATTCCAGGAGGAGCCGATTGCTCACATTTAAATATATAAAATGCTGGTTGAGGGATTCCCATAAATATAATCCTTAAAATTTTTGTGCAATTATACCCAAATATAACTCTAAGCAAACGCATTGTTACAAGTAAGTTCTATTCTTTAAGTTTGCTTGCATCTTTTTGGATATAATTGTCAAAAAATAAAAGGACGATTCAATTGAAAAAAATAGCAGTTTTTTTACTTTTACTCTCTTCGCTTTATGGCGATGCAAAGTTTTATACAGGTGTTTCATACGGATATCTCAACGAAAAGTTTGCGAATGAAAACGCAAAAGCAAACGAAGTTGATGTGGCTACAATAAAAGTAGGATACGGCGATAGATCAGCCTATGCTGCTGAGTTTTCCCTTAATTACTCTGAGGCGGATTCAGATTATCTCTCTACTGAAGTTGCTCAAAGATATGCGATGAATATCGACCTTGTCAAGGCATTTGATTTTGACATCTATTTTAACCCATTTTTTAAAGCGGGTATCGGTGCAGGATATCTTGACACGACACAAAACAACAAACTAACATTTGGATCTTTTAAAGTAGGGGCCGGAGCATTTATACCTGTCAATGAGCATTTTGATTTTGAAGTAGGTTATGAGCAGAAGTATCTCTCTTATGAAAAAATCCAAGAAGATAGAGACTCTGAGCTTTCAGATGTCAATATTATTTATCTAGGTTGTAACGTTAGATTTTAATCTAACCTTACAGTTTTATATTTAAAAGCTCACGCACCACTTCCCTATCATCAAAAGGGAATTTTTCATCATAGACAATCTGATACGTTTCATCCCCTTTTCCAAGTATGACAACAACCTCTTCACCTTCTTGATCATTAAGTGCCATCTGGATAGCTTTTTTTCTGTTAAGCTCTATAGTGACATTACTCTTATCTTCAATGCCTGCAAGAATATCTTCTACAATAAGTTCTGGATCTTCATGACGTGGATTATCACTTGTAATATATATCTTTTTTGCCAGACTTGCAGCAACTCTCCCCATGAGCGGACGTTTCGTTCTATCTCTGTCACCGCCTGCTCCAAAGACTACAAGAAGTTCTTTTTCTTTGAGCGCGTTTAAAACTTGTTGCATTCCATCAGGTGTATGTGCAAAATCCACAATCACATTTGGAGCTTCACATACTTGCTCCATTCTTCCGCTCACGCCGGCGAAATTATCCACTACTTCACATATTTCTTCTAGTGATTTATCTGTCACGATATCGACTGCACTTATCGCAGCCATAAGGTTGTAGAGATTGAAAAAACCGTGCAACGATGCCGTAAAAGGGACAATATCTTTAAAATGCTGGATAATACCACTTGAAGCATCATTAAGTGAGTACGCCATGAGCTTATATGTCGCTGGATGTTCTATCCCATAGGTAAAAGTATTTTTGATATTAAACGCAGCTCTTGGTTCATCTTTATTGATAAGTTTTTTTCCCTCATCTTGGAAAAAACTGTTTTTGACCGCTGTATATTCTTCTATCGTTTTGTGAAAATCAAGATGATCTTGTGTGATATTCGTAAGGATTTTAAGTTCAAAATTCAGACCTTCAACTCTTTTTTGCACGATAGCATGGGAGCTTACTTCCATGATAAAGTACTCACATCCATCTGCTACCGCCTGATAAATATGCTTAAAAGTATTTAAAACAGAAGGTGTAGTGAGTGTTTTTCCCTCTGCTATATGGTCATTCATAAAAAATCCGCGAGTGCCTTGCATCGCAGCTTTATATCCTAAATCAAGCAAAAAGGAGTAAATAGCACTTGCGGTCGTTGTTTTACCGTTTGTACCTGTAATACCTATGATTTTTATTTTATCTATACCAAATAGTTTTGCTATGTCCGTTATTTTGATGATTGAGTGCGCGTTATTGTCCATTGCGTTTTGTAGATATTTTTCATTTTGCGTCGTTAGCACAAACGCGGTCTCTTTGTCGCACTCTCCAGAATTTTCACTTACATACCTAAAATCTTGATTTGGTAATTCGATTCTCACTTATTTTTGCCCTTTTTAGATAGTTTTTTGAGTAATTTTCTAAGTATGTCATCACCTGGATAAACACTTAGTGCACTTTCCAAATAAGTAAGTGCCATCTCAGCAAAACCATGGTCTATCAAATTATCCAAAAAATGTATAAAATCTTCTTTTTGTGTGATAATGACTTTTGTAGAGAACATAATATTTTCAAAAGTTTCTCTAAAATCTTCTCCACTGTCTATTATTGCTTTAAAATCTTCATAAAGTATGCCGTCTTCAAACTCAAGTCTTTCACGTAATGGCTGAGCAAAAACTTCACTGAGTTTTTCAAGTGAGCCATCCATACTTTTGAGTATTTCGCTCATGATGCTGTCTGCTTCTTCTTTATCTTGTTCTTTTAATATTTCATAATAGTCAAAAAGAGCTTCCGCACCGCCTTCTCCACTCATAGCCATCTCTGAAAGTATGACACCGTTATAGGCTTCTTTTGAATTAGGATAGTCTTGAAGTACTATAGCAAACTGCTTTAATGCATTTTCAAAATCTGCTTTAGTGAAGCTATTCTTTGCTAATGTTAATGTTTTATGTTTACTAATACTCATTATCTTCGCCTGATTATAATTTTTCTATATCATTTTCCATGCCAATAGGCACATTTACAACACAAAGCTCTGGATGAATATCCATTCTCAGTTGTCTCTCAACTCCATATTTCAGTGTGTTTCCACTGCTTCCACATCCTACACATGCACCCTTAAGCTGTACATATACATTACCGCCTTTAACTGTTATAAAAGCAATATCTCCGCCATCAAGCGCTAAAGAAGGACGTACCTTATCTATAACATTTGAAACTGGCTGCATTAACTCTTCGTCCGTAAATGGAATCATAAAATTTCCTCACAATTAATTTATCATAAAATATGACAATCTGGCTTAACGAGCCATAAAATATATAATTAGCTCTCTTCTTTTATTCTAAATAGGACAATACTTCATGCACATAAGAAGGCTTACGCATTCCCACAAGGATAAAATCGACATTTTCTTTCTGAAGTAAAAAACGCAGCGCACACTCTTGTAAACTTGACGCACAACCGTCAAATTGTTTTTGCAACTCTTTTTTGGTTTTGAGTGAGCATTCATACGCTACCATTTTTCTATATTCTACAAAAAATAAATCTATAAAGTTTAGCATCACTTCCTGATTTGCTTCATCAAGCACTTCAAGTGTATTTTTGATATGCGGCAGTATCTCTGCATATAAAAACTGATCAAAGTCACCTACCCAACCAAACTTATGTTTGCTTGCGTCAAGCTCTTCGAGTATGTTGTACATTGTACGCAAAACATCATTATCACATATTTCCAAAAGTTCATTAAGATGATGATAGTATTGATAACTCTCATCATACTCGGCGAGTCTGTACATTTTGCCATTATAATGTGCATTGAGCGGTCTATTTGCTAAAACTCTCAAGCCATTTTTCTTTGCCCAAGAAGCACACTTCAATCCTTCTTGTTCGAGTATATTTATGGGGAGCTCTATTGTTGTAAAGCTGTGCTGCACATTACCTACAAAATCAGCTGCGTTTTGTGCAAGTGTAATCAGATCTTCGTATGGTAAAAAATCAGCCTCTGTTTTTGCTTTTGAAAAACTGTTTGAGCTAATCCCGTAGGACAAAATTCTACCGTTTTTTATCTCTTCTTCTAGACCGACAAAAGCTTCATAAATGCGCTCGTACATCGTATCAAGAATATCATCTTTATCAATGCCTTTACTTATGGCATCATAGATATAATACTCAGGATTATGAATAAGATAACAATCAATGAATTTTCTCTCTAGTCTTTGTAAAGAAAGCTCCAACTGATGTTTTAAAAATGATTTTGCAATAGAATGATAGCAGTTAGGGGAAAATGCAACAACATCTTCAAAAGGTTTTGCTTTATGGAGTTGCATATTTGTGTTTTGGATATAACCAAATTTACTCACTATCTCAACAGCATCAACTTCATATTTTTCAAAGCCTCTAAACGCAAGTGCAATCGCGCGCTCAGCTCCGCCATCCATATAGTTTGAAGAAGTATCTATCATGCGGATTCCTCCAGCTATTGCTTCTTTGAGTGCTTGAATATGTTGGGGATTGTAGTCGCTTATTCTATAAGTTCCAAATGCGAAATTACTCATCTTATCTCTCTTTAAAGTATTTTAGAATTGGGAAGTGAAGGGGAAAAGAGTGAGCGAAGCCAAAAGGCTTTTGCTCAGATTGCGTTAAATTATACTAATTCAACAAACGCCATTGATGTAGCATCACCACGACGAATACGAGTTCTGATAATTCTTGTATATCCACCTGGACGGTCAACATACTTAGGAGCTATCTCATTTACTAAAGTTTTAGTAGCCTCTTTACTTTGAAGCGCCGCGAATACTGCTTTATGTGCGTTTGAATCACCTTTACCAGCTATAGTAATAAGTTTTTCAACATAAGAACGAAGTTCTTTAGCTTTGATTGCAGTAGTTTCAATTTTACCATGTTCAATTAACGAAATACTTAGGTTCTTAAGTAAAGCAGCACGGTGTGAGCTTGTACGACCTAGTTTACGGTATCCATGACGATGTCTCATCTGTTATTCCTCTATTTAGCTTATAAAGCTTCTATTTTCTTTTTTAATGCAGCAACTACGTCATCTGCAAGATCGCCACCAACTGCAAAACCATACTCTTGCACTTTTTCTACGATCTCATCATATGATTTTTTGCCAAGGTTTTTTACATTTTTTAAGTCATTAATACTCATCAATGCTATTTCACCTATAAGTTTAATATTTGAGCGGTCAAGGCAATTAAAACTTCTCGCGCTTAGTCCTAAACTATCAATGTTCGTAGATAATTTTTTCACATCAGGATTTTCTTCAACTCTCTCTATAGTAGCAGGAGATTTGATGCTGATTTCAGAATTAAATACTGCTAATTGAGCATACATAACCTCTAAAGAGTTTCTAAACGCATCAACCGGTGAAATTTGTCCATCAGTTCTTATGTTTATAATCACTCTCTCAAAGTTAGGATTATCTTCAACGAGAACATTTTCAATTTTATATGTTGCACTGCGAACAGGAGTAAAATAAGCATCCAATGCTATGTATCCATCTTCTAACTCAGTATAAGTATCTTCACTCGGTACATATCCTATACCTTGTGCGATTTTTATAGTAAAGTTAAGTGTTGCATCTTCATTCAAAGTTGCAAGTGGAGCATGTGGAGTTACAATCTCAACTTCATCATTTGTCAAATCTGAACCGATGATTGTACATGGTCCAGCAAATGAGTAATTTATCTCCGCTTCAGTAACATCACCATTTAATTTAAAGCGAATCTCTTTAAGATTTAAGATAAAGTCTGAAATATCTTCAAGCATACCACGAACAGAGTCAAACTCATGCTTAGCACCCTCGATTTTTATAGCTATTGGTGCATAACCAACTGAGCTACTTAATAGAAAACGGCGAAGTGGATGTGCTAATGATATAGCATACCCTGTTTCAAAAGGGTATGCCATTATATTAGCTTCATTCTCACTAATCTGTTCTACCTCAAATTCTTTAGGAGCAAGTGGAGTAGTTTTAATTTTTTTCATTCTTTAACGCCCTTTATATTATTTATTATTTCGAGTAAAGCTCAACGATTAAACGTTCTTCTACTGGAATAACAACTTCTTCACGCTCTGGTAAACGAGTAAAGATACCAAATACTTTATCAGCATCGATATCAACCCATGGAGCTATACCTGTTTGGTTAGTTAATTCAATAGCACGTGTGATCTGAGCATTTTTCTTGCTTGATTCACGAACTTCAACTTTTTGACCAGGTTGTACACGGTAAGAAGGAATATCCAATTTTTTACCATCTACTAAGATGTGACCATGAGTTACAAGTTGGCGAGCAAAACGACGCGTCGATGCAAATCCCATTCTGTAAACAACATTGTCTAATCTTTGTTCGATAAGTGTTACAAGGTTTGTACCTGTATTACCTTCACGACGCTTAGCTTCAACGAATATAGCACGGAATTGTTTCTCAGAAACACCATACATGAATTTCGCTTTTTGCTTTTCATTTAACTGTAAACCATACTCAGATACTTTTTTACGACGTTGACCGTGTTGACCTGGAGCATAAGGACGTTTGTCTAATGCAGATTTCCCTGCTAAACGACGCTCACCTTTAAGGTTAAGACTAACACCAAATCTTCTTTCGATTTTTTCTACTGGACCTCTATATCTTGCCATCAGTAATCTCCTTAAACTCTACGACGCTTAGGTGCGCGACAACCGTTGTGTGGTAATGCAGTAACGTCTTTCATAAACGTAACGCGGATACCTTCGATAGCACCTACAGCTTTAGTTGCTGTTTCACGACCTGAACCAGGACCTTGAACTTTAATACCAAGTTCTTTTATACCATGCACTTGAGCTTTTGCTACCGCATCTTCAACTGCTGCCTGAGCCGCGAATGGAGTAGATTTTTTACTACCTTTGAAGCCTAAACTTCCAGCAGAACTCCAAGCAATCATGTTGCCCATTTCATCTGTAATTGTTACAAGTGTATTGTTAAATGAAGCAGAGATATGAACTATACCGCGTGCAATATTTTTCTTTACTACTTTTTTTCTAACAGCTTTTCTTTTTGCCATCTGCTAATCCTTACGCTGCGCCGACAGTTTTACGTTTACCCTTACGAGTACGCGCATTTGTCTTAGTTTTTTGACCACGGCATGGAAGACCACGACGGTGACGGAGACCTCTGTATGAACCTAAATCCATAAGTGCCTTAATATCCATAGCTACTTTTTTACGTAAATCACCCTCAACCATATGGTTTTCACGGATTTCATTTGTAATAGCTGCTACATCAGCTTCATCGAGTTCGTAAACTCTTTTGTTATAGTCAATGCCTGTTGCGTCTAGGATTAGACGAGAAGCATGAAGACCAATACCATAGATATACGTTAGACCGTACTCTACTCTTTTCTTTTTAGGTAAATCGACACCAGATATACGAGCCATGATTATCCTTGTCTCTGTTTATGTTTTTTAACTTTGCAGATTACTCTAACAATGCCTTTTCTTTTAACAACTTTACAGTCATCACACATCTTCTTAACTGAAGCTCTTACTTTCATTGAAAGTTCCTTCTATTTTTCTTTTTCTTTGCTGCTTTGAGGCAAACCACTTGAACCGGCTTGCCAATACTTTTATCTTTACATTACATATAGAGATAGAAATACTCTTACTTTTTTTGTTAAAACAGCAAAGCGGACTGGGATTATACATAAATAAATGTAAAAGATTTATTAAGTTGTATATTTTTTCTATGTAATGCTCTCTTTCGTGTATTCTCAACACTAGATTATTCATGTCTTAGGGCATCAATTGGGTCAAGCCTAGCAGCTTTTCTTGCCGGAAAATATCCAAACACAACACCAACTAGTGTTGAAAAGAAAAATGCTATAAGAACAATTTCTTTGTTAAAGATAAAAGGTATCTCAAAGGACATAGCGGCAAAATAAGCTATAGAAATACCCAAAAATATCCCTATTATCCCTCCCAATGATGACAGTACTATCGCTTCAACCAAAAACTGCAGTAGTACTTCGCGTTCAAATGCTCCGATTGCTAGTCTGATTCCTATCTCTCTCGTGCGCTCCGTCACAGAAACCAACATGATATTCATTATTCCTATACCGCCTACAAGCAGGCTGATAGCAGCAACCGCTCCAAGTAAAAGAGTCAGCATTTTTGTCGTAGAACCAACAGTTTCGATGATATCTTTGAGATCTCTGATATAAAAATCATCTTCAAGTCCATGTCGAATACGACGGCGTTCACGGAATAACTCAAGAAGATTATTTTTTACTTCTTCTGTAGAAATATTATCATGAGCAGAGACCTGAATCATCGGAATATCAAGGTTTCCGCTTAAACGCCTTTGAAACATTTTTAAAGGTACAAGAATGATATTATCCTGATCTAAACCAAAAGTCGAAGCTCCTTTTGTTTGAAGAACTCCTATGATTTGACATGAAAATTTCTCAAGTCGTATATTTGCTCCCATTGCATTTTGCTCACCAAAAAGCTCTTTCTTTACGGTTTGTCCGATGATGCAAACAGCCTTACCTGATTTGAGTTCATTTGGCAAAAAAATTCTTCCATCTTCCAATCCCCAATCCTTTACAATAAAATAATCATTGTCTCTTCCCTCAACAGAGGTAGAATAGTTTTTATTGCTATAGACTGCGTTTACTCCTTTTGAAGCTCCGGGAGCCACCGCTTTTATACCGTATATCTCGCGTTTAATCGCTTCTACGTCTTCTATCTTAAAAAGTTTTATAGATGTATCTTGAGTTCTTGGACCACTCTTATCCTGACCTGGAAGAATGATAAGCATATTACTTCCGAGTTTTGAGATATTTTGCGTGATATAAGCCGTCGTCCCGTCTCCTAAAAAAACCATAGCTATTACAGACGCAACACCTATAACTACGCCAAGTACTGTCAAAATTGAGCGCATCATATTACGGTAAATTGCTCTAAGTGCAAGCACAAAAGCGTTCCACAACATCACTTTTCTCCTTCTACTATCATACCGTCTTTAAAACGGAATATTTTATCCGCATACAAAGCCATCTCTTCTTCATGCGTGACCATGATGATTGTGATATTTTTTTCTTTATTGAATTTCTTCAGAAGCTCCATGATCTCTCTACTGCGTTTACTGTCAAGATTACCCGTCGGTTCATCTGCAAGCAAAATCAAAGGCTGTGTCACTATTGCTCTAGCAATAGCGACTCTTTGTTGCTGTCCGCCCGAAAGTTCACCCGGAGTATGGCTTAGCACATCTGCAAGACCGACCATTTCAAGTGCCTTTGTCGCCATCTCTTTTCTTTCCAAAGCTTTGACACCTTTATAAATAAGGGGCAATTCTACATTCTCCAAAGCCGATGTTCTTCCTAAGAGATTAAAACCCTGAAAAACGAAACCAAGGTAGTTACGCCTTAAAACAGCTCTTTGATTGCGGTTGAGTCCTGTGACATTGAGCCCTTCGAACAAAAATGAGCCATCACTTGGTGAATCAAGACAGCCGATAATATTCATACAAGTTGATTTTCCAGAGCCGCTTGGGCCCATGATTGCAATAAACTCACCGCGCTGAATCTTTATATTGACATTTTTGAGTGCGTATGTAGCGGTGCTCATGTGTCCATATACTTTTGAAACATCTCTGAGTTCTATGAGTGCGGATTTTGTTTTCATCTTATTGTTCTTTTTGTGTACCTATGATAACTTGCATACCTTCTTTGATGCCTTCACCTGATATGGCTGTAAATATGCCGTCACTTTTTTGAGCTGCCACACTTAGACTTTTAGGCAGATTATTTTCTAAAATCCATACCTGTTTGCCCTGATTTTTTTCATCTTTTTTTTCATCTTTTGGCGTAAAACGCAGCGCACTGTTTGGTACACTAAGCCTATTTTTCACCACTTCAGTCACGATATCCGCACTTGTCGTCATGCCCGGTTTTAAAAGTAAACGCGGATTATCTACAGCAACGACCGTTGCGTATGTAACAACTCCACTGACTATGATAGAATTGAGCCTTACCTGTGTTATCTTTCCTTGGAACTGCTCATGTGGGTATGCATCTACGAAAAACTCAACATTCTGACCCTCAGCAACCTGCCCGATATCTGCTTCATCTACGCTCAAAACTACCTGCATCTTACTCAGATCTTCAGCAAGAGTAAACAGCACAGGTATTTGCATAACGGAAACAACACTCTGTCCAACTTCTACCTTTTTATCTAGCACTATTCCATTTATAGGTGATTTCACAACAGCTTTTTTGAGATCATCTTCGTCGGATTTGAGTTGTGCACGAACTTGCGTCACACCCGCTTCTGAAGCAGCATAATTTGCAAGTGCTCTTTCATGATTGTTTGTAAGGGCATCAAGATCTTTATCTGAAGGATATTTTCCGCTTGTAGATTTATATGTAGTTTTACCACGCTCTAGCTCGTTTCTTGTATCTTCAAGTGATATTTTTTTCTCTAAAAAATTGGCTTTTGCTACAAGAAGAGCTGCTTGTGAATTTTTTACTTTTGATTCAAGTTTCGTAGTATCAAGGCGAGCGAGGATATCTCCTCTTTTGACTTGTTGATTAAAATCCGCACCGACTTCGATGATTGTTCCTGATACTTCTATTCCCACATCCACGGTGTTTGTCGGTTCTATATTTCCAGTTGCGGAGACTTTGACAAGGAGGTCTTTTTTTTCTATCGCTGCTGTAAGATATTTGATTTTTTCATTTTTACCAGCTGTTGTCATAAAATAAGCGCCCAAAGCTATCATGCCTACAAATATAATTGCAACAATCAGCCATTTTTTTATCTCGACTTTTTTGCCTTCTTTCTCAAGTTGTTTGCTGATATCTAAACTCTCTTGGTAACTATTTTGCACGATTCACCTCAAAAAATTCTTTATTATCAAATATATCAAAATCCATATCAAAAGTATCTGATACCCTCTATATACTCATTCCCAAAGCACGCTGACCCCATACTCTTGACTCAGTATTATATTCTTTTCATAATAGATTTTTTTGCCATATTTTTTACTCAAAAGTTCTACTTCAAGGACTTTTTCTTCAAGTAAAGTTCGTACTTCTTTATATGTGAGCCATTTTCCATACTTTGCCAAAGAGTTTTGCCAGATTCTAAAGTCGCAAGTAGCATCAGGAGTAAGTTCAAACATTTCTCCATCTTGTGTTGTCCATGCTGCGTTTGTACAAACATACAGCTTGACTTTTTTGCCACGGACTTCTTTTTCTTTGACTTCTATATTTCCATCATCACAATAAGGACATTTTCCTAAAATCATTCTAACCCCACTCTTTTTTATACAAAAAGATATACTATTTGATTTATAAAGTCTATTTATATTGCAAATTGAAATATAAATAAAGAATAATTTTAAATATATTACTATTTTTATCTCATTTCATAAATATTTCATACATTGTTAATATAATTTTGCACTACACACTATAGAAAGGCTTATCATGAGCGTTGAAAATAAAAAACTTTTACTGAAGACTTTTATATTGATGAGTGGGGTTTATATCGTTGTCCTTTTGAGTGCTTATCTGATGTTTAAAAACTATGCGCTTGAAGAAAACGAGGCAAAGATGCAAGGCACAATAAAGCGCTTCATACCTACGTAGAAGAGCAACTAAAACCTGTTGTATATGCTTTAAAAAATCAAGGCAGTATTGATAAAGATTTTTTTGATCCAAAACTTCTCTCTTTTACTTAATATGTCAAGAAATATTATGCAAGAGTATAACAAACAAAGAGCTGCACATAAGATAGAAGAGATACACTACAAATTTGCCTCAAATAACCCTAGAAATCCAGTAAATCAGGCAAGTGTTCATGAGCTGCAAATCTTAAAAGAGTTCAATGCGAAAAAGACAGACAAGCATCATGAGCACATGGTTATCAACAATAATGAGTATATTTTTTATGCTATGCCTGTTGCGACAAACGTAGAGTCGTGTATGCAATGTCACAGTGACCCGCAAAAAGCACCCAAATCATTGGTGGCATATTATGGTGATAAGGCTGGATTCTATGAAAATATTGGAGACATTCGTGCCTTTGTATCCGTGACAATGCCCCTTGATGCTGAGTTAAAAAAAATGCAAAGGATGTTTAAACTTTTTGCTTCTGCACTACTGGTATTGTTATTAGTCGTTTTTAGTATCATCTTTTACTTTATCAAACAACTCGACCATAGAGATGCTAAACTTTTGGAGCAAGCAAATAAAGATGCACTCACAAAAATCTATAACAGACATGTCTTTAACGAAGATATTGAAAGAATGGACAACCAAAGAAAGAGTATCGGTCAGTATCTTATGATTATTGATATAGACTATTTTAAATCCGTAAATGATACTTTTGGTCATGCAACAGGGGACAAAGTCCTGATGCAGCTGAGTGAGATCATCTCAAAAAGCATACGTGAACATGATAAATTTTATAGGATTGGAGGCGAAGAATTTGCTATTTTTTCCATTCATAAAAGCTTGGAAGATGCCACAGAGTTTGCAGAACGACTTCGCAAAGAGATTAAAGCAAGCCAATTTGAAAAAATCGGCTCAATTACTATCAGTATCGGTATAGCGCAACTTCATGCTCATGATACAGGAGCCAAACTTTTTGACAGAGCCGACATGGCACTTTATAATGCCAAAGAAGCAGGACGAGATAGGGTGCATGTTCTGCTCGATACTTAGCGAAACATTCTATCTTGCTATCGCATCAGGGATGTTTTTTCTAGCAAACTCCGTGTTTATTGATGCGTAGATAACCGAGACTTTTTTTATCCACGGCAAGGTTGAGGATATGTAAAAGAGCTTCTTTGTGCGTGTCTGCATACTCTTTGATGATGTTTGTCGGGGCTTTATGATGGATGGCGCCGTACTCTCTTTGGATGAGATAGTCTCCAAAGAGTGTCGGATAGATGTCGATTTTATAGTAGTTCACTCTCTCTTTTGTGTTTTTAAAAAGTATCATATTTTTCCCGCTCATGTGTGATAAACGAAAATAGCAAAAAATATTCCCAAATCTTTTTTTTAAAATAAACTGTATCTAAAGTGTAAAAATCCCAAAATATCTTCTGTATCTTTGATGACTTTTTCCATCACTTCAGCTTCATAAGAACCTGAAAACATTCGCGCCATCACATAGCCGTTCATCAGTCCTATACTTACTCTGCCGTCGTCTTTTTCATAGACGGAAATACTCAGAGGCATCTTTACAGACATATATTTACTTGCATCTTTGCTAAGCATCTGCGCTGCATATTTCGCATTACAAAACTTGATAATCTTGACCTTTCCCACATCAGCACCGCCGTTGTCTAAGATCTCTTTTTGCTGGTCAATAATCTCAGTCACATGCCAACCTTCTTGTTTATTGATACGAGAACTTATAAGCGCAACCGTCTTTTCAAAGTCGTATGTAGAAGTAACTTCTTTAAAAAACATACTTGGCGCAGCCACTTTAAGCGCAATACCCGTAACAAAAAGACTTAAAACCATTCCTAAGATTATGCCGATGAAAATTCCAAATTTTTGGCTCATGTTTACTCCTCTGATATACAAATTTTTGTGTTTTTGCTCGCTTCGAGCGTTTTATATGTCACAAACGCAACGACAACTGATGTAAGTGTAATAAGTGCCACTGAACCCAAATAGGTAAGTGTATTTTCCAATACCATATGCAAAAAAAGTGTTGCTATCGTTACCGCTGCAAGGGGAAAAGTATATGCCCACCAAGAGATAAAAAACTCTTTTGTGTCATACATCCTCATCATAAAAAGCAGAAGCAGCAATGTAAAGAGCGCTATAAAATAGAGCGAAAGACTCATCATATCAAGACTGCCGTTTGTGATACGAAAATAACTTATAAAACCTACTGCAGGAGGTGCTATAAAGATAAAAAAAGTCGGTACAAGTTTTTTTGCCAATGGATGATGGAAGATGATACGGTATAACATCACCGTAAAAAGAACAATCCAAAAAAACATTCCAAGCGCAAAAAAGAAAAGAGAGACATAAATAGGAGCAGCATCCACTCCGACGACCGGAACCAAAACATTGCCTACTATCGGAATAAACCAAGCAGGATTACTATGAACCACCTGAAGCTCATTACGTATCCAGTAGCGCATAATAATCAGTGTAAAAAAAAGCTGTAAGGGCGTACCGATATACCAAAAAAGTATCGAAACACTCGGTGCAAAATCATAATAAGCGATGGAGACCAATAAAAAGCTAATAGATATCGCCGCCATAAACGAACTTTTTATAGGATGATAAAACTCTTTTTTGACCGCGTTTGGATAATAAAGCCATTTCATCATATAAGTAATAAAAATACCAAAAAACAAAACAGTATCAATACCAAGCAGTGTAAGGTATATTGTATAAGGCATATTAAGTATGTGATAAGCTTTTGCAAAAACTATTGAAAGACCTGAGAGTCCCATAATGACGGCGAAAAGTTGAATCGGGAAGTGTTCAAGTGACCTTGATTGAAGTTCCATAATATATCTCCTGAGAACTTATAATAAAATCATTACAAGTTATACGTTTGAGAAGTATATATTATGTTAACTGACGAATTAATTAAATCAAGATATTTATTAATTCGTCAAAAATACAAGAAGAGGATTAGTGAGAACCACATCCCCCGCCACAACAGCCATTGCTTGTAGAATCACTCATTGCGATAACAAAAGTATCACCTACTTCTTGAACTTTAAACTGGTGTTTACCACAAAACTCATCGTTCATGTGATCACGCATCTCAAGAGTTTTTGTCAATGCTTCGTCTTTTGAAGGCATCGCTATATTGTTTTGAAGATCACTTCTTTTGAAACATCCGCACTCTTTTTCTACTACTATTTTAAACATATTATTTCCTTTTGTTCTATTATTTTTGCAATAATATCCGAATGTGCTTGGACTTTACTGAGTAGTGTAGGAGAGAAAAATCTTTTAAGATACGATACAATTTTCCAACAATAGAGCTAAACGCAGTTGTCATGATAAACAGCTATAATGTCGCACTTAGATCGTGTCCCAAGCACGATAACTAAAATACGGAATAACGCAAGGAAAAAAATGAAACAAAGTGAATACTTAGAATTGGGATATATTAATACACTTAGAGTTGATAGACATACGCCACACGGTGTATTTCTTATGGCTCATGATGGCAGAGATGTCCTTTTACCGCAATCTTATGTAACAGAAGCGATGGTGGAAGACTCACTTATCGATGTCTTTTTATATACAGACTCAGAAGACAGACTTATAGCCACAACCCTCACGCCTACGGCAATGCTTGATGAATATGCGATTTTTGAGGTCGTGGACACTGCTCCTTTTGGAGCGTTTATGAAATGGGGACTTGCAAAGGATTTGTTTGTGCCAAACATGTTTCAAAAAACACCTTTTAAAGTCGGAGAAAAAAGATTTCTCAAAGTCATCTATGATGATCGCACCCACCGCCTTGTCGGGACGGAAAAACTAGGTGAGTTTTTCCAACGCCGCGTAAGAGACCTAAAGGTAAACGACGAAGTCAAAATCCTTGTTATTTCAGAAACGCCGCTGGGATTTAAATGTATCGTCAACGGCAAGTACGAAGGGCTTATCTACCACACTGAGATCTTTGAAAGTATCAATCTCTGTGATGAAAAATCAGCCTATGTCAAAACTATACGCAAAGACGGCAATATCGACCTTGTTCTTCGCAAACCGGGAAGCAAAAAAAGTGGCGGTTCTGCTGAGAAAGTTCTTGAACTTTTACAAGAAAATAAAGGCATCATGCCATACAACTATAAAAGTGATGCCGAGCTTATCAAAGATGTATTTGGACTGAGCAAAAAAGATTTTAAACGTGCGCTCACTACTCTCGTGGATGATGAAAAAATTGATGTCAAAGATAGCGGCATCTACCTACGAGACTAAGCATGGCTGTAAAAAAACAAATCATAGATTTTGCAGAACAAAACATCTCCTACAAGGAAAAGAACTGCGTTTACAAAGTCCTGCGTTTACATCCTGAACATATGACAGTCGATGTCAATATACTCGAAAACGGAGTCAAAAAAGGGATGCTTAAACTCCCTTTTGCACATCTGCCAAAAGAGATAAAGAAACTTGTAAAACCAAATTAACTATAATATTCCCAAACAACAAAAAAGGGAGTTAGCGTGCCAAAATCTTATCTTGAAACACATCTGGATGCAAATGGTTTTTTTGGAAAATATGGAGGTTCTTTTATTCCTCCTGTTTTGGAAAAACCCTTTGCAGATATCACACAAGCCTACGCGGAGCTTAAAAACTCACCCAAATTTATCAGTGACCTCAAATATGTTCGTAAGCATTATCAAGGCCGTCCAACTCCTATCTCTTATGCAAAAAACCTCACTGAGCACTGCGGCGGTGCAAAAATCTATCTCAAACGCGAAGATCTCAATCACACCGGAGCGCACAAACTCAACCACTGTATGGCAGAAGTTATTCTTGCGAAACATCTTGGCAAGAAAAAGGTCATCGCTGAAACAGGTGCCGGACAACACGGCGTAGCACTTGCAACAGCTGCAGCATATTTTGGACTTGAATGTGAGATACACATGGGCGAAGTAGATATCATAAAAGAACATCCAAATGTTGTCCGCATGAAGATATTAGGTGCTAAAGTTATCCCTGCGACTCACGGTCTCAAAACACTTAAAGAGGCGGTGGACTCTGCGTTTGAGAGTTATGTACCGCAAGCGGATGAAGCTATCTACTGTATAGGTTCCGTCGTAGGACCACATCCATTTCCGATGATGGTACGAGATTTTCAGTCGGTTATAGGTTTTGAAGCCAAAGAGCAGTTTTTGGAACATGAAGAAAATCTCCCCGACAATATCATCGCCTGCGTAGGCGGCGGCTCAAACGCAATGGGTATCTTCTCTGCGTTTATAGACGATAAAGAAGTAGCGCTTTACGGCGTTGAGCCTATGGGAAGAGGAGATAAACTCGGAGATCATGCGGCGACGCTCACCTACGGCAGTGAAGGTGTGATGCACGGATTTAACTCCATCATGCTCAAAGATGCAAATGGTGAACCTGCTCCTGTTTATTCTATCGGTTCTGGAATAGACTATCCATCTGTCGGGCCTGAACATGCCTATCTCAAAGAGACAGGAAGAACACAAATCGGTCTGAGTAATGATGAAGAAGCCGTCGATGCGTTTTATAAACTTTCTCAGCTTGAAGGTATTATCCCGGCCTTAGAATCTGCTCATGCAGTTGCGTTTGCCATGAAACTTGCGAAAACGCTACCAAAAGATAAAACTATCTTAGTCAACCTAAGTGGACGCGGCGATAAAGATATCGATTTTGTGATAGAAAACTACCCTATTCCAAACGCAAAGTTTTAAGTAGAAAAAATGAATGAAACAATTGATAAAGCTGCAAGTGGTGGAGATTTTTTTATATGGGTGGTTATGTTTACTATTCTTGTGATTGGGGTAGGTTATTTGGCATGGATAAATAAAGATATAGAAAGGTAAACCTTCTCAACCGAAATCGAGAAGGTTTAGTATTTGCTCATGGAATCAGCATAAGCATATACAGGAGAATCGTGAGTAGTATTATATATTCCAATAGTTACAAAAGCGTTAACAGATTTATTATCTCTTTTTAGTTACCATACAAAATACATATAACTACAGGTAGATTATGAAAGAAAAATTCTCAAACGAATACCCAAAATTTCAGGCTAAAATCGCAAATTTTGTTTTATCTCAAAATTTTACTGCAAGATGTGAGGAGTATGACGAACTCTTCAATCAAATGTCTTCTATAGCCCCAGACGATATGCGTGTCTATGCACAAAAATCTCCTGCGTTTTTAGATGCTCGAAATAAGAGCTTATCCATTATGGAGCAAATTGTAAGTATCCATAGAGACTTAAAAAATTTATTTGAATTAAATGAAGATGCTCTTGGAATAGCATATAATTATGATTTAGAAGCCGTCGATAAACATATAGCAGAAAAACTTAAGCAATCAGCGTATTTGTTACATCAATATGCTTTAGTATCCGAAGCAGGCAGAAAAGCTATAGAAATAGCTGATAATCCATTTTTAGCGCAAGCACTTTAAGGAGTAAATATGAAAAAATGTAATTCACTGATAGAAGTCAGACAAGAGATAGACAAAATCGATTCACAACTTGTGGAGCTTATTTCAGAACGAAGTCATCTTGTTCGTCAAGCAGCTTCTTTTAAAAACAGTATCGATGAAGTCAAGGCAGATGACCGAATGGACTTTATAGTTCAAAAAGTTCGTCACAAAGCCATCGAACTTGGTGTTTCACCAAATATGATATCAGAACTCTTTACAATAATGATAAATGATATGGTTGAATTGGAAATTGCAGAGTTTAGGAATTCGGGTAAGTTTTAAAACGCAGTATTCAAAAAGGCACAAGCCCTTTTGAGTCTATTTGTATCTATAAGTGATACGACCTTTGTCAAGTGAGTATGGAGTTAGCTCAAGTTTAACTTTGTCGCCTGGTAATATTTTGATATAGTTCATACGCATTTTACCTGCGATATGACATAAAATAATATGTCCGTTTTCTAACTCTACACGAAATGTTGCGTTTGGTAAAGCTTCAATAATCTTACCATCTACTTCGATAACATCTGATTTAGCCATTCTTAGTCCTTCAAATAACTCTTAAGCAAGAGATAAAATTTCAGCTTTACCGTTGATAACTGCAACAGTATGCTCATAATGTGAACCGCGTAAACCGTCGGCACTAACAACATCCCACTTGTTTTCTAAAATAACAGGTTTGGAGTTTTTTTGGCAAATCATAGGTTCAAGACAAAAAACCATTCCGTTTTTTATCTTTGGCCCTGATTTTGCATTTTGACCATTGAGATAGTTTGGTATTTCAGGTTCTTCATGAGGTTTTTTGCCTATTCCGTGTCCACAAAAATTGTGAAGTGGAACAAAGCCGCGAGATTTTATAAAGTTTTCCATTATCAGAGAAAGCTCTTTAAATCGCATCCCATCTTTTATCTCACTAATCGCATGATAAAGGGTATCTTTAGCACAGGCTATCAAAGCCTCATCTTCATCACTCACTCTGCCCACAGCAACTGTGATAGCAGCATCGCCGAAATAACCATCAAGTTCTGTGCCGACATCATAACCTATGATATCGCCTTCTTGGAGTTTATAGTCGGTTGGAATACCGTGAATGATAACTTGATTGAGTGAAGTACAAACACTGTTTGGGAAGCCGTATAGACCCTTGAAAGAAGGCTTTGCACCATGAGCGCGGATATAATCCTCACCCATAGCATCAAGTTCTTTTAAAGAAATACCGACTTTTGTATTTGCTCGAAGAAGTTCTAATGTGCCGCCAACTATTTTGTTAGCAGCCCTTAATTTTTCTATTTCATCAGGTTTTCTAAGCGCAATGGCCATTTTTATAGACCAACCGCACTTAGTGTTTCGTATTTGCTCATGTAGATCTGAGCCTCAATTTTTCTCATTGTATCAAGTGCAACCTGAACAACAATCAAAACTGCAGTACCCCCGAAGAAGAAACCAACACCCATACCATGAATAATCATAAATGGAAGTGTAGCTACAAGACCGAGATAAATAGCGCCTGTAAAAGTTAATCTACTTGCAGTTTCATTTAGAAACTCTCTTGTAGCATCACCTGTACGAATACCAGGAATAAATCCACCTTGGCGTTTTAAATTATCCGAGATATCTTTTGCATTAAATGTAATCGATGCATAGAAAAACGCAAAGAACACAACAAAAGCAAATGTTAAAAACTGAAAGAAATATCCGTTAGGATTTAACAAGTCAGCAATTGCCACAATTGTAGGGTTTGTACTACTTGATAAAACCGTCATAGGAAACATCAATATCGCAGATGCAAAGATAACAGGAATAACACCGGCTAAGTTTACTTTGATAGGGATGTAATTCATCACTCTTTTATTTTGATTTTGCATCATAGTCTTCTTCGCATATGTAACAGGAATACGACGCTCACCAAGTTCAACATATATAATCACAGCAACAGTAGCAAAAATGAGAGCAAGAATTGCTATAACAGTAAGAAAGCCCATAGCTCCCGTATTTACCATTGTAACAGTTTGTCCTATAGCACTAGGGATTGCAGAAACGATTCCAGCAAAGATTATCAGTGAGATACCATTGCCTATACCGCTTTGTGTGATCTGTTCCCCTATCCACATAAGTAACATTGTTCCTGCAAGCATAGAGATAGCAGCAAGCATTATAAATGTATTATGATCGGCTAAAATAGCGCTATTGCCGCTTGGTCCTGTTAAACTTTGAAGCCCAACACTTACACCTATTGCTTGAATAACTGTTATAACGATAGTCGCATAACGAATTATTTGCATATATTTCACCATACCATCACGTTCTTTTTTCATTTGACCAAGAGTTGGAAATGTTGCAGCTAAAAGCTCCATAATAATTGAGGCGGTGATATACGGCATGATGCCTAGGGAAATGATTGAAAGTCTCTCGACAGCGTTTCCGCTGAACATATTAAATAGACCTAATGCGTCTGATTGATGTGAATCAAAGAATGAAGCTATAACAGCAGTATCTACGCCTGGGACTGGCACATAAGCCAGTAGGCGGTAGATAAATAAAAACCCAATCGTAATAAGTATCTTATTAACTAGATTTTTATTCACAATTATTTACCTGTAGTAATAACGTTTTCGTCTTTAATTTTCGATGCTAAATCTTTTGCAGATGCACCTACTAGTTTTATCATTTTCACTGATGCAGCAACTTTATGAACACCACGGATTGATTCCATAGTAATCTCAGCTAGTTCAGCAACAGCTGTAATTCTTTCTACATTGATTACATATGGTTTTATGTTATTCACTGTAAAACCAATTTTTGGTAAACGTTTTGCAAGTGGTTGTTGTCCACCCTCAAAGTTTCTTTTTCTTTTGTAACCTGTACGAGATTTCTGACCTTTTTGACCACGAGCTGCAGTCTTACCAGTACCAGAACCTTGTCCACGGCCAACACGCTTACGTGCTGCCGTTGAACCTTCTGCAGGTGTTAAATTTTCAATACCCATCATCTATCCTTTTATACGAGACAGTGCTTCAACAGTAGCACGTACAAGTGTGTTTGGATTGTTTGAGCCGATTGATTTTGTAAGTATATCTTGAATACCTGCAAGCTCAAGAACTGGACGAGCAGCTCCACCGGCGATAACCCCTGTACCTTCTGATGCAGGCTTCAATAAAATGCGACTTGCATTGTATTTATGCTCGATATCATGAGCTATTGTAGAACCTTTAATTTTAACAGTTGTTAAATTTTTGAAAGCACTATCAACAGCTTTTTTAATAGCATCCGGAACCTCTTTTGCTTTACCAACGCCATATCCAACAGTACCGTTTTTGTTTCCAACCACTATAAGAGCAGTAAAACGAAAACGACGTCCACCTTTAACAACTTTAGTAACACGACCAATATTAACTATTGATTCTTCAAATTCTTCTCTATTGATTTCCATCATAACCCCTAGAACTTAATTTCGTTTGCACGAAGTGCGTCACCAAACGCAGCGATAACGCCGTGGTACTGGTAACCATTACGATCAAAAACGATCTCAGAAATGTTTGCTTCTTTTAGTTTTGCAGCGAATGCAGAACCAAGTGCAATAGCACCTTCTTTGTTCGATTTATGACCTGTAGCCTTTGAGTGTAATGCAGCCAATGTTGTTGCAGTTGCATCATCAATAGCTTGTACACTTAAATAGCGGTTTGAACGAAATACAGAAACACGAGGCATAGAAGCACAACCAGATATTTTTGCACGAATACGACGCTTACGTTTTAAACGATTCGCTACTTTGCTTTTTAATATTTTAGCATTCATCTATCATCCTCCCTTATTTTTTAGAAGTTTTACCGGCTTTACGCACAATAAACTCTTCCATATATTTAACACCTTTACCCTTGTAAGGCTCTGGTGGACGGAATGATCTAATCTCAGCAGCTACTTGACCAATCGTTTGTTTTTCATGACCCGTAAGAGTAATGACATTTTTTTCAACTACAGCGTCGATACCAGCCGGTAACTCATAATTGATATCATGAGAAAAACCAAGTTGAAGTTTTAAAACTTTTCCATCAACTGCAGCACGGTAACCAACACCATTAATCTCTAATTTTCTAGTATAACCAGTTGTTAAACCAGTAACTATATTGGCAGCTAATGCGCGATAAGTACCCCAGAAAGCTCTGTGTTCACGTGCATCAGAAAGTGTACTGAAAGTCAAAAGATTTCCATCGACAACAAAGCCAACATTACCTTTAGTATCTAGATCTACACTATTTTTGCCTTTAGCAAAAGTAATAACATTCCCATTTACGCTAACATTGATGTCAGCAGTAACTTCTACTGGATTTTTTCCAATTCTTGACATGTTATTCTCCCCCTACCATACAGTACACATAACTTCGCCACCAATGCCAAGCTCATAAGCTTTATCATTAGCAAGTACGCCATGTGATGTACTAACAATAATAGTACCGTAACCGTTTTTAAAACGCTTAATTTCATCTTTGCCTTTATAGATACGGCGACTTGGCTTAGATATTCTTTTAAGTTCGTTGATAACACTTTTTTCATTATCATCATACTTAAGTACTACTTTGATAGTTTTTTTAACGCCATCTTCGATAACGTTAGCACTTTCAAGGTACCCTTTTTCAACTAAGATATTTGCTACAGCTTCAACACTCTTAGAGTGAACCAAAGTAGTAACAGCTAATCTTCTCATACCTGCATTACGAACACGTGTCAATGCATCTGATACTAAATCATTAATCATTCATAAATTCCTTTTGTTGCAAGTCCACAAACGCAGACTGCTAATTATTAGGAGTTTCTTCTTGGCTTACCAAGAAGACTTTCTAACACCTGGGATTAATCCCTCATTTGCCATTTTTCTAAAACAAATACGACAGATTCCGAAGTCACTTATTACAGAGTGTGGACGACCACAGATCTGACAACGTGTATAAGCACGTACCGCAAACTTTGGAGTTCTTTTTGCTTTTGCAATCATTGACTTCTTAGCCATTACTTGCTCCCTTTGCTAAAAGGCATACCCATTTTCTCTAAAAGAGCAAATGAAGCCTTATCTGTTTGTGCAGTTGTAACTACAGTAATGTTCATACCATGAATTTGCATGATAGAATCATAGTTTACTTCTGTAAAAATAAGTTGCTCTTGAAGACCGAAGTTATAGTTACCACGACCATCAAAACCATTTCTTGGAACACCACGGAAGTCTTTTACACGTGGAAGTGCAATAGATACCAAACGATCAAAGAAATCATACATTTTTTCACCACGAAGTGTTACACGGATACCAACTGGCATACCTTCACGCACTTTAAAACCAGCAACTGATTTTTTTGCTATTACTGTAGATGCTTTTTGACCGGCAATCGCTGTAATAGTGTCTTCAATGTTTTGAATAAGTTTGTTATCTTTCATCGCAAAACCAGCACCAACAGAGATAACAATTTTATCTAACTGTGGTGTTTGCATAGGGTTTTTAATCCCTAAATCAGCTTGTAATTCAGATTTCAAAGCTAAATATTTATCTTTTAAACGAGCCATCTAATTATGCCTCCACTTTGCGAACATTAGAAACATCAATAGGCATCTCTTTATTTACGTGTCCGCCCTTAGTATTCTCTTCAGTTGGTTTGATAGCTTTTTTAGCTATTTTACAACCCTCAACGATAACCTTGTTTTTCTTAGGCATTACTGATAAAACAGTTGCTTTAGTCCCACGATCGTCGCCCGCGATGATTTCTACTAAATCACCTTTTTTGAAATTAAACTTTGCCATTAAACAACCTCCGGTGCAAGAGATACGATTTTCATAAATCCAGCGTAACGAACTTCACGACCAATTGGTCCGAAGATACGAGTACCGATAGGTTCTCTCTTGTCATCTAATATAACAGCTGCATTGTCATCAAAACGAATAAGAGAACCGTTTTCACGTTGAATCTCTTTTTTTGTTCTAACGATAACAGCTTTTACAACTTTACCTTTTTTTACTCTTGCAGTTGGAATCGCTTTTTTTACAGAAGCGATGATAACATCACCTACTGTAGCATAACGACGTTTTGAACCGCCAAGTACCTTAATACACATAATTTCTTTTGCACCTGTGTTATCAGCTACATTCAGACGAGAAAAACTTTGAATCATTATTCCGCTCCTGAAATTACAGTTTTAAGTCTAAAAGATTTAGTCTTAGAAAGTGGACGACATTCGATTGCAATAATCTCATCGCCAACTTTTACTTCATTACGTTCATCATGTACTAGGTACTTTTTGAAACGCTTTACAACTTTGTGGTAGCGAGGGTGCATTACACGACGCTCAACAACGATTGATACTGTTTTGTCACCTGCAATTTTTACTACGTTACCTTGAATTTCACGTTTATGTGTCATTGCCGTGCTCCTAGTTTGCTACTGCAGTAAGTGCAGTATTGATTCTTGCAATGTCTTTTTTAGTAGTTCTAAGTTCACTACTATCTTGCAATTGCATCATCTTTTGTTTAATTTTTAATGTAAAAAGTTCAGTCTTTTTAGTTTTTAGCATTGCTAAAAGCTCAGCTGAATTTTTATCTGCTAAATCAGAATATTTCATTGTTCATCTCCGCAGTGATAATTTTAGTTTTAAATGGTAATTTGTGCATTGCAAGAGCTAGAGCTTCACGCGCCAACTCTTCCGGTACACCAGCCATCTCGAATATTATACGACCTGGTTTAATATTCATAACCCATGTATCAACTCCACCTTTACCTTTACCCATACGAGTTTCAAGAGGTTTTGCTGTCAATGGTTTAGCTGGGAATACACGAATCCAAATCTTACCAGATCTTTTGATGTGACGCGTAGCAGAGATACGAGCCGACTCTATTTGACGAGAGTTAATACGGCCCGCTTCTACAGCTTTAAATCCGATATCACCAAAAGCTAGTGTATAACCAGAGCGTGCATAGCCACGGTTACGACCTTTCATTACTTTACGATATTTTGTTCTTTTTGGCATCAACATAATTATTCAGCCTTTTCGTTATTTTCACGTCTTGGAGCACGTTTACGTGGACGTTGCTCAGTTTTTTCTTCTTTAGCTTCAGCAGGAATACCTTTAGTAAGAACCTCACCTTTGAATATCCAAACTTTTACACCGATACAACCGTATGTAGTGTGTGCTTCAGCAAAACCGTAATCGATTTTTGCACGAAGAGTATGAAGAGGAACACGTCCCTCTAAGTACCACTCAGTACGAGCCATTTCAGCTCCGCCCAAACGGCCAGAAACAGAAACTTTGATACCTTTAGCGCCAGATCTCTGAGCACCTTGCATAACTTTCTTCATCGCACGTCTAAACGCAACACGACGCTCAAGTTGAGTTGCTACATTTTCAGCAACAAGTTGCGCTGAAGTTTGAGCTTTTTTCTCTTCTTTGATGTTTACAGAAACTTCTTTACCGATTAAAGTCTGAAGAGAAGTTTTGATTTTCTCAATGTCAGCACCTTTTTTACCAATAATGATACCAGGACGTGCAGCAACGATAGTTACACGAAGTCTCTTTACTGTTCTTTCTATAATGATGTTAGAAACACCCGCATAGTAAAGTTCTTTTTTCAAATATGTTCTTATCTTGTGATCTTCACCCAAAGCTGCTGGAGCAGTTTTAAAATTAGGGAACCAACGGCTCTCCCAATTGCGGTTTATACCAAGACGTAAACCAATAGGATTAACTTTCTGACCCATATTATTTACCCTCTACTTCTACTAAGATGTGTGCTGTCGGTTTTCTAATACCTGAAGCCATACCACGAGCACGTGGACGGAAACGTTTTAGTACTGGACCATTATCAACACGACAAGATGTGATAATACAATCTTCAGCTTCACTGCCACTGTTAGCAACTGCAGATGCAACTACTTTAGCAATGATTTTAGCAGCTTTGTTTGGAGTAAACTCTAATGCTGCAAGTGCTGCTTCAGCATTCATACCTTGAATCTCTCTTGCAATAAGACGAGATTTGATAGGTGATACACGGATGAATTTTAATAATGCTCTAGCCATGATTAACCTACCTTTTTCTGTACAGAACCTTTATGGCCCTTAAATGTACGAGTTGGTGCGAATTCACCTAATTTATAACCAATATGGTTCTCTGAAACGAATACAGGAACGAATTGACGTCCGTTGTGAACATTTAATGTTAAACCTATCATATCAGGAAGAACTACTGATCTTCTTGACCATGTTTTTATAGGTTTTTTGTTGCCTTCAGCTTTAGCAGCCTCAACTTTTTTCATTAAATGAGCATCAACAAATGGACCTTTTTTTACTGAACGAGCCATTATCCCACCCTTTTTGCATTTGGTTTACGGCGAGTAATAATAAGTTTATCACTAGCTTTGTTACGACGAGTTTTAGAACCCTTCGTTGGTTTACCCCATGGAGTAACTGGGTGACGACCTGAATTCGTTTTACCTTCACCACCACCATGCGGGTGATCGACAGGGTTCATTGCAGAACCACGAGTTTGAGGACGAATACCCATGTGACGTGAACGACCAGCTTTCGCTATAACGATATTGCCGTACTCTTCATTACCAACAGTTCCGATAGTAGCTAAACACTCACCTAAAACTAAACGCATTTCAGACGAAGGCATACGTAGTGATACATATTTACCATCACGACCCATGATTTGAGCAGAAGTTCCAGCAGCACGAACCATTTGTCCGCCTTTTCCAGTTTTAAGCTCAACGTTGTGTACAGTTGTACCAACAGGGATATTTTTAAGTTTCATTGCATTACCTGGTTTAACGTCCAAGCCAGATTCAGCAGAAGCGATAACATCACCTACATTCAAACCTTTTGGTTGAAGAATATATCTCTTTTCACCATCAGCGTATGAAACAAGTGCGATACGGCAGTTACGATATGGATCGTATTCGATAGCACTTACAGTTGCAGGAATATCAAATTTGTTTCTTTTGAAGTCAACAATACGATATAACTTTTTTGCACCAGCTTGCTTATGGCGAGATGTTATACGGCCATTATTGTTACGTCCAGCATGAGCCGGTAGTTTAATCAATAAAGAACGAACACTTGCTTTTGCAGTGATGTCACTAGAATCAACGTTCGTATAAAAACGACGTGATGGAGTTACTGGTTTATATGTTTTTATTGCCATATTACACCGCCAAACTTTCTATTTGTGCACCTTCAGGTAGAGTAACATAGAACTTTTTGAAGTCGTTTTGTTTACCTGACACACCACGGAATTTTTTCTTTTTTCCGTCTTGATTCAATGAGTTGATTTTGTTTGGAATAATCCCAAAATACTCACGAAAAACCTCTTTAAGACCTGGCTTAGTCATACGTGTTGACGTTTGAACAACGATAACACCGTTTTCTTGCATACCAAGAGTCTTCTCTGTATATAGTATAGATTTAATATCTGTAATATCTGCCATTACTTAGCCTCACTTACAAGATTTTCCCATACCGCTTTTTCGATCACGATTGAACGATAATTTGCAGCTAAGAAAGCGTTTAATTCATTTGATTCAATAACATATGTCGGAGCAAGGTTATTGAATGCTAAAAATGTGTTCTCATCCAAGATAGACTTAACAATAAGTACATCTCTTTGGTTTAGTGCTTTAAACATTGCGTTTGCATCTTTAGTTTTACCAGACGCAACTTCAAAGTTATCAACAATAAACAAAGTTCCATTTTGAGCATGCTCATTTAAAGCAAAGTTCAAAGCAAGTTTTTTCTGCTTTTTATTTACTTTTAAATCGTAGTTACGGTTGTTTTTCGGGCCAAAAGCCTTACCACCACCTACGAATACTGGAGAACGACGTGAACCGGCACGAGCACGTCCGCCACCTTTTTGAGCCCAAGGTTTTTTACCACCACCACGAACTTCTGCACGCGTTAAAGCAGATGCTGAGTTTGCACGTTGTGCAGCCTGAGCAGACTTTACATACAGATATAAGTTGTGTGGATTAATTCCAGAAAAACTCTCTGGTAATGCTAACTCAGAAGCTTTTTCCATTTTTTCATTTAAAACGATTGCATTCATTACTTAGCTACCTTTACACGACCTAAAGTACCGTTTGCACCAGAAACTGATCCTAAAACCGCAATGATTTTGTTTTCAGCGTCATAAGAAACGATCTCATTTTTTACACTATTTTGTGTGTTTCCGTATTGTCCAGGCATTTTTTTACCCTTCATTACACGACCTGGCCACTCAGCATTACCGATTGAACCTGTTCTACGACCAAATCTATGACCGTGTTCAGCAGGACCACCGCTAAAATTCCAACGCTTCATAGCACCTGTAAAACCGCGACCCTTAGTTGTGAAAGTTGATTTTAAAACTTTAGCTTCTGCTAAAGGTGTTAAATCTAACTCACCAGCTTCAGAGTTTGTTACTTCCATAGTAACAAAACGGTTAAACTCAGATGAAAGGCTGTATTTTTTCTGTTGACCTTCAATTGACTTATTCATTTTTTTACCGCTTTTGTAAGAAACAATAGCAGTACCTTCAGTTACTTCACATACCGTAGCATCCAAAACTCTTAAAAGAGTAACTGGTTTACTTGGAACCGTGATCGTACGGCTCATACCGATTTTTTCAACAATATATTCCACGATGAGCTCCTTACTTATCCATAGAGCGAACTTCTACGTCCACTTCCGGTGCAAGATCTAGTTTCATTAATGAATCAACAGTCTCTGGCGTTGCAGAAATGATGTCGATCATTCTTGCGTGCATACGAATTTCAAATTGCTCACGAGACTTTTTGTTTACGTGAACTGATTTTAAAACAGTATATTTACGAATCTTTGTTGGTAAAGGGATCGGTCCGCATATTACAGCACCAGTACGCTTTACAGCCTCAACGATTGACGCTACAGATCTATCTAATACACGATGATCGTAAGCTTTCAATTTTAAACGAATTTTTTCCATGTTTTTCCTTCTAAAGAACTCGTTAGGTCCTATCCTAACTATTTAAGGGAGTGGAATTGTACCCAAACCCTTTTGCATATTCAAGTATTTTAGGGGTAAATTTTGATTTTACGCTAAATTTATTTCCTTTTAATAAGGAAATGATAAAATTCTAAATACTCAATTTATGGATAAACATGGAAATATTACTTGAAGAACTCTACAAAACTGATTTACAGATAGATAAATTTCATGATAGAAAGATGTTTTTGGAAGATATGAGTTATCAAATCAATGGAATTACTAAAAGCGGCAAAAGCTCACTCGTAAAAAATTATCTTCTCTCATTAAAAAAAAGCTCTTACCTTTATATAGACTGTAGTGATGTGCGTATTGAGCTCCATGAGCTAAACACATATTTAGGAGATTTTTGCAAAAAAAATAAAATCGACACCTTGGTTTTAGACAACTACATTGAGTCCATAATCTTTCCAAATGTTTCACAGCTCATGATAGTCTGTGAAGAGCACTATCCTACTAATAATCTCAAAACTCTACGGCTTTATCCTCTTGATTATGAAGAGTTTCTTGCCTTTGAATATAAGTATGATTCAAGTGCACTCAACCACTTTTTTCAGCTTGGAGGTTTGCCTTCTATGCAGAAGGTAAACGCAGATGTCCGCAATATCTATGTGCAAAAGATTTTGCAAGCTGCACTTGATGTTATGGAGTTTGATGTTTTGTGTTTTTGTACGAAGATGATGGCACAAAAACTCTCTGCGTTTACTATCTACGAGAGACTCAAAGGAAGCAGAAAAATATCCAAAGACAAACTCTATAGAGTTTTTGAAGCGCTTCTTACAAAAAACTATATCCATCAGCTTCAAAAATTTCACAATCCAAACGCAACAAAAAAACTTTATCTTTGCGACATAGCACTCAAATCAGCGCTCACAATCGAAAAACATTTTGGCAGACTTTTTGAGAACATGGTGTTTTTAGAGCTCCTCAAATCAGATGTTGAGTGTTATTATGAAGACGGTATAGATTTTTATCTGCCACAAAGTGAAGAGATTATCCTTTGTATGCCCTTTGCCGATGAGCGTTCTTTGTTCAAAAAGATAGAGCAGATTGAAGCTTTTATCTTCTCATATCAGGTAAAAAAGATAACAGCAATAACCATGAATAGAGAAGGAGGTATCTCTCACCCACTCTCAAGAGTAGAAATGGTACCATTTGATATTTGGGCGATAGGAGATTAAGATGCGTTTATGTGGGATAGATGAAGCAGGTCGCGGACCTCTTGCTGGAGACCTCGTTATGGCAGGCTGCGTTTTGCATAATCATATAGAAGGGTTAAATGACTCAAAAAAACTTACGGAGAAAAAACGCGAAGCACTTTTTGAACTGATAATCCAAAACGCAAGCTATCATATTGTGAAATTCTCTGCCAAAGATATTGATGAAAACGGTATATCAAATTGCCTCAAACGCGGACTTTTAGAGATAATGGGTAACATACAAAGTGAGCATTATCTTTTTGACGGCAACTCTGCCTATGGAGTCCATGGACTTGAGACAATGATACAAGCGGATGGGAAAATAGCGGCGGTGAGTGCCGCATCTATACTTGCGAAGGTGACGCATGATAGAGATATACTGCTACTGGCAAAAGAGTATCCGCAGTATGAACTCCACAAACACAAAGGATACGGAACTGCTCGTCATGTCGCACTTATCAAACAATACGGCTACTCTGAAATCCATAGAAAGAGTTATAAGATCAAAGCTTTAGAAAAAGGTTTATTCGACTAAAAATTCTCTAACAATATAACATTCACTAAAGTGCCTGCAGAAAGATTACTATCTTCTTCACCGCTTATCATGAGCGCACTTTCTCTCAAAAGATTTGTGAGGATAGCTGAACTGCCTGTTTTTTTTCCTTCAAAATCTACAAAATATTCATTCTCTTCAATGCGAACATTACAGGCGGTAAACTCAGTAAGTTTGCTGCGTTTATTGAAATCATCTGCGAGTTTTGCAGCAACCATTTTGTAAGGGGCTTCTTTGCCAAGCATTTTAGCGATAAGAGGCAGTACGTACAAAACAGCTGTTACCGTTGAAGAGTAAGCAAATCCGGGAAGAGAGACGATAAATTTACCCTCTTTTTGTGCAAGGATTATGTGTTTGCCCGGTTTGATAGCAACACCCTGAAAAACTACTTCAGCGCCTAAACGCGGGATGATATCTTTTACAAAATCATAATCTCCGACACTCACACCGCCCGTACTTACTAAGATGTCTGCTGAAGCAAGTGCGTTTTCAAAGCTTTTTGCGATGGACTCTTTGTTGTCTCCGACAGTTCCCAACTGAAGCACTTGGGCACCTGCAGACTCAAAAAGAGCTGCAAGAGTATAGTTATTTGAACTTCGTATCTGTGAGGGGTTGTTACTGTTTTCACCAAGGTCAAGGATCTCGCTTCCAGTAGCTATCACAGCTACACGGGGACGCGGTGCGACTTGCACCATCACATGATTGAGCCCCGCCATCACGCCGATTTCTGCAAATCCTATCTTTGTCCCTTTTTCTATCAAAACATCTCCGGCTCTGTAGCTCTCACCCACAGGACGCACGGAAGAACCAAACGCAACCTTTTCATTGATGATAATCTTGCCGTCTTCTACAGTGACATTTTCTATCTGTATGAGCGTATCTGCGCCATGAGGCATGATAGAGCCTGTGAATGTTTTGATACATGTGCCGCGAGAAAGTGTTCTTTTTTCATCACTTCCCGCAGGATTCTCACCTATGATAGTAACCGTTGGAGCATCCATATCTTCGTATATGAGCGCATAACCGTCCATAGAAGCCGTCGGGAACTGAGGATCATGAAACGCAGCCACGATATCCTGCGTCAAAACTCTTCCTAAAGATGAAGAAAGAGGAACCTTTTCATATCTAGTGCTATTGATATGCAGTAGTTCAAGCATATTTTGGCTTGTTTCATAAGATAAAAAACTCACTTTTTCACTCCCAAAATACCGCTTCCGGCAATCGCTGTAGAACGTTCAAGTGCATAAACGCGTTTACCATCTATAAGATCATATTTCCAGATAGGAGCACTTGCTTTGAAATCCTCCACAAAGGCATCTATAAACTCCAGAGCAACCCTGCGTTTAGGTGAAAAAACAGCGGCGATATAGGAAGATTCATGCAACATTACATCACCTTTGCTATGTGCCATTTTTATAACAGCGCCTTTTTCTTTGGCTTTTTGCTGCCAAGAGGCAAACCATGAGCCAAGTATCGGCTCATAAATATCAAAACTAAGCCCATCAATCCCGTCTTCACTTCTAACAGTTCCCACAAAAGGGATATAAGCTCCGTAGTTGCTCTTTGCTTCTTGTTCATACCACTCTTTTAAAATTTTTGGCACATCAAGAGAGCCATCGTAGAGATATAACAAACTCAACCTCCGCAAACTGGAGGAAGAAGTGAGACTTTGTCTCCATCTTTTAGCGGATGCTCAAGTGAGCTTACAAGAGCATCATTTACGGCAACAGCCGAATTTTCAAGCCACTGCGTAAGTTCTGCATCATTTTGCAAAAGTTTTGCCAATTCATTGAGGTTTGTTATGTTTACTTCTAACGGTTCTTTTTGTATCGGACCCAAAAATTCTACTTGTATCAACTTTTATTCCTTAGATTTATCTTGAAGCTGCTGCAAGCTTTTCGTTTGCAAATAGCTGTGATTATATCAAAGATAAGTTAAGCCGTGTATAATTTCCATCATAAAAAAATGGAGAACAATTTGGTTTTTGGAAAAATTGAATATTTAAATCTCTTGCCATTTCATCTCTTTATGAAACGCTATCTTCAAAGCTCTCAAGCGAAGATGAGTATGCATCATAAACGCAGTGTACCTTCAAAAATCAATCAAGAGTTCTTAGCAAGACGGGTTGATGCTGCGTTTATATCGAGTATAAGTGCAAAAGGTCAAAAACATGTTAAGCTCGGCATCATCGCCAAAAAAGAGGTGCTGAGTGTTTTGGTGGTTCCAAATGATAGCAACATGAGCGACAGTGAATCTGCCACATCCAATATCCTTGCCAAAATACTGAAACTTCAAGGTAAAGTCCTCATAGGCGATAAAGCCCTGCGTTACTACCTTAGTGGCGCACCGCATCAGGATATGGCTGCGTTTTGGCATGAAAAGTATCACCTTCCTTTTGTTTTTGCCCTTCTATGCTATCACAAAGATAAAAATATCTATAAAAGAATAGAAAAATTATTTACCAGACAAAAGATAAAAATCCCTCAGTATATCCTCGAAGAAGCTTCTAGCCGTACAAAAATATCAAAAAAAGATATCCTGCATTATCTACAATATATCTCATACGATTTGGATAAAAAAGCACAACTAGGGCTGAAGAAATTTCATACAAACGCAGCATATTTAAAGACTTTAGTGTAAAATAACTCATGATTAAATGGTTGCTACTCTCTTATTTTTTTCTTTTGCCTCTTCTTGCGGATGAGCCCATTGTTCCTATTCCCTTAGATGAACCTATTGATATACCAAAAGCCAAGCTCGGACAAGAACTTTTTTTTGACACGCTACTTTCTCGAGACAACTCTACAGCCTGCGTTAGTTGTCACGACATTTATAGCGGTGGTGCTGATGAGCGCTCTGTTTCGATAGGATTTAATGGTGCAAAAGGCAATATTCAAGCGCCAACCGTCCTAAACGCAAGATACAATTTCAAACAGTTTTGGAACGGGCGTGCCAACACTCTTTTGGAACAAGCAACAGGACCTTTGAGTAATCCAACTGAGCATAATATGGATCCCAAAAAAGTACAAGATCGCGTCAGTTTGTCAAATAAATACAAAAAAATGTTCAAAGAAGTGTATGGGACTTACTCTATCACTTACGAACTTATTTTAGATGCTATTGTCGAATTTGAAAACGCACTTACAACACCAAACGCAAAGTTTGACAAATATCTGCGTGGTGAAATAAAGCTTACACATGAGGAACAAGAAGGTTATAAACTTTTTAAACAATATGGCTGTATTACTTGCCACAATGGGATAAATGTCGGAGGAAACTCTTTTCAAAAAATGGGTACATTTGTCGCATATAATGCAAGCACAACTTTCCCCGACAGATCGGAAATAACACACAACATGGAAGATATCAATGTCTTCAAAGTGCCGACACTCAGGAACATAGCCAAAACTGCTCCATACTTTCATGATGCAAGTGCCCGAACACTCAAAGAAGCACTCAGTGTTATGTCCAAACACAATCTAGGTATAGAACTCTCCAACCAAGAGAGCGACAAAATAATCCTCTTTTTAGAAACACTCAGCGGTGAAGCACCGAAGATATTGGATACATTTTGAAACTCAAAGGGATGATTTATATTGTACTCATTGTGGGTCTTTTCTCTTCTTTTGCAATGGTCTATTTTTATACCAAACAAAAAGCTTTTAGCGAAAACTACAAGCAGTTTTTAAGCGCCATGTACTATCTTGAAAACGCAGAAGAGACACTCAACTATCTCATCTTGCAAAATGCCATATATACCTATCATAACCATGATGCCATTGCGCAAAAACAACAAGAAATCAATGATACTTTTAGAGTATTACAAATATCCAAAATATTACAAGACGCACACTACAAATCCATTGGTCTCTCTTTGGAAAAATTACAAAGTCAGATCCAAGAAAGCAACACAAAAATAGAAAAATTTCTCCAATTAAACGCAGGTGTGAAAAATTCTCTTTTGTTTTTAACTCGCCATATCGATAATGCTGCAGAATCTTTGAAACAAGAGCAGTGTAGCCAAGAGTGTAAAGATATATTTTTAAATGCAAATCTTATCTTGAGACAATATAACAATGCAATTCGTATGCAAGATCTTGATTATATAAAAGATGCAAAACTTATACTAAGTAATGGTGCAAAAGAGAAAAAAAATATTGATTTTATACAGAGCTTTAATTTACATGCAACATTTTTACAAGAACAATATCCACAATATATCGCTACTACAAAAAGTATCTTCAAGAGTCAAATAGGTCTCACTTTACAACAAATACGTGCCAATTTTACTGCACTTGCACTCAATGATTTTAAAGCACTCAACGCGTTTAGCATCATTCTTTTTTCAATTCTGATTCTCTTTTTGACAACCATATCTTTTTTGTTTCTTATCTATATGCGAGAAAATAAAAAACTTTTGGAGACAAAAGAGTCCCTTGAATACTCTTTGGTATATGACCAACTCACAGGACTTTACAACAGAACTTCACTAGAAAAAAAACTCAAAACGATAGAACACCCGCACTTCATGCTCATCAATATTGATAGTTTCAAAAACATCAATGATATTTATGGAAACAGTATAGGAAATGCTCTCTTGAAAAAAATCGCAAGATTATTGGAGACAAAACTCTCTCATATAGACAATATCGAAATTTATCGACTAGGTGCTGATGAATTTGGTGTTTTGTTTACAAATGCACTCAGTTCAAAAGTCCTCAACATTGCACATATACTCGAAAAAAATATCGCTTCTCATAGCTTTATTTTTGGAGAGTTAGAGATTCACATCACTATCTCTATCGCAAGTAACTTTATCGATCCCATCTTAGAAAACGCAGACCTTGCACTCAAACGTATCAAAAAAGATCCAACAAAAAGAGTGATTGAATACAGAGAAAATCTCAATCTCAAAAAAAGTGTTCAAGAAAATCTACAAATGCTCGAAACAATCAAAACAGCACTTCTTGATGATAGGATTCTTCCTTTTTTTCAACCTGTCATCAATCTCAAAACGCTTAAAATAGAAAAATATGAAGCGCTGGTGAGACTTGAACTCAAAAATGGAAGATACCTCACTCCCTATAAATTTCTCGATACGGCTAGAAAAAGTTATCTTTATGAAGAAATCACGCGTATCATGTTTGAAAAAAGTATGCGCGTTGCCAAAGTATATCCACAGTACCGATTTTCCATCAATCTTGCTATGCGAGACATTCTAAACGATACCCTTACGAAGAGCATATTTGAAATGTTTGAAGAGGAAAAAGAAGTTGCTTCTAGGATAGATATAGAACTTCTCGAATCAGAAGATCTCCACGATATAGAATTAGTACAAGCTTTTATCGACAAACTACACAGCTTTGGCTCAAAAATTTTGATAGATGACTTTGGCAGTGGTTATTCCAATTTTGCATACTTTGCACATTTGGATATCGACACCATAAAAATAGATGGCTCTATCATCAGTGAAATTGCTACAAACAATAGAAAAATGCATATGTTGCGTAGTATTCATAACTTTTCACACGGTATGGATATCGTGAATATCGCAGAATTTGTAGAAACGCAGGAAACAGCTATGTTGCTCAAAGAAGTAGGCGTAGAATATGCGCAGGGATACTATTTTGGGCATCCACTGCCTGCGCCGCTAGAGCGAGATGAAATTATATTCTCGTAGCAAGCTCTTTTTTATAAGTATCCAAATCAAAATTTTCTAAAGTCGAAGCACCACTTTGTATCGCCGCAAGAGCAACTGCACTTGATATCTCTACGACCAGCCTTTTATCAAAAGGTTTTGGGATAATATACTCTTTGCCAAATACTATCTTTTTTCCATAGAGCTCATGGAGATACTCTGGAACCTCTTTTTTAGCCAGTTCTGCCAAAGCTTTTGCCGCTGCTATTTTCATCTCTATATTTATCTTGGTAGCACGCACATCCATCGCACCTCTGAAGATAAAAGGAAAACCAAGGACATTGTTCACCTGATTGTCAAAATCGCTTCTCCCTGTCGCTATAAGTGCGTCTGGTCTCGCTGCTCTCACATCATCGGGGAAAATCTCAGGTGTTGGATTGGCTAGTGTAAAGATAATTGGCTCCGGAGCCATACGTTTAACATCTTCAATATTAAAAGAGCCCGGTTGAGACAAACCTACTGCAACATCTGCAGAGTCAAAAACTTCTGAGTGGGTCATATAATGGGCTGCACTAAATTCACGCTTAAAATCATTTAAGTCGCTGCGTCCATGATGTACAAGCCCTTTTGAATCCAACATATAAATCTCTTTGACACCAAGATATCTATAAAGTCTAGCACATGAAATAGCCGCCGCTCCAGCCCCAATAACTACAATCTTCAGCTCATCGAGACGACGATGCGTAATCTCACAAGCATTGATAATCGCAGCCGCAGAGATAACTGCCGTGCCATGTTGGTCATCATGCATCACGGGGATTTTGAGCTCTGCAACGAGGCGTCTCTCTATCTCAAAACACTCTGGAGCTTTGATATCTTCAAGATTTATCCCACCAAAAGTAGGTGCAATCGCTGTCACAACTGAACAAAATCTATCAATACTAAGCGTATCTACTTCAATGTCAAAACTATCAAGTCCCGCAAACTTTTTAAATAAAACGCCCTTGCCTTCCATAACAGGCTTTGAAGCAAGCGGACCAATATTTCCAAGTCCCAAAACAGCAGTTCCGTTGGATATAACGGCGACAAGATTGCCTTTGGATGTATATTTATAAGCATTTTCCGGATTTTTTTGTATCTCCAAACATGGAACAGCCACACCCGGAGTATATGCAAGTGCAAGATCTTTTTGCGTATCTACTTTTTTTGTAGTCTCCACAGAAATTTTTCCAGGTTGTGGGTATTGATGATAATCAAGCGCTTCTTGATCTTTTTTTGAGTGTTTTGGCATGATTTTCTCCAACGTAGCTTTTTAATCATTATAGCTAAAAGAAGAGATGTAAATTAAATTCTTGATTTTAAAATTGAAGGAATTGTATTTGGATATTTGGTGACTAAAATGATTTTTTCTGAAATTTAAAGAGGCTCTTAAAGCTCTTTGATAAGGTAATTTTGAGAGATTTGTTATTGTTGATAGTGCGGATGAGAGGACTTGAAAAATAGTGTTTTTTCAAGTTTCTTAAAGTATCGTCAACTATCATCAAATATCGCCATTTACACGGTATTTCAAAGGTATCCATTATATCAAGTAAAGTCATGTAAAATCAAGTTTTTTCAATAATGGTGACTAATTAGTCACCACTTTAGTCACCTAATTTAGTTATAATTATTCAACGTAATAAGATGTATAAACTTCTGATTATATGTATTGCATTACATATAATTTTGATATAATATGTAATACGATTTTAAAGGTGGAAAATGTTAACAGATTTTTTTGCACAGACACAAGAGTTTATTAGGCTCAATGACCTTAGTTATAAAAGATATTTTTTTCACCTTCACTCACTTGAACACAGACTCTCGATTATCCTTGGTCCACGAGGAATTGGAAAAACGACCGTTATTGCACAATATATTCACCACTATTATAAAAATAATGAGGCTCTCTATGTAAGCATGGATAATATAAAAAATATTCACAAATTTAGCATGCTTGAAATTGCCCAAGAGTTTAATCTCAACAACGGGAAGCTGCTCTGTTTTGATGAAATTCATAAGTATGAAAACTGGTCGGCTGAACTTAAAGCCATTTATGACACATATCCGGATCTCAAAGTTATTGCCACTGGCAGTTCAGCCTTGGAGATAAATAAAGGAACTCATGATTTAAGTCGCAGAGCAATTGTGTATCATATGAAAGGAATGAGTTTTAGAGAATATTTAGAGCTAAGCCATGGCTATGAGTTACCTGCATACTCGTTAGAAGAGATACTGAGTAAGCATATAGATATATCTATCAAGATAAGAGATATTCTAAGTGCGCAAGAACAAAAAGTCATACCCCTGTTTAAAGAGTATCTTGAATATGGATACTACCCATACTTTAACTCTATGCCAAATAAAACAATGTTCTTTGCAACATTGGAACAAAATATCAATGTATCGATTGAGAGTGATTTGTTAAATATCTACCCAAAATTAAATGGTGTAAGCATTAGAAAAATAAAACTTCTTTTGGCCGTTATTATGCAAAGTGTTCCTTTTACACCTAAACTCGCAGATTTAAAAAATGCCATTGAAGTCAAAGATGATAGAACCCTAAAAGAGTACTTATGTAAACTTGATGACGCAGGATTAATCAAGCTGCTAATGAAATCATCCCTCTCAATGAAAGCACTAGACAAACCTGAAAAAATATACTTAGCAAACACTAATCTAATGCAATTAGCTTCGCCAAACATAGGTAATATTAGAGAAACATTTTTTATGAATCAGCTTGATAATTATTACAACAATAAAAACAGCTTTTTAAAAGTTGGTATTTATGCTTCTGATAAAGGTGATTTCTATTTAGAAGAAAAGTATACGTTTGAAGTTGGCGGTAAAAATAAAGACTTTAAACAAATCAAAGATATTCCAAATTCCTATATTGCTGCGGATGATATTGAGTTTGGATTTGGTAACAAAATACCGCTCTGGCTTTTTGGATTTCTGTACTAAGGGCTTAAAAGTGGCACAATTTATTAATTCTAAAAAATACGAAGGCGTCCAATACTATCTAAAAGCCAACGGAACGAAATCATTTTATGTACGCTATAAAGATGAAAATAATCAGCTCAAAAGAGTAAAAATAGGCGATGAAGCCGATGGAACAACAGAAGTTTATTGCAAGAATAAACGCATCGAAATATTGAATGCGCAAAATAAAGGTGAACAACCTCCGAAAATTGTAAAAAACCATCGTAAAAAAATCTTAACGCTTGATGATGTTGCAAATAAATACTTTTCTTCCAAAGATAATAGCACCAGTACGCATGAAAGACTAAGTAAGTACAATAAGCATCTGACTGAATCATTGGGTAAATATTCGATCACCAATATTAAGAAAAGTGATCTCGAAAGTCTACAAATAACTACTGTTGAAAAGAAAAAACTTAGTAAAAAAACTGCAAATATGCTCATTGAGCTATTTAGCACTATTTTCAACTACGGAGTCAATCAGGAACTTTTTGAAGCAATCAATCCGGCAAGTAAAGTGGCGAGATATAAAATAAACAACACAAGGGAAAGGTTTTTAAGAAAGACAGAAATTGACGAACTCTATCAACATGTAGTTACAATAGACAGTGAAAAAGATCATGGTGACTTGCTTGAAACCTTCACTAAACTCGCACTCACAACTGGTGCCAGATTAAAAGGAATTTTAAATATCAGGAAACGGGATATTGACCTGCAAGGTGAGATTATCAGAATCACGGACTTTAAAAATGGAGGAGAAGTATATAGCGCATATATTACTGATACTACAAGAGAATTATTAACCAAAAAAATGAAACTTCTTAAATATAACGACTTTGTAGTATCCTTTGCTGATGATGGAAAACAAATAAGTGACCGACAACTACAAACACGACTTAAACCTGTTTTAGATGATTTATTTAATGAAGGACTCAAAATAGATGATAGAGCAAACAGAATTGTCATCCACTCGCTACGACACACTTTTGCCTCACAGTTAGCCCTAGCAAATGTCCCAATTCGACAGATTCAAATACTTTTAAATCATTCCGACATCCTCCAAACAATGAAGTATGCCAAACTTCAAGATGACGCAAACAAAAAAGCCGCTCAGGGCGTTTTTTGAGTTAGATATCACATACATTGTCAATTATGGAATAATTTAAATCTCTCTGAGAATACCTACGTTTAACATGTCAAATGTGCTAATTTCAGCTCCGCATTAGAGATGCAGATTAAATCTCCTCCCTCCAGCATTCCCGTAGATTTTTCAAAAATTCTAAAACCTTTGCATCTTCAGACTCAAAATCATCCATCTCTTTTTTTGTAACTGCTATGGCGTTTTTGCACTCTTGTAAAATGTCATCATACTCTTTGTTGCTAAGCCCGCAGCTGAGTTTTGCGAAGGTTTTATAAGTTTTTTCCTTCCACCAAAGTTTGCCATCGCTGAGTTTAAGCGCAGGAATATCTTTTTTGATATATACAGTCGTTGTAATAACATCATAAATCGGGGCAAGGTAAGCATCCTCAAAATCATTTTCATACAAGATACCGTAGTTTTTGAGATGTCCATCGCCGTTTTGCAGCAGATGATTCATCATGAGCGCTTTGAAAAATATCTTTAGACTCTCTTTTCTTTTTTGCGGCGGTATGACATCCTTTATAACTCTCGCTATCTCCTCATAACTTCCGCTGTATTTTTCCTCGGTTCCTCTGCCGGTTAAAACGCACATATCCTCAAAACCCAGATAACTCTCATCTTCTTTAATGTCAAATCTTTTCATAACAAACATACTCAAATCATCACTGAGATAAAACTCAGGCGTTAGCAAATTTGCATTTTTGACCGCCCGCATACAAAAATACTCGTTGAGTGCAAGCTGTGGATAGTCGTGCTGCCAAGACTTTACAATGAAGTGCTCGAACTTCATGGTTGTTTTATTATGCGCCAAGAGTAAGACCTTTGGCTGAATGCCCGATATCCCTGAGCGAATGGCAAATTTATCCATCAACTCTTCAAACAGGCTCTCTTTAGAGGAGTTTAAAATCGTATCTAACTCTATATGCTCTTTCTCTTCTATAATTTTTTCAAACTTTACACGCCCCAACATATAAGGGCCTACGAGGCGTAAAAAATTCATATCGTTCATGATTTGGAGTTTCGCGAAGTGGTTTTTTATGGCTTCTTTTAGCGCACCTTCGGGCATATTCATCTCAAATATTGGATGTAAAGAGTTACTTACCCAGCTAGAAGCTCTAAGAGGCATCGTGAGACTCACAACGGACGCAGCGTCTTTGGTGTAGTTGTAAATATATTTTTCATTTTCGTAAGAGAGTTCACCGCTGAGGGATTTGTTAATGTAAACATTAAGTACATTATTTTGCATCTTGGAGCTCCTCTAATGTCTTTGGACGCCCTTTTGGTCTGAGGGCAAATTCATAGCCAAGTAAATCTAAAATGTTCTCAACTTTTTTGATACCGACTTCATCAATAAATCCGTTTTCGATTTTAGAGATGGTGCGTTTAGTGATGCCAGAATATTGCTCCAAATCATCTTGAGACCATTTTTTCTCTTTTCGCAAAGTTTTTATTGTCGTGCCTAGCTCATGAAGTGTCAAATTTTCTTCCTAAATATGAAGTTTATTTCTTATAATAAGATTTAAATGCTTAAATATGAATTATACTTCAGTAAAAACCCCACTTGTGTCAAACAGATACGCTTTAACGTTGAACAAATAGGAGAGTGGTGTCATAGGCGGAGTAAATTTCGACAGCTCTTTTTATTATTAGTCCTCATGTCAGGCTATTTATACAATTAGTTGTACCGATTCCAGCTTCGCCTTTGACAACTAGATATCTATTTCTAGCCGCTCAGGGCGTTTTTTAACTTGAATGTATTGTACTAAAACACCCTATCAAAAAACTCATTCACCCGAGGATACTTTTCACTGTTGACAACGATCGATACAAACCCTGCAAATATAATACATGTAAGAATCAAATTGTAATAGCCTCCATAGGCAAGAATCGTAATTAACACAGGAATAAAAAAAGTAGGAAAATTAAATTCAATCAAAGTAATACCTCTTGAAATGAAATGGGTTGAGCGTTTTGGATTATATCAGAAGAAAAAAAGATGCTGACGTCAACCTGCTGAATGACACGCACTTTTTTTCAATCAAACTTCCTTCAAGATCATTTGACATTTTGCAAAACAATTTTGTGATTTTTGGATATTTTACTATGATACAACCCAAGTGATATTTCTAAAATCATTTTACAAAAAGGAGAATAACACTATGCAAAACCTCAAAACAGAGCAAGAGAAATTGGACATAAAGAAATTAGTATTAGAGTCTCATCTCTTTGGAATACAAGCAAGCTTTTTTGCTGTGAATCTATTTGCAAACTCTTTGTAGACAGAAAAACCTGTGTCAGAGATGAATTTAACAACAACTAATAAAGGAGAAAAGAGAGATGGATAGAGGTAATATTGGATTTATTGTTTTAAGCTCCATAAACGCTTTGGCGATACTTATAGCGTTTATGTTGTACAAGGGAAAGCAATACGCTAAAGAAGACGCAGCACAGAAAAAACGTGATTTTAAAAAGAACTTCCTAAAAGTAAAATCTTCGAAAAAGAGAGGTAATTAAATGCAAACAAGCAAAAGAGCCAAAGCAACATCAGAAAGAATCCTGGCGTTTATCTCATTTGGAGTCATTGTCTATAGCATTGTTCAGCTTTTCTCAGACACACAGACAACAGGTCCCTATATAGGAGCCATTTTACTCGCTTCGATTATGCTTATTTTGAGCTTGGCAAATATAGCAATACAAGAGAGCAACAGCCTTAATTCTCAAACCATAAAAAAAGAGAAAGAAACGATGATGTATAAAGAAGAGGAGATGATTGAAGAAGCAGAACTAGCCAAGTCACTCGAGGAGCATTTAGATAGAGTAATCTCAAATCCTCTCAATAAGCTAGTAATTCTAAGAGGAGATAAACCAGACGCAGTGATGCTCCCTATTGAAGAGTATGAACGCATGAGAGATATTGCTAATTATCTCGAAGAAATAAATGCAAAAAAAATTAAGCGCGAGTAGCTCATAAAAAAGAGTCAACAAACTTACTCTCTCAAACCAGGGAGAGTTTAAAACTTATTTCATTTGATAAAGGAAAAAAAATATGTTTGAATATTTTAATAGTGAGCTTTTAAAAATTATGGTTTTTGCAGTTGTAGTGCTAGCCGTCTTTGAGCTTTCAAGATATCGACCAAAGAGTTTCAAGAGAAATATGACAATCTATATCTCCTTGATAGTTGCCACTATTTTTTTTAACACCTATTACAACGCTCATGCTGCGCAAAGCAATAGAGATGCCTTTAGCGAAGGCCATACTCTTCAATGCTACGAAGCCTCCAGCAACTACCGTGTGAGTATATCCGATGGGTGGGAGATAGATAAGCAGTGGTTTGTGAAAGAGAGCTTGATGATACGCTGCGATAATTGTGAAGAGCTCTAAGCGCTCTTTTTTAAAAGTTTTTTCTATGTTTTAAATGACTGTATGTTTTAACTAATAATCATACAGTTGTGTCCCCAAATTGCCAATCTCTTTTGTTGTTTGCATGTACTCTTCGTTTTGCGATGCAAGCAGGGCGCCTCTTTCCCATTTTTGAAGTTCTTTTTTTTCTAAAGATGATTCTAGTGCTTCTTGAGAGATTGTCGACAGAGAAGTTTTTAACTCTTTTTGAGTGTGTGCAACAAAAGACATAACAGCAACTCCTTATTATCTTTGAAAATAAATTTTTATCTCAAAAGTTTATCATATTCTCTACAAGATTTTTATAAGGCAATATATTAAAGCCCTCTTATAACGTTTACATGCAGGGCTGATTATCTCACTATTTTTTTACAAAAAAACCCGCTTGACAGTTTTGGGATTATTGCATATGATATGCCCAGCTTCGAAGCAAAGAGTAAAAAAAAGGTCTCAAATCGCTTTGGTTGCAAGGGTATCTTTCATAGATTTTGGAAGATAGACTTTGCACTATTTTATATTTCCATGACTGTATAGGTATTGATAAAACTTAAATACACCAAGCATATACCCATGCCTGTACAACTCATAGATATTTGCTAAAAAGGAGAAAAAAGTTGCAAACTCAAGAACAGCCCCAACACTCAAAAGAGGAGAAAGAGATTTCAAGGAATGCCATTACAGCTGTAGTCATTGTCCTTAGCTTCATAGGAGTATTTATGTACGAACTTGCTGGAATGTCAGAGAATCTTAGTCAAGCCGAAAAAGCAAAAAAAGCTAAGTCAGATGAAGCGTATTTCTTTCAAGGTGGCTCTTTTATATGTTCAAGTTCTCCCATGCTCACAAGTGCTAAATATCTTGTCTCAAAAAAGAATGGTTGGGAAATCTATGATACAAAGTATTTTAAAAAGGAAGATTTACTTATGACTTTTATGAGCTGCAGTAGAACTACAGAGCAATAAAAGAAAAGTATATTCAAGAACAAATAGGAGTTCAGATGAAACGCAACCATCTCAAAGGTTCTCAAATAAAGAGTATCCAAGTCCTTATCTCAAAAACCAACATTGAGATTGATAACATCAAGGCACAACAAAAAGTTCTTCAAAGTTCTATGGACAAGCAACTCGCTCAACTTAAAAAGTATCAAGAGGAGCTGCTCTCATTACAAATGGACTCTAAAGAGATTATTATCAGTGAACACGCAATTCTAAGATACCTCGAGAGAGTCTATAAGCTCAATATCACGAAACTCTATAAAGAGATAGTTACACCTAAAGTACAAGAGCAGATAAAAGAGTTTGGCAATGGCACCTATAGTGTAGAAGCATTTTCAATCAAAGTTGTTGATAATGTAGTTGTGACAATTTTAACTTAGGAGAATAATTAAATGCAAATAACACCATACAATATTTTAGTAATGACGGCCTTGGTGAGCTTCGTGCTCGTGTTAGTGAGCGTCTTAGTCATGATGGCACAACTATCCGTTGCAGACCATGAAAACAAACCTAGGTTTTCTATGCTAAAAATAGATGCAAGCGTTACTGCGTTTGTTCTGATATTTGCATCAGTGCTTTATATCGTAACCCTGCAAAATGGAAGAAAATCTTTCAATGAAGGCAAAGAGCTGATGTGTCACCCAGAAGACAAACCAATCATCGTTTCAAAAGCACGCGGATATGTCAAGCGAGATGATTATCTCATCAAAGAGAATGAAATTATCTCTTTGAGTAGTTGTGAAGTTTTGACAGAAGAGAAGTAAGATGCCAAAAAGTAATCCAAGCGATAGTTCCACAGCTTTGATTATGTTGTTAATAGCAGTGCTCTTTCTAGGCGCTGTATATATTCTTTCGGCAATTTCAGACAAAAAAGAGGATTTGCTCTTTGAGATAAATTGTTGCAAAGAAGATGAGTGAAAAAAGAGGATAGAGCCATGGAATATTTGAGTACACCTCAGATAGCGATAGTAATATTTGGGATATTTATGTTTCTTCTCATCCCTTTTCAAAGATAAAAATAATAAATAAACAAGGAGTCAAATCATGCCACAAGACACACAAGAAGATATAACAGTAGCAAAAAATCAGCCATCTTCATTAAAACTTCTCTACAGCGATGTAGATATAAAAATCGATGAAGAAGAGAAAGCTATTATCATCAACCAAGCAGGAGAAAGATTTTATAACTCAGGGTGCGATGATTTACACACCATCTTTCGTGATGCCTCTATAAGTGTTGATGCAAATGGAGCACTTCAAATACAAGGAGTGCAAACTCTTTATAATAAACATTTTGACAGCGGATTTAACTATGATGAGCTTCTATGCAAACACCCAGAGCAGTTAATAAAAAAACGCTCATTTTTAGGACTTTTTACATATTACAGTGTCAATGGCAGTGTAACAAGAGAAGTAAAAGCTTTCTACACCTGTGAACATAAAAACTATCGAATTACTCAGAGATGTGAAGTTCTATCTGTCGTTGTTGAGGATACGCGAGAGCAGAAATCTAAAAACTAGAGAAGGCAATAAAAAAAGCAGATAATAGATTATCTCATTGTCATCGTAGGTTTGGTCCTTATAGCAAATACCATAAGACAACTGAAAGCCATCAAAAATAGTGGTAACGACCAAGTCATTCAAACAATATTGCAAATTGCAATATTGTTTCTTTCAGTAATTATGATCTGTCAAGACTTTATGAGAAATAAAAAATTTTATTATGTACGCCAACAAAATGGATGGGTTATTTACAAAGAGTATTTCAAAAAAGAGGAGCTTCTCTTTGCGATTAATAGTTGTCAAGAGGAGGAGCCCAACAAAGTTTGGACTTCTCTTTTCAGTCAGACAGTGGATACGCTTTACTTCTGCAACATTGATTGCACTTTATGCACTTTTGATAGATGCTACATGGTTGGTTCTGGTGGAGCTATTTTAAGACAATCTAAAATGAAATAAACTTAGGCAAAAAATTATTTATTTTTTTATCTATTGCTGGAATTTTTTGATCAATTAGTCTAATAGTAATATCTTTATTTTTCAACATGTAGCTACAATCTTTATTATTTATATTCGCAAGTAGAGAATATAACTCTTTTTTTATTTCTAGTTGTAACCTAGGTTTATCGGTGTATTCTTCAATTTGTGTCCGCAAATAATTTTTCGATTCTTCTTCGAGACCTGAAAAATTAGTACTTTCTAGAATTCTTATGAAGTAGGCATGCAATCTATTGCCTACACTATGAAATTGTTTTGGTACACCCAAAATACTATATTCTTGCTGATAAAATTTCAATAATATTTTTTTTATAATTTCTATTTTAACTATGTCTACTTCACCATCGTAACTTCTTCTAAAGTCTAAAATGAGATTAACTAATTCCGATTCTTTTATGTTTGTAATGTATTCTTCGTCTCCTAGACCAAGCAATAGCCAATTTGGATTAATATTAAATGTATTTTTCAATATTATTACTTCTTCTATGTGCAGTTTTCTATTATTTTGCTCAATCGTGCTATATGTCTGCTTTGACACTTTCATTTCTTTTGCCAACACTTCTTGCGTTAAATTTAATTTTTTTCTTATATATTTTAATCTATCAGATATTTTTTCCATATATTCCCCATATTTATAAAGTAAAGATTTCCTTTACACTAATTGAATTATAAGTATTATAAATCTATAAGTCAAGAAAATCTTTACTTACTAAAAATATTCTTTTTGATTTGATACATTTTAAATATCAAAATGACGTCACTTGATAAAAATTAATTATACCTGGAGGTATTAATGCAAGAAAAACAAAAACATATGGAAGACAGAATCGAGGCAAAATACAAAACACTAGTTTTAAGCAGAACTCAAGTTGCAGAGATCCTCAACATATCGACAAGTACCCTGGACAGACGCCAAAAAAATGGCTTTGGCTTAGCATATTCAAAAGCTGGAGAAGCAAAAAATGCAACAGTAGAGTTTTCAATTGATGATGTCGCTGAATACATCATCTCAAACAAAATGAAGGTAAGTTTATGAGAGAGATCATTAAAATCACAAGGGTTTCTGAAAAAGAATTTCAAACTGCATGCCGGTGGGCGTGCAGACAACATTTTGAGGTAATGCTTGAGATATTTAAATTACAAAAAAATTACTTTTTCCAACTAAAAAGTAAACATTCTGATTTAGATTTATCCTTACTTGGCGCGGCTTCCTATGTTAAAGCTGTCGTTGAAATTTATAATTTAGCAAAAAATGTTCATAAAAAAAATAGAACTGATGACATAAAAAATGTTAAAAATCCCACAAAAATAAGGAGTAAAATGATGCAAAATTACAAGCAAAGAGATAAGTTTGATAAATTGCTGAATATCCAAAATGTGATTTTAGAGTTGAGAGAAAAAGAAAAACTGTCTTTTAGAAAAATCTCCCAATATTTACTTAAATTCCATAGATTAGAAGTCTCACACACACTCGTTTCTAATTTTTACAAATTTTTAAAAAATGGAGATTAAAATGCAACTGTTTCTTATTAAATTTTTTATAAAATTCTATTTATTGAAATTGATCTTGTTACATAAATTCAACATTTATCCAAATCTTGTCAATAGAAAAATTTATCAAAAAATAGCAAAAAGAAGAAGAAGCTCTAAAATTACAAAAAAGGGTTATGTTTCCACATCAACCCTTGCAAATTCACATAAAATTAGGCGATCACACCTAGTCAATTTGTTTATTCAAGAAGGATACATATTTATCGATAGTCAAAACAAAGAAACATTGACATTTAAAGCACTGATGCTTGGTGTCTATTACCAAAGTGCAGATGAGCAAAGTGACAGACAATGGATAATTTGGCCCGAACTATTCATAGCTCATCAGCTTATTATAAATTTTTCTCGTAAACATTAAGTATATAAAGTATATACTTTTTATATCTTAAAAATATAAAGAGTATATATGATATTAGCTGTCTCTCATCAAAAAGGTGGTGTTGGAAAGTCGACAATAGCTTGGAATTTGGCTGTTCACTTTTCAAAACACCTGCCGACCACAATTATTGACCTAGATACTCAGCAGTCATTAACGCAAACAAATCAAATCAGAAAGTCCCAAGGTTTAGATCCTCTAACTATCAAACATGTCAGTAACGCAGGTGAGCTTGCTTTGCACATTGAAAATGACAAGCCAAACGCATTGACCATCATTGACTCTGGTGGATTTGACAGTGCGTTTAATAGAGTTGCAATTGTCGGCTCAGATTTACTCATTACTCCTGTTTCAGACAAACCCTTTGATCTAATGGGATTACAAAAATATGAAGAGATACTGAAATCACTTTCGGAAATACAAAAAGAGACTATTAAAACAAATGTTCTATTTAACAATCTCAATCCGGCAATGAAAAACTTCGGTGACTTGATAGAGTTCATTTGTATGTCAGAACACTTTGAACTTATGACTTCCGTTATAAGACAGCGTGTTGATATAGCAAACTCTATAGGTGTCGGAAAAAGCATAAAAGAGTTTCGTATCTTTTCTAAGGCTGACCAAGAATTTGATGCTTTATTTGAAGAAGTAAAGTTAAAATTAAATATAGTATAAATATTAAAAGTATATATTTTAAATATCTAAGGAATATAAAATGGCAAAATCATCATTTCTCAAAAATATAGAACAAGTAAAATCTTCGGCAGCTATGAATGAAAACGTAAAAAATGAAAAAGCGTTTAATAAAAAGAAAAAACTTATCAACATTCCGATAGAATGGGAAGATAAAATTAAAGCATATTATGGTGGAACTGTGAACTCATATATAACAATAGCCCTACAAGAACGAATGCAAAAAGATGGACTGATATAGATGCAAAAACTCACCCTTTCTCAACTAGAACAACACCTTTTTTCAGCCGCTGACATACTTCGCGGCAAGATGGAGGCGAGTGAGTTTAAAGAGTATATTTTCGGTATGCTTTTTCTCAAACGGCTCTCAGACCAGTACGATGTAGAGTACAACAGAGTAAGAGACAGCTACAAAAAAGATGGACATGACGATGCCACCATAGAGATACTTTTAGCAAATCATAAATTTACTTTTACCATCCCTCAAAATGCAAAATGGGAAACCCTCAGACACCTCAAAAAAAACATAGGTGAAAACCTAAACATAGCACTCTCTGCCATAGAAGAAGCCAATCTTTCATCCCTAGAAGATGTACTCAAGCATATAGACTTTAACAAAAAAGTCGGCAACTCTAAAATCTCCGATGCAAAACTCCAACAACTCCTTCAGCACTTTGATAAGATTCGTCTCAGGGATGAGGATTTTGAATTTCCCGACCTCTTAGGTGCGGCGTATGAGTATCTCATAAAGTATTTTGCAGATAGTGCGGGCAAAAAAGCGGGAGAGTTTTACACGCCAAGCGGAGTGGTGACACTTCTGGTAAAAATCCTCGACCCAAAACCCGGCATGAGCATTTACGACCCTACGGTGGGAAGCGGTGGTATGCTCATTCAGGCAAAAGAGCACATCAAAGAGATTTATAACTCAAACGACTTTTCGCTTAACGGGCAAGATGCCATAGCGACCACTTGGGCGATGTGCAAGATGAATATGATTTTGCACGGCATATCAAATGCAGACATAAAGAACGAAGACACGCTAGAAAAACCGCTCCACACAAAAGATGGGCAGTTGATGCAGTTTGACAGAGTTATAGCCAACCCGCCTTTTTCTCAAAACTACAAAAAATCCGACATGACTTTCAAAGAGAGATTTTCTCACTTTATGCCTGAGGGTGGCAAAAAAGGCGATTATATGTTTGTCCAGCATATGATAGCCTCACTTAAAAGCAGTGGTAAAATGGGTGTGGTTATGCCGCATGGAGTGCTCTTTCGCGGGAGTGTCGAGGGTGAATTTAGAAAGCATCTCATCAAAGAACTCGGCATTCTTGAAGCGGTGATAGGCTTGCCATCGGGGCTGTTTTACGGCACGGGCATTCCTGCTTCTCTGCTCATCATCAACAAAGCCAAAAAAGATGACAAAATCCTTTTTATAAACGCAGACGCAGAGTACAAAGAGGGGAAAAACCAAAACAATCTTAGAGCCGAAGATATAGAAAAAATCAACTTTGCGTATCAAAACACTCTTGAGCTTGTAAACTACTCCAAGCTTGTAAGCATAGAAGAGTTGGAAAAAGAGGGTTTCAACCTAAACATAAGACGCTATGTAGACAACACTCCCCCGGCAGAACCTCACGATGTCAAAGCGCATCTCAAGGGCGGCATTCCAAAGTGCGAGTGGAACGCCCCTTTGATGGCTAACTACATGCTGACTCCGAGCGATATTTTTCAAACCAAAGATGAAAACTACTATGAATTTATACAGACCATACAAGAAAAACAAAACATAAGAGAAGTGTTAGAAGCTTCGGAGGGTTTTAAAAAGACGGATGCAATGGTGCTTGGCATAGTTTCCACATGGCACGATGGCTATCAAACACTTGTGGATGAAAAGAGCAGCAACATCGCCACACTCTATGTTGAGGGCTATGCTCTCATAGAAAAAGCGTTTACGTCAACAAGCCATGAAGTGATAGACAGATTTAAGATACGAGGCATTTTCGCTTCATGGTGGGTTGAAAATAAATTTACAATCAAGTCCATAAAAAACAGCGGTTACGACTACAATCTTTTAAGCGAGAAGTTTTTGAGCAGCAGCGCGTTTGTAGATACACTTGCTGAAGAAGCGCACCTTCCACATGCCAAGTATATGGAGCTTCTCAAAAAACTAAAATCTGCCAAAGAAGAAAACGACAGAGTCGTCATAAGAGAAAAAATCGCTCAAATAAAAGAGCAAATATTTGAAAACATCGCAGATGTGAAACCCTTTGTAGTACAACAGCTAAAAACCGATGCACTTGAAATAGCAAACAGATACCTAAATGAGAAAAAACAAGCCATCATAAAAAGCACAGAAAACCTTTGGGACAAATACCAAGTAAGTTTAGAGCAGATAGAAAAAGAGCGCGACGAATCAACCGCAGAGATAAAAGAGTTTTTAGCAGAGCTTGGGTATCTATGAGCGAAGTTATGAATGTGCCCGAGGGGTGGGAAGTAAAACCTTTTTCAGCTTTAGCAAGCATTAATATGGGGCAATCTCCTGATTCTGAATTTGTAAATGAAAGTCAGGATGGGATACCATTTTTGCAAGGTAATGCAGAGTTCGGAAATATAAATCCCATGGAATTATATTGGGTTACCGTACCTAAAAAGATAGCTAAACAAGGTGATATTCTTATTAGTGTTAGAGCACCTGTCGGTGATATGAATTTAGCTGACAAAAGTTATTGTATTGGAAGAGGTTTAGCCGCACTTACAATAACAAAGTTAGATAATGAGTTCGGATTTTATTCTTTATTTCAAGAAAAGGTTCAATTAGATAGATTAGCTCAAGGAAGCACATTTCTAGCAATAAGCAAAAATGATTTTGGTAAATTATTGATTAAATATCCAAAAGAAATAAAAGAACAGCAAAAAATAGCCAAAGTCCTCTCAACTCTTGATAAAACTATAGAGTCAACCGCAAAACTCATCGATAAAGAAAAAAATATCAAAAAAGGCTTGATGCACGACTTGCTAACCAACGGCATAGACAAAAACAACAAAATCCGCACCCCACAAACACATAAATACAAACAAAGTGAATTAGGGCTCATCCCTGAGGAGTGGGAGGTTGTGAGTTTAGAAGAAGTTGGAAATGTAGTTACGGGAAACACTCCTTCAACAGATAATGAAGAATTTTACAATGGTAATGTGCCTTTCATCGGTCCAGTGGACTTTAAGGGACAAAAATATATTGTAAAAACTGAAAAAACTGTATCACAAGAGGGTCTTAAATATTCAAGAGAAATTTCTGAAAAAGCAATTCTAACGGTATGCATAGGCTCAACAATTGGGAAAATAGCTTTAACCATAAAACAATGTTGTACAAATCAACAAATAAATGCTTTGATGTGTAACAAAAAATATTATTATGGATTTGTATTTTATGCCATGAACCAATTTTTACAAAGACAATTGGATACAGAAGCTGGATTACAAGCTGTACCGATTGTAAATAAATCATCCTTTTCAAAATTGCTTTTACCTTGTCCACTAGATATCGAAGAACAAAAAAAGACTGCGAAAATCCTAACCACTCAAGATAAAAAAATCGAAAAAGAAGAAGCTAACCTAGCCAAACTAAAAGAGCTAAAAAAAGGCTTGATGAATGATTTACTTAGCGGGAATGTGAGGGTTAGATGAGTACATTAAAATTAAAAATAGAATTAAATGAAATTCAAAATGCTTATAAAAAATTAAAGCATTATGTTTATTATGATAACAGTAATCTTTTTCTTAGAGAACAGCTTGCAGAATTTGAATCAACAGATTTTGAGTATAAATTTGAAGAACTACAAATAGTATTAGAGGATATTATTAATAGAGATCATGAGTCAATAAAATCATTAAATACTTATATGAATAATCTTTTAAAGCAGATGAGTTTTTGGTCTCTTCCAAAGAGTTATGAAAAAGATGAAGAATTAAAAGACAGCCTACTTAGCAATGTAGTAAGTAATGAAAAAATTGAAGTTAAAAGAGAAATTCAATTTGTCAATGCTCCAATCGAGATTCATATAATTACAGTTTTATGGATTATGAGAGAAGGTTATGTATTACAAAAAGGGCAAGAAGATTTATATGGTTATAAACTAGAATTAGATTCTGAAGGTGAAATTGTAAATGGGCTAAGATTATTTAAGCCATACTATGAAGAGTATCAAAAATGGCGTGATAAGTCTATTCAAACCGCAAAAAATATTATTGAAGAAAAGAAAAATACATTACTAATTGGATTAGATATTAAAGACTATTATCATTCAATTGAACTAAATGAAGAAAACCTTCTGAAAACTATAGGTACTTACAGTAAAGCAAATCCACTAACATCATTATTGTTTGCAATCCATGATTTTTATACAAAAAAAATATTAAAAAAGCATGATAAAAAACCAATTTTACCTATTGGTTTTTTATCATCTGGAGTACTTGCAAATTATTATTTACGGGATTTTGATCTATTAGCTAAGAAAGAGATAAATCCTTTGTTTTATGGTAGATATGTTGATGATATATTGCTTACGATTTGTGTGGATAGTTCAAGTAAGTATACAAAAACTGAGGAAGTTATAAAGAAATACTTTCTTGATACAAATATACTTAGATGTGAGAGTTGTGACAACATAGCTAAAAAAGATGGTGATATTCTTTATAAATTAGCAGCTGAACAATATAGTAATCTTACTATTCAAAATAGCAAAATATCAGTAATGTTTTTTGATCATAAGAGTTCTTTGTCAATGCTTGATCGATTTGTAAAAGAAATTCGAAGATCAAGTAGCGAATATAGATTCTTGCCTGATGAAGATTTAGCCAATGAAAGTTTTGAAGAATCTACAATTAAAATTATTTATGACGGTTCAGTGAATAAACTAAGAAGCATTAAAGAATTCCAAGAGGACAGGTTTACTATTTCTTCATTTTTAGCTAAAAAAATATTTTTAAGTCTTCAAATGAAAAGTAAAGTTGATCAAGCAACTTCTACCCAAATTTTACAATTTTTTAAAGAAAAAAAATCTTTAGAATATTACACATTATGGGAAAAAATATTCACATATTTTATTATCACTAAAGATCGTAATAGTTTCTATAAATTTATTAAAAATATTGAGCTGGCATTAAAAAAACTACCAGTAAAAGATAAAAAAATCGCTGAAGATTTTTTGATACATTTATCTATCGCAATCAGTTCTGCAGCTGCACTGCGTCCTCAATATTTCATAGATTCTATAGTTGAAAAAGCTGCGGAAAAAATTAAAAAGTTACTACCTAGTATTGATAAAATACTTCAAATAAGAAATGCCGACTTAACGCGTAAAAGTTATATGAAGTATTCTATACTGAATTTTGTAGAAGCATTTAATACGGTACCTTATCTTGATTTTATAGAACCAGATAAAATTTCAAAACTGCAAGAAACATGTAATTATCCTTCACGATTTATTCATTTACATGAAATATCAATTTTAGAGTACCTATATAGGATTGAAGAAAATATCCTTGGTAATAATATAACAAGTGCTGAGTCTGTATTAAACAAATCTAAAAAATTATTTGAATGCTATAACTATCAGCATTGTAAAAAAGAAAAAAAATTAGGAATTGTTGATGCTATTGATGCTATTGATGAAAATGTGAATCCTAATAATCATCATATTTATTCAATTACTATCAATGAAGATGATTGCAAAAAATCATTAAACATAGCTTTGGCAAATATTAGGATTGATGAAACTATTTTTAGTAAAGAATATATTAGAAATCCAAAACCTTCACATCAAAGAAAAACTGAAATTCAAGAGCTTATTAATCAAAGTGTAAAAGAATCTGTTGACTTATTAGTCTTACCAGAATGTTCAATTCCATTAAATTGGTTAAGCTGGATTATTGACAACGCAAATAAAAATCAGCTCGCAATGGTATTTGGCATGGAACATATAATATCAGGTAATAAAGCATATAACATTATTGTCACTCTATTACCAATTAAAATGGGTAAATACAATTCTTTAATTGTTGACTTCAGATTAAAAAATAATTATTCACCAGAGGAAAAACGTATTTTAGAAGGATATAGATATAAAATTCCAGAATATGAAAGAAAAAGTTATCATAAGTATCTATGGAAAAATCTTTCATTTACAACCTTTAATTGTTATGAATTAACCGATATTCATGCAAGAGCACTTTTTAAATCTAAGGTTGATTTTATTGTAGCTAGTGAGTTTAATAAAGATACATCATACTTTTCAAATATTATCGAATCTAGTGCAAGAGATTTACATTGTTACTTTATACAATCTAATGACGCAAAATATGGTGATAATAGAGTACATCAACCATCTAGAACAGATATTAAAGACCTTATAAAGATTAAGGGTGGAAATAATGCAACAATTTTAACAACAAAATTAGATATTGCCAAGTTACGTGAATTTCAAGTATTAGAGTATGAGTTACAAAAGGATGATAAAAGTTTTAAGCCTACTCCTCCTGATTTTGATAAAGATGAAGTGGAAGATCGCATTTTTAAATGTAAAAATAATAATAAAAATAACTAAGGAAAGAAATGACTCAAAATTTTCATGCAGATTCAAATATCTTTAAATTACTAAGTGATGAAATATATAAAGATATATATCAGCCTTTTGTTGAACTTGTTGCAAATAGTTATGATGCCGATGCAAGTAGGGTAGATATAAAAATATCATTATCTAGTGATAAGTTGGAAGAACGAGTAATCACATTTGAAGACAATGGTCATGGCATGGACATGGACGAGTTGAAAAATAGATTTTTTAATATTAGTGTTTCTTCTCAGCCCCCTACATCACCAAATGGCCGAAAAAGAAAAGGCAATAAAGGCATTGGTAGATTGTCCGGTTTTAAACTTGGTAAAAAGTTAAAATATACGGTAATTAAAAATAATATACAACATAAGTTTGAATTATCTCATGATGAGATAAAAAAGCAAAAAGATATTAATGACATCAATATTAACATACAAACGGAACAAACTTCAAAAAATAGTTCTGTACTTATCATTATAGTTGACATTTCACAGTTAGATATACCTATTGACACCCTAAAACAGAAATTATTATCCAATTTTGGTTTGCATGATGATTTTGAAATTTATATTAATGGTGAAAAACTCCAAACTAAAGAGATTATTGGGGAGAAGCATGAATTTTCAATTAATATCGCTGGTCAAGATATAAATGGTTGGATTATCAATGCAGTTGATAAACTTAATGATTATGGAATACAATTAAAATTTAATGATAGGGCTATAGGAGATACTAATGTTTTTGGTGCAAAATTACCAAAGGAAATAGCAGAACATATTTATGGTGAACTAGATTTAACTGATTTAGAAGGTGTAAATTTTACTGCAGGTTGGGATTCTATTTTAGATAATGAGATAACAAGAGAGTTGAAAGAAAAAATACGAAATATTTTAATGGAAGAGGTAGAGCTACAAATCAATACAGATGTAGAGGAAGAGTTCAAAAAAAATATGGCTATTCCAGAGTATAAACATCGCATAGAAAGTTTACCAAGCTTTACTAGAAAAGCAGCAGAAAACACTATCAAAGAATCAATAAAAACTATCAAATACAATAAGAAAGATCTGATAAAAACTGTTATGGAACTATCTTTGAAATCGTATGAACAACATGAAGTATATGAAATATTAAAAAGACTTAATGAAGCTCGTCATGAAGATATAACAAAATTAGCTGCAGCTTTACAGCAGTGGGGGATAAAGGAAGTAGCTGATGTTTTGACAATATTACAACAGCGATTTGAAGTTCTTGATGCGTTTGAACAGATGGTTAATGATCCAAAAACACTTGAATTGCAAGGTACTCATAAGGTGCTTGCAGAAAATATTTGGATTGTTGATGAAAGATATGAGTGGTTTATATCGAATAAAAGTTTAAAAACTATTTCACAAAATATTTTAGATAGTTCATATAGTGGTCATCATTCTTCAAAACGACCAGATTTGTTCATAAAAATGCAAGAAAATATTTTAATGAGAAATGAATTTCTTATATTAGAATTAAAAAAGCCAGGACAAGCAATTACATTTGAAAATAAAGCTCAGGGTGAGCGTTATGCAAGTGTTGTTAAAAAAACTTTTACTAAAGAGGCTTTTTTTAATGTTTACATAGTTGGTTCAGAATATGAAGAAGGAATACAAAGAGAAACTACTTCTGGACCAATAAGAACCATATCTATGAGTTATCAAGAACTTGTGCAAGAAGCTCGTGCTAGAATGAGTTATATTCAAAGAAATCTTAAAGAAAAAGAAGAAGAAATTGAAGAAGAATTATATAAAAAAGGTAAAAATAGATGAACCTTGATATTAATGAATCCCAAACCATTGAATTTAAACGATTATGGAAAGATGATTACATCAAATGGGTTTGTGCTTTTGCAAATAGTGACGGTGGTACGATTTACATCGGGGTAGAAGACGACGGCGCAATCGTTGGAATCGAGAACGCTAAAAAACTACTTGAAGACATACCGAACAAAGTCAGAGATATTTTGGGTGTGATGGTTGATGTGAATCGGCATGTGGAAAACGGCAAAGAGTATCTTGAAATCATCACTGAAAACTATCCGTATCCTATCAGCTACAAAGGTTCGTACTACTACAGAAGCGGAAGCAGTACTCAAGAGCTAAAGGGTGCCGCACTTGATAAGTTTCTTTTGAGAAAACAAGGCAAGAAATGGGATGGTGTGCCTGTTCCGTATTTTGGCTTCAAAGATTTGGATCATTATGCCATAGAGCTATTTCGTGAAAAAGCAAACAAGAAAAAAAGAATAGATGCAGAACTTTTAAAAGAGAGTGATGAGACGCTCGTCGATAAGCTTCACCTAAGAGAGGGCGATTATCTCAAACGCGCGACAACGCTGCTTTTTTCTAAAGACCCACAAAAGTATGTAACAGGAAGCACTATAAAAATAGGATACTTTAAATCCGATAGTGACCTTGTGTATCAAGACCAAGTGGAAGGAAACTTATTTGCTCAAGTGGATAAAACCATGGACTTGATTTTCACAAAATATCTCAAAGCGATTATCACTTATGAAGGGGTTCAAAGAGTAGAGAGTTTTCCTGTTTCTGAACTTGCATTTCGGGAGGCTCTTGTTAATGCGGTTGTGCATAAAGACTATGCCTCACAAAACAGCATCCAAATAAGTGTGTATGACGATAAGTTGCTCATGTGGAATGCCGGAGAATTACCGACACAATGGACGCTAGAAACGCTCAAACATAAACACTCATCGGAACCTTTTAACCCTGCTATTGCGTATCCTTTTTTCTTGGCTGGATATATAGAGTCTTGGGGAAGAGGGATTGAGAAAATCATAGAAGAGTCACAAAAGTTCAATGGCATCACACCAAACTTCAGATGGCAAAATGGTTTATGGGTGGAGTTTTATTTTAATGACTTGGGTGAAAAAGTTGAAAATGGGTTGGGTGAAAAGTTGGGTGAAAAGTTGGGTGAAACGCAGCAGGCTATTATGAAGCTCATGCAGAATAATCCAAAAATTGCAATTACAAAAATGGCTGAAGAACTCGACATTAGTACAACGGCTATAGAAAAACATATTAAATCATTAAAAGAAAACGGTTATATAGACAGAGTCGGCGGTGCCAAAGGCGGACATTGGGAGATTATGAAATGAGCAGTTGGATACGAGAAGCGAAGTATGTTGAAGAGAAATTTTTAGAGCAATTAAAAGTGCTTGAATGGGACACTTTAGTTGTAGAAGACGCGGATAATAAACATAGAACCGATAAAGCTCTTTTAAATAGAACTAGCTTTAAAGAGGTACTATTAAAAGATAAACTCTCATCTGCCATAAAAAGAATCAACGGCTCATGGCTCAAAGATGAGCAGGTAAAGGAGGTCATAGCTACCTTAGAAAACATCAACAAATCTTCTCTTTTTGAAAACAATCTCGCATGTAGCGAACTCTTGCTTGAAAATACATCGGTGGATCTCAACCATGACACAGGTGCAAAATCTCCTACGGTACGATATATAGACTTTGAAAATATAAAAAACAATGACTTTTTGGCAATTTCACAGTTTATGGTCGATGGTGCTCAGACTATCATTCCAGATATTACACTTTTCGTAAACGGCATCCCCTTGGTTGTTGTCGAGTGTAAAGCTCCCGATATAACAGACCCGATGGCAGAAGCGGTCAATCAACTTAAAAGGTATATGAACACAAGAGGAACTGAACAGGCCGAAGGTGCTTCTAAACTTTTCAATACCAATGCCTTCGTGGTAACTTCCTCAAGAACACAAGCAAAATCCGGCACTATCAGCTCAAAATTAGAGCATTATCTTAGTTGGAAAGACCCATATCCAGAATCACTAGAAAAATTCGGCAGTGATGAACAGGATATTTTAGTTGCCGGAATGCTCTGTAAGCAAAACCTTCTTGAAATTATGAGAGATTTTACTATCGTCATGGGAAGCGGACGCAAACGTGTAAAGGTCGTATGCCGTTATCAGCAGTATAGAGCAGTTAAGAAGACTATAAAACGAATCGTTGAGGCTAAGAGTGTAAAAGAGCGCAACGGCGTTATTTGGCATACTCAGGGAAGCGGAAAATCACTTACGATGGTTTTTCTCATCAAACACTCAAGACATCAAAAAGAGATGCAAAATTATAAAATTTTATTCATAGTCGATAGAAGTGATTTGGAAGAACAACTTGAAGATACTGCGACACTTACTAGTGAGAAAATATCGGTTGCTATAAGTGCGAATGACTTGAAAAAGAAACTCTCTAATGATGTGAGTGATATCACGATGACTATGATGCAAAAGTTCAATGATGATGAGGCTTTTAAATCTCTTAGCGATAAAGAGGAGATACTTGTACTCATAGACGAAGCGCACCGAACGCAGTACTCAAAACTTGGCGCAGCACTTAGGACCGCTCTTCCAAACGCAGTAAGGATTGCTTTTACGGGAACACCGGTTGAAAAAACAGTAGATTCTTTTGGCTCTTACATTGACACTTATAAGATTAGAGAAGCTGTAGATGATGGGGCTACGGTTCCCATCATCTATGAGGGAATGACTTCCAAAGATGCCATCGAGAACAAGGGTGAATTTGACGGTAAGTTTGAAGACTTGTTTGCAGATTTAGCAAAAGAGCAGCAAGAACAGATAAAAAAGAAATACGGTACAAAGGGCAATATTTTAGAAGCTCCCAAACGCATAGAAGCCATCGCCAAAGACATGGTAAGACACTATGTAGAAAATATATTGCCAAACGGCTACAAAGCACAAGTTGTTAGCTCATCAAGAAAAGCAGCACTTCGTTACAACACAGCTATTTCAAAAGCGTTAGCAGAGTACCATCAAAAAATGGACGGCAATAACCCTTATAAAGTACTTGTAGGTAAGTTAAGCAGTACAGTTGTCATATCTCATCAGCATAACGATAACGCAGACGAGTTTCCAAAAGAGTACAGTTCAAAAACGCATAAAGAGCAAAGCGTAGTCAATTTTAAAAAGCCACTTTTTAGCATGTCGCCTTATGATGCTAAAGATGGCGATGATATTTACGACATGCAAAAAACGTCCCAGCTTGCTTTTTTGGTGGTAAGCGATATGCTTCTTACCGGTTTTGATGCACCGATAGAACAAGTTATGTATCTGGACAAAAAGTTGACAGCGCATAATCTGCTTCAAGCAATAGCTAGGGTAAATCGTACTTATGAGGGTAAGACAAGAGGACTTATTGTTGATTATTACGGTGTTGGAGCGCATCTTAAAGATGCTCTTGCATCCTATGAAGCCGGTGATGTCGCAGACATCATGAGTGATAAAAGTAGCGAGCTTTCACAGTTAGAACTCTCTCATAGAAAAGCGATGCAATTTTTTACGGAAAAAGGGATTGAGGAGATAAGTGATGCTACTTTAGAAGATACAATTATATTGCTTGCAGACGAAAAGCTTCGCCAAGAATTTAAGGTACTGTTTAAAGAGTTCACAAAACTTATTGATTTCATTTTGCCAAATCCAATTAAAAAATACTACTTAGATGATGCGAAGATATTGGGACTTATTAAAAATGAAGTACAACGCAGATATAGAGATATGGAGTTAAATATTGAAGGTCTTGGCGCAAAAGTAAGAGCACTTATAGATGAGCACCTCATTAGCGAAGGGATAGAAACAAAAGTGAGACCGATCTCTATCTTTGATGAAGAGTTTGGCGATGCAATCAAGGGCAGACCAGATAAAGCTGTTGCTTCTGAGATGGAACATGCACTGAGATATACCATTCGAATAAATATTGATAAAGATCCGATTTATTACAAGTCTCTTGCGGAAAAACTTGAAAAGATTATTGCTGAGCATAAAGGCGAATGGGAAAAGTTAGTTGAGAAGCTCTCTAAGTTTAAAAAAGAGATGCAAGGTGGACGAGAAATACTCGAGGTGTTTGAAAAAATTAACTGTGAAGTCTGTATGCCTTATTATGATCTCTTTACGAGTTATTTTAGCGCAGAAGAGTGTACATCTTTAGTATGCGACACTATCGTTGATTTGGTCATAAATAGTGTAGAACAAGCTTCACGAGAGATAAAAAGAGTTGATTTTTGGGGCGCAACAGGAGAGAACTCAAGACACAATCTTGAGAACTATTTGATAGGTCTTATCGCAAACTCAAAACAAACCAATCTCATAAAAAACATTCCTGATATAAAAGAAAAATATATGAGCCTTACCAAAGAAAACAATGAACCGCTCAAGAGGTTAGAGCTTGCTAATTGATTATGACCTAGTACGATCGAAACGCTCTAGCATTGGCATAACAGTTGAGAGAAATGGTAGCATAGTTGTAAATGCGCCTCAAGAGCTAGAGAAAGATGAAATAGATAAGCATGTCTATAAAAAGAGATTATGGATTTGGGAAAAGCTTGCTATCAAAAAAGAGCATAACGATAAAGTCACTCAAAAAAAGTTTATTTCAGGTGAGAGCTTTTATTATTTGGGAAGAAGTTATAGGCTTAAAATTGTTGATGAAGACTCTGCTTTAAAATTAAAAAATGGCTGGTTTATCCTCGGCAAAAAATATCAACCAAAAGCGAAAGAGCTCTTTAAAATCTGGTACACGCAACATTTAAAAGATAAAATCAAAGAACGGCTGGAATCTTTAAACAAAAATCTGAACCTAGAACTTCCCGAGTATAAGATAATGGAACTTGGTTACCGTTGGGGCTCATGCACAAAAGACGGCGTTTTAAATTTTAACTGGAAGATTGCTATGGCGCCGATAGGTGTCATTGACTATATTATCATTCACGAAATTGCTCACTTTAAGGAGCATACGCATAATGAACGATTCTGGAGAGAAGTGCAGCGTTTGATGCCAAGTTATATAGAAAAAAAAGAATGGCTTAAAAATAATGGCCCAGATCTATTTATGTAGCAGTCTTAAATGTTACATATTGAACAAATACTTATTGTCAAATATGAACAGTTGATCACTTTGCATAAAAGAGTCCTCAGAATAGAACACTACTCAATTATATAGTACACAGTGTAGTGTTGTGTACTATATATTGGAAATTTTTGACTCACTTATACTGAATTAAATAAGCTATTCTTATCTAGTAATTATGCAAAAATAAAATTATTACAGAAAGTTAAGCTGTTTCATACTATTATACTATATACTAGTACAAAATAAACTATTTGAAGGAATATTTATGAACACAAAAACGCTCTGCCTTGGAATATTAACGCTTGGAGATGCTTCTGGATACGATATCCGAAAACAATTAGAGGAGAATTTTGGTCACTTTATGGATGTTTCTACGAACGCTGTCTATCCGGCATTGAAAAATCTATCACAAGAGAATCTTGTTACCTATACTATAATAAAACAGGAAAAATACCCGGATAAAAAAATCTACCGTTTGACGGAAAAGGGACGAAATGTTTGGACAAAGAGCCTTCAGAATCTTTCACCTAAGCACAAAGTACGTTCACAACTTATGTTGTTAATGTTTTTTGCAGATACACTCAATTCAGAACGTATGCAAGAAATTATGATTGAGAGGCTGAATGAGCTTGGGCATTGGACAAATGTATGTAATAGTTGGCAGACAAGTGACGAAAGCCTAAACGCAGGGATTGGCCCCCATTTCCTTGTTGATTACGCCATGACAATGATGGAAGCAGAAAAAGAATTTCTGGAAAAAAATGCTAATCGGTTTGTTCGTCAGTCTGACGACGGCGAGATTGAAAAAACTTCATGAAAACATCTTTACTGACTGCGACCGGCCTAGTAGGCGCAATTGCTATCTGGATGGCCATAGGCATGACAGGAGATAAAGACACATCCTCTGAGCAAAATAATCAACTACGCCATGAAGTTCATGAAGTAGTTGTCGAGTTTAAAACGCAAGAGGCACAACCGGTAACAAGCTATATCGTAACATACGGCGATGTTATGCCAAATCGAGAAGTTACTCTGCGTGCAGAAACTGCCGGAAGCATTGAAAAAGTAACACTTGATGAAGGTGCCGCTGTTAAAGCGGGTAATATTATTTTGCAGCTTGATATGAAAGACCGTAAAGCAAGACTTGCCAAAGCAGAAGCAAAAAGCTTTGAAATGAAGCAGAAGTATACAGCAGTTCGCAATCTTGGAGAAAAAGGTTATACCGCAAAAACAAAAATCGATATGGCCTACTCTGAGTATAAGAGCGCTCTAGCTGATGAAGAGCAGATAAAAGTTGATATCAAAAACACTTCTATAAAAGCACCGTTTGCTGGTATTATTTCTATCCAGCAGATTGAAATCGGTGATTATGTCTCTGTGGGAGACGAGCTTTCCACGATTATAGAAAACAATCCTCTTATTGCTACAGTACCGGTGCCTCAGCAGCAAATCAATGCTCTTATGATTGGCGGTATGGCACAAGTAGAATTTACAACAGGAGAAAAGAAAGAAGGAACAATTCGCTTTATCGCACCGCGTGCTGATTCACAAACTAAAACATTTCGGATTGAGATTGCAATTTCCAATCCAGAAGGCAAGCCTTCTGGAACCAGTATCATTGCTAAAATTCCAAAACGCCAAGTACTGGCACATTTCATTTCGCCTGGCCTTTTGACGCTTGATCAGCAAGGAAATGTTGGTGTAAAAAGTGTTACTGAGGAAGGATTAGTAGCATTCCATAAAACAAAAATCATCAGTTCTATAACTGAAGGAATCTATGTGACCGGCCTTCCAAAAAGAGCAAATATTATTGTCACCGGACAAGGGTTTGTCTCCGATGGGGACAAAGTCACGGCTGTTAACACAAGCGACATTAAAAAAGCAGAAAATAACTTGGGAAATAATCATGAGCATTATTGATTCCGCTTTTAACCGAACCCGCGTAGTTATGCTTGTTTTTATTATGATTCTTGTTGCGGGTACATTTGCTTATATTTCCATTCCAAAAGAGTCTGAGCCGGATGTTCCTATTCCGACCTTCATTGTTTCAATATCTCATGAGGGGATATCTCCTGAAGATGCCGAAAGACTTTTAGTAAAACCTATGGAAAAGGAACTACAGTCTTTGGATGGCTTAAAAGAGATGCGCTCTGTTGCTGGTGAGGGTTACGCATCTATAACGCTCGAGTTTCATGCCGGATACGATATTGACAAAGCATTAATTGATGTCCGTGAAAAAGTCAGTATTACTACTCCAAATCTTCCCCCAGATACTGATGAACCACGTGTTATGGAAATTAATGTGGCATTGTTTCCTGTTATTTCTGTATCGCTCTCTGGAAGACTTCCGGAACAGGAATTAGTCAGTATTGCCAAGCGCCTTAAAGAAGATCTCGAAGCACTCTCAGGAGTTCTTGAAGTGCAAATTGGAGGTGATCGTGAGGAGATGATGGAGGTAGTTTTAAATCCCTCAGTCATGCAAGCCTATAATATCACTTATGATGATATAGCCAATTTTCTTAAGTTAAACAACCGTCTTGTACCTGCGGGTGCTCTGGATATAGGTGCAGGACATATGGTTATGAAAGTCCCGGGAGTCATCGAAAATATCAAAGATGTTTTAAATCTTCCAATCAAAACGGTTGATGGAGTTGTGGTTACTTTTAATGATGTCGCTACCGTTCGTCGAGCATATAAAGACCCGACAGGTTTTGCACGCGTTGATGAAAAGCCTGCGCTTGTTCTCGAAGTAACCAAGCGTCTGGGAGCCAACATTATAGAAACCATTGAAGATGTTCGCCGTATTATCGAATCAAAACGCCAACAATGGCCCAAAACACTTGAAGTCAACTACATGCAGGACAAATCTGAAAGTGTTAAAACCATGCTCGGAGACCTGCAAAACAATGTAATAACAGCCATTATTCTCGTAATGATTGTTGCCGTTGCAGCAATGGGCTTGCGACCGGCCATTCTTGTGGGTATGGCTATTCCTGGATCGTTTTTGGCCGGTATTCTAGCCTTACAGGCAATGGATTATACGATGAATATCGTTGTACTTTTTAGCCTTATTCTTTCTGTTGGAATGCTAGTTGATGGAGCAATTGTCACTATTGAACTTGCCGATAGAAAAATTGCCGAGGGTATGCAACGCAAGCAGGCTTATGCTTACGGAGCCAAACGCATGTCATGGCCGATTATTGCTTCAACGGCAACAACCTTGTCCGTATTTATACCATTGATTTTTTGGCCGGGAGTCGTCGGAGAATTTATGAAATTTCTTCCCATCACTGTATTGCTAACTCTCCTTGCTTCCATGTTTATGGCTTTGATATTTATTCCCGTTCTCGGGGGTATCATTGGTAATAAAAAAGTGGCAGATGTTGGTGCATCTGAAGCAATTAGCGCGGCAGAAGATGGCAGCCTTGATAATATTAAAGGTGCTACGGGAATCTATATAGCTGCTATTAAGCCTTTATTACGACATCCTGGAAAGGTATTTGGTTTTGCAACTATTTTTCTCTTTTTATCTTATGCGGCATATATTTCATTCGGACGCGGCGTCGAGTTTTTTCCAAAAATGGAGCCTGATTTTATTCAGGTTCAGGTTCTTGCACGCGGCGATTTGTCCGTTTACGAAAAAGATAAGCTGGTGCGCCGAGTCGAGAAAAAACTTCTGGGTATGGATGTGTATAAAACAATCTATTCACGCACATTCAGTGACGTGAGCAATCAGCAGAATATGCCCCTTGACATGATAGGAATTATTCAGCTTGAATTTATAGATTGGAAAAAGCGTCCGCCAGCATCTGAAATTATTGAAGATGTGCGCAAGCGTCTTAAAAGTGTAGCGGGCATAATGGCGGAGGTACGCCAACAAGAAAGCGGCCCATCTGCGGGCAAGCCGGTTCAAATAGAAATTCGTTCATCAGATTCTGAAAAACTGCGTGGCACGGTCGAAAAACTCAGAGAGCTCATGAATAAAACCGGCGGCTTTGTTGATGTGGAAGACTCTCGTCCCTTGCCAGGAATAGAGTGGCGTCTTGAAATTAACCGCGAGCAAGCTGCGCGCTACGGGGTAGATGTAACATCTATCGGCAATACGGTTCAAATGCTGACAACCGGTTTGAAAGTAGGAGAGTATCAGCCTGACGATGCCGAGGAAGAGTTGGATATTCGGATGCGCTTTCCCACCGAAAATCGTTCTCTGGAACAGCTCTTACAGCTACGCATACCATCTCTTCAGGGACATATTCCTGTACAAAATTTTGTTCACTTTGAAACTGCCGGAAAAACCGGAAGTATAGATCGGGTGAATGGGGAGCGGGTCATGAGCATCAGAGCTAATGTTGAAGACGGCGTACTGGTTGACACACAGGTAAAAAAACTCAAAGAAGCAATCGCACACAGCAGTTTTGATAAAGATGTAAATCTGCGTTTTAAAGGACAGGATGTTGATCAGAAGGAAGCAGGAGAATTTCTGATAAAAGCTTTTATAGCGGCGGTATTCCTTATGAGTATTATCCTTGTCGCTCAGTTTAACAGCTTTTACCAGGCCGGACTAATTCTGAGTGCAATAGTATTTTCAACTGCCGGCGTTCTTTTAGGTCTGCTTGTGACGGGTAATCCATTTGGTATAGTCATGGGAGGAATCGGCGTTATCGCCCTTGCCGGAATTGTAGTGAACAACAATATCATTTTAATTGACACGTATAACATTTTGAAAGCAAAAGGAATTGAGCCGATGGAGGCGGTATTACGAACCGTAGCACAGCGTATACGCCCTGTACTTCTAACTTCTGCAACGACTATTTTAGGTTTGCTACCGATGGTATTGGCAATAAATATCGACCTGATTGCTCAAGAAATTACAATTGGCGCACCTTCGACGCAAATGTGGATTCAGCTCTCTAGTGCAATTGTCGGAGGTCTTGCTTTTGCGACGATATTGACACTGATTCTAACACCATGCCTATTAATGCTAGGCGAGAATATAGCGGCAAAATTTACAACCGTGAACAAAACAAAGGAGATAGGTCATGCATAAGAGATTTATATCGTATCTAACAACTGCCGTACTAGTAGCAAGCGGTACAAACCTTTTGGCAAAAGATGATTCTAAAAGTAACTGGCATACGACTGTTGGTGCAGGTGTCGGAGTTTTTCCAATTTATGAAGGGAGTGAAAAATACACCTTGCTACCAATTCCTTACTTCACTATCATGTATAAGGATAAAGTCTCATTTGGAGCAGAAGGATTGAAAGTACGTCTTTTAAAAGAGCATCCTTATGAAGTAGGTATAGGTTTAACCTATGACCCAGGTCGAGATGAAAATGGTAATGCATTATTTGGCAACAACAATGACGGAGCGCTGGATGGTCTAGATAAGATTGATAGTGCACTCGGAGCCAGAGCATACGGCAACTATCAGTTCGACTCCTTTGCAGTAAAAGGAGGCATTACGCAGTATATGGGAAGTGATAATAATGGTCTCATTCTGGATGTCGCTTTAGTTAAACATGTTGCACTAGATGAAAAGCTGAGTTTGACATTTTTAGTAGGAACAGAATGGGCAGACAGTAAATATATGGATACTTTTTTTGGTATCAGCATCGATGAAAGTATGCGTTCAAAGTTCACAAAATTCGATGCCAAGGCTGGATTCAAGCATGTTTCTGCCGCAGTCAACTCTCTCTACACCATCAATAAAAGCTGGTTTGTTATGCTTAGTGCACAAGTTAAGCAATTGCAAGGAGACGCTGCCAAAAGCCCTATTAGCGAATCTGACACGGGAGTATTCGTATTTTCGGCAATTGGGTATAAGCTGTGATTTTACAGCAAAGGAGTAAAAATATAATGCTCATGTTTCAAAAATATGCATTAGCAGGTCTATCGGTTTCTTTTCTTCTAGGTGGATGCACTACAGTCGACTATACCCGACCGGAAGCCGGCATGAAGCCTCCACAAAAATGGGTAAGCTCTATATCCCAAGAGAAATCTTACAATGCAAACGGATGGGTCAAAGAGTTCAACCATCCTCGTCTTGAAAAGCTTATTGATGAAGTATATACTCACAACCATGACATAGAGGTTGCTGCTGCAAATCTCTTTAAGGCTTCAGCTATGGCCGCAAAAGCATCAGCTACTTTGTCCCCGTCACTTGATTTGACAAGTAATATTAGCCGTCAGAAGAACATGGACATGCGAAATATTAGCTACAATCAATATGGTGTCTCGCTGGATGTGTCGTGGGAAGTCGATATTTGGGGACGGCTTCGCTCAAGCCAAAGAGCTGCCGTATATGATTATTATGCTGTCGAATATGATCTTAAGTCTGCTATGCAATCACTTAGTGCTCAGACGGCAAAATCTTATTTTGCCGTACTTGAGACAAACAGGCTGCTTGATTTGTCTTATACATTTGAGCAGAACTTAATGCAAACATTGAGAGTTACTGAGGCTTTTTATGAAGAAGGACTTTTATCAAAACAAGATATTCATCTCATCGGCCACGATTTAGCAAGAGCTAGGGAGTCCACACAAAATGCAAAAAGCAACCACATGAACGCTCTGCGTACCCTAGAAATTTTGCTTGGTCGCTACCCATCTGCTGACTTTGAAGCGAAAGAGGATTTTCCTGCAATGCCCGCTCATGTAAAAGCGGGAATTCCCTCGGATGTACTTGAACACCGTCCCGACATACGGGCTGCCGAGCGCAGAGTAGCTAGTGCATTCAACCGCCTTGAAGAGGCAAAGGCTGCAAAGCTGCCGACAATCTCTCTAACGGGTTCTTTTGGTGCTCGTTCTGATGAACTTGAAAAGCTGAGCGATCCGCTAAATGTTCTTTGGAACATTGGCGGCGGGATTTTGTTTCCTATCTTTAATGCCGGAAAACTCGATGCCGAGGTCGATATTAAGAGTGCCGAACAAAAAGCAGCCATTGCTAATTATCAGAAAACAGCATTCAAAGCCTTTAAAGAGGTCGAAACGGCATTGAGCAATGAAATACTTTTTCGAAAACGACAGCAATATATTGAAGAAGCACTTGAAAATGCACAATTGGCTGAGAAGATAGCCAATGAAAACTTTTCCGCTGGAGAAATCACTCTTCTTGACCTCCTTCAGATTAAGCGTTCCACACTTCAGACACAAATTGAGAGAGTTAGCGCTCAGCGACAATTACTAGAACAGTATGTTAATCTTCATTTGGCCCTTGGCGGAGATAGCTAGTAGCTATTGACATGGGACCTTTTTTTAAGCTATTATTAAAAAAGAGAACCAACCAACTAATCAGTCTATAAGGTATTACTATGATTACTAAACGAGAAAACATTCTCATAACCGCCATGCGCTTGTTTGTAGAAAAAGGAATATATAGCACTCCTACAGCATTGATAGCCAAAGAAGCAGGTGTTGCTACGGGTACGTTATTTCATCATTTTAAAACAAAGGAAGATTTGGTGCATGAGCTGTACGCACTGATATTTGATTCATTAATCAGTTATCACAAACAATACTTTCAAGAAGAAGTAAGTGTTTATGAAAAATTACAGCAGATATGGCATCTCAATATAGAGTGGGGAATGGCAAATACGGAGTATGCTAATTTTCTTGAGCACTACGCTTTTCATTATTATGCAAGCGCTTCGGCTGTTCAAGACGCAAGTAAACGATTTGACTATTACACAAATATATTTCAAGAAGTGATTTTAAATAATTTAGTAAAAATAGACAGTTTCGAATATATATTAGAGCATTTTAGTTGGAATATGCGTATGAATGGAAATTATTTTATCGCTCATCCGGAGCAATATAATTCTGAAATGGTTGAAAAAACTTTTCAAATTTATTGGAGTGGAATATCCAATAATCAAACTATAGGGGTCTCTTTATGAAAACAGTATCACTATTGCTACTCTTTTGCCTCTCTTTATGGGCAATAAGTGCACAAGAGATTGTTGAAAAAGTCGAGCATAATTTACAAAGTGAAAATGGATATTCGAAAATCACTATGAGTGTGACTACCTCAAGGGGTGAACGAACTATGAAGATGGAGAGTTGGAACCGTGGGAATGAAAAAAGTTTTATCAGGATTCTTTATCCAAAAAGCGATATGGGGATAACGTTTTTAAAAATTGACACAACGATGTGGCAATATGTGCCAAAAATAGAAAAAACCATCAAAATTCCAGCTTCTATGATGATGCAAAACTGGATGGGAAGTGATTTTACTAACGATGATATGGCAAAAGAGAGTTCAATTGTTGATGACTACATTCCTACTCTAAGCTCTGAGGATTCTACAAAATACACCCTAACACTCATACCAAAACAAGATGCCCCCGTAGTGTGGGGTAAAATTGTTATGGAAGTGCAAAAAGAGAACTATGTGCCTCTTCGTGCAATCTATTATGATGAAGATGCTAAAGAGCAGAGAACTCTTTATTATAGTGAAATAAAAGTTATTGGCTCACGATATCTTCCCACTGTTATGACTCTCATACCAAGCCAAAAAGAAAAAAATAAAACAGTTGTAACAATGGATGAAGTTGATTTTGAGAGCAGAATTGATGATGCAATGTTTACCAAAAATGCACTTATACGGTTTAGTAGATGATTATTCTAAAAATGGCTTTAAGAGAGCTTACAACTCATAAAAAACGCTCAATTATCACTTTTTTATTAAGTGCTTTTTCTACAGCTCTTTTGATTTTTGTTGCTGCTATTTCTGAGGGAACCCATACGCAACTTATTCAATCAAGTGTTGAGACATATCCTGGTTATATTCAGGTAAGAGATGCTAAGTTTGAAGATGACCCCAGTTTTGAGAACCTTATTTTTAATGAGTCTGAAGTTAAAGACAAAGTAACTAAAACTACAGGTATTAAAGCAGTATCAAGCAGGTTTGAAACCTTTGCACTCTATTCAAGCGATAAGCTGACTGTCGGTGGGATGTTTTGTGCAATTGAGCCCGAGAGTGAGGCAAAAGTATCCAGACTTAAAAACGCATTGGTTGAGGGTGAATATCTCTCAAGCAGCGATACAAATGCTTTGTACATCGGAAATGAGTTGGCAAAACGGCTTGATCTAAAGATAGGCGATAGTGTCTCTTTTATCTCTACTGCAGCTGATTACTCATTTGCTGCTGATAACCTTATAGTAAAAGGGATTTTCAGGACGAAACTTTATGAGTTTGACAACAGCTCTGCTTTTGTCAATAAAGCCTATTTTGATGTGCTTATGCATAGTAGTGATATTGCGACACATATTATCGCAACTCCTGAGGATATCTCTAAAATTGATACAGTAAGTGAAACGTTAAAACAAAACTTATCGAACACACTAGAAGTTAGAAACTACAAACAGATACTAGAAGATTTTATAGTAGCAATGGAGATAGATGGAATATTTAGCTATATCACGCTTGGAATCTTTTTTATTGTTATTTTCTTTGTTATTGCCATCTTTGCTTTTCTCTCCGTATATGGTCGCGTTCGACAGATTGGAGTCTTAAGAGCAATTGGAACTACACCTTCGCAGGTTATGGGAATGCTTCTTTTTGAGGCGCTTTTACTAGGACTCTTAAGCGTAAGTGTCGGAGGTGTTGCAAGCGGTTACGCAACGCACTATTATGAAAAAAATCCTATTGAATTAACATCTATTGGGGATATGGAAATGGAAGATTATTATAAACAGTACAACATGGTGGCAGAAACCACGTTGCCTACGCAGTTTGATTTGGCATCTATTTTTACTCAGATGTTCATTATGCTGCTGCTTAATCTTTTAACAGTTTTGTATCCTATTGCGATGATAAATAGATTCACTCCTATAGAGGCGATACGATATGTTTAATTTAACACAAAATATCTATTTAAAAATGGCGGTTTTGCACATTTTTCGTCGCAGAGGTCGTGCAATTTTGATATCGCTCATGATAGCTTTATCTTTAATTGGCTTACTTTTGATGGAGGGGCTCTATGAGGGGATGATGGTTCAAATGACGCAAAATACCGTCAAAACCGGAAGCGGAACAATCAGCATTCAACACAAATCTTTTCGTGCCCAAAACAATATAAACTATAACATTGATAATTCGCAATCAATTACAGAAATATTGGACAGCTATTCTCAAATAAAGAGTTATGCTTTACGAATAAACCAACAGGCACTTGTAGCAACAGCAGGATATTCCCAAAGCATAACTGTAATGGGAATCGATTTGTTAAAAGAGAAAAATCATAGCCAGTTACAAGATTTTATAATTGATGGAGATTATAGTTTTGGTAAAAGAGAGCGAGGAGTGCTTATAGGCTATAGATTGGCTAAAAAATTAAAACTGAGTATCGGCAAAAAGGTAATTGTGACGATGCAGGATACAAATAATGAGATCGTATCGATTGCACTTAAAATTGAGGGAATACTTAAAACGCATAATACTCTTATTGACAGCAGCACTCTTGTGATGAATCAAACTATCATGGCTAAACTCATTGGCATTCAAGGGGTGACAGAAGTTGCGATTTTACTAAAAAGTCAAAACGATGAGTATCTATTTAAACAAAATCTCATCTCAACTCTTAAAAATGACACCTTGGCAATCTACACCTACAAAGAGCTTTCCCCTTCGCTGCATGAAGGGGAAGTAATGATGCAAACTTTTAATAGCATCAGTTCTGCATTTATTTTTATAGTTGCTACACTTGGTATCTTTGGTGTAGTTCTTGTCTCAGTTCTAGAGAGAATAAGAGAGTTTGGGATAATGATGGCAATCGGGACACAGTTTAAAGATATTGCTCGGTTGATTATCTATGAATCACTTATCATTACACTAAGCGGCTATTTTATTGGAGCAATTCTAGGAGCTGCTTTATTGTGGTATTTAAAAATTTATGGACTTGACCTCTCAGGTTTTAGCGATGCTTTTGCAATCTTTGGCATGGACTCTTCGATGCATGCCATAATCAAGCCAGAGTATTTTACCCAATCATTAGCAAGTGTTATTTTAGCGACTTTGGCTGCCGTAATCATACCGATTCGCACTCTAAAAAAACGCAACCCAATTCAATCTATAAACGAGTAGTAATTATGAACTTTTTAACTATACATAAAATCAAAAAAATCTTTAACCAAGGAAGCGAAAATGAGAGCATTGCTCTAAGAGAAGTGGATCTTGTAATCGCCAAAGAGGAGTTTATTGTTATCTCCGGACCAAGTGGAAGCGGTAAGAGCACCCTTCTTAACATCATCGGAGGACTTGATAGTCCAAACAGCGGAACAGTTGATCTAGAAGGAACTGAGATTACCGCTTTAAATGAAAGTGAATTAGCTCTGTTTCGGCGTGAGCATATCGGGTTTGTTTTTCAAGCCTACAACTTGATTCCGGTTCTTACTGTAAAGGAAAATATTGAGTATATTATGAAGCTTCTTGGGTATTCACAAAGTGAGTGTGATAAAAGAGTACTTGAGGTGGCAAAAGAGCTCGATATTGATGACTACTTAAACAAACTTCCGGACCACTTAAGCGGCGGTCAGCAACAGCGTGTTGCGGTAGCCCGCGCGGTAGCGAGTAAACCAAAACTTATTTTAGCAGATGAACCGACCGCTAATCTTGATACGGCAAACGGAGAAAAACTGATGGAGCTGATGCGCCGCCTCAACGAAGAGGAAAAGGTGACTATAATTTTCTCTTCACATGACCCAATGGTAATCGAAAAAGCACGACGCTCAATTATTTTACGAGATGGGAAAATTCTTGAGGATATTGTACGACCATGAGCTACAGAAGCATCTTTATGGCACTGTTTTTAGCCTTAAATGCAGAGGCCATAGAGAGCGAAACGACCTATGAGAACAGCAACTTTACACTTTCGGCTCCGCTAAATGCAACTGAGGAGCGTACCCTCTACAACACCAATCGGTTTCGCTTAACAAGTAATTTTAGAGAAGGAAACTGGTTTGCTACAGTAATCGGTGACTTAAAAAATACAATCGGGTATGACACTCTCAACAGTAGTTCATATAAAGCCTTGCGTAATCAACGCGCCGATACACCGTTTTATACTAAAACAGATGCAGCTGATTACACTGAGGGGGAACTCTTCGGAGAACTTTACCGTTTTTATGCAGGCTATGCTGATCAAAAGAACCGCCTCAGTATTGGTTTGCAAAAGGTGAGCATGGGAGTCGGACGTATCTGGAATCCGACAGATTTATTCAACCCGAAAAATCCTTTGGCGTTGGAGCCAGATGAAGTGTATGGAGTATTTGCCCTCTCATATACTTATTCGCCTAGCGATTTAAGCCAGATTACCGCTGTAGCCGCACAGAGAGCGGATAACAGCATAAAATATGCAGGACGCGCGAAAGGCTACTTCGGTTTTGCTGATGCGGCTATTGATGTGGTAAGTGGCGATGATGCTTCCATGATTGGGTACGAACTTGAGGGAGAACTGTTTCAAAGCGGGATTGAACTGCGCTCTGAAGGAGGATGGTTTGAAGACAAAGTGCTCAAGGAAACATTTTTTCAAGGACTTATCGGTGCGGATTACGCATTTGAAAATTCCTTTACTCTTGCGGGAGAATGGCTTCATAGTTCTAAAACATTTGCGAAAGAACTGCGTTCATACCTCTCCTCAGGTACACCTCAGAATCTTGTTTCTTCCCATGATTATGTGGGATTCAGTGGCGGATATGAATTTAATGCTCTTTTAAATGGTTCTTTAACTAGTATTATAAATATGGAAGACAAAAGCTATTTTTTGAGCCCAAGTATACACTACTCATTGGCTGATGATATTGCATTAGGCTTGGGAAGTATGTTTTATATCGGAAAGAGCGGGAGTGAATTTGGCGATTATGGTATACTCTCTATCTAAATTTTAAAATAACATTTTAACGGAGGCAACGGATGAAAACAATCCCTAAAATTCTACTTGTAACTATACTCTTATCTTCTCAATTTTTTCTTCTTGCAGAAGATCATTTTACTGAGAAAATGCAAGAAAGTACCCATTACTTCAACGATAAAGAGTATGCCAAAGCCTTGCCTTTACTTGAAAAGGAAGCAGCAAACGGAGTTAAACCTTCAATCTACCGGCTTGCTTTTTTGTATCAAAATGGATTGGGCGGCGTCGAGGTTGATTATGAAAAAGCAGCGCTTTTATATCAGCAGGCTGCGTCGGATTACAATTATGTATTGACAATGGAAAACTATGAAGAAGAATCAAAAAAATCGTTTTATGAGCGCTTAAAAGTACAGTTTGATCCCTCCACGAACAAAAAAGGGATGGCGTATGCCTTAAGTAAAATGGAGACTACAACCCCTGAAACTAAAAAGTTGCTGGGTTCTATTTTAGGCGAAGGTATGTTTGGACTGCATCCGTATGAAACAAACTTTCTTCTTCCTTTAAGCTATTCAACGGGAAGATACCCACGCATATCTTCTAATACTCATCCTACTAACTATACAACAGCACAGCATGAGCAGTACGACAATTATGCTCAAAATATTGAAGTAGAGTTCCAAGTCAGTTTAACAAAGATGTTGACATACAATCTTTTTGGTTTGAACGAATACATCAACTTTGCATATACTCAAAGAGTGTGGTGGCAACGCTATAGCGAATCAGGGCCTTTTCGTGAAACTAACTATCTTCCTGAGCTTTTTGTAGGACTTCCTTCTTCCCAAGTGCTCGATGATAAATACGGTCTTAAATCGGTAAAAGTGGGCTATTTACATGAATCTAATGGCCAAGAGGGATATCGTTCAAGATCATGGGATCGTCTCTATCTGACCGGAATGTGGCAATGGAACAATCTATTTCTTGCCTCCCGAGTATGGTTTAAAATCCCCGAAGAAGAAAAATATGCCGGATATTTTGACGGAGCTGTCAATCCTGAATCGGGCGAATATGATCCTAATACAAACGGTGATGATAATCCAAATATTCAAGACTACCTAGGATATGGCGATATCAAACTCAAATATCTCTATGGTGAACATGAATTTGGATCGCTTCTGCGCTATAACTTCGGTTCAGGAGGTCAACATAGAGGGGCGGTTGATTTACACTGGTCATATCCATTTTTTAATTCAGAAAACACATTCTGGTATATCAAGTTTTTCAACGGATATGGTGAAAGCCTAATCGATTACGATCGCTTTGTCACAAAAAGTGCCGCAGGATTTTCTTTTTCCAGAGAGCTTTTTTGAGTCTTAAGTACAAATTTACAAGAGTATTTTATTTCTCCTGCGTTTGCTTATTTTGATATATTTAAAAGTTTTTTAAACTTTTAATCACCTTGAGTAAACCCAGATAACAAGGTTTACTCGTTAAAATAGATGCACTTTACATTAGAATTATGGGTGCTCATCAACAATCTCCTTTTTTCGGTATCCCCCTTTAAAGTTAGCTTAAAGCAGTTTTCTCCATTTTGTATTTTTTGATAAAGCTATACGGGTCACCACAGAATTCGGAAAAAATAGCACGCTAAGCTAAATTTATCTGTCTAACTGGTCATTTCAGGAAACGGAATAAAATCCTACTCAGACGAGTTTATAGGAAAGCTATTGACACCTTTTGCAGTAATATTGTTCTTTTGGATCTTCTCTGTTACTGATCCAAAGCTCCATATCTTTGATGTAAAGTACTATATTGTTAAATGCAAGCATACCGTCAATTTCTGCCACAATCTTATTTTTTAAATCAACAATTGTTCCATTTGCAATATCTATTTTAAATACGGTTTGTTTCAATATAAGTGAATCATTGTGTAGTTTTATAATGTGAAGACATTGAATAAAACTTTCATTCGTCTGATTTTCTTTTATCCAATTTAAATAAATATTAAATATTTGGGCATGCATATGTATAAGTACTTGCTCGTCAATATCCCATACTTTAACAACACTGATTTTTATATTAGCCCGATCATCACCATACTCGTATATGTTAATATCAACGAGAGAATCATCATCTGGAGTTATATTTGTTTTATTATTTTTAGCCACTTTGCAAATCCTAATTTGTGATTTGTCAATCAATTTGTTCCGAAGCCGGTATCCATCGATAGAGTGTGGCCAAAGAAACACCAAGATCTTTGGCCACATCACGAGGTGGTACTCCGCTGGCAAGAAGACGTTTCGCGGAAGTAATTTTAGAGTCGGTCATGGTTCGCTTACGGCCCCCTTTTCGTCCAAGGGCACGTGCCACTTCCAATCCTGCACGAGTTCTCTCAACTATGAGTTCCCGCTCCATCTGCGCTAAACTTGCCATCACATTAAAAAAGAACCTCCCGCTTGGAGTTCCTGTATCGATTGAATCTGTTAAACTTTTAAAATGAATACCTTTTTGATTTAAATCACTAACAAGTTCAATTAAACTTTTTACACTTCTTCCAAGGCGATCAAGTTTCCATACAATAAGAGTATCGTCTTTTCTAAGCATTTCCAACGCTTGATTAAGTCCAGGGCGATTATCTTTTGTGCCACTCATCTCATCTTCATAAATTTTTTCGCAACCGGCTTTTGCTAGTGCATCTTTTTGAAGAGTAAGGTTTTGGTCGGTTGTGGAGACTCTAGCATAGCCAATTAGCATATAGTTCTCCTAATTAAAGTTTTTGCAAAGCGATTTGATTATTTGTTCGTATTCATCATTTGTGAGTTTTGCAATTTTTTCACCTATTCTTTGTTTAGAAAGAGTTCGTATTTGATTGATTAAAAGATCAGAGTCTTGAGTTAGATTATCTCTTTTTAAAATTCTCATTCTATATGGAAGCATATCATCAATTAAATCAGTTGAAAGTGGCATAAGGATAACTGTATCTAAAATTGCATTTTCATCATTTCCCGAGATAATAACAGCCGGTCTTATTTTTCCAACTTCATCTCCTTTTTTAGGATTCAGATTGACTGTTACAATGTCACCTTTATTTAATTCCATCATCAACTCCAAGTTCTGCAAATTCTAAATCTTGATGCATTTTTAATTTATGAAGTTTTGCTAGTTTTTCATCTTTATCAATTTGCTCAATTATAGGTTTGATGTAACTATCATATTTTGAAGAGATAAAATATCCCAAAGTAGTATGAGCTCTTCTATCAATTATTTCTGCAACATCCATCATTTTAATCAAAGAGGGTTTGTTTTGAATATCGGTTACACCATAAGTTAACATTTTGTATCCTTTGTATTAAACTATAAGTATTATATCTTATATATTAATAGATAATGATTAAAATACTACTTTTATTTATGTAATATTCTTAAAACTCATATAAATTGTAGTATATTAAGAATTAATTTTGAGAATAGTTTTTGAGAAAAATAAACTCCCTATTTTAGGTGAAGAGATTATCTTGAAACTTCTGCTCTCAAAAACCACCGTTTATAAGAAGAACTGTAATAGTTAAAGTGAAAGAGATTTGTGGGAAAGAGCTATAACTGATTAAGCTACTTTTAAAGCGCATAGGGAAAAAAACCTATTTGTAGGTTTACACCCCTCTGCCAACTCTTTTGCCTGCAAATGCGTTGCCTGTGGTAGCAAAATGAGAAATTCTTCTCCGCCCCATCGTCCTACACGATCGCTGGAACGAACTAAATCTTTAAATATTGTAGAGATTTTTTTCAAAACTTCATCACCCATAGAATGACCATAAAGATCATTAACTTGTTTGAAATCATCCAAATCTACCATTATAATTGAAAAAGGTGTTTGGTATCGCTGCGCTTCATCTATAAGTAATTGAGCAAATTCTTCGATGGAATGACGATTATATAATCCCGTTAATGAATCAATTTTTGCCTGTGATTCAAATAGTGTTTCATCAGTAATGTTTTGTCGTACAGCTTGATACCCAATAATTGTTCCATTATCAAAAATTGGTTCAATATAGGCATCTACCCAATATAACCCTTTATTCTTCGTAAGATTTTTTATACGCCCATGCCAAGGCTTACCTTCTGTTATCGTCATCCATAAATTTTGATAAATTTCTTGTGCCATATCAGGATGCCGAAGTAAATTATGTTTTTTACCAATTAGCTCTGATTCAGAATAACCTGTCATTTCACAAAATGCTTCACTAGCACAAACAATAACGCCATCTGTATCTGTCATAGAAGTTGATACATGCTTTTCTAATAAAGAAATATATTGATTAAGATGTCTACGCTTGATACCCATTTATGCCCTTTTTAACTTAAACGATCCATGGTACTTAATAGATCACCCATTTTGCCATCAACAGTTCCAACATATTGTGTTAAATCCATCATCTCATCCATATTTTTATTTAACTCTTGACTACTATCATTAATCGATTGAATAAGAACATTAATAGTTGCGGCAGTTTCTGCTAAACTTTTTTGGGTACGCTCTGCTAGTTTTCGTACTTCATCAGCAACAACGGCAAATCCTCGACCGTGCTCTCCCGCACGTGCAGCTTCTATTGCAGCATTTAATGCTAAAAGATTGGTCTGGTCTGCAATATCACCAATTGTAACTAAAATTTGCTTCGTCTCTTGAGCATTTTCGGCAAGAGATTGAAGATTGCCAGAAAGTTCATGTTCCTTATTTGCAACACTTTGGATACGTTCCACGGTAGAGTTAATCATTCCGCTTAATTCCACAAATTGATTACTACGAAGCCCCTCAACTGTATTTTTAAGTTGTTGAGTATTGTTGTTTAAAACTTCATTAGCGTCATTATTCTGTTGCTCCATTGATTGCAATGCGGCACCTAAAGTATTTATTTTTTCTAACATTAGAGCCATTTTTCCCTCAACATCAACTTTTGCACGTGTTGAAAAATGTCCTTCGCTCAATGATTCTAAGACTGAAACCGCTTGATCTAAATTCTTTTCTGTTGCATCAAGCATTACATTCATAGTTTTTTTTAGAAGATGTACATGAGGCGTTTTTGAGTCACTTGCTACACGACACATATAATGACCACGACGTACTTTATCAGCAAGCAATACCATTTCGCCTGCTACTTTTGTATCTTGCTCTAAAATCGATTCATGCATTGTAGCAAGTTGATTGATTTTTACCTCAGTACTACCCTTAGTTTCCATAGGCTCCATTTGATTTCGTTTGAATTGTATCAGCTCTTCAAATTCAGTTAACTGTTGAGAAAGTTCTCGATTATTGGTAGGTGATGTTATAATCCCAATAGCCACAGCTATAATGACCACAATAACCCCTGCACTGACTCCTATAGAATTAATGGCAACGGCCAGTCCTAAACCTATGATTCCCAATACCGATAAAATTATAATCTTTGTACTATTTTTCATTATTTATTATCCTTTTGATTAACGCATAGTTTTATAAAGCGCTTCGGCTTTTTGGATTTCAACAGGTGAGGGTTTACGTCGACAAGACATATATCCTCCCTCACCTTCACCACATGCGATATTTGGATAAACGGTTGCAAATACCCAATAAAATCCACCATTTCTAGTTTTATTTTTAACATATCCTTTCCATACTTTTCCACTTTTAACAGTATCCCATAAACTTTTAAAAGCTGCCTTTGGCATATCTGGATGACGGACAATACTATGAGGCTGTCCTATCAACTCTTCAAGTGTATAACCTGCAATTTTGCAAAAGTCTTCATTGGCAAAAAGGATTTTTCCTTTTGAATCGGTTTGTGATACTAGAAAATCTGTATCATTGAGCGTATGTTCCATCTTTTTCCTCTTCTTGTAAAATTAAATTATCATTGTAAAGATCACGAATATCCAAAAACCCATCTAAATTATCTAGAAACAGATCAACCAAGTTTGGATCGAAATGTTTTCCTCTTTCCTCCTTAAATAAATTAATGATTTTTTCTAGTGACCATGCTTTTTTATAAATACGGTCACTCCCAAGCGCATCAAACACGTCAGCTATTGTTACTATACGAGCATAAATATGGATGTTTTCTCCAAATAGCCCTTCAGGATATCCTGTCCCATCATATTTTTCATGATGCTTTTTAGCAATAATTGCCGATGTCCTCAACAAAGGTCTCTGTGAACCATCTAAAACCTTATGCCCAATTGTGCTGTGAGATCGCATAATAACCCACTCATCCGCATTTAATGCTCCCTGCTTGAGTAGTACGGCATCAGGTATAGCGACTTTTCCAATATCATGCATAGGTGAAGCACTAGAAATAAGATTAGATTCATTTTCATCCAATCCTGCTTTTAACGCTAAAAGCTTGGAATATTCAGCCACTCTTCGGACATGATTTCCAGTTTCTTTACTACGACTTTCGGCGATTTCACCCATACGGTAAATAATCTCTTGTTGAGTGTTTTCAATCTCTTTATGCAGAGTAATAATTTCAGTTACTTCATGACGAATTGCCATAAACTCGTTGACATTTCCATCTTTATCTTTTATTGGAATAATCGTTGACTCTACCCAGTATTCAGATCCATCTTTTTTTCGATTTTTTAGGATACCATTCCATACTTTTCCCGAGTGAATTGTTTTCCACATATCAACATAAACTTTATTAGGTGTATCGGGATGACGGAAAAGAGCATGAGTTTTACCAATAATCTCTTCTTCTCTATACCCAGTAATTTCTATAAAACGGCTATTTACATAAATTATAGTACCATCTATGTTTGTGCGAGATAGAATATTGCTCTCATTAATTGCTTTTTCATACATTTGTGCCATCAGATAAGAATCTTCGAAATGTTCTTCGGAAATATTGAGCTGTTCCCGCAATTTTTCCTTAATATCTTGCATTTCAGTAATATCAGTTCTGATACCGATAAACTCGATAATATTCCCTTTGATATCAATAATTGGATTAATGACGGTCTGAACCCAATAGTGTGAACCATTTTTTTTACGGTTTTTAACTACACCTTCCCACACTTGACCACTTAAAATAGTTTGCCAAAGCTCTTCAAATGCTTCTTTTGGCATATCGGGATGACGGAGAATATTGTGGGGTTTTCCGATCAGTTCCGAGGGCAAATAACCCGAGATTTCGCAAAATTTCTCATTAACAAAGGAAATAACTCCTCGTTTATCGGTTTTTGAAACGATGGAACTGCGATCTACCGTATCTTTATACTCTTGAAGCAGTTGCCGTTCACACTCGCTTTCTCTAGCTTTACGCTTGGAATCAATCCAAAAATCGATTTTTAAAAGAAGCTCTTCGCGGATAAACGGTTTAAGAAAAAACTCATTTGCACCCTGTTTAATCAATTTTTCGATGGTAGAGACATCATAGTCTTCGGTTATAATAAATACAGGAATTTTAGCGGTAGCAGTATTCTTTTTCAGGTGTTTTAAAACATCTTCTCCATACATATCTGAAAAATCAAGGTCTAATATAATCAGATCAAACATAGTATTTTTAATAGCAGATAATACAGAGCCGCCATCATTGGCTACAATGATATTGTAATTACGAGATTGAAGTAATGATGTCATCTGTCGACAGATGACACTTGAATCATCAACTACAAGGATATTGTATTGAGTATTCTCGTAAATTGCCTTAATTGTTTTATCAATCTCTTGGATAATATAAGGAAAAGGATCATTTTTTGAAAGATATCCCCTAATTTTTCCCCCCCCATTTGTGCCATTGTGGAGCCACTCATCATGAGGTTCTTGATCAGGGTCAGAAGTATAAATAACAATTTCTTGTTTTTGCTTTGTATTTAATTGCTTAAATAAATCTTCACCTTCTCCATCAGGAAGATGCAAATCTAAAATAATCAAATCAAAAGAACGCTTTTCTATATATGAAAGTGCTTCTTTCAATTTATATGCGCTTGTGACGTCATATCCTAAAAATGTTAGCCCCTTGCGAAGTGCATTGTTAAAGAACGACGAATCCTCTACAATAAGAATTGAACCTGTTTCTAATTTTTTTTGAATAAAATCGTTATCGGTACAGAATATCACTAGCACTTCCCATAAAAATGAATTTTTTTTAAACTAACAATTTGGTCAAACACCATGCGTACACTTTGCTTAAAATGATAATACCGATTTTTAACTTAAGCTATTTATTATTCATACAATATCTTCCTAGATGTTTATTTATATTTATCACTCAACTGATCTTCAATCAGTTTTGTATATTTTAATGTGACACATGTAATGTTCTATAAAAACTATCAGTGCCTTATTGCAAAAAACTTCACTACAACTTTTCCAACCAAGCAACTACTATAAATTATCATAAACCGTAACCCTTGCGCCTATACCGCGCTACAACCTCCCTTTGGTTGCAAAAATAAATCATTTACACAAGTAAAAGATTTAGAAAATAGTTATTTGGCAATAGATATAGATTTTACATCAAATGATAAAAAAATACCACTTTGGCTGTTTTCATTTATAAAAACTGTTTAAAGTAGTAAAATAATTACGTTTGACTGTTTTTTTTGATTTTTGTTGAATTATGCAAACAAGACTCTCTAAATCATCATTTTTAGAAACTCAGTTTTTCATAATTTGAACCATATTGACGTGAAATAATTCAATAAATTCTTAAATATAGTCTACAATATATTATTATGTACTATATAAATTAGGATATAACCCCTTCCCTATCTTCCACTTTAAGCTTACAGCAACTCCTATTTTTTGCATATTATGGCAATATGCAATACTATTTGTTCTTTTCTACAATTTCAACTATGATATATCTTCAATATTTATCATTAAAGATTAAAAATGAAGTAAATGGTATGAATGAAAAGAAAAAGCTTGACTATGTCATCAACAAAGCAATTGAGTCTTACTATGGTTCCAAAGAAATTAAATCACTACTTGAACTATAAACTCACCCTTTATAGAGAAGTAAATAAAAACATCAGATATTACACTCTAAAACTCTACCCTACTCTTTTTGGAGAGTTTTTACTCATCAAAGAGTTTGGCGGAGTCAAGAACAAAAAACCTACCGGAATCATCAAAGAGTATTTTTCCCATATTGAGGAGTGCAAAAATGCATTGGATCTCTTGCTATATGAAAAAATTAAAAAAGGGTATTCAAAACGCAATATCAACAAGGAGAGACAAATATGGACGGAAATATAATGGTTACTTACAAAATCTTATGTGATGCAGATATGAACACAGAAATTTTGCTTAGTGAATTGCTTGCTAATGAGAAAATAGCAAAAATCATAAAATCTGAATATGCAAAAGGACAGAGAAATATATCTCTCACTGCTAAAGATGAGACGAAGCTTCGTATCGAAACCACAAAAGAGCTTTACAGTTTTGAAGTGGCAAAAGATGACTTTGCGGATATCTTAACTTTGGCGGAAGAAGATGCCAATAACAAAAAGCTGCTCAAAAAAGAGTGCGCGCGCGTTGAGTTGGGTAGTGTTCAAGATTCTGTGTCAGCATCGAGTAATTCCTAAAATTGTATCATAAGTTTAAAGCATCATCAAGCCGTCCATCGAAATGGATGGCTAACTGGGAAATGGTTAGTGACCAGTTTCTTATCGGCATAGTCCACTTCTTTTGAGCATTCTGAATCCCCATATAAAGCAATTTTAACAGACTGTCATCGTTTGGAAAAGCACCTTTAGTTTTAGTCAAGGTCCTGAACTGGCGATGAACGGATTCTATGATATTTGTTGTGTAAATTACTCGTCTGATATCTTCTGGATACTGGAAGTAAACAGATAAATTATCCCATTTATTTCTCCAAGAATGAAAAACGATAGGATACTTTTTACCCCATTTTTCTTCTAACTTTTCAAGCTCGAATTCTGCTTCTTCTTTGGTGAAAGCCTGATAGACTGCTTTGAGCTCTTTAGCGAATTGTTTTTGGTTGGCAGAACCCACATACTTGAGGCTGTTGCGTATTTGATGGACGATACAGAGTTGCACCTCTGTATCTGGGAATACGGAGTTAATCGCCTCTGGAAAACCTTTTAATCCATCGACTGATGCTATGAGAATATCTTTGACTCCACGGTTCTGCAAGTCAGTAAGTACCTGTAGCCAGAACTTAGCGCCTTCACTTTCATTGAGGTAAAGTCCCAATACTTCTTTCTTGCCATCCACGCGAACACCAAGCACTGTATAAAATGCTTTTGAGATATAACGGCCATCTTCTTTTACTTTGTAGTGGATAGCATCTAAAAATATGAAAGGATAGACAGCCTCAAGGGGTCTTGTTTTCCATTCTTGGAGCATTGGGATTATTTTATCTGTTACGGCACTTATAGTCGCTTTAGAGAAGCCTACGCAGTAAAAATCTTCTATATGTTTAGCTATTTGAGAGTAGCTGTTGCCCAGTGCAAAAAGTGAAAGAATCTTTTCTTCTATTTCACTGGTCATACTGGTCTGATTTTTCTTGACTATTTCAGGTTCGAAGCTGCCGTTGCGGTCTCGTGGAACATCTAATTCAAAAGTTCCATGATCACTTTTCATAGTTTTAGAGCTGTAGCCATTTTTTCGGTTTTTTTCCAAATCTTGAGAGAGATGAGAGTCTATCTCGGCTGCAAGTGCAGCTTCGGTGAGTTGTTTAATTAAAGAGCCTAATGCTCCATCAGAGCCGCCAATACTTTTACCGGCCTTTATATCACGAGCAAATTGCTCTACATCTATTTCTATCTTCATATCTGTGTCCTTGGGTATTTGTTATTTTACCCGATTGACACAGAATTTTGAACGGTCCCTTGAGTTGGTGGATATTGAGACTTTATAGTGATATTAGCGGTCTATTTTCATATTAACCTATTCGACCACTGCATGAGCTGATAAATTGCCCAATAGTTATCCTCCCAAATAATGCTCAGTAATAGACGCTCTAAAATGCTTCATCTCCCAGCTGACAGCTTGGAGCGCCTGCTCATACGAGTATCCATTTTCCTGATATAGTCTTACTCTATTTTGAGCAAAAGTCCATCGAAAACCATGGCTTCCTTCTGGTTTGATATTTAATTCTACGCATACCTTTTTGATATCATTAGCATAAGTTTGATAGTTAATTTTGAATTGATTATTTGTAATAAAATATTCTTCAAGCCATCTGTATATTGCTGAACTAATTAGAACATCACCTTCCTTGCCGCCTTTTTCTTTCGTAAAAAGAACTCCAACATCTTTGTTGGTGATTTTATCTATTTTAAAACCTTTTAATTGCTCTTTTTTTATAAATGTAACTGCCTCAGCTCTAGCACCACCTTGCAACTGAATTAACGCTGCAATTCTATGTGGAATCACCGTCAGATTTGAGATAATTAAATTAGGGTCAGCGTATGTTCTGTTGTGATAACCATCCGCAACTTGCTTGAGTTTCCTTGCGCTATTTAGAACTTGCTGTCGAATATTGAAGTTATATTTTTTTCCTTGTTCATATTTTAATTTTGAAAAATGTACCAGTGCAATTTCAAGTTTTCCTAGCGCAGATGAGAGTTTCTCTACATACTGCTTACTTGGATAGTACTCGATTTTATACTCAAAATATGCCTGAATATGCTCAGCATCAATCTGCTCAAAATCTTTAAGATTCCAATGTTCTTTTAGATAATGGCCAAAGTTATTCCATACATTTCTGTATGTCTCCATGGTTTTATAAGATGATACACACTGAAAATGTGGATGATTTGGATTTATCTTATCCTCTTTTTTTAGACCTTCTTTAAATATGATTTTTGTAAGTTCTGCTGTTTGATAATAGACACTGCCTCTCAAAGGAGTCTCCTTGATTTGATATATTTATTCCCAAAAGGGTAAGTTTGTTGAGTTAATCTGCTTTTTAAATCTGAAGCATCAACAGTCTGAGGTATTAAATAAGAGGACGCCGTAGCGTGCTGGGGGATAGACTATTATTTGTCTAAATGTTCATATGAATATTATAGAAACCACTGCCTTTGTAGTTAATACGCTTATGAAAATTTGACTCTAAATAATCTATCTAATAAAGAGCCCTTACAAGTTTTACAAAAAACTTGTAATAATATTTAGGAAGCTATTTCTAACATCCTAGTATGAATAAAAAAGAAAAGTATATATGAAAAATTGTAAAGAGTGAAGGTGTGATTATTTTTTTCGTGCTGCTATATTTTTTTAATCACCCGTTTCCTATTTTTAAAAATCTCACTCAAACCCCTTCATAAAGCTGTAAACTGATTTATTACTATTTTCATGGTTTACAGAAAAATTTACAAATTATTTACAGTTCACTTTACAAAATAAATGCACAAAATTTAAAGAAAAAATTCATTTTACAATTTCAGTATTTTTAACTATCATATATCCAGCGCTAAAAAATAACAAGGAAAGCAAGATGAAATACTTTACAAGAAAAAGATTCTTTTTTTTGATAGCAATGAGCATGGAGATGACAGTTTATACACTTGATCTTTTTGTTCATACAAAAAATTTAATACAAGGATAAGAGAATTCAAGATGAAAAAAATCTTCTTCTTGAATATAAAGAGATTTAATGATTAATTCCAGAGTGAGACAGATGGAAGATGTTGCAGGATGGGCTCGAATTTACCCAAAAAATTGGGTAGAGTTCTCCGCTCATCGTTTTTAAAATTTTGCATAATTTTTAGAATGTGTTATTATTCCATCGTTTCGATTGTTCGTCGGACTTGCCTCTTGCCTTTTACACGCTAAGCAGAGCATACCATCAACTGTCGGTTGTACTGTACAGCTTGTTCCATGTCCATATGTGAGAGTTTGGATTTAGGTCGGTATGAGAAGGTGCAGAGAGCATAGTATCTACTACAGCGCCCATCGTATAAAGTTCTTCTTTATACAAAAATCTGCGTGTAGTCGATTCCCCTTTTTGTTTCCATGTGAGAACCAGCCGCAACCGTATCAACTTCTACTATTTTTTCAATATTTTAGGTACTCAATACATGAGTTAGCTATGATTACATCTATACAAAATATTTACTTCACCAGACGCTTGATAATACGCCTATCTTTAATGTTAACAATGAAATTTGATTGAGTGAGAAACAGGTACCAAGTGTCCCAATTGAATTACTCAACGGGAAGCCAGAGTTGACTTCCTTCACTTTTGGGAGTGAAAAACACTTGGTACCCCGTTGAATAATAAAACGGGGAAATTATACGAAATATGCTGATTTTGTACCTGAGTGAATATATACGCATACCTGATGCAAAATGACGTTACTTGAGTAGATATGAACATATGAAAATGATAACATCTGAAGAGTAAACTTAAAGTGATAAGTAAAAGTAGTGAAATAAGACATCGAAAATGAGGTGTTTTTAACACATGGTGACTAATAGGTGACTAAACTGATTTTTTCTGAAACTTAAATCAGCTTCAAAATGTCGTTGTATAGGTAGTTTTGAGAGATTTTTTATTGTTGATGGTGCGGATGAGAGGACTTGAACCTCCACACCTTACGGCACCAGATCCTAAGTCTATTTTTTAATGCTTTTCATCTTTTCTTAAACTGTTTTATTTTCTTTCAAATCCATATATTTAGGACTTTATATAAGGTTATCAATTTTCACTCAATATCATCTATTTTCATTGCTTTTCAAATTTTGTAGTAAAAACTGTAGTAAAAAATATGATTTTAAACAAAATCCTCAATCCACTTTTTCAGGGATAAGCTCTGGAATTATCTGCGAAGCAAAAAATGAGTTTACTTTCAGACGAAGTGGTGCCTTAGAATGTTCACTTTCTATATAACCCATTTTTGTGAGTGCACTTACAAGTTTTGTTGCTGTACTTACACTTTTTCCAATTGCTGAGGGTACATATTTTCTTTCTAATTCACCGTTTAACAACAAATGAGAGAATAATAGTTCAGAGTATTTTGGTAAAGGCTCTTGTTTGTAAAACATCCCCTCTTGTGAAAATCTTACAAATTTCCTGATTTTATCGTTCAGCTGGTCAAGTCGCAAACCATTTCCCATAAACTCTATTTGATCTAATGCAATCTCAAGCATATATTTCAAATAGCCCTCCAGACCTCTAAGTGAGAGCTCACCTCTGCCATCAGTAGCCCCTTGTTGTTTCATATCTGCATAAGACAAGTAGTGTTGGTACTCTTTAACATCTCTTGCAAGTCCTCTTGAAATATTCCAAAGCCCATATCCTTCAAGCTGCATACTCCAGAACATTGCATCCAAATGAAGTCTTGACACTCTCCCATTTCCATCTAAAAATGGGTGAAGATATACTAAACGGTGATGAGAACTGAGTGCTGCAAGTAGTTTTATAGCTTTTGTTGCACTGTTAAATACTGAAGTGTACTCTTTTTCATAATAGTTAAAAACAGTATGTATTAAATCACTTGAAGGTGCGATGTGGTTTCCAACTTGAACATCTCGATTTCTAAACTCACCCGGTATCATCTCTATGAATTGGGTTTCTTTTTCAAGTTTTGTAAATTTTTCCATACCTTCACTAGAATAAAAGAGTCGATGAATCTCTTTTATGAAGTTTCTATCAATCACATTGTTCTTCAATGCATAGCTTTCAACGAACTCTTGTGTTTTGATATGTGCAACTGAAAGCTCTTGCAATGCTTTCTCTTTAGAATCATCTGAGAATTGTTTGAGCATAGCTTTTTCAATATCAATAGGATGTGTACTTTCAGCTTCAATTCTGTTTGAATAATAGCTGTTTGTAATACGCAAAACATCCCTAAAAGCATTTACAACATGTTTGTTATATCCACTTGCGATCTTTGCACTTTCAATACAAACCTTCTCTGCAAGCTCTAATAATTCTAGTTTTATTTGCCCTTTTAGATCATAAGGCATAATTGGAGATATTAACATTTTATCCATCCTTGATGTTATTATATCCATTTTTTTCTATTTTATTGAAAATTTTACGAGATAAATTATGAGAAAATAATAATTAAATACTCCTATAAATAGGAATAAATAAAAGAAATTTTCAATTTTAACAATATATTTTTTACGAGATAAATTACGACATGTATTATGAGATTTCTTTACTTCTCAATATTTCACTAAATAATTCAGCAGGATACTTATAGCCAATAGCTTTATAAGGTGTTTTATTCAGTTTTTTATTTATTTGGTAAATATCATCATCTCTTTCTAAAAAGATCTCGATTCTTTTTTTCATATCATTCATTGAGGCAATAACACTTTTATTGGAAGTTTTAGAGTAGTTAAATGTTTCCATGCTCTCTAAAATTTTTTCAAACTGATTTTGAGACAACCCACTTTCCATTAAAAGTTTAAATACTCTTTCTCTAACAATATCTTCAAAATGTCGAAAATCATCTGCTTTTAAGCCAAATAAGAAAAACGAGTATAAAGTTTTATCATTCGTTATCAAAACACAGTTGTATCTTCCATATTTTAGGAGATTGACATGAAAATCATCTATATCACTGTATGTCATAGGGTTAAAATCTGTATGTGTCAGTTTTAATTTATCTGATAAATTTTTCGTCAACTGTAGATTCATAAACAAGATTGTACAATAATATTTAGAGAGTTAGGAGTTTCAACACCTTAGACATCACCATCACAAAGTACGAGAGGCAATCCCTACTTATATCTTCGGGTGAACCTAAGGCTTATTGGTAAAATTATATCTTTCATTAATTCAAAGAAACTTGACAATCATTGTCACACTTAAAATATGACACAACTTTTATGTCATATGATATAAAAAATATCTATACTTTATTAAATATATTTAAGCTTTACAATAACAATAAAGTTATAAAAACTACTTTATTAATAACTTTATTGCTTAAATTTATTTAAGACTGTATAATTAGTACATGAATATTGTGCAATTAAAAAAGATCATCGGACTCAATGTTTTCACAACAGAGATGCTAAAGCCTATTTTAGAACAAGAATATGCCCAACCTACGAAAAAAATCAACAGTATGGTTACAAAAGGGGAGCTTATTCGTCTAAAAAGAGGTGTATATGCTTTAGGTTCTGAGTATAGAGATCGTCCTCTCAACATGCTCACTGCAGCAAATATGCTTCATAAGCCATCTTATGTGTCCTATGAATATGCATTGTCTTATCACGGTTTGATACCAGAACGAGTCTATACAGTCACTTCCGCAACTACCTATCGCCCTGAAACATACGCCACAGATATAGGTACATTTAGCTATAAAAAAATTCCATCAAATGCATATTCTATAGGAATTGACTGGAAATTTGATACACATGATGGTGGGTATATGATTGCAACTCCTGAAAAAGCATTATGTGATCAAGTCTATGCTGATCAAAGAATAGCTGATATAAACAAAGATGAGATATTAGAGTACCTTGAAGATGATCTTCGTATAGAGTGGGAAGAGATGGCAAAACTCGATACAACACTTCTATGGAAATTTTCTATGGCTTACTCATCTTCAAAATTACGGAATATGACCGCAAGCATTAAGAAAAGGCAAAAAAATGGCTAATACACATCCACACATCACAGCAATGCTACAAAAATACGATCTCTCCAAAGACGATCCTTATGAAGCTCTCAGAGAGATACTACAAGAGATAGTTTTGTATGCACTTAGTGATGCAGGTTTTTTTAATCATGCGGTATTTTATGGTGGCACAGCTCTAAGAATACTCTATGGACTTCCAAGATTTTCAGAAGATCTTGATTTTTCACTACTAAAACCTGACCCATCATTTGACCTAGGTAAATATGAAAAGGCTGTACTAGAAACACTAAAAACTTATGGATTTGAAGCTCAAATTGAGACAAAAATTAAAGATCATAGTACAGTACAATCTGCATTTATCAAAGGTAATACCATCAAACACCTACTAGCTATTAATGCTCCTGAAGATATTGTCAAAAGTTTTAATGCAGGTAAATTATTAAAAATTAAATTTGAAGTAGATACTGAGCCACCTATCAATTTTGAAGAAGAACAAAAGTTACATTTAACTCCAGCACCATTTATGGTGAGAAGTATGAAGCCTTCTTCATTATTTGCTGGTAAACTTCATGCCGTTTTATGTCGTGGATGGCAAAATAGACCAAAAGGGCGTGACTGGTACGATATGGTTTGGTATGTTCAAAACAAATATGAAGTAAACTTGACGCATCTAGCAACTCGCTTAATTCAGAGTTGTAAAGCTCTACAAGACACCGAAGTAGAGTTACCAGAAGAGATGAAACTATATACTGCAGAGCTTATTGTAAGCCTCCTACAAAAAAGAGTGGATACACTTGATATTACATTGGCAAAACAAGATGTACATCGTTTTATATATGATGAAAAACAGCTAGACATTTGGAGCAAAGATTTTTTCTATGCTATCATCAAGATGATCAAGTTTAAATAGCAGGTACAAATAGATGGCGCTAAAACCAGCAGGTGGGAAGTACGAAGGGGTATGACTTAATGAGCTCAAAAATGGTGACATTTCCTATTATATAAATTACCGCAATGACATCACATTTACTTTGAATAGATAAAGAAGCACTTTTGCTAACCCAGCGTGAACATTTAGGGAATCTTGTTGAAAACTTTATCTATACAGAGCTTTTAAAGCACACAACATACGCTCAGAAAACTACAAAAATATATCACTACAGAGACGCTGACTACGAGGTTGATTTTGTGTTGAAGCAAAGCAATACAAATATAATCGGAATAGAAGTAAAATCATCAACAAGTATAAAAAGCTCAGAACTACGAGGACTTGTGAAGCTTGCCCAGAACAGCGGAGATCTTTTCAAGGGAGGGTATATTTTTTATATGGGTGAGCACATTATACCAATGCAAAAAGACGGCTATATGTTTTTAGCGTTACCTATATCTATTTTATCTTAAGCCTATGTGTACTGCTTATTGAAAAATTATCTCACTCTCTTCACTCTCTTAAAAAAGTACTTGATTGCTGAGTTAGCAGTAGCTATAAATGAATATACAAAAGTGTGACTTAAAGTGTGACTTGAGAAAACTTAAAAGGAAAAATGATTTATTGTAAGAGGCTTAAAGTCCCATATTTATGGGTGGTGCGGATGAGAGGACTTGAACCTCCACACCTTACGGCACCAGATCCTAAGTCTGGCGTGTATACCAATTTCACCACATCCGCATGTAGATAAGTGTTTTTTGTCTCTTCAGACCTTGATACTTTTTTATAGTGGTACGCCCTAAAGGATTCGAACCTTTGACCTATGCCTTAGAAGGGCATTGCTCTATCCAGCTGAGCTAAGGACGCATTTTCAGTCAATATGGTACGCCCGATAGGATTCGAACCTATAACCCTCGGAGCCGAAATCCGAAACTCTATCCAGTTGAGCCACGAACGCTACTATATTTGTTAATATCAATTTTTTATATTTTAAATCTATGGGGTGGGATGCGGGGCTCGAACCCGTGACCCCCGGCACCACAAACCAGTGCTCTAACCAACTGAGCTAATCCCACCATGCCAAAATATAAAAGTTGTAAAATTTAAAAGTGGTCGGGGTGAAAGGACTCGAACCTTCGGCCCCCTGGTCCCAAACCAGGTACTCTAACCATACTGAGCTACACCCCGACCTTCACATTAAAGCAGTTGTTATGCTGATTAATGAGGCGAAATTATAGTCAATTAGATTTAAAATGTCAATAGCTTTTGAAGAAATATTCTCTATATCTTGAAATTTTAGTATAATATCCCCAATCAAGGGGGTTTGACGCATGAAAATAGCTAGATTTAGTAGAATAGGATTCATTTTAGCTGCAGCAGGAAGTGCTGTAGGGCTTGGTAATATTTGGAAATTTCCCTATATTACAGGAGAATATGGTGGGGGAGCTTTTGTATTTATTTATTTACTGACTGTCTTGCTTATAGGTTTTTCCATTATGATTGCAGAGATGTTTATCGGGTACATTGGTAGAAAAGATGCTGTGAGTTCTTTTGAGAACATAGCACCGACACACAAGCATATATGGAAATATGGCGGTTTTCAAAGTTTAGCCGGACTTTTTGTCATGATATTTTACTCGGTTGTTATCGGCTGGATTTTTCATTATATAGTGACTTCACTCTCTTTTCTTCCCTCTTCTGTGCAGGAAGCTGAGACGACCTTCAACATAATGCTTCATACAGATATATCGACACAACTTTTTTACCACTCGCTTGCGTTTATCTGGATTACCTATGTTTTGACAAAAGGTATCAAAGGCGGTATAGAAAAGATGAATATGGTTCTTATGCCTGCGCTCATGATAATACTTGCAGGCATGTTTATCTATGCTCTTTCTCTTGATGCATTTCCAAAAGCAGTAGATTTTATGTTTGCAGCTGATTGGTCAAAAATCAACTCTGAGGCTTTTGTCGTCGCTGTCGGGCATGCGTTTTTCACCCTCTCTTTGGGCATGGGTGCCATCATGACTTATGCCGCATCTATGGAAAAAAACTCCAACATTATCAAAGCTGCGTTTTGGGTTGTTTTCTTAGACACAATAATTGCCATAGTTGCAGGACTTATGCTTTTTACCTTTTTATACCAATACGGTGCTGGGCCTGCCAAAGGTCCTGGACTTGTTTTTATCTCTCTTCCCGCTGCGTTTTATGAGATGGGTATCATCGGCAATATTTTTGCAGTTTTATTTTTTATCGCCCTTGCGTTTGCGGGTCTCACCTCTTCTGTCTCTTTAGTTGAGCCGATGGTACAGTATTTTATAGATAGATTTAGCTGGAGCAGACTCAAGTCCTCTATTCTCATGGGACTTTTCTTTTATCTCATCGGCATCATCGCCCTGCTCTCCAACATAGATGCTTATAAAGAACTTCTGACATGGGGAGATAAAACTTTCTTTGACTGGGTGGACTATGTCACATCTGCCATCATGCTCCCTATTGGTGGACTTATCATGGCTGTTTTTGTTGGTTTTGTTTTGGATAAACGCAAGGTGGAATCTCTATTGAAACCACAACTAGGCTTCGCTTTTGAGACTTGGTATTTTTCTTTGCGTTATATTACGCCCATAGCGATGTTTGTGGTCATGCTCAATCTTATAGGGATTTTTTAAGATGCATGCTTTAGAAAAAGAGTGTAAAAAACTTCTCTTACAAGAAAATATCGACACAGATTCTGAAATAGATTTTGATGTCAATGGAGTAACGCATACATTGAGTTATACCTATATCATAGAGACTTTTATGCAAGCATCAGAAGAATCACAGCTCGTTTTTATAGTGGCTTTGCAAAAAGCTATAGAAGCGGACAAAATAGGCGTAGAGAAGTTTTTTCAAGGAATGGGTCAGCTTTTACTGATGACCCATCTCTCTGAAAAATTGGAAGTTTAATAAGAGACTTCAATCAACCGCTCTGACGCTCCCAAAGGGCGTCAAAGCTTCAGTAGCCATAGTGGCTTCAGCGAAGCACGGAAAAACCACTTCCTCCGTGCGTTTATACTAAAACTGTATCATCCCATCTATCGGGCTTGATGCAGTTGCGTAAGGGCGTTTTGGGATACGACCGCTCAGGTAGCTCATGCGACCTGCGATAACTGCATGTTTCATCGCTTCAGCCATAATCATAGGATTTTGCGCTTGAGCGATGGCGGTATTTGTAAGTACACCCGCAGCTCCAAGCTCCATAGCATACGCCGCGTCACTCGCACATCCTATCCCCGCATCTACTATCACAGGAACACTTACAGCTTCACGGATAAATACGATGTTATAAGGATTTTGAATACCAAGGCCACTTCCTATAGGTGCAGCAAGCGGCATGATTGCATGAGCACCCGCGTCTTCAAGTCTTTTTGCCATAATCGGATCATCCGAAGTGTATGCCATGATCGTAAAGCCATCTGCTGCAAGTATCTTACACGCCTTTATAGTCTCCAAAACATCTGGATAGAGAGTCTTTAGGGTATCTCCGATTACTTCGAGTTTTATCAAATCTATTCCAGTTGCCTCACGCATGAGCCTAAAAGTCGTAATAGCTTCTTCAGCAGTTACACAACCGGCAGAGTTTGGTAAAAACTTTACATTTGTTCCCTTGAAAGTATCACGAAGGTTCTCTTTGTCCGGATCAGTGATATTGAGACGACGCACTGCAACCGTGATAAGTTCGCTTCCGCTTGCAAGTGTCGCTTCTCTTGTCGTTTGGAAGTCTTTGTATTTTCCGCTTCCAACGATAAGACGACTTCCTAGTTCATATTTTCCGATTTTTAATATATTATCCATATTTTTTTTCCTATTTAAGTTCTATGTTTCTTTTTCTCTCACATCAAAAGATGTGAGTAGCTTTAGGGGGTTGTAGGGACATTTGTCCCTGCCACTTTATAGGCTTTGCCCAGAAAGTGTGTAACATAACATAAGCATTCTATAACAAAGCTTACTTTTAGAGTTTGCTTATCGCTTCAATCAAATCATAAGGTGTAAGCGAAAAATCATTGCCTTCGTACAAAGATGCAAGTTTCGTATGTGCCAACGAAGCATTTTTTGCTGCGTTTAGAGGTTCATATCCTTGCGCCAAAAGTGCGCCGATGAGGCCGCTAAGAACATCTCCGCTTCCGCCTTTGGCAAGTGCTGCAGTTCCGTGAGGATTGATGAAGAAGTGATTTCCTTTGCCAATGATAACATTTGCACCTTTGAGCAGAAGTGTGATATGTGGAAACTTCTCACAAAAAGCTTCGACATATTCAAAACGGTTTTTTTGCAATATCGCAACACTTATATCAGCTATGTGTGTCATTTTTAGAAGTTCTACAAACTCTTTTGCGTGCGGCGTGAGCACTACTTTTTCTCTCTTGAGAATAGTTGTGAGAATAGGCATAGCAAAGATATCTGCATCTGCTACGACAGGAAGCCAGTTATCTAAAAAATTCTCAAGTTCCACATCACTAAACTCATCACCAAGTCCCATGCCGAGGGCTATTGCACTTGTGTTGGAAGGTAGCTCATGTGAGTACACGAGCGAATGAGGGATATTGAGAAGTTGTTCATTTTCATACCCCACAAGTGTGACAAGACCAGCGCCAAAACGCAGTGCGGCACTAGCGCTCATGATACTCGCGCCCGCTTTTGAGCCGTAAGCAAGTGCCAAATGACCGTAGCTTCCTTTGTGTGAATCTTTTTTGATTCTATAAGGAAGTTCCAAATCTTGCATATCAAGCAAATGCCAGTTTGTCTGCGTTTCATAGAGACTGCGTGCTATACCAAGATCTAAAACTTCAATCTTACCGACAAACTCTTTTGCCTCATCCAAAAATAGACTCTTCTTCAAAGCGCCCATAGTAAGTGTGACATGAGCTACAAAACACGCCTCTGCGCATTCACCGTTTGTAAGTATTCCTGAGGGAACATCGCAGGCGATTTTAAAAGCTTTTACCCTGTTCATTGCATGAAGCAAATCCGAGTGCTCATGTGAAAACTCTCCGCTAAAGCCAGTACCTACAAGTGCGTCAACCAATACGTCACACTCATCTACTGCGTTTATACTCTTTACACCTATATTTTTCGCGCGCTGCGTTTGAAGTTTTGCCATATTTGAAGAGGGGATTTTTGCATACAAAAGTTGGACATCAAAATCACCGTGAAGCTGTCGCCCCAGAGCGATACCATCGGCTCCATTGTTGCCGCTTCCACAGACGATGATGACTTTTGCACCAAAAGAAAAATGTGCACGTATAAACGCAGCCATACCGTTTGCGGCGTGTTCCATAAGGATATCTTCACTGAGTCCGAAATCCTCATAACACCTTGCGTCTAAACTGCTGACCTCATCAAATATTTTTTGCATTTTGCCGCTCTTTAGCTTTTGTACTCGTCAACTTTCACCATATTACTTATGATGTCGTTAAATAAAAGTGTACGGTGTGCAGTTCTATATTGATAGAAAAAATTGTTTTTCTCAAGATTTTTAAGTTGTGAAGTATTGAAGTACTCTAAATTTGAACATTTTCCTATATATAAAAATGTAAAAAGAAGCTTGACATGGTGACTCTCAAAAGTTGTGTGAGGCTGTGCAAGAAAAGTAAGTCCATACTTTTTCATATTTAAAAAGCCCAACATATATAATAAAAAGTCCTCAAATTTACTATGGAATCCGTCAAGATTTTTGATATCGTGGAAGAAATAGTAATAACCATCCAAAAACTCCTGCTTTTGAAGTGTTTGCGTCAGTTTGCTTTTTACATCTCTTTTAGTTGCAAAAAAGTTTGGATTGACAGCCATATAGATATGTTTTTTTTCTGCTACGAGTTTGTCTAGTTTTTCTTGAAACGCATCACTCTCATCAAATTGAATATAGTTAAAATGCTCATCTTTATATCTGGCTTCTATCTCTTCGATTTTTGAATCTGCAAAGTCCACATAAAGTGTCGGCACTTCCATATCAATGACGAAATTGCGTATTTTACATGCAAGATTTGTTTTGCCTGAGCCCTCTTCTGCAAGGATGAGCGTGTTATACTGCAACACCCTAGGCTCAAGTCGCAACATATTTATACTACTTTCATATTTTCCAATTATATCTGCTCTTTTGTTTGTCATTTAAATCTTTCCTATTTTGGAGTGACATTATTATAGCAAAAAGAAGTCCAATGCAAATCCCGATACCATAAACGCAGCTCTTTTATTATCGAAAAAGGGTATAATCACGCCATGGATTACAAGATAATAGCAAAAGAAACTCTACAAATCGAAGCACAAACGCTGCTCAAAGCATCTCAGAATATCAGTGATGACTTCAACCGCGCTATCGAGATTATACTCGCAGGCAAAGGCAAACTCATTATAACAGGCGTCGGCAAAAGCGGTCTTATAGGCGCAAAAATGGCTGCAACTTTTGCATCGACCGGAACTCCAAGCTTTTTTTTACATCCTACAGAGGCTCTACACGGGGATCTGGGGATGCTCTCAAAAGAAGATGTAGTGATTGCTATAAGCTACAGCGGAGAGAGCGAAGAGCTCAGTTCAATACTGCCTCACATCAAAAGATTTGCGATACCGCTTATCGGTATGACAAAAAACGCAGCCTCAACGCTGGGAAAATACAGTGATGTAGTTGTAACAATCGAAGTCGAAAAAGAGGCTTGTCCTCTTGATATCGCACCGACAAGTTCGACTACTCTTACACTAGCACTCGGTGATGCGATCGCTGTTTCGCTCATGAAGGCAAGAAACTTTCAAAAAAGTGACTTTGCATCTTTTCACCCCGGCGGTGCTTTGGGTAAAAAACTTTTTGTAAAAGTCAGTAACCTTATGCGCAAAGAAGAGTTGCCGATAATAACGGCAGAAACAAAAGTCAAAGATGCGATTCTTAAGATATCCGAAGGACGTTTGGGAACTGTTTTGATAGAAGATGCCAACGGCACACTCATAGCGCTATTAAGTGATGGAGACATCCGCCGTGCTTTGATGCGTGAAGATTTTTCTCTTGAAGAGTGCGTTTTAAAATATGCAACTCTAAACCCACTCTCTATTGAAGATGAAGAGATGCTCGCAAGTGAAGCGCTCGTGCTTATAGAAGAGAAGAAGATTCAACTTCTCGTAATTACAGACAAAAATAAAAAAATAAAAGGCGTGCTGCATCTGCACACGCTAATTGAAAAAGGCATATCATAATGATGCGATTAAACAAATACATTGCGCACCACTCCAGCTACTCAAGAAGAGAAGCGGATGCTGCGATCATAAGCGGTTACGTACGTATTAACGGCGAAATAGAGACAAATCCGGGGACGCAGATAGATGAAGTAAGTGACATCGTTTACATCAGTGGCAAACAGGTCACTCCAAGAGACAAATATACGGTTATCGTCTATTCCAAACCAAAAGGTGAGCTTGTTACTAAAAGCGACCCAAAAGGTAGAAGAACAATCTACGATTCACTTGAAAAAGAGTTCAAACACTTTATACCGGTTGGGCGACTTGACTACGCTTCTGAGGGAGTTTTACTTCTTACGGATGCTTCAAAAGTTGCAACTGCGCTCATGAACTCAGACTTGGAGAGAATTTATAAAATAAAAATCAAAGGCGAAGTCACGCAAGAGATGGAAGTAGCGATGTTAAATGGTCTCACACTTGATGATGCAACCGCTGGCGGGCATTCGCACTCCAAAGTGACTTCCATGACATTTGCACCTTTTATAGGCTACCAAATCCAGAAAAACGCACACAACTTCTCAACGCTCAAAGTCGCTATAAAAGAGGGACAAAACCGTGAGCTTAGAAGATTTTTTGCCCATTTTGGTACAGAAATCTCTGACCTTAAACGCATCTCTTTTGCAGAAATAAAACTCAACAACCTCCCAATTGGAAAATCAAGATATCTCACGCGAAGCGAATACTCAGCACTCTTTACTTTCCTCAAAGATGAGGAGAAAAAATTGCGTGAAACGCAAGGTGTCGTGAAAAAACCAAAAGCTTTTTCAAAAGACAAAGAAGGTTTTAAACCAAAAAACAAAGATGCTCACAAATCCAAAGACGGTACTAAGTCAAAATATAAAGAAGAAGAAAAAAATACAGAGGGTTTCAACAATCCAGACAGTGTAAAACTCAGAAAAATTCTTGCTGCAAAACCTAAAAATAGAGCAGATTCTAAAGCAGGACCAAAACCTAAAAATAGAGCAGATAGCAAAGCAGGACCAAAACCTCGCTCTAGAGCAAAAGGTAGCAAGTAGTTTGGACTTTACGCAGCATCTCAGACCGTCTTCTTTTGATGCACTTATAGGTCAAGAACATCTCAGTGCTTTTGATGCTCCGCTTCGCGTTTTGTGTGAAAAAGGTGCGCTAGGTCATAGCTTCATCTTTGGTCCCGCAGGATGCGGCAAAACGACTCTTGCACGCATCATCGCAAAAACGATGCAGATGCCTTTTTATGAACTTAATGCAACCTCGCTTAAGATAGAACAGTTACGAAAAATCTTTGATACTCATAAGAACACTCTTGAAAAACCGCTTATATTTATAGATGAAGTACATCGTCTTGCAAAAAACCAGCAAGAAGTTTTGCTTCCCGTGATGGAAAATAACAGCGTACTTATCATCGGTGCTTCCACCGAAAACCCTTTCTTTTCACTCACCTCTGCTATTCGCTCACGCGCAATGCTCTTTGAACTGCACTCTATCACAAACGCGGCCCTCACATCTCTGCTTGAAAAAGCCACCGCTCATGCAGGCTTAGAAATAGATGAAGATGCCAAAGAATATCTTGTTGCAAGCAGCGGCGGTGATGCTAGAGCAATGCTCAAACTTTTGGAGTTTTGCTCCAATCTTGATACAGCTATCACTCTCAAAAACCTCAAAGCCCTTCGCCCAAACGCACTCAGTGCCGGCAGCAGCGAAGCGGGCGTACATTATGACCTCACATCGGCTATGATAAAATCCATCCGCGGCTCGGACATGGACGCAGCTATTTATTATCTTGCAAGACTTATCGACGGCGGAGAGAGTGCGGAATTTATCGCTAGACGCTTAGTCATTTTGGCAAGTGAAGATATAGGAAACGCAAACCCTCAGGCGCTTACACTCTGCACATCTGCCATGACAAGCGTGAGTAAGATAGGCTATCCTGAAGCGCGTATCATCCTCTCTCAAGCAGTTGTTTATCTTTGTGCTTCACCCAAATCAAACTCTTCATATCTTGCTATAAACGCAGCTCTAAAAGCCATTGCTGAGGGTGTGCATCTTGAAATACCCAAACATCTCAAACAACAAAGTGACGGAAACTATCTTTATCCTCATGATTTTGGCGGTTATGTCAAACAGAACTATCTGCAAAAACCTTTGCGTTTTGTAAAGCTTATAGAGAGTGGTTATGAAAAAAAGATGAAAGAGTGGATAGAACTTTTGAGTGGTGTTTAGGAAAGTTTGGCAAAGCCAAAGACCCGAAGGTCTTTAGATTTATTTACCAAGTGCTGCTTTTGATGCTGCAGCAACTGCGCTAAACGCAGCTGCGTCATTCATCGCCATATCAGCAAGAATTTTACGGTCAAGCTCGATACCAGCTTTGCTTAAACCATTGATGAACGTTGAGTAGTTCATACCATTTAAACGACAAGCAGCATTGATACGGATGATCCATAATTTACGGAACTCACGTTTGTTTTGCTTGCGGTCACGGAATGCATAATACAATGAACGTTCAATTTGTTCTTTAGCTTTTCTAAAGTGTTTACGGCGACCACTGTAGAAACCTTTTGCTAATTTTAATATCTTTTTGTGTCTTCTTCTACGAACAACACCTGTTTTAACTCTTGGCATATTTTTCCTTTTTCTTTACCCGTTGACGCTCTTGCGCTAAAGGTGCCATATCTATGATGGACTTGCCCAATTTTAAAAATTGGAGATTTATGAGATAACTAAAAATTAGTTAATCATAGCCTTAATATTTGCTTCATCTACTTTCGCAACCACTTTTGGTGTGTTTTGATCACGACGAGTTTGTGCATCTTGTTTTGTCAAAATGTGGCTTCTAAACGCAGTTCCACGTTTAACTGTACCATTTTTCTTCACTTTAAAACGCTTAACAGCGCCTTTTACCGATTTCATTTTTGGCATCGATGACTCCTTTGTAAAATTCTCATTAAAGTCCAAATAGACTTTGAGGCTGGAATTATATCTAAACAATTCTAAATTTTTGCTACAATACTCACATGAATTCAATAAAACATATACAAAACGCCCTTGCAGAACTTGACGCTGAAGTACAAACGATACTTCTTGACTGGAGTGTTCCTTTGAACGAAAAGGATAACCTTATGCTCCCAATCCTCCAACAAAAAAAAGTCCTCACACAAACACTCGAAGACTTGACCTATCTCAAAGAACATCCGCCAAAACAGAACCAACCTTGCGGAATCTCCAAATATAGAGAGGATTAAAACTTAGTAACTACCTTTTACTCAAGACTACAACAATCGTCTTGATTAAGATTTGTAAATCAAGCTCAATCGACCAGTTTCTCATATACCAAACATCAATTTAGAATCAGACACCCCAAAAAGTGCCATAAGGCTAAAGATAAACGCAGAATTTGCTTCTTATCTGATGCCTAATTTGATACCACTAAAGTGAAAAAGTCATAGCTTTTTAAAAACGAAAAGGTGCTCATGCATGATGAGTAAAAAATTTGCTTCTTTGCTTTTTTTGATTTTATGATGAAACACTACTCAATATAACTCTGCCATTTACGAAATCTAGTTTAGATGCAAACTAAGCTTTATAAATATTATCTCTTACATATGTATTATTTAGCCAAAAACAATGCTTAGTGTATGTCTCACTCTTTGTGAATTTATCTTTTACTGGCAGAGGTAAAGTATCGCTTGCATTTATTGCGTGAGGTCGTACATGAGCAACTGCATTATATTTTTTTGATGGAAAATTTGTTAACCTTGTTAATTTTCCATCCTTGTTTATTTTTATCTTTTTAACGATTTTACCATCCAACACAACTTGTTTTGTTTTATTCCAAACTTTTTTCACTTCAAGAATATCCTGATACGGCATATTCCAAAAGGTAACTTTTTTTAAAATAAGATTTTGCTCTTCATATTGAAAGAAAATAAACAAAAATTTATGCTCTAAAGTATCTTTAATCTGAGATTCTTCCCATTTTTCTGCAACAAGATCTTTGTACTGAAAAACAGGGAAAGAAATATCTTCTTTTGGCAAGAAATTTTCTTTTAATCTCACTGTTTTGACAACAATATCTGCTTTTTTAAACTCTTCAATCTCTTGGTTCAAAGATATTCCTAATATTGCTTTAGAGAGATTTGCATAGAAGTTTTTTGCTTTTTGATTTATTGAAATTCCTAAAATTCCCAAAATTTCTGTGATATTTTTATTATAATAGGGCTGAAATTTAGCAATTACAATCTCTTCAATGGAAGAAGATTTTGCTACATCTAAAGTAGAAATAATTTTTCCATAAGATGGATGCTTGTGCGTTAGTGAAGCAATAATATGATTTACATATCCTTGTTTTAAAGAATAAGCTCTTTGTTTTGCTTGTATTGATGCATTTGGTTGTGCACGAAGATTACCACCTTTGCTACCTTTTGTACATGCTCCTAAGTAAAGCGTATCACCTTCAGAGAGTTCATGAGCTTTTCCATCTTGAATTTTTTGTTTGATGCGAACCCAATCATTTTTTATAATTTCTAAATCTATATCTGGAAAAATCCATTCATCTACTATTTTAATTTGGTAGTCAAGAAAATTTTTATTTGATTCATGAAGATAAAAAATAAGTAATAAATCTTTATTTTTTTTCCAAAAAGAGCTATTTACAAAATCTTCATCAACTACAGTTAAATAATTAATAATATTGAGCACAAGACGCTCTTTGGATACATAGTTGAGTTTTTTCAATTGTTTCAGAGGGGAAGATTTTAATTCGAGCTCAACTTCTATAAAGTCTGGTTCACTATTCGAATTTGGCTCATAGAGAAAATAATATTTTTCCAAGATTTGACCAAAAGACCCTTTATTGTTTGTTTTAGTATTCTGATCTGAAGGCTGGCATTTTATTCTAAGAGTTTGATTTTTGAGTTCTTGCGCATACCTAATTATTGATAATTTATTATTTACATCATAGGGCAAAAGATGCATCAACCAAGTACTTCTAAAAGATTTTTAGCAAGTTTTTCAACAACGCCTATTACGAGAGCATTCCCCATTAAAAATGCTCTTTTTGTATCACTAACTCCAGCAGTATGATTATCTGGAAACATATTTAATCTTTCTAACTCAACAGGAGTGAGCCTTCGATACTTACCATTTACACATATGACATGTTTAAATCGTGATGCGCTTGCTCCACCTTCCCCAGTAATAATAGTTCGTGATGGCTTATCTAAAGCATCAGGAAAGCCCATACTTCCTTCACTATAAAGATATTTATGCCCTGTAGTTTTATTGACTCTTTCTATAGATTTTGAGCCTTTATGATATTGCCATTTTTCCAACTCTTCTTCACTAATATAAAACTCTTTTGGAATATTTGATTCATTTTCTAAAAAATCTCCTAAAACATTAAATAAACCTTGATACTTTGGCTTATATGTAGATGTGAAATAAACACTCTCTATCATATATCCTGATTCTAAAAAAGAATTTTGTTTCGGTGTTTCTTCATTAAAATGGTTTGTTATATGCACTAAGTCATCATCAAGTTGTGCACTAAGGATTTGAGTTTCATCTATGTGTTGTACGGGGAAAGTTTTTGCGAATAAGCTTTCTTTGTTGAGAAGCTCTACTGGAGTATATTTTTTAATTTTTTTATAAAGATGTGTACCTTTTTTGTATGCCATTATAAAAATGCGACGGCGTCTTTGTGGCATCCCATAGTCACTTGCATTAATTACTCGCCATTCAACGGCATATTCCAATTTATTAAGTGATGCTAAAATAATTGCAAAATCTCTTCCTCTTTGGGAAGCAGGTGACTTGAGTAATCTATCGACATTTTCCAGCATTAAATATTTTGGAGCATTTTCTTGTTTTTCTTCTAGTATGCGATAAATTTCCCACCAAAGTACACCTTTTTTACCTACTATGCCATGTGAATTTTTTAGTGTACTTGCAACAGAATAGTCCTGACAAGGAAATCCACCGACAAGAAGATCATGATTTGGTATATCAAAAACTTTTACTGTAGATATATCTTCGTTGGCATGATTTTCATAACCAAATCTTGCACAATATACATCAGATGCATGTTGTATTTTTGTAGAGGGTTCCCATTGGTTACTCCAGACAACTTTATAAGATTTTTTTGCGTTTGCTGCCCGCTCTAATCCAAGACGAAATCCTCCAACTCCGGCAAACAATTCAACAGTTCTAATTGTGTGTGAAGTTGGTTTATTCATGTTGATTTCATCTTTTAAATAATGTGTAAATAAGTTTGGAATTTTCATGATATAGCTCCAAATAGAAATTTGAAGTAGAATATCAAAATGCAATTTTATATATTAATTTTATGACAAAATGTCATGAAATTAATATTACCCCTTCACCCTCGCAACTCTATCCGCTTCTTGTGCCTTATAAAGTTCTGCGCAGCCTTTTGAGAGTTCGCGGATTTTTAGGATGTAGTTTTGGCGTTCTGTTTGGCTGATGGCTTTGCGGGCGTCGAGGACGTTGAATGTGCTTGCTGCCATCATACAGAGGTCGTACGCAGGGAGAGGAAGTCCTGCTGCTAGCGTTTTGAGGCACTCTTCGCTTTTTGCGTTAAACTCGTGAAAAAGCATTGCGGTGTCGGCTACTTCAAAGTTGTATTTGCTAAATTCGATTTCGGCTTCTTTGTGTACATCGCGATAGAGAGTTTTGCCGTACTGGTTTTCGCCCCAGACGATATCAAAAACAGTGTCCACGCCCTGAAGATACATCGCAAGTCTCTCTGTTCCGTAGGTTATCTCCACGGCTACAGGGTTACATTCGATGCCGCCGACTTGTTGGAAATAAGTAAACTGTGTCACTTCCATTCCATTGAGCCAAACTTCCCAGCCAAGTCCCCACGCACCGAGTGTCGGGGATTCCCAGTTATCTTCTACAAAGCGGATATCGTGTTGTGAGACATCAAGCCCCAGATACTCCAAAGATTTGAGATAAAGCTCTTGGATATTATCAGGTGATGGTTTGATAAGTGCTTGAAACTGATAGTAGCTTCCAAGTCTGTTCGGGTTTTCACCGTAGCGTCCATCCGTCGGGCGGCGGCTTGGTGCTACATACGCCGTAGCCCATGGAGTAGAATCGAGTGAGCGAAGAAAAGTAGCAGGGTGAAATGTCCCTGCTCCTGCTGGAATGTCGTAAGGCTGCACGATATTGCACCCCTCCCTCATCCAAAATTCTTGCAGTTTTAGTAACATCTCGCTAAAAGTTATCATCTCTTCCCTCTCAAATAAATTGCGCCATTGTAACCACTGTGTGCTTGTTTATTCATAAATCTAAGGGTATAATAAGAGAAAAAGGGTGCCTTAATGATGAAAAATTTGCTTCTTCTGATCATTGCTTCTTCACTCTTTTTTGGCTGTAGCTCTGGGGGTTCGAGTGACTCAACTGAAACGCCAACAAGTGAAACGGAACTTCCAGTTATTTTACCTGAAGATGAAAATACTACTGATATAAATGCAACTATACCCGAAGAGACTAATACAACTATTACTCAATCTTCTATCCCGATGTTAGGCATACTTATCAGCTATAACAATATCCAGATTACCTCATCCCAAAGCACATGGAGCGGCAAGCTTTTTGGCAAACTTGACCATCAGCTCAACCACTATTATATAGAAGCCAGTCATGGTAATTTTGAGTTTGCAAAAGTAGTCGAAAGTGGAGGCACTGCAAATGATGGTCTTGTTTCTATTCGCCTAGATAAAGACCATCCAAACGCAGATATAGACGATTTTACAGCATTTGCTGCCGCTGTTTATCCTGACCTCACAGCGGCTCTTGTTGCTCTGGACAGCGTTGTTGATTTTTCCAATTATGACACAAACGCAGATGGGCATATTACACCCGATGAACTGCTTTTGACTTTTATCATAGCAGGCTATGAAGACGCATACGAAGGATATCATGTCAAAAACGGCATCTGGGCACATTCTTATTGCATCTACGATGATGCAATTGTCCCTACGCTTGATGGTGTCACTCTTATGGGCTGTGCAAACGAAGGCAATTTTGCTCTCTTTGGAGAGAGACATAATGTCGCCAACTCACATAATGCAACTATAGGTATCATCGCACATGAGCTGGGACACTCTGCGTTTCATCTTCCTGATTTATATAATACACAGGGAACAACTGGGGGCATAGGCTATTTCGGGCTCATGGGAGCGGGCACGTGGGCGAGACAAAACAGCAGCGAATATCCCGGGAATACGCCGACACACTTTTCTGCATGGAGCAAATACTACAACGGCTGGGTCACACCAAAAACTATTACAGGTAGCACAACACTTACCCAAACAGCGTCACTCGATTATGATTTGATAAAAATCCCTATAGACACAACAAGCTACTATCTTTTGGAAAATAGAAATAATGCGGGTTATGACAAAGGACTTTATGTGCTTGATGGGACTTTTGGAGGCGGTATAGCTATCTGGAAAGTGGACGAGACAAAACTCACTTCTTACTACTTTGATAACAATATAGTAAACGCAGATACAGCTAATAAAGGTGTAGATTTGGTCGAAGCGGTTGTCGGAACTATTGATACACTTGGAGGCAGTGGAGATGAAAATGCTCTTTATTATGAAGGAAATGTCAATTATTTTCTGACTTTAGTCTCTAGCATATCTCCTAGAGCTTCTGTGATGAACTTAAATATAAAATAGGAATGATTATGAAAACAATGATTTTACTCTTCATGAGCTGCGTTTTACTTTTCGGTGCACCTGCGTTTGACGCTCTCAGAGAGTTTACAAACGCAGACGGCACGACTTTTATGGCAAAAGCCCAAGGCAATCAACACCTTCACTGGATACAAACGCAAGATGGGGATATTTTAAAATACAACGAAGAGACAAAAAACTTTGAATATGCCCAAATCAAAGAAAATAGGCTCATGCCAAGCGGTATCAAATATGAAAAGAGTCCGCTCAACAAAGCCGCTGCTTTGCAAAAAATAGACAAGCTCGATACAGCAGAACTCTCAAAACTTTGGAGTGAGAGACAAAAAGCCGCACATGAGCGGACGCATCCGAAAAATTCGAACTAGTATTTGAAGAGAAGTCCTAGTTTCAAGTAGCTATTGTTTGCGGTGCTGTCTGGTTCATAAAATCCAGACTTCACATCAGAAGCCTCAATCTTTTGCTGTTCATAAACTGCCGTAACAAAAAAATCCATCACACTACTGTATCTATAAGTGAGAGGCACAGATACTTTCACTATATCAGCCGCCCCCAAATCAAAATCCAGACCATAATAGCTCTCACTCATCGTAGGACTGATGCCATATTGGTACTCCAAATCCAAAGCTAAACGCAGCTCATGTGACAAACTGTACGCAACTCCCACTTTTGGACGCAGCGAAAACCACTCATAAAGTTCTATCTGAGAAGCTGAGAGTTGGCGTTCCCAATATCTATAACCAAGCCCAAGCCCGCAAGAAACCTCCAACGAGTCACTTAAAATATGTAGATTTTTCGCTATCTAAAATAACACCATCGCCATACCGACAAACGCAAACGAAGCGACTATTTTTGGCTCTGCCCAAACGCAGTTCAAAGTTCCAAGAAGTGCTGTTGTCACTAGTAGTTTTAAGCCATTTTGCATACGATATCTCCTCGATTTTTGTCAAGTGAACCCGCTACGACGGAGCACTTCACCTTGAGTAAAAAACAGATATTATTTCTGTGTGAGGGAGTAAGGCATTCGTAGTTTCCCATCCCTTTTGATATAACAAGATCCGCCGCGTCAAAGAGCTCTTGTGCATGTCTATTTGCCCTACTGTAGGTAAACCCCGGAGTATTGACACCGCTATCTACAAGTTCGCAAATACTCTCAAACCCCGCCTCTTTGGCTTCTTGCATCGTCACATCATTGATGATAGGCGTACCTCGTACAAAATAAGCATAACTGGCGTTTGGATAGAGTTCTTGAAGTGTTTGCAAAAAGATAAAGTCAAAGATATGTTCTCCGACATTGTCTCCAAGAATAACGATTGTTTTTGCGTTTTGGAGTTGCATTTGAAGCAGTGCAAAATCATCATGAGCAAATGCAGTATCAAAGATTTTTGCAAGCTCTTCGCCCAGGTCAAACGCAACTTCTGCCGCCAAATCTATGACGTTTCCGGCTACGGCTATTTTGGTTGCTGTGAGAAGTTTATCATCACTTTGAGAGAGTTTTTCTTTGAGTAGCGGCACAAAAGAGAGTGCTTTTGCAGTTGAGATTTTTTTGAGCGCATCATAAAGATCATGTTTTTGAGCAATACGCGCCATAAGTGCATAAACATCAGCGGCGATTTCTGGAGGTGTATGGGCAAAAGAGAAACTTTTGCTCATCGTCTCTACACTGGAAGTGAGTTCTTCTTTGAGCGCTGCGTTTGCATGGATAGCATCCGCAACACGCACACTTTGGTTGATGATGCAACCGACACAAGCCTCTTCTATCTTCACTAGTTTGTATGCTCTTCGATGGCTTTGTTCCACATGAGCTTATATTTTCTTCGCATAAATTCTACTTCTTGTTGGGAGAGTTTGAGCTGCTCCTGAAGTGTGTGGATTGTTACCCTGTCTTCATCATACAGCTCTTGCAAAGAGCCAAGAGCTTCACGCAAAAATTCATTTTCCACCCGCACCGCGGCAAGTGTTTCGTCTTTTGCATCCAAAACTTTTTCATGAAGATTGATGATAGTACCTATCGTTTTTTCGACAAACTGCGGCTGAACGAGCATCTCATGCGTATTGCGTCTTGAGAGTTCTCTGAGTGTCGCAGGAACAACATCAGAAGTCCCTTTTGAAGGGTCTATCATCCTGATGCCATCTTCAACTTTTACAGTAAGTTTACCGCGTTCACACAAATCATCTATAGCAGATAGTTCCAAACCCGTTAACTCACTATACTCATCATCACTCATCCACTTCATACATACCCCTTCAGATAGGAAAACTTATAGCTTGATAATCGTCTCAATCTCTAAAGAATCAAGCTCAACTTTTTTTGCTTTTGCAATACGGTCTTCTTTGAGTTTAACTGCCAACTCTTCATTCTCAAGAGCCAAGATTTGCATCGCCAAATACGCCGAATTGATCGCGCCTGCTTTTCCTATCGCTACTGTAGCAACTGGCATTCCAGCCGGCATCTGTACCGTGGATAAAAGTGCATCGATACCACTCAAAGCAGAAGCAGACATCGGAACACCGATGATAGGTTTGACAGTTTTTGAAGATAAAACGCCCGCTAAATGCGCAGCCATTCCCGCTGCGGCGATAAATACCTGTGCACCTTTTTTCTCAGCTGCAGTGATATAATCTTTTGTACGCTCAGGTGAACGGTGTGCTGAAGATATTACAAGTTCGTAATTTACGCCAAATGCTTCTAGTGTGTCTGAACAAGATTTCATAACCTCAAAATCGCTTTTACTTCCGATAATTATCGATACAAACTTCATAGTTTTCTTCCTTTTTTTTGATCTGCGAATTATACATTTTCTTTGTTTAATTTTTAAAGCTTGGCTTTAGGATATGTATCCATATCAGGATGTGCCGGAATCCTGAAAAACGTATAAGAAGGGAACTTCGTCGGAAGTGTTATAAGATTGACGTTTCCGCTGTGTACTTCATCCCAGATTTTTCCATTGATGGCTTTGAGCTGTTTAAACTTCATAAATATTTTTCCATCTCTCTCATACGTCGTACCAAACTCGTTATCAACAAAAGCTATTTCACTTTTTAATGGAGCTACAATCTCAAGTTCATCATTGGGCAGGGTTTTGTATTTGCACAAAAAGTGCGTCCCTTCCTCATTGACAACACCGCTCACCTGATGCGTCCCAAGCTGCATCGTAAAATCCAAACTCTGCGTATCATGCTTTTCAAATGGGCGTGAAATTAGATAGGCATCCGTATATCCGCGATTTTGCAAAGATTGAAGTTCATACTGATATTTTTCACTCTCAAGCGTCCCTGCATAATAATCATCGATCGCCATTCTGTAGGCTTTTGCAGTTGTTGCCGCATAATAAGCAGTTTTTGTACGCCCTTCGACTTTTATAGAATCCACCGCCCCGCTATCAAGAATCTCCCCGATATGTGAAGCAAGATTGAGATCTTTTGAGTTCATAATGTAAGTGCCGACTCCCTCATCTTCTTCTAGCTTGAAAAGAGTTCCTGTTTCAGGATTTGCGGCATACATCACATAAGGAAAACGGCAGTCATTGGCACATGAGCCACGATTTGGCACACGTCCGCTTTGCAGTGTGGAGATGAGACATCGTCCGCTGTAAGCAAAACACATAGAGCCATGTACAAAAACCTCAAGTTCAAGATTCGGTAACTCTTTTTTGATCTCTTTGAGGTCTTTGAGTGAAATCTCCCGTGCAGTGATAATACGCGTCGCACCCATCTCATGATAGACCTGTGCATCAAGAACATTCATCACATTTGCCTGTGTCGAGAGATGCAAAGGCATATCAGGTGCTAGCTCATGACAAAGCTTTAAGACGCCGGGAGTCGCTACGATAAAAGCATCGGGTTTTAACGCAGCCATAGCAATGATATGTTTTTTCAAAAGATTTAGCTGAGAGTTAAAAGGAAAGCCGTTTATTGTTGCATAGACTTTTTTCCCTCGCTCATGTGCGTAAGCGATGCCCTCCGCAAACTCTTCCATACTAAACTCTTTGCCTGAGCGAATACGAAGTGAAAAGTGGCTCACACCGCCATAAACCGCATCCGCACCAAAGTCAAGTGCTATTTTTAATTTTTCTAAAGTTCCAGCAGGAGAGAGGAGTTCTACTTTTTGCATATGTTCTCATTTTAAGCGCCCAAAAAAGCTTTTGGGCTAAAGATTTTGAAAGGATTTTATCGAAGAAGAGGTACGAAGATGATTAAAAATTCAAACTACTGTCCAAACTGCGCTAAAAGCGCTTCTATATCATCAGTGGAAGCAAGTTCACTATTGCTGTCGCCTTCTATATGTTTTGCAGAAGAGACTCTTTTACTGTCGTCCACTTTGCCTTCAAAAAGAGTGGTCATATATCTGGAGAGTGCGCGCATTACATTAATGACGCGTTCGATTTTTTGGCGATGGATATCTTGATACTGCATGATATCCATAACACTCATAATGGACTCTCCACTTGCTTGAAGTGTTTCTAAGCCTTCATTGGCATCTTGCAAAGCTTGTTGATTTTTTTCTAGTTGCACAGCAAAAGCTTGAACATCAGGAAATTTACTACTTAAAGTCCCAAAAAGAGCAACATTAGACGCAAGCACTTCAATGACTCTATTTGCATTTTCTTCTTTTTCCATAAGTTCGTTGCTTATAGAATCGATGATATCAAAAATCTGTGTCGCTTTTTCTTCACTTTCTTTAGTGACATCATCAAGTTGATGGACCATTTTGTTTTCATCTGTTGGAAGAGGTGGATGATTGTCATGGACTATTTTCTCTTCTGAAAGAAGTTCTTCCTCTTGATCAAGAGAAGAACTCTCTAAATCATCCCCTAATAGCTCATCTTCAGCCATATCCATATCATCAATATCTCCACTCATAAGCGCATCTAATTCTTCTTGAGTCATGCAAAAATCTCCATCTGTCTGTTAGTCAAATTTATTAATTGTCACTATAATATCATAAATTAAACAAACGAGAGAGAAAATGAAAGTTGATTTACATAACCATACCACTCTGTGTAATCATGCTGTTGGCGAGATGGAAGAATATGTAAAAAAAGCCATAGATTGCGGCACAAAATACTTTGGTTTTTCTGATCATGCACCTATGGATTTTGATCCAAAATACCGTATGGGTTTTGAGGACATGAGCCATTATGAAAAAGATGTTTTGTCTCTTAAAGAAAAATATAAAAATACAATCGAGATACTTTTGGGATACGAAGTGGACTATCTCGAAGGTCATATGGACCAAAGAGTTCTTGATGTGAATGTCGATTATCTTATCGGTTCTGTACATTTTATCGGTGAATGGGGCTTCGACAATCCTGAGTTTATCGGCAGATATGAGCATGAAGATATAGATACAATCTGGCAAAAATATTTCGATGCAATCGAAGCAATGGCAAAAAGTGGACTTTTTGATATTGTGGGGCATTTTGACCTTATCAAAGTCTTTAAATTTATGCCAAAAAAAGATATAACTCTTATCGCAAAAAACGCACTATTAGCTATCAAAGAAGCCGATATGGTTTTGGAGATAAACGGAGCCGGCTTTAGAAAGCCTATAGCAGAGGCTTATCCTTCTATCTCTCTTTTAGGAGAGGCGTTTAAGATGGGGATTCCTATCACTTTTGGCTCCGATGCTCATGACCCAGAGCAAGTGAGTATGTATGCACAAGAGATAGTCCGTATCGCTAAAGACGTAGGCTATACGGAGTGTGCTATCTTCAAAAAAAGAAAAAGAGAGTTTCTTGCGTTTTAACTCTCTGTATTGACTAACCACATTGAAAAAATATCCAGATAGTTCCAAAAAGATTCTATGTATTCTGGAGTAACTCCCTCTTCTACTAAGGCCTCCAAAAGAGGAATATACAGTGAAAGCCAACTCACTCTTCCATGTTCATCTATACGAAAAGGTGCGTGACGACCGACCATCTGATGCGCTCCGCGACTTTGCGTGAAATAATCAGGTCCTCCAGAAATCTCAACAAGAAAATCAAAAGCGTGTTTTTTTGCCTCTGCAAAATCTTCTTCGTCATTGATAGGAAACAAAAAAGCGATGTCACTCGTCTCTATTGCATCGTAGTGATCGTACACTAATCTTTTAAATCTCTCTTCACCGACTTCATAAAAAAATCCCGGATGCGGTTTTGCAACAGGAGGTCTCACACCGATTGCACCCTCTGTTATAGTCAACTTCATCTCTGCTCCTTCGTATTTTGTGTCAAGGATTTTATAAAAAATCGTGTTAGTTCTAACTAAAACGCAGCAACAATGGTTCACTTATTCACTCTTTTATCTCTAACTGAGTTTTAACGACACCCCCTCATGTCTAAAGATGTATTTAAAGGTTACATTTGTATAATGTTTCATATTTAATTTAACAAAGGAAATAACACATGGGAAAATATATAGAATTAACAGGTGCAGATTTTGAAGCAACACTTTCAGAGGGTGTATCTTTGGTAGATTTTTGGGCACCATGGTGTGGACCTTGCCGTATGATTGCTCCAATCATTGAAGAGTTGGCTGCTGATTTTGACGGAAAAGCAAAAATCTGTAAAGTAAATACTGATGAAGAACAAGACATTGCCGTGAAATTTGGCATCCGTTCTATTCCAACTATTATGTTCTTCAAAAACGGAGAGATGGTTGATCAAATCGTTGGAGCACAATCTAAACAAGCTCTAGCTGATAAAATCAACGCTCTTTTAGCGTAATCTTTAGGTTTCTCTAGTGGCTGGAAGAGGGGGTAAAAGCCTCTTCTCTCTCTCCACGCTTCTCGCTTCTTTTTTCGGCGCAGTCATGATTGCTGCTGCTTTTGCTTACTTCAACTACAAATTTTCTGAGTACAAGTTTATTGATTTCAAAGAGTGGATTTTTTACGAAAAAAGCGATATTTTCATCCCAAAAGATGAAAAATACATCGTCGTTTTTTACTCTTCCAAAGAGAGCGGTACGATGCAACAGCTTGCCGATATAGAGCTCCCTTTTCCACTACTTGCTATAGATTATTATAATGAGGTAAGAGAAAATAGCCAAAACACAACCTTCTTACGTTCAGGCACAAAAAACTCTCTGAGCTTCATCCAACGCTTTAACATCTATGAATCCCCATCTATTTTTTTTATAAAAAAATCAAAAGAGACTCTTTATAAACAAGATAGTATGATTCACAAACTCGATAATTTACAAGAGTTATCATCCAAAATTAACAACTTATAGAAGGATTATTTAGAATGTTAGATTGCGCTATAATAGGCGGTGGACCGGCTGGTCTTACTGCAGGACTTTATACAACTCGCGGTGGTTTAGAAAATGTAACAATGTACGAAAAAGGTATGCCGGGCGGTCAAATCACACAAAGCTCAGAGATAGAAAACTATCCCGGAGCTGTAGGTGAGATTACCGGTATGGAGCTCATGGAGCCGTGGCCTGAGCAATGTCAAAAATTTGGTCTCAAACATGAGATGGTCGAAGTCACAAGAGTAAGCAAAGAGGGAAATGTATTTAAAATACATAGAAACGACGGCAAAGTCGATGAAGCGCATAGTGTTATCATTGGGACAGGCTCTCGTCCTCGCCGTGCAGGTTTTACAGGTGAAGATGAGTTCTTTGGACGCGGTGTAAGCACCTGTGCGACTTGTGACGGTTTCTTTTACAGAAACAAAGAAGTAGCAGTCGTAGGCGGTGGTGACACCGCACTTGAAGAAGCGCTCTACCTTGCAAAAATCTGTGCAAAAGTTTATCTTATCCATAGACGAGACACCTTTCGTTCTGCTCCAAATACGGTTGAGAGAATCAAACGCACTGCAAATATCGAACTCGTGCTAAACGCAGTGCCAGAAGAAGTGTATGGCGACAAGATGGGCGTTAACGGTCTCAAAGTAAAAAACAAAGATGGTGTTATTCGCGATATCGTAGTTCCCGGCGTTTTTACATTTGTAGGCAATGATGTCAATAACCAAACACTTATCCAAGAAGACGGCTCATTTTTATGTGAGATGAATTCTGCAGGTGAAGTGATCGTAGATATCAGTATGAAAACATCAATTCCAGGACTTTTTGCAACAGGAGATATGCGTATCGCCGCTCCAAAACAAGTTGTCAGTGCCGCAGGTGATGGTGCAGTCGCAGCACTTCAAGCCATTTCTTATGTAGATGAGCTTTTAAACCACTAGTAAGTTTTCTGCATGCCACGGCATGTAGAACTCTATCTTGCTCAACAAATCTTCAGTAAAAATTACTCTCTCTTTTTCTACTCTTTAAATATGTAGTATAGCTTCAGTTTTTTTCAAGGGGGCTACAGCTAGAATTGATTGTAGTATCTTCAAAACACTGAGGCACTTATGCAATCTTTTATTGAAAAGATAATAATTTTACTCTCTCGTAAAAAACACACTGCACTTGAGAAGCTTCAGGATAATCAAAGTCTCATTGACACGGTAATCCATGAGATACCAAGTTTTCTAGTTCTTAAAGATGAAAATGGTGACTTTCTTCTTTGTAACCGTGCTGTTGCTGAGTTTTATGGAACCAAGCCAGAAGCGATGGTGGGCAAACATGATGATGATTTTGGTGTTCCAAAAGAGATAGCAGATAACTTTAGAAACAATGTTTTAAGCATTATGAAAAAAGGGCAAACCTCTATAGTGATGGAAGAAAGCAGAGATGCAAACACCGGAGAGATACGCCACTTTCGCTCCATCAAAAAACCCTTCAAAGATGCAAACGGCAAAAACCGCATTTTAGTTATAGCTACAGATATTACAGATGTGATAGAGTCTCAAAAACAGGTCGTAAAAAGTGAAAATCTCCTCAAAGAGGTGATGAGCATCGCTAAAGAGGGAATCTGGGACTGGAATATAGCAACAGGAGAGGTAGCAAACAGTCCGCAGTGGTACACAACACTGCGAGCTCCAACAAATCACAAGTGCACCTATGTTGAAGAATTTGCTGCACTTCTTCATCCACAAGACCGCCAAAATGTATGGAGTAAAATCGAGACACTCCTTAATGGAGAGGCACAAAGCTACTTCTCAGAACATAGAATGATTCGTTTTGATGGGAGTGAGATTTGGGTGCAAGATAGAGGTAAAATCATCGAACGAGACAGTGAGGGTAAACCGCTCAGAATGGTTGGGGCATTTACAGATATAAGTGAGCAAAAAAATCACCAAAATGAGCTTGAGCATATTGCTCACTATGATGCGCTTACCGCACTCCCTAATCGTGTTTTATATGCCGACAGACTGCAACAAGCACTTTTACAATCCAAACGTAGGGAAACCTTTGTAGCTATTTTGTACTTAGATCTCGATGGATTTAAACCCATTAACGACGCTTATGGTCACGATATAGGGGATATTCTTTTGATTGATGTCTCTCAAAGAGTTCTGGCAAGACTTCGTGAGGGGGATACTCTCTCACGCCTTGGTGGAGATGAATTTAGCGTGATTTTAGCTGATCTCACTTCACCAACTGAGGCACTCCCTATTCTCAATCGCATACTTAAATCCTTTGAAGAGCCTCTCATTATTAATGGTACTACCCATAAAGTTACTGCAAGTGTAGGAGTGACTTTTTATCCGCAAAAGGGAGAAGATATCGATGGTGATTTGCTTATTCGCCAAGCCGATTTGGCAATGTACAATGCAAAGCAGTCTGGTAAAAATCGCTACCATATTTTTGATGCTCTTCATGATGAGACAATTCGCTCAAAGCACAAAATGGTAGAAAAAATCAAGCAAGCACTCGCTCATGATGAGTTTGTTCTACATTTTCAACCAAAAATAAATATGCATACGAGAGAGATTTTGGGTGCTGAGGCACTCATACGATGGGCACAGCCGAACGAAAAACTTATCTATCCTCTAGATTTCCTCCCATTTATTGAAGATGAAATAATCTCTATTGAACTCGGAGAGTGGGTAATTCATGAGGCTCTCTCTCAGTTAGCTTTGCTTGAGCAACACAATCTTCCAATCAGTGTTAGTGTCAATGTCAGTGCTTTGCAACTGCTTAGTGGTAATTTTGCACAAAAACTTCAAACAATTTTAAAAAAATTTCCTGATGCAAATCCCGCACGCCTTGAGATAGAGATTTTGGAGACTAGTGCATTGGAAAATCTCAGCGCTGCAATTCATGTCATTCAAGAGTGTACTTCTATGGGAGTGCAATTTTCTTTGGACGATTTTGGGACAGGTTACTCATCACTCAGTTATCTCAAGCGATTGCCAATCTCTACACTTAAAATAGACCAAAGTTTCATTAAAGACATAGAAGATAACCCTGATGACCTCATCATCGTTCAAGGCATCATCTCTCTTGCTACTGCGTTTGGAAAAAAAGTGATAGCTGAGGGTGTAGAAAATGAGAAACTTACTTCAAAACTTCTAACACTAGGATGTCAAATGGGTCAAGGATATGGTATAGGTCGCCCTATGCCAATCGAAGAATTTTTAGAATGGGCTATACAATGGACAAATCATAACTGATTCGGTGACGCTTATTCTTACTTGGATATGTAAAACTAATCAAAACGCAACGAAATATTTGTTATCATTGAACTTCAAATTAAAAAAATTATTATACAAATCAATATAAGGAAAATCAGATGATAAAAATCGGTGTTTTTGGAGCAAGTGGGAGAGTCGGCAAATTGCTTTTAGAGGATATAAAAGCAACTCCCAACATGAGCGTAAGTACGGTATATGTACGCAATGAACTGGATTTTTCTATAGACCCTTCTATCTTGGTTACGGCGGATATGAAATCTTTTTTGAGTGCTTGTGATGTTGTTATAGACTTTTCACTTCCTGAGGCGTGCGAAGTTTTACTTGAACAAGCCATCAAAACTCCAAAACCTTTGGTCATCGGGACAACGGGGCTCACTACACATCAGCTCAATCTTTTAAAAGAGGCTAGTGAACTTATGCCAATACTCTACGCTACAAATATGTCTTTGGGTGTAGCGCTTCTCAACAAACTTGTCTATCAAGCTGCAGCCGCGTTAGAAGACTTTGATATTGAAATAGTCGAGATGCACCACAAACACAAAAAAGATGCCCCTAGCGGTACGGCTTTGACGCTCAGTGAGTCTGCTGCACGTGGACGCGGACTTGATATAGACAAAGTACGCGTAAGCGGTCGTGATGGCAATATCGGAGCAAGAAATAAAGATGAGATTGCTGTTATGGCGCTTCGTGGCGGGGATATAGTCGGACGCCATACCGTAGGTTTTTATAACGATGGAGAGTTTATCGAACTCAACCACACAGCCACTTCAAGAAACACATTTTCAAAAGGCGCGATCAGAGCAGGAAAATGGCTCTTTGATAAAGAGGCTGGGCTTTATTCTATCGCGGACTGCTTAGAGCTCTAGATCTTCTTTGCATCCTCTGCCAGCTTCGCCCAAGGTGAAGTTGGGTCTGCATCTATAGCTTCTTGGTAGGCTTTTTTTGCTTCATCATTTCTCCACAACTTATCCAACAAAGTTCCAAGAATATATTTTTGTCTTGCACGTTTGAGTGGAATAAGTTCTACGATATCCAGTGACTGCATCACATCCAGCGCCTTGTTAAAATCTTCTTTATTTACATAAGCTTGATAGAGCGTAAACTCCACAAAAGGACTCTGAGCGTATGATTTGGATGCTTTTTGTATCTTCATCACCTCAGAACCATATGTGATGACAAGATTGTCATCTTTGAGCGTATTGGCTATGGCCATCACAGCCACATATCTATCTATATCTTGATAACTCTCTCCAAAAATCTTTTGTATCTCCAAAATAGAAGATATCATTTTCTCCTTGTTTTCTACTCGCTGGTATGTATCAAAGAGATATCTATAAACATCTTTATATTCATCGCCGGGTGCATCTTTGATAAGTGCTATGAGATCTTTTGAAGCCTCGATAAGTTCGCTATAGTTCCCCGTTGCAAAATCGACCTTGATATATCTGTAGAGCCATTTTTTTCTTTGTTCCAAATCTTTGGATTTAAGATTTTTCTCTGCTATGCGTTTAGAGAGGATAAAATCTCCTCCCATCATTGCACAATCATAGATGCCTTCATCCCATTCGTTTGAGAGAGTAATGTTATAATCCTTGGATATATTTAGCACTTCATAACACTCTTTTTGTTTGAGCGATTGCTTCATAACACCAATAGCCGCCTCTTTGACTATCGCATCCAAATCTGTGTAATGCTCTGTAGAGAGTCCTAAAAGAGAATCTTTAAATCCGAGAACATCGCTGTACATCTCATTTTCCAAAAGCAATTTTGCTTTTTCATAAATAGCTCGCTCACCTATAGAATCATTTGGATATTCACTGATGAGTTCATCATAGTGACTCAGTCTCTGGCTTACATTGCTCTCTGTCGTATCAAAGAAAAGAGAATCTTTAGCTACCTTTACAGCATCTTCATAAGTACCAAATTGATATTGGGCAATATATTGATTTAAACTCTCTAAAGCTTCAAGTTTATTTGGCGTTTTTGAGAGCCACACACCACTCTCTTTTAAAAGTCGTTCATACTCATCATTACTTTTGTCTGTTGCGTTTATCAGTGATTTTGCAATTGCAGCAGCTGTAATATAGTCTTCGTTTTCTGCAAAAGCATACATTATTTCCATAGCAGTTTTCATATCCTGCATAAAAAAGTCTGGTTTGGCTTTAACAATCTTCATCAGATATTCGGCAGCTTTTGGAAGATCTGAATTTCCCATATAATATTGTGCGATTTTATACGCTGCAGTTGCCGCAAGTTCGATATTATCAGTCTCACCGAGTGCTTTTAAATAATACGTAAGCGCTTTTGATGCCGCTCCCGAAGACTCAAGCATCTCACCAAAATAGATATAACCCCACTTTGCATACATAGACTCTTCATGTTCTGTAAAGAGTCTGTCGAAGAAATATTCAGCGTCTGTGTTGAGACCTATTTTTGAGTAAGCTTTGGCACTCAGAGAAAGAACTTCAGGAACATTTTCATCAGAAGAATACTCCCGCAAATAAATCTTGGAATTTTCAATCACATTATCACTGTCGTTTAATTTTGAAAAGACTCTAATCTTATAAAAAAGAAGTTCCGGATTAAATAGAGAGTGTGGATATTCTTTCATAATCTCATCAATCAGTTCAAGACATACATCGTACTTCTCTTCTGTATAGAGTTTTTTGATTTTCAGATAGTCTGAAACATCTTGGACTTTTTTGATATGAACCGGATTCCCTTTGATATCCAATCCTCCGACATAAGGAAGTTTGTCATGAGCCATCACAAATGGAAAATTGATACCTGTATCCCTATTTTGAGTATTTTTAATATAAGGAAGTTTGTCTATATATCCTACAATCATCCATTGTTTGGAAAGTTCTGCATTTGGTTCATATACGGCATCTTCACTAGCAAGATTAAAGAGCAGTGGGTAAAGTTTTATTTTATGATAGGGAGTAATAGTGAGAAAAAACATATCGTTTTTACTGCTGCTTTGCACTTTAAAAAAATCATTTTCTATATTTTTGAGTTTACTCGATGGTTTTTTAGCAAATGCACAGATAATTTTTGTGACTTCTTCAAATTCATTTTTTTCTTCTTTACACAAAAAATGGGAAGTATCGCGTACATGAAATGTAGAATATTTTTCAAAGTTCTCTTTTGCACCGTTGATAGAAAACTCAAGTGCAAAAAGAGATGAAGTAAAGAAGCAGCTAAATCCTAAGAGTAAGAGTATCCATTTATACAAATTCTCTTCTCCTACAGATGGTCTATCAATTAATATCCGCTATTGTAAACAAATGAAGTTACAAACTCCAATAGTGGGTTTATCGCAAGGAAAGCAAAAATAGTTCCTATAGCAGCGATCCCTATAATAGTACGAAGCGGTTTTGTTGCGTTTGCAACATACATATGTCCATCATTCCCGACTATAGGCTCTTTCATAAACATAAATACGATAAGTTTTACATAGTAATAACCTGCGATTGCCGAGTTAAGTGCCATAATCAGAGCTAGAACAGTATAACCGCTTGTGACAGCCGAGCTGATAAGATAAAGTTTACCCCAAAAAAGTGCAAACGGTGGAATACCTGCAAGACTCAACATAAAAAGTCCCATGATTGTAGCAGCTATCGGAGCTGTTTTGATCATCCCTGCAAATTTATCATAACTATGGTCTGAACTTTGGTATGCCGGAAGATGTTTCTGACGAGAGATCCAAAGCATAGAGAACGAACCTAGGTTTGTAAAACTAAATAAAATCCAATACAAAAAGAGCGCTGAGTTTGATTGTGTCGTGCCTATCAATATAGCCGCCATCACAAAACCTGCGTGTGAAACCGAACTGTACGCAAGCATACGTTTCACATCTGTTTGCACAAGTGCCCAGATATTTGCAGCGGTCATTGTGACGATAACAAAGATATACAGTACTATTTCCAGCCACACAACACCACTATGGATAAGGAACTCAAAGAGTCTCATAGCCACAACAAACGCAGCTATTTTTGGAACGATAGACATATATCCTGCCATCGCTGCACTTGAACCTTCATAAACATCCGGTGCCCAAGTATGAAAAGGCACAAGTGAAAGTTTAAATGCAAACGCAGCGAGCATAAATACAACACCGATAAGCACATACGCTAAATCAGCATAAGCATTTGCCGCAAGAACTGCTGCTATTTTACTGATTTCGACCGAACCTGTAAGCGCATAAAAAACCATCGCACCAAAACTATACAGACCTGCCGCAAGTGCGCCCATTGTAAAATACTTGACAGCCGCTTCAAATGATTTGTCACGGTTGTGCATCGCTATAAGTGTATAAAGCGCTAATGAAGAAGTCTCCAATCCTACAAATACAAGAATAAGGTTATCCGTAGCGACCATAAACTGGAATCCACCTATCATAAATAAGAAAAGTGCGAAAAACTCAGGATATGCAAACTCATGGAAACGCTTATGTGAAAGTGCTAAAGGTATAAAGAGTATAGATGCACCTACAATAATAAACTGTGATAAAATCGCCAGTCCATCAATAAGCATCACATCAAAGACTCCCATGAGCGTACCGTCTTTCATAAAGATGCTTGATGCATCTACAATCGTAGAGAAGTCCATGATAAGGAAAAGTAAGCTAAGTACTACATACAAACTTTTATCAAGTCCGCCTTTTAGCATATCAATAACTAAAATTATTAATGCTCCAATAATTGGAATAAGCATCGGAGCTAGAGTCATTAAATTTAACGACTCTAAAGAAACATTTACTGGCGCTAACATTAGTTTGCCTCCTCTTTTGAAGTTCTAGTGATTTCTATTCCTTGAACAAGGTTAGGAATTCTACTTTTTGCTTCTTCTGTGATAGATTTATCGTGCATGAGCTGTACAATCGACTCTACACTTTTGTTAATCGGTGCAAGTACAGGATTAGGGTAAACACCTAACCAAACAGTAATAATAGAAAGTGGTATAAGTGCTAAAAGTTCTCTTTTATTTACATCCGGAAGATTTCTATTTTCTTCGATCGTAACCGTACCAAAAAACATCTTTTTATACGCAGCTAACATATAAATAGCGCCGACGATAATCGCTGTACCTGCCAAGATAGTAAGTACATGTGACTGTTGATAAAATCCAAGTAAACTTAAAAATTCTCCTACAAAGTTAATCGTCAAAGGCATACCTACAGAAGCCATCAACATCAATCCAAAGATTGTCGCATAACGAGGCATAACATGAGCGAGACCACCAAACTGATTCATCATCTTCGTATGGCGTCTATCATAGATAACACCAACAAGCAAGAACAGAGCCCCAGAGACAACACCGTGTGCAATCATCAAAAAGATAGAACCTGAGATACCTTCAACATTCAGCGCAAAAGTACCAAGGATAATAACACCCATATGCGAAACAGAAGAGTACGCAACAACCTGTTTAATATCTTCTTGTGCATAAGCAACCATCGCAGTATAAATAATCATAATAATCGCTAATATTGCTATAGGGAACATAAAAAATGCTGAAGCATCCGGGAACATCGGTAATGAAAAACGGATAAACGCATACGTACCCATTTTAAGTAAAATTGCTGCAAGTATAACAGAACCTATTGTAGGTGCTTGTCCGTGCGCATACGGTAACCAAGTATGAAATGGAAACATAGGAACTTTTATAGCAAAACCTACAAAAAATGCTGCAAATAACCATAATTGGAAATTTTCTGGCAATATCAGACGGTACCATTCAAGTATCGCAAAACTCCATACACCCGTCGCTTGGTAATAAAAATATGCCATAAAAAGCATACCGACAAGCATCACGAGAGAGCCTGCAAATGTATAAAGGAAAAATTTCACAGAAGCATAAATACGAAGTGGACCACCCCATGCACCGATGATATAAAGCATCGGCACAAGAGAAAGTTCCCAGAAGATATAAAATACTATCGCATCAAGAGCCGCAAAAACACCTACCATTGTCATCTGTAAAAACAACAAAGAGATAATCATATTTTTGACATCTTTTGTCTCAGTAAGTGAAGCGATACCTATCATCGTAAAAAACGCAGCGAGGATAATTATAAAGAGAGATATCCCATCTACACCCAAAGTATAGTTTATACCAAAAGCAGGCACAAGAGGCAACTGTTCCATAAACTGCATACCAGAAACATTTGCATCAAACGCAAACCACAACCATAAAGAGAGTGCAAACTCCACAGTTGCTACAGCAACCCCGTACGCACGTACACTATCTTTTTGAATCATAAATCCAAAAACTCCCGCTATCGCAGGAAAGAAAATTAAAATCGATAAAATATGATCTAACATATACTAAACTCCTAAACCTGATAAAATCGCTTTGATTTCAACAGAGTATCTTACTGCAAGTCCAAAAACCACAGCTAACGATAGCAAGCCGACCGTTCCGGCTACCATCCATTTAAGCATAGTAGAAAGATTACCACTTTGCATATCTCTTGTTTTCTCACCAGTACCATAGATAATACCTGCGATACCATCAACTGTAGCATCGACCACTTTCATATCTATCTGTTTCCAGAAAACTGTAGAGAGTTCTCTGTATGGTTTTACCAAATATTCTTCATACACATATGGAATGTAATACTGATTACTGAGTATTTTATAGCAAAGTCTATTTTCCATTTTTGATGTGCCATCTGGAACAGTGATGCCGCTGCGTGCATATTTTTTGTATGCAAACGCAATAGCTGCGATAACAAAAAGTTGTGTTCCTATCGTCATAATCCAGTACGCAAGAGCACTATGAACATGATACTCAGTCGCTGGCAGTACTGCTGTCACCATCTCAAAATAAGTCATTTTGAACGAACCTGCGATTACAGCTAAGATAAGCAGTGGAGACATCGCGATAAGCATAAACTTATATGCTTCATGTGGATGTACACCAAAGAGTTTGTATCTCTCTTCACCATGGAAAATAAGCGCTACAAGTCTAAATGAATAAAACGCAGTCAGACCCGCTGTAAAAAGCAGCACAGAGTAGATGATATAGTGATGTTCTATCATAGCGACTTCAAGAATCAAATCTTTTGAGAAGAAACCTGCTAGAGGATAAATACCCGCAAGTGCCACGGAAGCCACAGTCATCATGATAAATGTCCACTTCATCGCTTTTTTGAGTCCACCCATCTTAAATGGATCAAGCTCGTCATGCATCGCGTGCATAACATTTCCAGCGCCCAAGAAGAGAAGTGCTTTGAAAAAAGCATGTGCCATAAGATGGAAAAGTGCGACCCAGTAAGCACCAAGACCCGCAGCCACAAACATATATCCAAGCTGAGAAAGTGTTGAGTAGGCGATGATACGTTTCATATCACGGTTTACAAGTGCCATAGAAGCAGCGAAAAGAGCAACAAAAGCACCGAGACTTGCGATAAAAATCCCTACATGAGGAATCAAATCGTAGAGAGGATTTGCACGAACAACAAGATAAACACCTGCTGTTACCATCGTCGCAGCATGAATAAGTGCAGAAACAGGAGTTGGACCTTCCATCGCATCTGCAAGCCATGTATGGAGTGGAAACTGCGCTGATTTACCCATAGCACCGATAAAGAGAAAGATGCCCATGAGTGTAAGAATGTCTGCTTCAAGTGCAGGCATAGCAGCGAACGCTTGTTCATATTGGAGTGTACCTGTATTCCAGTAAACCAAAAAGATACCGATAAGCATTCCAAGGTCTGCAATACGGTTCATAATAAACGCTTCGTTTGCAGCCCAAGTAGCACTCTCTTTGTGATACCAAAAACCGATAAGCAACCAAGAACAAAGACCAACACCTTCCCAACCTATGAAAAGACCTGCGAAGTTGTCGCTCATGACAAGAACCATCATCGAGAAAACGAAAGCTGAAAGGTAAGAGAAAAATCTATTGAACCCTTTGTCATGATCCATATACCCGACAGAATAGAAGTGTACTACAGTAGAGACCACAGTTACAACCATCATCATCGTCACAGAAACCTGATCTACTACAAAACCAAATGGTATATAAAGATCTCCCGTAGCCATCCACGTCATCATTTCAACATGAACAACTGCTCCGCCGCTAAGGATATGCACCAAAAGAATCGTGCTGCTCACAAAAGAGACAAAAAGAAGTATGCTCGGTACTAGACCCGCTACTATTGTTTTAGGTGATGCACCAAAAAGTGCTGCAAAAAGTGAACCTGCTAGCGGTGCAAATAGTGCTAGATATAAATATAATTCCATATCTCTATCCTCTCATTGTTGACATTGTATCGAGGTCGATAGTTCCATGGCGTTTGTGCCATACAATTAACAATCCAAGACCTACAGCTACTTCTGAAGCAGCGATTGCGATGACGAAAAACGCAAACATCTGACCAGTTAAGTCACCGTAAAAGTGTGAAATCGCAGCAAAAGCGATATTTACAGAGTTGAGTAAAATCTCCGTTGCGAAAAACAGTAAAAGAAGGTTTTTTCTACGCATTACACCTATCAAACCTATTGCAAAAAGAATAGTTGAAAGGATAAGGTAGTGATTTAAGCCAATTTCCATCATTAAAGCACCTTTTTCATTTTTTTGTTTTTAATCTCTTCTATCTCTTTGTCATCCAAGAGTGTCAGTGATAAATCCATATCTTTTCCAGCCAAAACAATTCCGGCAATCATCGCTACAAGCAACATAACCGCCGCAACTTCAAATGGAACAAGATACTTCGTAAAAAGAACTAACCCAACTTCTTGTGTATTTCCGGCACCCTCTACCATAGGATAAAGCGCTGTAATATTTTCAGAAACAATCGGTGCAGAAAAGATAGCTACGACCAATATTGCGCTGATTACAGATAAGCCGATAACAATATATTTGTTTCCGTTCTTCTCTTTTACATCTCTTGTCGTATCAAAAAACATCATACCAAAAGCATAAAGCGCCATAACAGCTCCCGAATACACAACGATTTGCACCGCACCTAAAAAGTCAGCACCAAGAATAAAGAAAAATGCCGATATAAAAATCATCCCTGCCGCTAACGCCGTCAATGCATATAGAGCTTGTGAGGTCGTCACGGCTATAAAAAACATCGCGATTGTTAAAAACGCAAACAGATAAAAAGCTACAGCTTCAAACATATCTTATCTCCTTAATATGCGAGAGGCGTTTTTTTGACGCGCTCATCTTCATGTGGTGTAATCGAACCAAAACCTTCAAACTCAACTTGTGTTCCGGCTTTCATCTTGTCAAGCGGAGTAAGCATATAGCTATAATCCACAAAATGTTCTCTTTGCTCAGATGCCTGTTCATACTCACCACCGTGAGTAATAGCAAGTTCCGGACAAACTTCAGCACAGTAGCCGCAGAAGATACAGCGTCCAAGATTTATAGTATATTCGCTTACTTCTTTACGAGAGTGCTCATCGATACGTGTATCCATCTTGATGCAGTTAGAGATACAGATTTTCTCACAAAGTCCACATCCGATACATCTCTCAGCATCTGATTCCCAAAGTCTTTTCATCTCATGCACCGCACGGTATCTTGGACCTATAGGCATTTTTTCCTGCGGATACTGGATCGTATGGATATCAAACTTGATCATCTCACGAAGAACGACCCAAAGACCGACAAAAAGTTCGCCTCTGAAAGTTCTTTTGACAACACGCTTAAATTTACCCCAGCCATCCGTAGGATAATCTGCAATGTCAACTAAATAGTAACCATTTTCACTAACATTTCTGTTATTAAACACTTCAGTATTTTTCATTCATATCCCCTTAAAACATCATCACAAAGCCAGTAATAACGATGTTAATCACAGCTATCGGCATAAGCACTTTCCAACATAACCACATGAGTTGGTCAGGTCTTACATCTGGCCAAGCAGCTCTTGTCCATAAGAAAAAGAAGAAGAAAAATGACATCTTCGCAAGTAAGCCAAGTGCGCCTAAGAAACTTCCATCTCCATAACCACCCAAGAAAAGAAGCGGAATTACAAAAGAGATAAAGAACATATTTGCATATTCACCGATGAAGAAAAGACCCCATCTCATACCAGAATACTCCGTACCAAAACCATCAATAATCTCATGATCGTTTGCAACCAAGTGAAATGGAGTACGCCCAGTTTCAGCAAACGCAGCTATCCAAAAAAGGATAAATGCAACCGGCTGCGACCAAACGATCCAATCACCGAACCCGCCTGATTGGTACTCATTGAAATCTATGAGTGAAAGAGAACCAACCATCATAATCGGAGCAAGGATAGAAAGACCCGTCACTACCTCGTATGATATAAATACAGCCGCACTACGCGCAGCAGAAAGCAGTGAAAACTTATTTGCCGAAGCCATACCGCCAAGAAGCGGTCCGTAAAGTCCTACACCCATGATACCTAGGATGTACAAGATACCGATGTTTACATCAGCGATGATCGGGTGCACCGTATATCCAAAAAGCTCAAACTGAGGTAAAAACGGTATCGCTGCAGCTGCCATAAACGCAGTCGCTGCGGTGATAACCGGAGCTATTTTAAAGATGCGTCCTACTACATTTGTAGGGATGATATCCTCTTTTGTAAAGAGTTTGATACCATCGGCTGCAACTTGCAGTAAACCATAAGGTCCAACATTCATCGGCCCCAAACGACGCTGCATAAACGCAAGGATTTTTCTTTCGAAATAAGTCCCTATACCCGCTAATGCAGAAAATATGAGTAAAACTACAACGACTTTGATAATCGTCTCTATTAGATATGCTGTATCCATATATTACACCTTTTCAATCGAAGCTACGGCAAAGCGGTATCCGCTCGTTATAACCTCTGGATTTATTTTAGAATCATAGGTCGGGAGAAGTGCTATATCGCCTGCGATTTTATTATCACTGATGATTTTTACTACTAATTCACCGGTGCTGCTTTTGATACGCACACTGTCTCCTTCATTAAGGTCACTTTTACTGAGGAACTCTTCGCTCATGTAAACACCACCCACCTGTGAGAGTGCGGTAGTTTTGTTCGTAAACGCAGTAAACTGTCTTACAGGATTTGCAATATAAACAATTGTTCCCTCTAGTTTAGCATTATTGTACATTTGTACAGTTTCATCGTCACTTACTTTAAGAGTAATATTCTCTAAAATGTAACCTCTCACCTCAGTCCCGTCATTTTCATAGCGGTTTGGAAGTGCATCAAACTCCTCTGTTTTGAAGCCTGCTGCAACTGGAAGTTTTGCAGTATAGTCAATCACATTGTCTGCTTTGAGTCCAAGAGCATTGGCGATATCATTGAGTTCATAACCTTTGTATTCAAGCGCTGCGTTTGTAGGATTGACACGTTTATTGATACTTGTCAGTGTTCCTTCTTGCTGGTTTATAGCCGGCATATCAAGATCTCCATCACCAAGTGCAGAGAGAGTAAAGTCGCCCTTCGTGTTATATCCGATAGTAAAGTTTCCTTTTGTATCGTCTAACTCACAGATAAGTGCTACACCCAAAGAGTTTGTAAGCGGTGGAATCATCACCACTTCAAAGTCGCTGTACTTCTCGACAAGTGCCACTAAACGCGCTAAATTTTTCGCGTTTGGATGTGTATAAAAGTCCGGACCTACGATAAGTGAGAAAGCGTCTTTTTTCTTGAGGTTTTTATCCAGTTCTTCTACAAAGCTTTTGTCTGCGTTTACCAAAGCAAGAAGTGCATTTTCATCCACCTCTACCTCTTTGGAAACCTCTTTGTTTACCATAGTAGATTTTTCAACTTCTACTTCTTCCTCTTCGCCACTCTCTTCATTTTTTTTCATCTCTTTGATGATTTCGACTACTTTTTCTTTGACTGTTTCAGTAACCGTAATCGTTTTCTTTGAGTGAAAAGATGCAAGATATGCCACAAGTTCGCTAGAGAGTTTTGACTTATCAGCAAAAAGATCAAGGATGAGATACATCACAGCCTCTTCTTGAAGCGGAGCGTGTTTAACGCTCATGATACTCTTTCCAAGTCCTTCTATGATTGGATCACTAACAGGGTGGAAATAAAGTCCAGCACCTTTGTTAACCGTCATTGAGTTATTGAGCGCATATCTTGCGTTTGGATTATCAGACTTCAGTGCTGCGCCTACAGAGATGACAAAGTTTGCGTTATGTGCCGCTTTGAGGTCGCTTCCATAGAGTTTTGTACCGCTAATATCACTATAATCAGATAGGAAAGTTTGGAATGCTTTTGCTTCGTTGTTTACAAGTTTGTATCCGAACTTCTCTTTCATCTTTTGAAGTAAATACGCTTCTTCATTTGTGATAGTCGATGTAAACGCAACCGTATCTGCTTTTTTGAACGCTTCGATTGCTTTTGCAAACGCAGCCGTCTCTTTTGCACTTACTCTGTTTTCATAATCAAATCCGTAACGTCCTGCACCACAAAGTGATACATAGTTCCACTCATTCATTACACGGTAGATTTTGTTTTCAGGGTTTTCGATACTTGTATGTTTTACATCATAACTAATCTGGCATCCCGCAGAACAGTGTCCGCAAGTCGCAGGGATTTGTTTGAGTTCCCAAGCATTTGATTTGTACATAAAGTCAGTATCGACAAGCGCGCCCACAGGACAAACAGCGGCACATTCACCACATGAAGTACAATCAAGAACATCAGTTCCGTTTGTGAGACCGATGACGGATTTGTTGAGTTTATTCCACATTGCATAGGCATCTTTAGGCATACTCTCTTTATACTCTGCTTCTATCGCATCCGAACCGCGCGCGATAGTTTTGAGTGAGTTATCCCCTATCATATCCTTACATACAGTCACACAACGCTCACACACGATACAAAGACCCGGATCATAATGTAAATGTCCCCAGTCGTGAGAACTTCTGTCAACATCTTTGATGGCATAGGACTGAGAGTCCACGCCGATTTCAAGTGTATAATTTTGAAGTTCACATTCGCCGGACTGGTCACAAACACCACACTGAAGAGGGTGGTTAACATCATACACTTCCATAATCGCACGGCGTTCGCTCTGGATTGTTGGAGTGGATGTTATGATATTCATTCCATCTTTTGCTTTGGCATTACACGCATAAACCTGCTTACCATCCGCTTCGACAAGACAGATACGACACGCAAGTGTCGGACTGCATCTTGTTAGATAACATATTGCCGGAATAAAGATATCATTTGCACGGGCTGCGTTTAATATATACTCACCCTCTTGCGTTTGGACATCTCTTCCATCAATGTTTATAGTAATTTTACTCATGTACTACTCTCACTATTTTGGATTTTTCAAATCTATATCTGCTCGCATCTACTACACTATCAAAAGTAGGATTTAGCGCTATAGTTCCTTTAAGATCGTTATCTAGCTTGAACTCTCTTGTTATGCTGCATGATCCGTAGGATATCTCTATAGTATCACCATCAGAAATTCTCGCTGCTGCGGCAAATTGCGCTGAACCGCGTAGTGTTGTCTCTTTTTCTAACTGTTTTGTTTTTGCTGTATAAGCGTTGAACTGCAATACAGGATTTGAGTGATAAATAACCGTACCGTTGAACTCCGGCATATCACTCAAACTCTCTAAAGTACCATCTGCTTCACAAGAAACTTCATCCAAAAGATAACCTCGGTTATCCTCTCCATGAGCGCAAAGATAATTTTCCAAGGTGTCAAATTCATACGCTTTAAAGCCTTCAAAACGACCCAGCTCTTTTGTACAATCGATTGTATTGTAGTGTCTGATACCGCAAGCAAGCAAGATATCATTGAGCGTATGACCTTCAAAACCAATAGCAACATTTGTAGGCAAAACTCTATTGTCTATACTTACAAAAGTTCCCTCTTGCTGATTGAGTGCAGGGATAGCCATATCTGCGCCTGAAAGTGAAGAGATAACAAAGCCACCTTCTGCGTTATAGCCTACTACATTTTCTATATTCTCATCTTTGTCTAAAGAGCTTATCAGTGAAACACCCAAAGTGTTCACTTCATTTGGCACTACAACTAAAGAAAAGTCGCTATATTTTTCTATCATTGCCGCAAGTTTTGCTATATTACATGAGCGCTCATGTGCGATAAGGTCATTTCCCAATATTAAAACGCGATTTTTGGCACGTTTAAACGACTGCATCATAAATGCAATCTCTTCTGCACCGACATTACATTCAGCATCAAGATAACCAAAATCAAGATCATCAAAAAATGCTCTCTCTGCTTCACTTAAATCCGCATCTTTGAGGATTGCGTTTGCAAGAAGTGCCATCACACCCTCTTCCGTTCCTACTTCATATTTCATAAACTGTGTGATAGTATTTTGCATGAGCGCATCTTCAAGCGGATGTGCATAAACTATTTTCGCACCCCTATGGCGTGAAGCGGTTGTGAGAGCATAACGCACCGCCGGATTATCCGTTGCGATTCTGCTGCCTATCATGATAACCGCGTCGGCTTGTTTGATAGCATCGAGTGAACCGCTGTAGTGTTTTTTGCCGCTTATACTGCTATATGCACCCATAAACTCTTGGAACATTCTTGCATCTTCATTGAAGAGTTTGAGTCCAAAATTTTCTTTTAGTTCCCCTAGCATATAGGCTTCTTCATTGGTAATCATCGAAGAAAAACGGATTGCTTTTGCATTTTTTACAGCTGTTACAGCCTTCTCAAACGCAGCTTCGTCTCTGAGTGCTCTATTTTCAAAATCAAATCCAAAACGTCCTGCTCCACAAAGTGAAGTGAACTCAAAGTTATTTTTGACTCTGTAGATTTCGTTTGCACCGTTGATACCTGCAAATTTTGTCTCATATTCTAAAGAACAACCACCTGAACAGTGTGCACACGTTGCAGGGATACGGGAGAGTTCCCATGCGTTTGCAGTATATTGAAAGTTTGAACTCACAAGCGCACCCACAGGACAAACCGCGATACACTCTCCACAAAAAGTACAATCAAGCGTATCACTGTTTTTAGGAATGATAGTTGAGCTATATCCGCCAAACTTCACATCTATCGCATCGTCACCGATGACTTCATTACAGACGTGAACACACTTTTCACACATGATACAAAGTGCCGGATCATAATTGATAAGACCCCAATGTTCTACCGGACGATGCTGTTCACGGGTGGTAAAGTTCTGCGTTGTCACGCCAAATTCTAAAGTCTTATTTTGCAAATTACATTCGCCGGATTTGTCACAAACACCACACTCAAGAGGATGATTCACATCATAAAGTTTCATGATGTTTGTGCGTTCCAACTCCAGTGCTTCGCTATTTGTATGTACATCCAAACCTGCTACGGGAGGCGTATTGCATGAAAGTACAAAACCATTCACTCCTTCGGCTTCAACCACACACATACGACATGATGCACACGGTGTCGTTTTGGAGATATAACACATCGTAGGGATATAGATATCATTTTTGCGCGCTACCTGAAGGATAGTCTCGCCTTTTTTAGCTTCTACAGAGATACCGTTGATTTTAAATTCAATCATATTACTCATATCCCCTCCTACGCCTGAACCATAGCGATGTAATAACAACGCATACAGCGATCAGCTTCACTCATAGCTTCATCTTGTGTGAAACCTAAATTGACTTCCATATTATTGAACTTTCTGATATCAACATCTACAACTTCACTATGTTGACGTGCAAGCCCGGCAAGCCAGCCTGTGACTTTTTCTTTTTTGTTATAGACCTTGAGTTTACGCAGGTGATCTTCCATAATCTCATCATCCGAAAGAGTAATCTCACCATTTTCAAGATAACGAGCCATAACCGAAGCACCGCGTTTTGCCTGACCGACTGCGTTTACGATAGTCATAGGGCCGTATTCACAATCACCCGAAGCAAAGATACCTTTGCGAGATGTCATATAGTCTTTGCCGTTTGTCTTGAGTGTGCCCCATGAAGTCATCTCTAACTCCCATTCAGATGGGATAAACTTCAAATCTGCCGCTTGAGAAACTGCTGGGATAAGATAATCCACTTCAAGTTCGTATGATGCACCTTCAATCTTTACAAGTTCAGCACGCCCGCCATCTGGCGGAGGCACGAGTTCAAACTTATCTATGATGAGCGATTTGAGTACATTATTCTCATCTTTCATCTCAGAGACTGCAGAGTGGAAGTAAAACTCCACGCCCTCTTCAACTGCTTCATGATACTCTTCATAAGTCGTGTTGCGGATGATAGTCTGCTCATCACGGCGATAAATCATGACAACTTTTTTAGCTCCAGCACGGATAGCGCAGCGCACAACGTCCATAGAAGTAAAACCGCCACCGACACAGGCAACTGTCTTGCCGGTAAGATCAACATGATCCGTCGGAAGCATTTGCTGTTCTTGAACCTTTTGAGGCGTTTTGATATCAAACTTCTCATACAAGTTTACCCAGTCAAGGAAGTCGATAGCACCCCAGTATCCTTTGATCTCAGGACGTTCATTGTCACAATAGACTTTTTTAGAGATACGTGTCCCCGAAGCGATCATCGTCGCATCGTAACTTGTTTCAAACTCTCTCATCTCATCAGCACTTACTCTATGATTTAAGATGAAGTTTACGCCCATATCACGGACACATTCGATATCTTGAAGATACTTATCCCAAGGCATACGGTACTGTGGCACACCTACTGTAACCTCACCGCCAAGAACAGGAAGCTCTTCATAAACATCTACTGCAACGCCCTCTGCTGCTAGGTAATATGCAGTCGTAAGACCCGCTGGTCCTGCACCCACAACCGCTACTTTTTTGCCACTCATCGGTTTTTTCTCCATAGGATGAAAAAAGTCATACCCATGGTCTGTTTCCCAGTCTGCACCCAAACGTTTCAGTGCCATAATAGCTATAGGCTCATCAAGGTTTGTTCTACGACAAGCATCTTCACATGGGTGTGGACAAACGCGGCCACATACATGAGCAAGCGGCATAGTTTGACGCGTAGCTTCAAGCGAATCATCAAAACGCAGGTCTCTAACACCTTCAATATAGGCAGGAATATCAACATGAGCAGGACAAGCGTCTGTACACGGAGCTGTAATTTTGGCAATATAACCGATAGAATCGTTATAGTGTTTTGATGCTTTTTGCTCATTGATACAAGCCATAAACTCAGCTTCAAAATGAACCATCAAATCAATGATAGGATTAGGAACTGTTTTTCCAATTTCACATTTTGAAGTAAGCTGCATACTTTTGCCGATCTCTTTTAAGTGATCCAAATCTGCGACACAACCTTCACCGCGAGCGATCTTATCAAGCAAGTCATATAAAATACGTCCACCCCATCTTCCGGGTGCGCATCTTCCACAAGCTTCAGAATACTCTTGGTACTGTGCAGCGTATTCCATCGCTAAACGGATTACATCTACATCTGCATTGAACAATGAAACGCCATCCCAGCCTATAAAAGCCTTAGAATCACGGTGATCATCGTATTGTGCCGGTAGGTTATAAGCTGATTCTTCCCACTCTTGCTCAGGTTTACCGATATTGTTGATCAGCTCCCCGTTCCAAGTAGAAAAATAGACTTTACTCACAATTCAATCCTCTTATTTTTTGCAAACGATAGTCCAATCGACTTCGTTAAACTTTAAAGAGTTCATCAACTCATAGCCACATTCTTTTACCACATCAGCTGATTTTTGGATAGGTGAAAAGTCCCCTATCTCAAATAAAAATATCGCCACTTCACCCGCCTTATGCGTACCTAAAAGCTCTTTCATACGAGGTTCAAAGTTTTCTTTTAGGTGTCTTAAATCATATCTTTTCATTAGCGGTCAACCTCTCCAAATACGATGTTTGTCGTTCCTATGATAGAAACAACATCCGGAATATAGTGACCCGGTAAAAGATCAGTTAAAATCCCTGTGTGCCAAAATGACGGCGCACGAAGTTTGAGTCTGTACGGGTATGGTCCACCTTGAGAATTGATGTAAAAACCAAGCTCTCCTTTTGGCGACTCAGTAGCCACATAAACTTCACCCACAGGTGGTCTCATCCCTTGTGTCACAAGTACGAAGTGCTGCATCAAAGAGTAGTTTTGTGTCATGATATCAAGCTTTGGAGCAGAGATATATTTTGGTGCATGAGCCATAAGTTCTGTTTGATTATTTTTTACAGTTGCTTCATACATATCTATAGTTTGATACAAAATCTTTGCAGACTCTCTCATCTCTTCCATATAGATACGGTAACGCGCGAAGTTGTCGCCTTTGTCTGAATAAGGAACATTGAACTCTACTTCGTCATACAATTCATACGGCTCTTCTTTACGAATATCCCAAGCAACACCTGAAGCTCTAAGCATAGGACCGCTGCAACCCCATGAAAGCGCCATCTCAGTTGAGATCGTCCCTACTTCTTCCATTCTCATGAGCCAGATACGGTTTGTATCAAGAAGATCTTCATAATCTTTGATGTTTGCCGGTAACTTATCTAAGAAAGTTTTGAGCTGTGCGATAAAAGTGTCCTGAATATCCAAAGGAACACCACCGATACGAATAGCTGCATGCGTCAAACGCGCACCACAATAGCCTTCGATAATATCCATAAGGTATTCTCTCTCACGGAATGCAAAAAGGAAAACCGTCATAGCCCCGATATCCAGCGCTGTTGTCGCCAACCAGAAAAGGTGAGACATCAAACGGTTGATTTCAAGAAGCATCATACGGATAACTTTTGCACGACGAGGTACTTCAAGACCGATAAGTCTCTCAACCGCCAAAGCAAAACCGTAGTTATTCGCACTTGAAGCGATATAGTCCATACGGTCAGTTGTCGGCATGAACTCGTTGTAGATCATGTTCTCAGCCATCTTCTCCATACCACGGTGAAGGTATCCTATATCCGGATGCGCTTTTGTTATCTGTTCTTGCTGTAAGTGAAGCATCAAACGCAACTGTCCGTGAGCAGAAGGGTGCTGCGGACCGAAGTTTAGGATAAGCTCATTGTCGTCTCTGTCAAATGTTATATTTTCAAAAAACGGTGTTAATCTATTTTTTACTTGTGCCATATTTTTGCCACCCTATCTTTGAGGATCATCAACGATTACCGATGATGCTTTATCAAATTTTTTAATCAAGAAAACGCCGCCCTCTTCTTGGTACGACTCTACATTTCTTGGCTCATTACCTGTAATTTCCGTTCCTTTAGGCACTTCAAAACCTAAGCGAGCGAAACGCTCAGAATCATATCTATCGACGCGTGCAGTATCACGGATTTCAGGCCCGATGATGTCACGCGCTTCTTTACCGTAAATCTTATCTACTTCATACCATGCAGCAAACTCATCACCCTGCAAAGGATAGGTTTTAAGAAGTGGATGTCCCTGCCAATCATACGGCATAAGGATACGTTTCATAAAAGGATGATTGTTTGCTTCGATACCGAACATATCATACATCTCACGCTCAGACCAATCAGCACAGCGGAAAAGTTTTTCTACTGAATTTACTGCTTGACCTTTATTGATGAAAAATTTAATACGGATACGCTTGCGTTTGCTCATGCTCAACATTTGGTAAAAAATCTCAAAAGTGTTATCTTTAGCCAACCAGTCAATAGCACTCATTTCTGAAAGTTGTGTATATGCAAGTTCATCTCTGAGAAATTCTAAAACGCCATAATTATCTGCTGCGTTTATATAAACAACCATCTGTCCGACTTGAATATAGGCATCACTTACTGCAAACTTTGCTTTGATAGCCTCTAAATCTGCTACGAAAACCGCATCACTCTCTACTGCTTCTTTTGGAACTTGAGGCGCTACATAAAATCTGTCCGTATAATACGCTTTAGCCTGTACATCATCTTTTGGTGTATATGCTCTCATTACATCAGCCTTTTTGCTTTTTGTGCGTTTCCGGCTTTATTGGCACGGATTTTTTTCTGAAGCAACATCACGCCGTATTGGAGTGTCTCAGGTCTTGGCGCACAGCCCGGAAGATACAAATCTACCGGAATGATACGGTCGCACCCCTGAACCGTTGCGTAAGTGTTGAACATACCGCCGGTATTTGCACATGAGCCCATAGAGATAACCCATCTAGGCTCAGTCATCTGGTCATAAAGTCTTTTGATAAACTCCGCATGTTTCTTTGTAAGTGTTCCTGCAACGATCATAACATCCGCTTGACGAGGAGAAGCTCTAAAGATAGTACCGTAGCGGTCAAAGTCAAAACGAGACGCGCCTGAAGCCATCATCTCAATACCACAACAAGCAAGACCGTAAGTAAGCGCCCAAAGAGAGTTTGAACGACCCCAGTTTACTATCTTGTCGATACTTGTAAGTGCAACCGGTAAACCGCCGTCTTGCGTATAATTTATTTTATGTTGTGCCATTCAAGTGCTCCTTTTTTCCATGCATACACGAAACCAATCGTGAGTAATAAGATAAACATCAGCATCTCAGCAAAACCGAACCAACCGAGAAGTTTAAAGTCAACTGCCCATGGGAACATAAATATAATTTCCACATCAAACAATAAAAATAAAAGCGCAAAGAGATAAAACTGCGGTGATACTCTATTTGGCTGTTTTGTAATCTCAGGTCCACATTCATAGACTGAAAGTTTAATCTTTTCAGAATCTTTGCGTGCTAAAGCACGACTCGCTAAACGGGCGATTATAGTTGTTCCTATAAACGCACCGAACGTTATAACAAACAGTACAAAGACCCCAAAATACGGATTTGCAGTTGCAATATGTTCCATATAACCTACCTTTTAATTTCAAAGTCAAATCCCTTAAAACATGACCTCTTAATATTTTGTTTTCCAAAATCAGCAAAAATACAAAGCTACAAACTTACTATTTATGCACAATATTAGAAAAAACAGTTACTTGCACTATAACTAAAAGAGTATTAAATAAACTTGTTTGGGGAAAAAGAAGATTGTAAAATGTCACGAAACGCAACATGATTTTCTATTAAGAGAGGCAATTGTAGAGGAAAGTAACACGCAACAAATCAAGTGTGAAAAAACACTACATTTTGAGTGAAAATCCTTTCTTCAAAGGATTCATGACACTTCTTGAATAAGCTGCTTTACAAATAGCGCTTGCGTTTGTTTGGCTTGAGTTTTTCTATTTCTACAAGGATAAAACCATCCACGCAGTCATCAAAACTTCTATCTATTCCAAAATCCATAAACGACACGCCGCCCTCTTCGCACAAGTCACTGTATTGCTTATAAAGTGTAGGGATTGCATTGCCATTGATTTGAAGTTCATTTTTTAACACCGCTAAATCCTCTGCATAATTATCAAGCGAAAAAAGTGCTTTATATTTTTCTTCTTTGGCTTGTGTGATAAAATAGCTCTCTTTATGCGAAACAGATTTCGATTTTGCCCCAAAATAGTGTTTATAAAAATAGACGAGTAAAGAGACTGCTTCATTATCATACGAACGGGAAATACTTACCGGACCAAACATATAACGGATATCAGAATTGGCTCTAAGATATGCCCCTATTCCCTGCCAGAGATAATCAAGTGCTCTTGAATTCCAGTATTTTGGCTGTACAAAACTTCGTCCAAGCTCCAAACCTTCTTGAAGATACTCAGAAAAACCCTCTTCATAATCAAAAAGCGTAGCAGTATAAAGTTCACTGATATCATACGCTTCTTTTGTTTTGAGCACTCGGTAAGAACCTACTATTTCGAGATCTTTATCATCCCATAAAATGATGTGTTCGTAATAATAATCAAACGCATCCAAATCTCTTTTTTTACCGCTTCCCTCTTTGACTTGACGAAAACTGATCTCTCTGAGTCTTCCTATTTCTTTGAGTAAAACACTCTCTTCATTTGAGTTATAAAGATAGATTTTTTTTCCATCGGTGGTCTCTCCTAGAACTTTTGCATCTCTGAGTGCCAGTTTAAGTTCCTGTCTATCTTCCGCCAAGGCTATTGAGTTATGCGTTTTAAAGATACCGCGATGCTTTTTGGAGACGAGATAAAAGTGCTTGCGAAAAAGCTTAATCTTGTCTTCAAGAGAGAGTGATGGGATGTTATAGTTTTCATACGGGATACTTTTTCCGATGCGAAAACCGATAATTTTATCATGATACTTAAACATCTCATGCGGGATAGTCGCTGTTGCCAGAGATTTGTTGAGCATTGAGACCATATAAAAAAACTTTGAGTTTTTGGCATTGACATAGATAGGCAAAATAGGAGACTGCGTTTTCTGCGCTACTTTTAAAAATCCGCTTCTCCACTTCGTATCCTTTATCCCGTTAGGGCGTGCACGGCTCACTTCACCTGAGGGAAATATGATGACGGCTTGTTCTTGTTTGAGCGCATCATAGATAGCGTTCACAGAACTTTTCCCCATTTTTCCCTTGACATTTTCAATCGGGATAAGAAGTTCATTGAGATTGTCAAATGCATTTAAAAAGTTGGACGCGACTATTTTGATATCTTTTCGTACATTTTTGAGTACATGGATAAGTGCGAGAGCGTCAAGCGCACCCAGCGGATGGTTCGCGATGATAACGACTCTTCCGTAAGAAGGAATTCTTGAGAGTTCATTTTGATTGATTGCTATGTCTATGTTGAAATAGTCCATAATAGACTCAATAAACCCAAAAGCGCTTTCATGTTCATTGGCTTTGAGAAAAAGATTTATCTCCTCTTCATGAGCGACTTTTTTAAACAGAGATACAACGGTTTTTTGAAGTAATTGCGGCCATTTTTCAAGCGATGGATAATTATGTGTAAGGTATTTTTCTACAGATATAGCCATCTTATGCAACCATATAAAGATCTAGCAGTTCTTTAGCCATCTCTTTTACATTGATATTTTCTGCATAAAACGCATCTTCGATAAAGTCCCATTCATCTTCTATCATCATCTCAATTTCCGCTCTATTTACATTGTAATACTTCACTATATAATTAACAATTGCCTCTGTAAATGCCAACATTGTTTTTCCTTGAACTCAGAAAGTTTTTATGCCGGTATTGTGCGAGAAATTTGTTACAGAGCTGTTACAAAGATTAGATTTTGTGATATGTGAGAATATTCTTCTCTAAAAAAGAGAAGAACTATTTATTTAAAAATCCCATAGATTTTTCGTTATCGAAGCTGGCGTCTTTTTCTCTACTGATTTCATCTACAAAATCTTTGATACTAAAAATCGGCGTTTCTCTTACGGCTACTTTATAGGCCGTATTTTTGATGATGAGATGGATTTGTCCGCCTGTAAGCGCGTAAGTTGCAAGCTCTTTTGCATCAAAACCTTCTTCATACGGTGCTTCTTTTGGGAGCATCTTACCCCAGAGTTCTAAACGCTGCGTTTGGTCAGGTTTTTTGAATTCTATCTTATAGTTAAAACGGCGAGAAAATGCTTTGTCGATATTTTCAAGTAAGTTTGTCGTAGCAATAAGCATCCCACGAAATTTTTCAATCTGTTCCAAAAAGATATTTTGCATCTGGTTGTGCATCTGGTCTGCGCTTGAACTGATACCGCTTGAGCGTGAACTGAGGAACTGGTCGGCTTCATTGAGAAGCAAGATAGGCTCAGATTTTGTTTTTTCACATAAGTCATAAAATGTATCAAATATCTTGCGTACATTTTTCTCACTCTCTCCCACATACATAGAGAGGATTTTTGAACAGTCAAACGCAAGGACTTGGCGTTTGAGTGATTTGGCCAATGAATATGCCGTCATCGTTTTGCCAGTGCCCGCTGCTCCATAAAAGATGATACGCGCGTCTATCCCGCTTTTTTTGTCCTTGATGCCCCAATCGACTAAACGATTAATAACTTCTTTGTCCACCTGATGCATGAGGTTTTCAAGTGTTGTCTGCGTTTTTTTGTTGAGTACGACATCCGAGAGGGCTGTTGTCGGTTCAACAAGCTCAAAGATATCCTGCTCTTCGATAAGTGCATTGAGTTTGAGACGACGCACTTTTTTGTTTTTTTGCGGATGGATGATACCTTGGAGCACCTCATCGACGATATAAAAAGAGCGGGAAATCCCGCCAAAAGGGTTGAGCATCTCTTCATAATCAATAATCCCGCCACTCACAAGATTTGAGCCTTCTTCCAAAAGTGAACGGTTTTTGATACGCTCATATTCATCAAGCGATATCAAATCAATAAGTGCATTCATATCACGAAGGGAAGTGTCTGTAGCACTATATTCTTCTCGAAGAAGTGCTATAAAAATCACCTGCTCTTTTGGCTGCATCTTTTTTTGCTTAAAAAACTTATCCAAGATAAGGGTCTCTTTTGTTTGTGCTACGCGCTCTTCGATGCGTTTTTCCAAAAGCTTGAGTTTGTTCTGTACTCTGTCGATACCCAAAGAGTGCTCATGTACGCTTTGACGGATAAGACTCATCTTTTGGTAAAGCTCAATACGAAAAAACTGATCTTGAAGATACTCAAGATGATCGGCATAGGGTTTGATATCGGGCAAATCTAACTCAAGCGTGCCGTCTTGCAGCAGTTTCAAAAATGAAGGAGCAAGTCCGACTGCAGTGTTGAGCAGTTCCAAAGGTGTCACTTCCGACATCTTCATAGGTGTAAAACTCTGTTGGTGCAGCCATCCAAGCTCCAAAAGGTTCTTTAACTCACCCAGATGCTCCAAATACTCATACTTTTCTTTTTTGTACAAGTCCTGCAACAAGTCCAAGACAAGGACATCATCCTGCCCTCGCATATACTGTTTCGCGAGATACTGAAGCATCAAAGCCTCCGACACAGAGCATTTGAGATGTGCAAATATCTCTGAACTCTCTATCTCTTTTGCTTGTAAAAAGTCTATTAATATCTTCAATTTTTTCCTTAAAATTTATATCCGACGCCTGCGGAAACTAGGAGTACATTTGAATTTGAAAATTCTCCGTCAAGGCCATTTTCATTATCTGCTGCGCTTACGCTTCTATTTTTACGCATAGAGTAAAGTGCCGCCAAACCGACATCTACTTTATCATTGATAGAATAACGCCCTCCGATAGAAACCGAAGTCGAGTCAGAATCTGGAAGCTCAAAACTCAAAGTCTCATCAGGAACAGGTGTTTGGTCATAAACGATACCCGCCATCAAGGTAAGAGCATCGAGTTCTTGCGTAACTCCTAGACGAAATGTATTTGTGTCGTTCCAGTTTTTATTAACTACTGAACCGAAAACATAATTCGTAACAAAATTGGCACCTGAGCCATAGTCAAAATCCAACTCATTATATGCCGACCAATAATTTCTTTCATATACAAACTCTACTGTTGTTTTTGTAGGGAGGGTATAAGCTGCTGCTAAACTCAAAGTAGCAGGAAGAGGCACAGTAACATTGGCGCTGCTGTCTGAAGTGTAAGTTGTCCCTGCGGGCAAACCAGTAAAAGCCGTAAAATTTCCAACAGTAGGACCATCGGTCGTTATCAACGTTGGTGTATCCGTGTAAGACAATTTAGCATCCCCTTCAACACTCAAATCCACTTGAGAACGGTAAGTAGCACCGAGTTCTAACTCTGATGTCGGCTTATATGCAAGAGCGATGTTATAGCCAAAATCAATAGAATCACCTGTCATATCACGAGAAGCTATCGGTGCTGTACTCTTTACAATACCACTTGAATGCACAATTCTTAAACCAACCGCGATACCTGCATTATCTCCTATAGGAAGCGCTACTGTTGGGTTAATCTCAGCAGTTTGTAAAGTAAATTCTTCTGCAGAATAAACAGCAGGTGTTTCTGTCCATCTCTTTGACAAACCACCCGGAGAGACGATACTCAAACCAAAACGCGCGCCATTTATGTCATCTGATACATAATGCACAGAAGGGACTAAAAAGTTCTCCGTCTGGGCATCGATATCAACGGTATCGGCTGCGTTTGTATAATTGGTCGGATTAAGTTTGATATACATCAGATTGGCTTCTATATGATTTTCTTTGGACATAAAAACCATATTTGCAGGATTGTAGTACGCTGCGTCTGCACTTTTATTGTGCGCTATGTTTGCAGCACTGAGTGCTACTGCGTTTGTAGATGTTTCAGGTATTTTATATCCGCCCGCTAGAAGTATCGAACTAGCGACGAATGATAGTAAAGCTATTTTTTTCATTATTTTTTTCCCTTTTTTTTGTGAAAACTATAGTACACCATCCAAACTTATATTTACTATTAATCCACAAACGAGTACAAAAGTTCTATCTCTTGCTTCCAAATAGTCTCATCAATTGTTTCGAGTACAAGTGGGATATCATCCATCCGCTCATCGTTCATGATAAAACGAAACGCATCCAGACCTATCTCACCTTTTCCCAGAGAATGGTGTCTATCCACGTGGGAGCCAAGCGGCGGTTTGGAGTCGTTGATGTGCATCCCCATGAGGTATTTGAACCCGACGATTTTCTCAAACTCTGCCCATGTTTTATCATACGTTTCACGCGTTCTGATGTCGTATCCTGCGGTGAACATATGGCAGGTGTCGATACAGATTCCGATGCGGGATTTGTCTTCTACCTTGTCGATGATATGGGCAAGATGCTCAAAACGCCAGCCAAGGTTGCTTCCCTGTCCTGCGGTGTTTTCTATCACCGCTTTGACACCCTGCGTTTTATCCAAAGCGATATTGATAGACTCAGCGATAGTGTCAAGGCAAACATCTTCTATGGGTTTGATGATGGTAGGATTTTCTTTTTCTTTTTTGGTGATTTTCGCCAAGTGGCTTCCCGGATGGAAGTTGAGTCTATCGAGTCCCAAAAGCGCGCATCGCTCCAACTCATCGATAAACGCAGCACGTGATTTTTCCAGCTGCTCGACATCAGGATGCCCGAGGTTGATGAGATAAGAGTCATGAGGCAAGATATGTTTTGGCAAAATCCCGCTTTTTTGTAGCTCATGCTTGAACTTATCTATCGTCTCAGTGTCTAGCTCTTTAGCACCCCACTGTCTCTGGTTTTTCGTAAAAAGGGCAAAAGCTTTTGCGCCTATCGCCGTTGCGTTTATAGGTGCATTAAAAACACCACCGCTCGCACTTACATGAGCACCGATAAATTTTTTATTCATTCGTATCCTTTAACTTTAATAATATTCCGTTCTTTTTGTCTTTGAAAGAGATTGCGTTTGCACTTACTTTATACTCTATATCTACCGTTGCGTTTTGTATATGTTGCTCAAAGCCTTCAGCAGTTTTGACTCTGTTTTCTCCCTCATAGATAGCCTTGCCCAAGAGGACATTTTGCAAGATATCTTCAGGATACGAAGCATGAAGATAATCCTGATTGAAACTGCTTTTGCTCATGCAGCCATCGCTTACACAGATAACATGATTGATGGCAATTTTTTCAACGGCGGTTCCTGCGATAAATATCTCTAACTCTATGCTGTTTTGGGTATTTCTAAGGTATCCGACATCGGCAAACTTGAGTTTTGGAGACTTCATAATGACAATTTTTGTTTGGGTGATTTCATAATTTTTCGTGCTGCAGGCAGTAAAAAAAAGTATCAATGTTAAAAGTAAGATTTTCATGGATGCAATTATATCAGCTATTTTATTTTCAATTTGCCATATTTTCGTACTTGCGTTTTGAATTTATCTATAATTCAAAAATGAAGATACATATAGATATAGACTGTTTTTTTGTCAGCGCTGCAAGAATAGCCCATCCTGAGCTTGAACACAAAGCCGTTGCTATCGGAGGAAGAAGCGATACGAAGATATTTGGCAAGGAGAGTAAAGGTCAAAGTGTCAATCTACAAAACGCAGGCTCTTTCGTGCCGATATTTTATAAGACTTACGAAGAAAAAGATGATATCGCTGCGTTTAAGGACGAGGATGGTCGCGTACGCGGTATCCTCACCACCTCAAGTTATGAAGCCAGAGCGTATGGCGTCAAAACCGCTATGAACATCAAAGAGGCGCTCATGCTCTGCCCGCATCTTATCATCAAAGCACCCAATATGACCCTCTATCAAAAACTCTCTCATGAGCTACATGAGTTTTTACAAAAAAAAATACCGCTGATAGAACAGGCAAGTATTGATGAATTTTATGGAGATTTGAGTGGCTGGATAGAAGATGTCGATGTGCCTGCGTTTATAGACAATCTGCGTCATGAGATAAAACGCCACACAAAGCTCCCCGTATCCATCGGAGCGGCAAAAACACGCTATATCGCCAAACTTGCCACAACCTATGCAAAACCTTTTGGATGCAAAACTATCACGAAGCACGATTTTGATGCCTTTGTCAATCCAATCTCTGTGGACAAATTTGCAGGTATCGGACGCAGCATGAGCACGAAACTCAAATCCGCACAAATCCACACTTTGGGAGAGTTGCGGGCTAGACGCGGAACACTTGAATCATGGGGACCCTACGCTACAGAACTTTACAAACGCATAAACGGTGAAAGTGATGGTGCGATACAAACGAACCATAGAAGAAAATCCATTGGGATTTCAAGAACTTTTGATCCGCTTTATGACAGAAGTGAGCTCAGGCGCAGAGTACATGTCCTTGCACGCCATCTGAGTTTTGCCATCCAAAAACTAGAGGTTATTCCAACTGTTTTTTATCTAAGCATCGCGTATGAGATGGGGGAAAATTCGCATAAAAACATCAGCCTTTGTGAGATATTTACAGAAAAAAAATTTGATTCTCTTTGTCTTTTGCTTTTTCATGAAGCCGATATCTACAAAAGACTTCATGTCATCAGACTCAGTATCAACTGCTCAAGTTTTACAAGAGACAGCAGAAAAGAGCTCTCCCTTTTGGGATTTGATGCAGAACAAAAGATGAAAAGCTTAAGCACGCAAACGCAGAAGATGCGTGAAAAATATGGCATAGATACTTTAAAATGGGGCAGTGAGATGTAGGGTTATTTCATTATTATGTTAGAATACAGCCCATGACACATAACAAACTTTTAGATCAGTTCAGGTCTTTTTATTTTAGAAACTATCCCGATGACATGGAACTTCAAATCGAGTATTTTTCGGTTTTTGGTGGGCTTGGCTGGGATGTGGATAGTTCCAAATCTTTTGAAACACTTCTCCATGAGCTGATATTTGCAAACTTTGAGATGCTGAGCGAAAAAATGACGCAACTCACCTTCAACGATAACAACAACAAAAGATTGCTTCGTGCTTTGGCTGTGGGAGATAGAAGAATTTTTTCTGCGTTTAACAGAGCGGGACTCAACAATAAAAACGGAGGAACAGCACTCAACTATCTTCAAGAAAAAGGGCTCATCAGTATAGAATATTCCAGAGAAGAACCTGCTAGAAGTCTGCAGCCTTATGGCAAACTCAAACGCGAAATAGCCAAACACCGCATCTCTCATAAAGTCCTTTTTTCACAACCATTTGTACGTTTTTGGTTCTATTTTATCGCACCGCACATCAAAGATATCAAAGAAAAAAACTATGAAAATATCATCAAGATATTTCATGAGCGACAAAACAGCTACACAAGCCTCGTTTTTGAAGAGCTCTCAGAAGTCCTGCTAAACTACCATATACGCGACTCACAGATACTGAGTTCGGGGAGCTATTGGGATGCAAAAGTGGAAATAGATATCCTCACCGTAACCCAAGACGAAAAAATCTATGTAGGCGAATGCAAATGGACAAACCATATAATCAACAAAAAAGAGTTTCACAAAATCATCGAAAAATGTGAAAAACTCGATATCGAACCTTATCAGATAGCATTCTTTTCAAAAAGAGGATTTTCCAAGGAGCTTATAAATATGCAAAGCAAAGATCTTGCACTTTACAGTTGTGAAGATTTCAAAGCACTGCTCAAAAACAGTGCTCGCGAAGAGTTGATAGAAAATTTTATCAACTAACAACACGTAGTGCGGTGTAGGCTTCTTGAAGAAGCTGAAACTTTTGCGTATAGTGCTGCAACATATGCGGGCACTCGTGAAAGACCTTGTCGGGATGATAGACTTTGGTGAGTTTTTTGTAGCTTTTTTTCAGAGCATCCTGACTGGCACCGACGGGACATTCCAAAACTGTATAAAAATATTTGTTCTCTTCTTCTGCCTCTTCTCTACACAAATCACCAAAAGAAAAACTGGCAAAATCTGAATAAAGCTTGCTCATGAAGTGGTTATCAAAAGTATATTGGATATTGTAGTGCAAGATATGGCGTTTGCCCAGTGCACGTTCCAACCTTGCTTTGGCTTTATAGTCCGACACATCCACAACTAACGAGATATCCGTTCCCCTCTCTACATAAACATCAAGCTGCGAGCGCATATAGCTGATAACCCATGCGTTTGGCTTGTCAAGTGTGATAAGAACGGTATTTTTGTCATAAGCATAAAGCTTTACCTGAACATTTTGTGTATCTTCTAGCTCATGTAGCTCTATTTTGATAGGCTGTGAACCATATCTCAACATAGAACGCAAAAAAAACTCATGCGAAAAATCATGTACAGAAGCGTGATATCTGCTCAACTGATGCAGAAACTCTTCTCGAATCTCCTTGAGACTTTCATTTCTAAAGACCAAAACAGCCTTTGGCAAAAAGAGCATGCCACGGGAATGATGACCCAAAAACTCCTTCATCCACGAACTGTTTAAAGTGTCAAAATTCGTGGTAATCAATATAAGGTTGTTACGTAAAACAATCTCCATAGCTCTACCTTATGATAACGTATTTTTTCATTAGTAGCAATTTTGATTCCAAAAATTTTCTGCCAGTTTCGTATGGGTCTTTTACTTTATCAGTAGACTTCTTACATAAGCCCACAAACTAGATTCCACAAGAAGTCTAATAAATCATAAAGAACTAACGACGGTTATTGAACTTGTTTATATCGATTGTATAAAAAAACTCTACCTAATGGCAAAGATTTATCAGTAAGCACTTCTTTCTCAAAAACCAATTTTACAATAACTTCTCCATCTTTACTTTTTATCCACTCTTTTTGATATGCATCAAAAATCTGAATATTTTCAGGTATTAATGAAGAAATAATGTTGATATACTTTGTCTCTTCATAGGCATTACTAACTAAAACAAAACCATTTGTATAAAAACGTATATAACCATTGACAGCATCAAGTTTTTGATACTTTTCTCCTAATGGAGAACCTAAGTCATAAAAATATATTTCATTTCTTTCTAAAGTTCTATCTTGTGGAACTTCAGCATATACAATGCTGTCGGAAAGTTTTCCCATCGCATACCCATAATAAATCGCATTTTTTGGCTCTACCTGCACGTAAGTATTTGTATTCTTAATTTTGATATATTTTGGAGCTATATAATTCATATAGATAAAATTTTGAAATCCATCTTTTTTATATTTCTTTTTATAATCATCTAATATATTGATGAAGTATAAAGAGTCTTCTATCGTCTTTGAATCTTTATAGATTGGATAATACCTTGTAATATCAGCATTATCAACGAAACCTTTTCCTTGGATATTAGCATTTATTTTTATATTTTGTGTCGTTGTAATATAACTTTCTGTCATATCATAGTTTACATTAGATAATAATAAATCATCTCTAAAAGCTTGATTTGTAATTATAAAAACATTATTTTTCTTTAATTTACTATAAAAATTTTCAACTGTGTGTAAATATTTTTCTTGTGGATACTTCGCTAAAGTGTATTGATTTATTTCTTGATTTTCAGTTTCTAATAAAAATTTAGCAGAACCCCAATCAAAAAACACTCCGTTGAAACCTTTTGTTTTCATATTAATGACTAAATTATCTACTCTTTTATTGACAACATCTTCATCAAAGTAATTATAATAATAATCTTCACACCAATCGTAATTATTGCGCACACAATGAGTAAAAGGACCATTAGGATTTAAAGTAGTAGTATTTTTATTGGTATGCAACCATTTAACGAAGTCTTCGCTTGAGCCATCTTTGTAATAATAAAAAGCAGGCATCCAATCATAGCCTACTAGATGCTTTATATCAAGTAAGCCTTTTGATTTTAATAAATTATAATCAATATCCCTATCATAAAGCCCGCCTGTTTGAACAATATCAAATTTTGTTGCCCATTGAGTATCACCTTTATTGTTAAATAATACTGCGGTAGCGAAATCACCTTTTTTATACTTTATTGAATTATTTTGACTTACTTCTGAAATTATAATGTATTTATCTTTAGCTGATAAAAACGAGTTTTTATCAGCAGCAAATGCAAACTCTGAAAACATTAATAAAAGAACTAAAAATATTTTTTTGCTTCGGTTGAATCTTATCATGATTTTATCTTTATTATATCTTTCAACTTCATATCTTTTTTATATAAAAAAATTACCAATAATAGAAAATACACAGCAAACATTACAATATGATATATAGTAGCACTAACAAAAGCATCTTCTTTCCCAACTCCATGATTCTCTAAAAAAAGCATAACAACAGCTTGAAATGTACCAACACCTGCAGGAGTCAAAGGAATTGCAAATGCAATTGTTGAAAAAATAAAAAGTTCTAATATATTTTCAAAGTTTAACCCAAAATTTACGGCATAACTAAAAAATACAAATGAGGCTAAAAAGTATATTAGCCAAACTAAGAGGGTTAAACTAAATACAGAAAACGGTTCTCTTAATATTTTATTAACATTGTTATATATTTTTTGAGAGTATATTCTTAAAAATCTAAATGGTATTTTCTTAAGAAATAACAAAATTCTTCTAGATTTAAAAAAAATAATTATAAAAATAATTAATATAGATAAACCAATAATACCATTTTTTATAGCTGGGCTTGAAAAATATAAATATGCCCAAAAACACATGAGAAGAAAGAGGATAATAATATCAAAAAATCTTTCAACAAAGACTAAAGAAATTCCCCTATGAAAGCTATACTTATAAAACTTTTTCATATAAAGTGCTTTTGATAATTCACCTAATTTGGCTGGTAGTATCATATTGAGTGCTGTCGAAACAGTTATAGTTTCATAAGAAATTTTAAATGAAATTTTTGACATTTTCATCCATCTGAGCGACAATGCAAGTTGGCCCAAAAATACTACAAAGCTTGTAAGCATCACCCCACACCATGAAACAATAGAAAGATTAATCTTCTCTACATTAAAATCATGAATAATATAAAAGACAATTAATAATAAAAACAAAATTTGAATGACTTTACTTTTCATAATACATCTTTTTACTCACTTATCTTTTTTAATAATGCTATTTTTATGTCAAGATCTTTCTGTGGCTCTGACTTAATATCTATGTTAATAGCTTGTAACAAAAATTGTAGCCCTAAAATTGTTGGTAACACTATCATCAAGTCTGTTCCAGCCGTTATATTTGTACTTGGAGTAAAAATCCAAGTTTTGATACCATATAATATACCAAAGGCAAACAACGGTAAGCCTGCTGCTGTATAAAGTGAGCCAGCATTAAAATCATATATAAAGTATTTTAATTTTATTCTTTTAATTAATCCTTTTAAAAGTTTTTTTGGAAAATCTAAAAGAGTCTTTTTAATACTTAATGAGCTAACTTCATCTCCATATTTTGCGGGCATACCAACATCTTTAACAACGGCTTCTGTAATGTTTAAATTGATTAGGATGTCACTTTCAAAAAAATATCGTTTATCTAATGAATCAAGTGGCAATTTTTCCAGTGTATTTTTATATATAGCTGTATATCCATTAGTAGGGTCCATAATGGTCCAATAACCACTTGCAACTTTTACAAGGAATGATAAAACACTATTTCCAAAAAGTCTAATACTAGGCATAGACTTTAAGGCTTCTAAATCTCTAAATCTATTTCCCTTAGTATAATCAGCCCTGTTTTCTATTAAAGGTTCTAATAAATGTATCATAAATTTAGGGTCCATTTGTCCATCACCATCAACTTTGACAATCACATCTGCTTCAAGTTCCAATGCTTTTTTATATCCACTGACCATAGCACCACCAACACCTTGGTTAACTTCATGATGAATAATATATACAATCTTTTTTTTAGATTTGAAAGGAGCAACAGCTTCATTAGCTTCATTATATTGAATTTCTATCTCATTGACACCATCAAGTACTTCATAAGATTTGTCAGGGCATTTATCATCAACAACTATTACAAAATCTACATACGCAGGAAGTCCTAGCACAACATCCTTTAAAAAAGGTCTTACCTTATAGCTTGGTATTACGACTGCTACATTTATGCTATTTAACTTATCAATCATTCTTATTCCATTTAAACCTAATTTTATTTATTTTATTATTTAATGACTTTTCAACATCTAGAAAAGCATCAACGACTACTGAAGCAAACATTTTATCTCTCATTTTATCAACTTCAACTAAAGCCTCCTCATGAGTTTTTCCTTTTCTATAAGGTCTATCCCCAATTATTCCCGTATAAAATTCACCAAGAGCAACAATTTGCGAATTCAATGGTATTTCAGCATCTTTAAGGCCAAAAGGATATCCTTTACCATCATATCTTTCGTGATGATATTTTATAATTTCAGTAATAGGATATACATGTGAAATAGGTTCTACTATAACACTTCCTATAAGTGGGTGTTCTTTAATAAGGTTCATATCGCTCTCTTCAATATTGTCTTTTTCCAGAACAGAAAACACATCACCAATCATGCCTATATCATGTAAATATGCTCCCATGGAAATTGCATCTATCTCTGATTCAGACAAGTATAATGATTTAGCAATTTCAACAGATATAGTTTGCACCATCAAAGAATGATCACGATAATATTCATTTCCTAACTCCATACCTTCATTAGTAAATTTTAATAACTCTAAATAATTTCTAACCATCTCACTTTTACTATCCATATTAACTAAAAAAGAACCAGCAGTATCTAAAAAAGAACCTATTTGTATCATCTTTTCTCTATCCAACTCTTTGTTGTCATAAAATTCTAGTTTATAGGGTGTATTTCTTATATAAAATGTCTTCTGTAAAGGGTAATCAAAATTATTAAGATAAACATACATAGGTTCATCCAATTTAGTGAGTAATTTAGCGCCTTTTGCATCACTAATTTTCATAATCAAAGCAACAAAAAAATTTAAAAATTGCTTATTGTCCATTTGTAATTTCATTAATGATACAGAAGTGCTTTTACTCATACTAAGCAAAGCGTCTGCGCCTTTTGCTTTAAAAATATCTGAGATAGCGCCATAGTAACTTAACATAACATCCAAATAACCGGCAAACTTTTGTCTATCTAATTTTTGTTTTGAATAAAAAAGAATCATGTAATTATTGTTATTACCAATAAAAACATCTATTATATATTTGCCACTTTCTGTAATGTTAGCTATTTCTCTTTTTGCAACTCTAAGAGAAATAGATGCATCTTTGTTTTCTGCAATGTTTGATTCAATTAGAACATATGTTTCACCTCTTAATTCATACAATGCTATATAATGCGATTTAATTATTTCAGCACTTTTTAATAATACTTCCCCAACACTTTTAATATCTTTTTTAGTACTAAGTTTTTTTAGACTTTCATCTATTGCTTGAGCTTCCACTCTTTGCTGGATACTCTTTCTAAAATATCGCATTGCTACCAAAAACATAATGAAGGCCACTATAACAAATATCCACCAGTATTGACCTAAGAACTGATTAATTAGTTCAAAAATAGACGAAATTTGTTCTGGCAATACATTATTAAGATAGTCTCTACTTTGCTCAAAAATACTCAATTGTTAGCCTTTTTTCGTAAATATTCAATATAGTCACGATTATCAATTTCATACACCGTAATTGTCTTTGTCTTATAATATTCGCGGATATTATCATGATTTAACTTATATATTGCAACCCAGCCTTTTATATTTCCTTGAATATCACCTCTCCATCTATAGTACCATTCTCCAAGTCCCCTATACGCATTTTTTTGATTTTCTGTAAATATATAAATTTTTTCAGTAGGTACGGGCAAATATTCACTGTCTGGTGAGTAATCATTTAAAAAATCTTGAGTATTTATATG
>JAQTWZ010000001.1:4089-19573 GCA_028689055.1 Sulfurimonas sp. | reverse complement strand
ACAACAGCCAGTGTAATAACGGCACCAGCATGAAAAACAAATATTAAAAATAGTGATAAAATATACACTATTAAAAAAGCATTTGATTTTGTTTGAAAAGTTTTAATTAGAAAGTAAACATTTAGTAAAACAAATATCGATGAATGTTCATAGGCCAAACCTGTCATATATCTATTGTATGGTTCATACCCTATTTTATGACCATTTATTAATGTATCCAGTGCACTAGGTGCATAAAAATGAAATCCATAAAAATCCCTTGTTTCTGGATAATCAGTAACAACGACTACGCCAAGAATCATATCTGAAATTGGCGACATAAATACCATTCCAAATAACATAACAGCAAATAAACCTACATATTTTGACCCACTAAATTCTTTGACAACATAATATATTGACAAAAATAAATATATCCATAGAAGAACAGGATAAAGAGTTAATAGCACAACTTGATCAATATTTGTAATTAAATTTACAAAAAATACAATTACTGGCATCCCATAAAAATATGCACCAAATGTTTTATGATCAGCGTATAAGATATTTTGTTGTAGCGAACCAACCCATTCAATATACTGAGAAGTATCAGAGGAAGGATCAGCATAACTGTACATTCCTTTAATCATTAAAATACCAATTATGTAAACGAAAACAACTAGAAAAAGTGTTTTTTGTAAAAAAGTATAAAAAGTCATAGATTTTTGTAATTTAAAATATTTATTTTTACTATATGCAATAATATTATTTTTTAATATGACAGGATGATCAAGAACGTCAAAAATCCACAATAATATAGATTTTTTTAATTCAGACATATATTGAATCGGATCTTCTTTATAATACCATTTCTTAAACGCAAGTTTTGTAAACCATAAAACGATCCCAAATAAAAGGATACTAAAAATTTTCATAAGCACCAAGATAGGAATTACTACTTCAATATATGCAATCATGAAAAGAACATTGTAAACAAATTTTTGAACACCGCTCCCAGTATGCTCTTGTGGGAAAATTTTCGTCGGTAACCAATAAAATGCAAAATAACCCATCACTAATATCTTTGCAACATACCAGATATTACTCTGATATAATTGAAATAAAAGACTTAAGTCAATAAAATAATATCCTTGATGGTACATTTTTACTTATCTTTGTTTTATAATAAATTCAACTCTTCTGTTTAATGCTCTTCCATTGTCAGTTAAATTTGTTGCGATTGGATTACTTTCACCAAGACCCTTTGTTGTAATCATATCTGCAGGTATTCCCATTTTTACAAGTTCTTTTTTGACACTATTGGCTCTTTGGCTTGACAAATTATCATTATACGAATTCGAGCCAACATTGTCTGTGTGACCTACAACACTTAACTTTATTGATGGTTTTGCTTTCCAATATTCCACTATCGGGTTTAGGTTTTGGATACTATCTTTCTTTAGCTCGTATGATTTATACTCAAAATTAAGATTATGTAAAGTTATCACTTTGTCTTCCACTACTGCCTCAGATTCTACCACCATAACTTCGCTAAGGGCTTCTTTAGGCTGTACATTGTACATTCTATTCATTAGATAAAACATCAATTTCCATCTAAGAAGCTCCCCATCATACATTTTGTCTTTAAATTCAAAAGGTCTTAAAAATACGACACCACCTTTTCCATATTGAACAAATGAGACTAATGGTTCATTGTTTTTTGTTGCTAACAAAGTCATTCCATTAGGCATGAAGTCAGCAGACATAAAATCATTAGTTACTATATCTAAATTTTGGATATCATTAAAATACTCTATATTACTAGTTGTTTCAAATGAAATTTTAAGTGGCTCATAATTGATATAATCTACCTTATTTCCAACGGTCATATACGTTTTCACATCTCTATCGAAAAATTTCAACTCTTTACTTTTATCGACAATGTTCTTTACAATTGCTTCATGATTGATTTCTCCATTTTTCTTAAAGGTATCATATCTAGTTGAATAAATACCACCTTCAACCCATAGTATTCCACCTTCTCCAATCCACCATTTAAGTATCTCTTGTTCTTTGCTTGATAAATTGTATGTAAAGCCCAAATTTGTAAAAAGATCATTCGATACCCTTTTAAATTCATTAGCCCAAGTTGGTAATACATAGACAAAATCTTCTATATATGGATTGACTCTTAATTTCCAAAAATCCACATCTTTTATGTGTGAAAATTTATATCTATAATCTATTTTATCATAAAATTGATTTGAGAACTTGCCATTAAAATCTACTATTGGCTTATTTGCTATAAACGGGAAGTCTTTCAATAACTTTCTACCATTATTAACATCTTTTAATGCATACTCTGCTGAAACATCATAAATTTCAACTGTTTCTGGCGTTAATATACTTTTTTCGAGTACGCTCTGCTCTTTGCTAGCGCATCCACCAAAAAAACTAATAGCAACAAGTGCAACAAATACATAATTCCTCAAAACGAACTCCTTAAAATGATGAATAGTAATAAAACTCTAGATCTTTAAACATTTTTAACGCATACTTAAAACTTACAAACCAAAAAGCCACACTACCTACTAATAATCCCAATACGGCATATTCTAATCCAAAAATTCTGCTGGCAATTATACCAACAATTATATTAATTATGGCAGCTATAACAATTGAATTTAATGAAAAGCTTTGCCTTGAGAAGGAAAACATAAAGAGTACATTCATTAGCCCATTAACCATAAAAGCATACGATATAGCTCCCACCCAATACACAAAAGGTGTGAAACTTTGAAAAAATATATCAACCCCTGCATAATTTGTAGTTTCATGTACAAAATAAACAATAAAAAAGACTAAAAGTATAATAATAACTGATAATATTAGATATAAAATGTTGAATTTTTTAAAAAAATGAAAAACTTTCTCATTAAAATCCACATATTTATTATATTTATACTGAACAACTAAATCATTAATTCGATACATAAATTCATGAATACTCACTTCGGTAGCACCCATCATAAAAATGAGTGAAATTAACGCCCAATCAAGTCCTAATTCATAAGGAACATTGAACCAAATAAAGTATGGTTTTGCCTCAATATTTGCACTCCAAGCAATAATTCTATCTGATGTTAAAAATACAAAATAAGCAAATCCATAAGCATAAAATGGCATCAAAGAATAAAATAATATAGAAGCTCTAGGATTTCCTTCCCCTTCTGAAACAACTCCTTTTTTTAGTCTTCTTACTTTTAAAAAAGCAAAAATAGAAATGATAATATCTAATATGACCAAAGCAACAAATTGTGCGAATGGAAGACTAATGCCAAAAACAGCATGAGATAAGTATGTCAGAAGCAGCCCAATTAAGAAAAAATATAAAATATTCATGTATTCTTCAAACATATAATAAATGGAAATATTTAAAAATAGTATCGATAATAAAATGTAAAATGCCATAAGCACAAAAAAGTAGTAGTTTGGTAAAAAATTAAAAAAAAGATTAAAAAGAATCAGAATAATACCTACTATTACTACCATTGCAGCACCAATATTAAACAATAATATAGTTACATCAGATGCTAGTACAAATTCTTCTTGCTTTAGATAAAAAAGTCCTTTTCTCCCTATAGCTTGCGATGCTGAGCCTGTTACGATAAGAGCTAAGAATGTCCCTAATGCAACTGCTGTCGCTGTCTCAACATCCAAGGTTATAGAGGACCAAAGAGCAAAACCTATTGTTAATGTGAAAAATATTTGAACAAACATTGGCATTGCAAAAGCCAAGCCTTTTATATAATTTTTCAATACTCTTGGTACAAGTGGAGGTAAATTTTCCCAATCAACTAAGGCTTTTGATTTATATGTTCTTGTATCTATATATCGCATCATGTATTTACCCATTTCAAATACATTTTCAAAGCCATAATCTTTTTGTGCATCAATGTCTCTAATGCCAAATACTTCCAATAAAGCACTAAGCTCCCAAAAATCATGGGGTTTACCACGCTCTAATGTAATTTGATCATATAGATTACTTAAATCCTGGTTATCATCCATTAATAGCCTCTTCTTTTGACTGATGAAATTCGTTATATAATTTTTTATAAACTCTACTATAGTTATTTACCATATCATCGATAGTAAAATCGGTTAGAATTTTTCCCCTTGCTTCAAGACCCATTTGTCTTGCTATATTTCTATTTTCTAAAATATAAATAGTCTTATCGGCAAATTCTTGATAATCTTTAGGTCGTACAACATATCCGTATCCTTCCAAAACTTCTTTCGTTCCACCAACATCTGAAGAAATAACAACCTTCTCGCATGCCATAGCTTCAATAACAACAAAGGGGAAAGCTTCAGATATACTTGTTAACATAACGACATCTCCTTCATTATAAGCTAATTCAGGACTACTTGTTAAACCAGAAAATTCAAAATTCTTTTCTACATGTAATTCCTGCACTAAATCTAAACAAGTTTGATAATACTTTTTATCAAGTGTAGGACCATATAATTTAAATAAAACATTTGGTATCTTTTTAGCAACAATTTCAGCAGTTCTAATGTATGTTTCTATATCCTTAAGTGGATCAATTCTAGCTACCATTACAACAGTTGGTCTTTCATTTTTTTGAACATCAATTTGTCTAAATTTCAGTACATCAATTCCATTATAAATTGTCTCAATTTTTGCAACATCCGTACCCCATTTTATTTCCCATCGTGAATTATAATCACAAACTGGAGCAACAATATCAGCAAAGTGGAAATTAAGTTCTGATACAAGTGTGATAAGTCCCATCATAAACTCTTTTGTACGAATAGGCATCTGATTTCTTGAAGCTGCTAAGTATTGCTCACGGATATATACACCATGCTCTGTTAATAAAAATTTACTCTTATACTTTTTTTTTGCTACTATACAAGATAAACCACAAAACGCTGCGGCAGACGAATGGTATATCTCGGCTTCAGGTAATGTAGGGAGTAAAGAGATAAAAAATCTATACAGATACCTTAGCCCTTCAATCATATCAAATACTGTAGGAACATCTTCTTTTACATCTTTATAAAATTCTAAATAATAATTTCTGTATATTTCCCACAGTTCCTGAGATCTAAAAGTTTCATAGTAGTCAAAAGTATGAAAATAATCATAAAAATCTATAATGGCATCTCCAAGACCATCAAGATCATGTTTTCTTTTGTAAACATGTTCCAACACAAGAATCATCAATGGCCTTAATTTCTCAACATCTGGATTTACTTGTGTTTTTACTTTCATCTCGTAAATTTCAGAAAATTTAACTTTTCTAATGTATTCAATTGGTTCTTCTGTTCCCCATAATGGAACATTTAATATTTCTATTACATTTGAAGGAATTTCAAATTTCAACTGTACAAACGGATGCATTAAAATCGGTATCAAAGTAAAGTCAACATTTTTAATCTCTTTTATTAAAAGATCTGCCCATGTACTGACTCCACCTGTAACATACGGATAAGTTCCCTCACCCGTCCATACGACTCTAATCCTGCTCATAAAACTCTTTTTTCCCAATCAGTATGCTCAAAATAGAGACGCTTTGAATATATTGTTGTTCCATTTGCATGTATTGATTTGTATAATCTAAATAATCTCTCATTGCGTTCGCATAATCTCGATATTCAGCCAAACCACTTACAAACTGCTCTTTTGAAACTGTTAATTTCTTATCCATTAACTCATTCTGCTCTTGTAATATGTTCCTTTCTTCATTTATTCTATTTATATTACCATAGTAATTATCTACTTGAATTAGAATCTCTCTTTGCTTAGATGAAAGAACAGATTTTTGTTTCATAATCTCATATTCTTCTTTTTCTTCATTTAAGTTTATATCATTTCTATTATATATTGGCATTTTAAAAGTAAGACCAAAATCCCAATAATCGCCATTACCAGAATTTGAAAGATCGAATGTGTCTAAATTTCCCATACCGTAACCCAAATGGGAATTAAATCTTACTTCTGGATAAAATCTTCTTTTTTGGAAAAGTAAATCTGCTTTTTTTACTTTTAATATATTTGATTCAATTGCCACATCACTACTATTTGTTAAAGCCTCTTTTTCAATATTAGGCAATGACGTCATATCTAAATTCACTTTAGGAGCACTAAGCATATAAGGTTTTGTGCTTTTCGATTCTATACTATGTCTTAATATATAGTCGTTGTGTAAATGAATCTGCTTTAATCTCATAATTGTTTTCTTTAACTGTAACAAATCATTTTTTGAATCTATATAATTAATAACCGACACTTTCCCGCTTTTATAGCTATCGTTTATCATCTCATTAATAACTAACTGTTTTTTATACATATCTTCAGTTTTTTGCAACTCTTCTTGTGAAGTATATAAATTAGAATATAAGGTAGTACCCATTACTGCTAATTTGTCTTTAGCATTTAATTCTTTTATTTGAGCAAGTCTATTATTTAAAATATCATAAGTATTATTAATAAGATCATACCCACCATCCCAAAGAAGTTTATTAGCATGAACTGCTACACCAGTACCTGTGTAATCTCCATTTACATTGACACCGCCACCCTGCGCAGGAACACTTCTTCCTGTTCTTAAATAGCCATCGGTATAAATATCAAAATTATATGTATCTTTTCTTATCTCTACAAGTAAAGTATCAATTTTTTGTTGATAAAACGCTTCTTCAGCTTTATCATTTTGCTCAAATAAGGCATCCATGTATCTTTTAAAGGATAAATTATCATATATCATTACTTCATCTGTTTTATATAAATCTGGTATTTCATGTTCATTTAAAACCGTAGGTTCATCTAGGACTGGTATATTATTATATTCAGTAACATCCTTAGTATCTCTCTCACTATGTTTTACATCATCTAAAATTTTTTCTTCTAGGGGAACAATTTGTGGTTGATAATCTTTTTTGGAAATTTCAGGCTTTGAAGGTGTAATTATTTTTGAAGTTATGTTTTGAACATTTGGTTGCGAAATATTTTTTAATGTAGAAGAATCACAATTAATAATAAATGCATCACGATAATTTTTCCTGACTTCTTCCAATATTGTTTTTGTGTCAGAATAATTTTTATGCGTGTATATTTTACACTCATAAATATCATTATACTTTTCTATTGCACCCACTTGAGGGTATCGTTGCATAAAAAGTTCTTGATCTGAACTTTTTAAGTTTGCTGAACTAAAAGCTATAATACAAAAATCTTTTGCACTTACAATTGATCCAACTAAAACAAACAGTAAAAAAAAATTCCTCATCACAACTCCAATTAATATACTAGAACTCCCAATATTCTAACATAGACATACTTAATTTTTATCTGATTACTCAATTTTCTGGACTAATCTTAGGTAAATTTGACAAAATTTAGATTCAGCAATCGCTTAAAGAAATATGCTTCCAGATAAGCGATATTAATTTTCTATATAAAGTCTTTTTAGATTATTACAACAATATCTTAGAAGCGACTGCTACAACAGCGCTCTCAGAACGGAGCACCATCGGGGTTGCTAGTCTGAAGTTCTCCTGCGTTTGAAGTAAAACACGCTCTTCTTTGGAAAAACCGCCTTCACAACCTATAAGAACTGTTTGTATGCCTGCGCTTTCTTGCAAAACATTCTCACAAAAATCGAACACTTTTGTATCAGGATATTCTGCAAGGAAAGTTTTGAGATTTTTGCAAGTCGCGAACTCCATAAATGCACTACGACCCGACTGTTGCATAGAAGCCTCCAGTATCCTCTCAAAACGTTCAAAGTCTAGTTTGAAGTTATTTTGACTTCGCTCACAAGAGATAAATGAAATCTTACTCACACCTATTTCACTGAGCATCGGCAACACTTTTTCGATAGATTTAGCATCTATAATACACCAGCCGATATGCAACTCTTTTGCGTTTCGCACTTCTTCCTCTACACATGAGAGCAGCTTTAATTCTACACTTCTTCCGTCAATCTCTGTGATTTCATAGCTAAAAAGCTGCTTCATATCACTTTTATTTCTAAAGCTCAGCACATCCCCAACTTTATGACGGCGCACTTTTACAAGATATTTGTGCGTTTCACCCCGTATGCTCAGACGCTCTTTTGACGCTTCATCATGCAAAATATAAATCAAAGCCACATCCAAACAGATATACTCAGCGTCAAAAACAGTTCAAAGAAAAATATTTTTATTGCAAAAGTTTTAAAATTTTGCAGTGCATTTTCTTCTTTACTAGGGAGATATTTGAGTTTTTTTGCTCTTTTGACTTCAAGAATTATAATTGCAACTGCAAAAAGTATCATCGCAATATTTGCGCCGCTAAAAGCCAAATGTTTTGCCGCCATCATCACGATACCTGTAAATATCACAGAGGCAATAGGCAGTGAACTTATTGGAGTAAAAAGCCGCATGAGCCTTTTATATTTGCCTATCTCTTTGGCTCTCATGAGCAAAAAAAGATTGATAAAAACAACTAGTAAAATTCCGATAACACCATAGTTATGTGTTACAATACTCATATCATACATTTCATTCATGGTGGAATTTTATACTAATAATTATTAAAAAAGAGGAAAAATATGTCAGTTACGGTCGAAGAAGCACTCGAAATTATCTACACACACATCCAAACAAAATCATTGAAAATTTTACCTATAGAAAACGCTTTAGGGTATGTGCTAGGTGAAAACATCATCGCTTCACACAACCTTCCTCCCTATGACAACTCTGCGATGGACGGATATGCGGTCAAGATAGAAGACGGCGGCAAATGTGTAAAAATCTCACACACCATCTTTGCGGGAGATGATTTTCATGAAGAACTCAAACATGAAAACGCCATCAAAATCATGACCGGTGCGAAAATCCCCTTAGGTACGCAATGTATCGTCCCGATTGAAGAAACGCAAATCTGCGATAGCGGCGTTTTGCTCCCACACAACCTAACACTCTCAAAACACATACGACTCAGTGGAGAAGATATCAAAAAAGAGACGCTACTTTTGCGCAAAGGGGAGCGTTTAAACGCATATTCTCTGACTCTTTTGGCTTCTCAGGGTATTACCCACATCAAAGTTTACAAAAAACCGCGCGTCTCACTTTTTGCATCAGGCAACGAACTCAAGATGCACTTTGAACACGTAGAATCCTACCAACTTTATAATACAAATACGCCGATGTTGCTCTCTCGCTGCAAGGAGTTTGGCTGTGAAGTGAGTTTTATCGGCACCGCTAGCGACACCCTTGATGCTATCAAAGAGCATATCAAAAGCGCCCTTGATGGCGACCTTATCATCACTTCAGGAGGGGTGAGTGTGGGAGATGCAGACTTTACCAAAGAGGCTTTTGCAAGTTTAGGCTGTGAGAATTTTTTTGAAAAGATAGAGATAAAACCAGGCAAACCTACAACTTTTGGACGGATAGGAAATACCTTTGTCCTCAATCTCCCAGGAAATCCTCTCGCCGCAGCACTCAACATGGAACTATTTGGGCAAAGCATCATTTTGGCACTTAGCGGAGAACATACACGATTTTTAAATGCTATAAACGCAAAGATGCAAGAGGATTTTGAGGTAAAAAAAGGACGCCGTTCTTTGATTCCCGGATTTTTTGATGGAGAGTATTTTAAAGTATGTAAAAACTTCGCACCGGGAATGATATCGCCGCTCTCATACGCAAATGCCTATATCATGATAGATGAAAAATGCGCGCACATAGCACAAAACGCAACAGTCAAAATCATCCCAACAAAGTTTCATTTTACATCTGAGCATATCAAGGATTTGGTAACGCATTAAATGTTTTTCGTCATTCCGGACTCAAAATTTCGTCATTCCGACCTCAAAGTCTCGTCTCATTCCAGACTCAAAGTTTCGTCATTCTGGACTTGATCCAGAATCTCATGAGTGGCAATTTATCTTTTGCCTCCTAAACACTCTGAGGATTTACAAATCTCTCTTCGCGTTTTATCTTTTCCCAAAGTCCACTATCCGCCCATTCAGCTTGGACTTCTTCTGAAAAAACTATCTCTTCAAGTTTGATATTTCCCATATTTTGCGAATACGCATCTGCCTCGAAACATTGCGCGTAACCGCTCTGCGTTTCATGTACGATAACACTGTTTAGCTTCACCTCTTTTTCGCCGTTTACGCTTGAAGTCAAACGCAGTAGTTTATCTATCATCACAAAAATTACGCGTGAGAACTGCTCTGCCGATGGAGAAACAGGAAGTTCTACCCATCTATGAGAATGTTTTTTCATAGCTTCAATATACTCTGGAGCATCTCCATTCCAAATCGCTACGGCATGGTCAAAACTCTCCACAAGCGCTTTCATATTTTGCTTCATGAGTCCAAAATCATAAATCATCTGCCCATTATCTAAAAAATTTGATTCAAAAAGAAGTTCGATTTTGTAAGAGTGGCCATGAAGAGAACTTCTGCATTTTACACTAGAACAGCCTCGCACGATATGCGCATTTTCAAACTTGAACATTTTGCGTATTATCATTTTATACTCCCTTATTTTGATTCCAGATTCTTATGTGCAGTCTGTCGCTGAAATTATACCCCTTCTCCTTACAAAACTCTATAAGCGGCTGGGTATTTTTTTCCACCTCTGCTTTATTGCCGCCAAGAGGCATACAATAAATTTTTGTGCGCGGCGCATGTGAGCTTATCTCTTCTATCTCATCTTCGAGCCCAAGATTTATAGACTCCGCATCGATAGAAAACTTAAAAAATGCCTCTCTTGCGTTTGTAGTGATAGAACTTATCACGTCCCCTCGTATGCGTTTACTTTCACTCTCACCAGAGTTTGTAAGTTTTACAGAGAGCGCAAAAATACACTTTTTATAAATAGCGTATTTTTCAAAATCGACAGCCAAAGAGCCGTTTGTCTCAAAAGTGATAGTGTGACCCTGCGCATCAAGTGCTTCCAAAAACGCAATAAAAATCGGATCATTTGCATATATGAGCGGTTCTCCACCTGTCAGAACAATATCAACTCCCTCAGGAAGCTCATACAAATCCAAAATATTTAACAGCTCATGTACATCTTTGATAGGACTCCACGTGTGTGCGAAGTGTTCTTTATTGACTGCATAAACGGTATCGCAACCAAGAACTTTTGTCCCATCAGCAGTCTCTTCCACACACCCAAAACCCTCGCATCGCATATTGCAGCCGCCAAAGCGAAAGAAAAGTGACGGCGCACCTATATAACGCCCTTCACCTTGTATGGAGTAGAAATGTTCAACTAGATAAAGCATCTTTTTCCTCTAAAACCTAATTTTTTTATCTGCTCATGAGATTCTGGATCGAGTCCAGAATGACAAATATCCGTCACCTGCCCCGCAGGAAATGCCCAAACCTCGTCACCCTGAACTTGATTCAGGGTCTCTTTATACTATAGTCTCATACAAATCATTCCAATTTGGATTAAAATCTTCTACCAACTTATTTTTCCACTCACGCTTCCAAAATTTCAGTTGCTTCTCTCTATGTATTGCTTCAGATATCTCAGAATGAATCTCATAAAAAACCAATTTATGAAGATTGTATTTTTTTGTAAAACCTTCAGAGAGTGAGTTTTTATGTTCATAAGTTCTTTTGACCAAATCGCTTGTTACACCTATATAAAGTGTGCTATTTGATACATTGCTCATGATATAGACATAAGAATCCACATCTATTCCTTAGAATTTTTACTTATTCTATCTTAATATATTTGAGATTCCAAATCAAATTTCTAATCATGTAAAAGATTCTGGATCGAGTCCAGAATGACAGTTTTTCGTCACCCTGAACTTGATTTAGGGTCTCTTGTGTCCTTGCTGCTCATGAGATTCTGGATCGAGTCCAGAATGACAGTTTTTCGTCACCCTGAACTTGATTCAGGGTCTCTTTCGTTTACTCAGCCACCCGTTTCATAAAACGCGCGTTTGGAGATTTCATTCTCTTCTCCGCCCCAGCGGTTTTTTTCGGGTTTTGTTCTTACGACTTCTTTGAGAACGAGTGCTGCACCTTTGATGTCACCGCGTTTGATAGACTCAGCTATACTCATCGCTTCGTCAAAGTACAAACAAGGGATAAGTTGCCCTTCGGCTGTGAGACGGATGCGGTTGCATTTTTTGCAAAAGTCATCTTCGTAAGGTTCGATGATACCAAATCTATAGCCATCATCCATCTTATAATAATGCGAAGGTGAAGAACCGTCAAAACCTTCATCTTCAAAGCTGTAATGCTCTCTCAAAATAGCCAATAATTCAGGGGATTTGAGTCCTTGAATCTCTTTTTTGGCATAAGAATTTTCCATATATTCTATAAAACGCACGCTCATGTTACGCGCTTTGCAGTATTCGAGTACATCGACTATCTCTGGAGCGTTGAGATTTTTCATCGGTACCATATTCACTTTGACTTTGAGCCCGACTTTTAGCGCTTCTTCAACACCTTCAAGGACGTTTTTGAGCACATCTTTACCTGCTATCTCTTGGGCTATTTCAGGCTTGAGGGTATCTATACTTATATTGATGCGCCCCAGTCCTGCATCTTTGAGCCTTTGCGCTGTTCCTTTGAGTAAAAAAGCATTGGTCGTCATCGCCAAATCTATATTTGGTTCATAATCATAAATCATCTTGATAAATTTATCAAGATCTTCGCGCAAAAGCGGTTCGCCGCCTGTGATACGGATTTTTTTTATTCCTTCATCAATAGCCACTTTCATAAATTCAAAAAGCTCTTCAAAAGAGAGAAGATTTTCTTTTGGCACCCAAGAAAAAGGCTTTTCAGGCATACAGTATTGGCATCTAAAGTTACATCGTTCCGTTACGGAAACCCTGAGATAGTCCACTACGCGTTCATAGCTGTCTATAAGCATTATCTATCCTGTCTTTTTTTATTGGGTTATTATAGCTTTTGGAGTTAAAATGTAAGTTGACGCAGGTCATAAAGTTAAAAAGTTAAGGTGAGATTCTGGATCGAGTCCAGAATGACGGAATATCGAGTCCAGAATGACCAAGTATTGGGTCTTGAATGACAATCTTTGCATCATCTGGGTTGCAGGCAATACCTGAGCTGTCACCTAGAACACAACTTTTTGTCATCCTCAACACAACTTTTTGTCATCCTGAACTTGATTCAGGATCTCATAACTATTTAGAAAGTATCTCTGCTTTGAGTTTGTTAAACTCTGCTTCAGTGAGTATGCCCTGTGCTTTAAGCGCGGCTGCGTTTTGAAGCTCTTCAGTTTTTGACTTTGTATAAACAACTTGTGGTGCAGCAACCATGGCTGCAGCTTCTTCTTTTGGTGTGATGAACTCAGAGATTATATTACTCTCTTTGACATATTCACCTGCAAGTGTTGTGTTTGAAAGCTCTTCGTATGCTACATTTGCATTTACTCTTTTGATTTCAAATTTTGCAAAATCATCTGAGAAGCTTTTGACTTTAAGATAGTATGTTTTGCCCGAAGCGAGTTCCATATCTATCTTTTGCTCTTCCAAATCTCCTCTAAACGCAGAGATACTCACCATACCCGGTTTGAGATTGTAAGCTTTGTATTCACCTACTTTGAGGCCGCCTTCAGCTTTTTTGCCGTTGATACCCACTTTGTAGTAAGAGACTCTCGTTGTCATATTGATACCTTCTTCAGGTACGACATAGACATAAACAAGAGCTGCGTTTTCAAGTGGTGCTTGTTTCTCAAAAGCAACTTTGCTACATGCCGTAAAAAATATACTAAGAAGGATTGTTGCGAAGATTAAAGCGATTTTTTTCATTGTTACTCTCTTTTATGATTTGTTTGAGTGATTATACAAAAATAGTTTAAACCTGAGCTAAAAAAGGATTTCTTGCTCTTTGCAATAGCTGCGTTTTGTCATTCTGAACCACTACCCGTCATTCTGAAGCACCTCTCCCGTCATTCTGAACTTGATTCAGAATCTCATGAACCTGCAAAGACGTAAGAGTCCGCGATGATAATTTTTACTTAAGAAGCTCTAAGTTCATGGTTGATTTTGTATGAGATGATGCCACTTAGTGAGATATCTTCATCTATTTCTTCAAAATGTACGCCTATACCGCCACCGATAAGACGATAGTTCAAAAGTTGCTCTTTTGCAGCATTTTTGAGTTTAGCAGTATAACTATAAGGTATTGTTAAAATATCACTACTTTTGAGATAAATATATATTTTATCACCAAAATCAATCCTTGTTATTGAAGTATTCATTCCATGCTCCTATAAGTTTTTGTTGATGTTCCTTTACGATTGAGAGCACTTTTCTTTCATCACTTTGAGAAACCTTGTATTTTTGGGTGACTTTAAATGTTTCAAGTTCCACTCTTATATAGCCATCACCTTTCTCAACGTGTATATGAAACGGCAAATGTTCATCACTAAAGAAGAAAAATCTAAAACCATCTATTTTAAGTATTGTAGGCAAACTTACCTCCAAAAATTTGATTTAATTGTAGCACCATTTTTCTTAGTTTACACATGAATGCATTCCGCCATTTCAAACCACCCTTCCCGTCATTCTGAACTTGATTCAGAATCTCATAAAAAAAGTAAAAGGTGGGTGAAAAAAAAGTGAATTTTAAAAGTAATCCCATATTTTCCATTTAAAGTTCCTCTATCATGTGTTTTAACCTATTGAGCTCATGTAGGTCTGAACAAACTCTTTTGCTGTCATGACTTTAATATCGGAATTTACAAAATCGTTTTTATTATCTGTTATGATGAGTTCTGCTCCTGCTCTTTTTGCGCAAAAGTATTGCACACCGTCTTCAAAATCATTAAAATCACTATCCAAAGCAGCTTCAATAATAAATTTATCTATAGAGACGATATTTTGTTCTTCCAAAATCGTTTTTAATCTCTTTTTTATCTCATCTCTATGTGTAGATTTTCTTGTTAAATAGTGAATGTTTAGAATTGATAAATCATTAAGATACAGGGCAACATCCGTTTGCTTTAAAAAGATTAGAAGAGACTTTGAAACTCCATTATCTCTATTTTCAATAGAATTCATATAGATATTTGTATCGATAAAAATCTTTATACTCATAAAATATACTTTTTATTGAGATATTCTTCTCTTGAGCGCTTATAATCAACAGAGCCCAATTCTTGAAATTCTTTATGTAAAAAATCAAATGCTTCTTCAAGTTTTTTCCCAGCGTCTGGGTTTACAATCTTTAATGTTCTTAATTTGACATCCAGATCATCTGTTTTTTTTACTCTATTTTTAGGTGTGAAAGTTTTTATATACTCAACAATCACCTCTCTTCCGTACTTCGCAATAACAGATTCTGCTTCCGCATCATTAATCAACAATGTAGTCATAATATCTCCAGATTTTAAAGTAGTAAATTATAACATTTTGTTTTGCGTTTCTCGTCATTTTGAACCACCACCCGTCATTCTGGACTCGATCCAGAATCTCATGAGCTACAAG
>JAQTWZ010000001.1:0-3989 GCA_028689055.1 Sulfurimonas sp. | reverse complement strand
CAACAATGTAGTCATAATATCTCCAGATTTTAAAGTAGTAAATTATAACATTTTGTTTTGCGTTTCTCGTCATTTTGAACCACCACCCGTCATTCTGGACTCGATCCAGAATCTCATGAGCTACAAGGACGCAGGAGACCCTGAATCAAGTTCAGGGTGACGAAAGAGTGTCATTCTGAACCACCACCCGTCATTCTGGACTCGATCCAGAATCTCATGAGCTACAAGAAAGATTTCTTTAATTGAGATCCAATTTAGCTATCAAAATTGATACATTATGTTCCAACTCATCCAGCTTTTCATCACATATCATATAAATAGTTTCAGAATCTATATCTATATAATGATGTGTTAGTATCTCTCTTGTTTTGATAATATTGCTCCAATATGTTTTGTCAGCGACCTGTAGCAACAAAGCTCTGTCTCTCTTATCTATATTTTTTAAGGCTTCACCGATAGATTGTAGTCTCATAGATATAGCATCGAGTCTCATGAGCCCTTCATCGCTTGCCATAAAATCATCGCTGCAATTTATACTTTGAAATCTATCTTTTATCAGAGAAATGCTACTTAGTATAAACTTTAACAGCTCTCTTTCATTTGCCTTATCCATAAATAACATCTTTTTGAATATTTGAAATAATGATTGGATTATTGTTTTTGTGTTTGTGAAAGAGATCGACTTTTTTATGATAAAGCTCTTCCAAATAGTTCCATAGACCTGCAAGATTGTCAAAGGTTTTGTGTCGAAACTCTACATAAATATCAATATCACTCTCTTGCGTTTGTTTATCTTTGGCATAACTTCCAAATAGACCAATTCTTTCAACTTCAAAGTGCTCTTCGATATAACTTTTATTTTTTGTCAGTTCTTGCAATATTTCATTTTTTGTCATGACACACTCCGACTTTTTTGACTAACTTGTATATTCATATTGGCATTATTATAACATTTTGTTTTGCGTTTTGTCGTCATTCTGGACTTGATCCAGAATCTCATGGGTGGTTATTTTTGGGTTATGTAAAAATCTTTATTTTTAATCGCGATGCATTTTTATTAAATTCGGTAAAAAGCCTATATAACATTAATTGTGACATCATAATCATTATAGTAAGTGATAAATTTATATACCAAACGGTATATTTTTTATCGGACTCATTAGAGGACGTTTTTACACTTTTTATTATTGGCTTAGGCATAAAAAAATCTATATATTTATCAATATCATTTATATACTTTTGCAAACTTTCATTTGCATCTTTACTGTTTACTTTTAGCGCATAGTCTAATTGTGTTTTATTTCTTTCGTTAATTAAGTCCAACCCATGAAAAAAATAAGCAGAACTAAAACCAAGCATTATCATAATTACGGAGAAATACATTTTCCACATTGACATCATTAAATTTCGTTCTTCGTTATTCACAAGAGTTCTAAGCTTATAAATAGAAAATAATATATACACAAAAGCAAACGACAAACTTAGTATAAAAGTCGCTGTTATTGAAAACTGCATATACAACATTGGTTGTACAAATATTATTATTGGTATTATCATTCTTATTAAATTTTCTTTTACCTGTGATTTTACCTTCATGCATTACTCCTAAAATTTAATTGCACCATCATATATAAAAAATTATCAGCATGTAAAATATATTTCAATTTGTCATATAATTTATTTTGTAAGCTACAAGGACGCAGGAGACCCTGAATCTAGTTCAGGGTGACGGGTTAACATGCATGGTGACGAACAACCTGTCATTCTGAACTTGATTCAGAATCTCATAAAAAAAGTAAAAGGTGGGTGAAAAAGAAGTTGGGGGTTGTATGTTTCCCCAAGCAAGAGCTTGGGGAAAAGCAAAAATCTATTAAGAAGAGTTTCTTATTAGAAGTTTACAGCTGCGATAACACGAACATAGTTACCACCTTTATTATCGTCTTCAGTGCTATCAGCAAATGAACGGTTCATCAAGATAGCTGTAAGATCGAAATCACCAAGTTTTTGAGTGATAAATAAATCAACTTCAGTTGTTTCATGTTTTTCTGCTGCACCACTTTGTTCTAAAGCACCTACAGTTGCGCCATCAGCATAACTGTTTTTATTCATAATACCTTGAAGCGCTAAACCAGTTGTACCAATTTTGCCAGAAGCTTTAAGTTTGAATGCAGTTGCACCCGGTTGTGCCACATAAAGACCGTCTGTATAAACACCTTCAGTTGGAAGTTGTGATTTTTTGAAACCTGTTGCAGTATTTGCTACCGGCAAATCACCTTCAGATACTGTAGAAGCTGCTGCAAAAAGAGTTACATCAGAAACTTTTGCATCTGCACTTAATGCAAATGCACTTGTTGCATCACCTGTTACAGTTGGAGCAGTAGTAGCATCACCATCATTCATTACTGTAGCAGCAATTGCTTTCAGATTTATAACACCAGCTTTAAAAGACGCATCAGCCCAAAGAGCATTTACAGACATACCTGAGTTTACATATGTAGCTGGTATTGATGGTGTTCCACCCGTAGCTAAAACATTATTTACTTGATATCCCCATACATTTACAGCAAAAGCATCAGATTTGTAGAGAGCAGCTACAGCGTATGCAGTACCGAAGTATTGTGACCCACCTAGTCCAGTGTCAAAATTACCACCAGTAATTGTAGAACCAGTACCTTGACCAACATAAGCACCGATTAAAGTTAAGTTATCAACAGAGTTGTTTACTAAAACAGCTGCATTAAAAGTATTTGGGGTAGCATTCCATGTTTCTGTAAATGCTAGTGGAGTATTAAGCTCTTGCTTACCAAATTTAAGGATAGTGCTAGCGATAAGTGGCGCAGTGATATATGCTTCACCAACAAAAGGAGCTGTATTTATTTCTCCACCTGTACGAACACCGTTTACTACAACACCTTCAAGACCCATAGTTGAAGTTTGATAAATAGTTGTACCAAAACCTACATTTCCTTGTTTACCAGTCACACCTAATTTAAATACTACCTCACCACTTGATGGCGCTCTATCAAACAATTCAAAAGCAGCCTTATCATTTGTCTCATACCAAAGCTTAGCCTGACCGCTAGTTTTGATGTCTTCTAATGCAGATGCAGTAGTACTCAATGCCATTGCAGCTACAACTGCAGATACGATAATTTTTTTCATTCATTTCTCCTGTTTTGTTAATTTACCACTCTCATGGAAGTGATAGCAAAACACGCCAAAAGACCTGCTCTACAATCACTTCTCATAATGTGATAAATTATTTTACCCTGTCATTATATAGTTGCAAAATTTAATCTAAGTTTAAACAGGTGAGTTTATTTACATTTTGTTTACTAATGTGGCTTATATGTAATCTAATTGTTATATTTATTTTGCTTATACAGCACTTTTGGGAGATTCTGGATCTAGTCCAGAATGACGAGAGAGGTGGTTCATGAGATTCTGGATCGAGTCCAGAATGACGGTTTTTCGTCACTATGCATGTAAACCCGTCACCCTGAACTTGATTCAGGGTCTCGTGCGTAGGAAGCATCTCAAGAATATAGAAATGTTTGATAGCGGGAGAATGGATGACCGCATCATGAAAACCAAAAGAATCAGATGCAGCACAATCCTCACAACTCCCGATATAGAGATAGATATCTTCGTCTGTAATGTCATACAGATTGATAAGTGTCTGCGTCGCGATTCTTGTATTGTGCGTGCCGTTATCGCTCATGATGATGCAGATCTTTTCACTACTCACAAGAACAAAATCACCTACCTGCGTTTTACGAAATTTATATCTATCGGCAAAGGTTTGGGCTGCGGATTTGAGGGTTGTTACTATATAAATCATACAAGATTATAGCAAAATCCGAAAAGATAACTTGCTATTTAAACTTTTTTGGCTATAATTTCGCCGCTTCTCTTTAGACCTGTGCAATGGTGACTCAAGACAATGTGTCAGGGTAGGAATACAGCAGCACACCTTGTTTTGCTATGTG
>JAQTWZ010000080.1 GCA_028689055.1 Sulfurimonas sp. | reverse complement strand
ATTCAAACTTGAATGTCTGAAAATCAAACATGCTCTAAACCATTTCGCACTTAGAACCAAACTTCTTATTCGCGCCAATCAAATGGCTTTTATGGAACTACAGAGGTTGAAGAGTGCGTAAGGTCAGAAAATAATTTAACCCTTGATAGGATTATAGAAAACTGCTATAATCCAGACCATTATAGGAGAATTATTTTATGGGTGTAAGAAGTGATTTAGAGGCTTCCTTTGATTTTGACATAGTTGATGAGTTCTTTGATCACTATAGTATGATGATTGAGAGCATGGAGGTTATGATTATCGACCTCTCAAAACCAGCCATGCAAAAAAGAAGTATCGATGAACTTTTTCGCGTCTTTCACAACATCAAATCTGCTTCTGGGTATCTTCAACTCAACTCAATGCATAAACTCGCTTCTTTTGTAGAAGATGCCCTCGAAGAGTTACGGGCATCACAAAACCCTATCACACAAGAGACCATCGACTGGCTTTTGAGTATAAGTGATATGTTTGCAAAGTGGCAAGATGATATAAGACTTGACAAAGAACTCAGTAAAATCAATTTTTCTTTATTAAAATTACCTGATTTGGAACAACAAACTTTATGAAAAACTTAGTAGCATATATCACTTCTGGATATCCGGAGAAATCTTTTAGTATTGACCTTGCGCTAGCACTTGGGCAAAACGGTGTGGATAGTATTGAACTCGGGGTTCCTTTTTCTGATCCCGTAGCAGATGGTCCGCTTATAGAAAAAGCAAGCCACAAAGCCCTTGAGCTTGGGTTTAAATTTTCACATCTTTTAGAGATTTCAAAAGCTATAGCGCCTCATGTTGATACTTTATGGATGGGATATTTCAATAGTTTTTATCAACATGATATGGATAAACTTATCCCGCTTGCAAAAGAGATTGGCGTTAGCGGTCTTATCATACCAGACCTTCCTTATGAAGAATCCCTTCGCTATAAGTCATTGTTTGAGAACAACTCTGTTGCAAATATCAGTTTTGTAGCACCGACAGACGGTGAAGAACGCATAGAAGAGATTGTCACCGCTTCACAAAAATTTATCTATATGGTCGCCTATACAGGTATCACAGGTTCAGGAGTTTCTGAAGATTTGCAGCCGTTTTTGGATTCTATAAGAAAATATACAAAAACACCTATATATGTAGGCTTCGGAGTCAATGAAAAAACAGCAAAAGAGAGGGTAAAAGGAGCCGATGGCGTTATCGTCGGAAGTGCGTTTGTCAATATCCTTCTCAATGAAACACTCTCCTATACGCAAAAAATCATGCAATGTTCAGAACTGGCAAGAATTATCAAAGAGGAGATAAATAGCTAAAAACATGACGGAGCTGATTAAGCACCTTCAGCTTTTTTATTCGGACACTTTCTTTAAAAAACGCAGTGCTAGTTTTAGTTAAGAACTGACCTTACGCACTAGTTGACCAATAAGGTATAAAATCTGCTTTTGAGAAAGTATGAAAACTTGGAGTGGTGACCTTATTTCATACATAGTGTCAAACGAACTATAAAATTGGGCAGTCAAATTTAAAAAAAGTTACATTCTGAAACTTAAACCACCTCTTGTTTTTCTGCTATTTTATGTGAAGTTCTCACTCCAAACTTATAAATATCTGAATTGATGATTCCTGATTCTTTTTTTTCTTTTAGCCTATAACTTTCTCCTTGAATATTAATGACATGAGAGTGATGCAGTATCCGATCAAGGATAGCCGTTGTGACTATTTTATCTCCTCCAAATACTTGCGCCCATTGACTGAATATGAGATTTGAAGTGAGTATTGTTGAACTTTTTTCATATCGTGCAGAGATGATTTGAAAAAAGTGGTTGGCATCTTCTTTAGACATATTAAAGTATCCGATTTCATCTATGATAAGCACAGATGGCGTGGCAATATTCTTTAAAAAACTATCGTAGCGTTTCTCTCTTTTTGCTTTATTGGCATCTGAGATAAGCTCTGTAATCGAAGTAAACCTTACCTTATATCTATTCATGACAGCTTTGTAGCCAAGGGCAATTGCAAGATGCGTTTTTCCAACTCCAGGCTGTCCAAGGAATATAATATTTTCATGTTTTTTTACAAAAGCAAGAGATGCCAGTTCTTCGATTTGTTTAGAGTTTACGCCTATGGTAAAACTATAGTCAAATTGTTCTATGGTTTTAATGGCAGGAAATCCTGCAAGTTTGGTGAGGGTATGCTTGGAACGATTCATTCTGTTGTTAAATTCAAGTTCCAAGAGCTCATGAAGAAACTCTGAATAGTTCCAACTCTCTTTTGCTGCTAAGAGTGATTTTTCATTGTAGTGCTCTTGTATGCTTGTAAGTTTTAACTCTTCGCATAATTGTTCAATGTTTGCATTTATTTCCATAAAATGCCTCCATGCATTGAATATCCTGCATAACTCAGTGCCACAAGTGCTGTAAATGAAGGAATAAACGCATCATAGCTTTGCATATCACGATTTGGGATATAGATACCTCTTGTTTTTTCAACAGCTCTGTCAATATTGCTATTTTTTGCTAAAATAACATTCACAGCCTTTGGATGGATACCCATATAAGGTTTAGACAGAGGTGACAGGTGGTAGCGTTCCTCTGCTAAAAGTGCAAATGGTGTTTGAAGTGTTGTCTGATGAATCCGTTTGTTAGGGGACCGTTCATAATTCCGTGTCAATCGGGTAAAATTATATTTACTCAAGGAATGACACATGAAGATAGAAATAGATGTAGAGCAATTTGCTCGTGATATAAAAGCTGGTAAAAGTATTGGTGGTT
>JAQTWZ010000013.1:27133-51405 GCA_028689055.1 Sulfurimonas sp. | reverse complement strand
CGCCTCATCTTTTTCACCACGTTTGTACGAAGCACCCATGTCTACAGTGAGATCATCTGTTGCATAAATTGACGCAGAGATCTCTCCACCATAGATTGTTGCATCTATATTAGTAAAGTTTTGAGTTAGCGCTTTTGCATTATAATAAATATAATCGCTTAGCTCTGAGTAAAAACCTTTAATTTTTAATTTCATAATTTCGTTGTTGAGTTCATACCCAAGATCGATTTCACGATTTCTTGTTTGATCAAGGTCTTGACTTTTTGTTGTTCCTAAAATGTAAAGTTCTCTTGCATCAGGAATACGGTAGGCTTGTCCAAGACCTAAGAAGATTTTATTTTCTTTGTTGATATTGTATGTTGTAATGAAGTTTGCGTTTATTCCATAATAGTTGCTTGATTCAAATGCTGCGTTTTCTGGATTGACTATAGACATGTCATATCTACCGCCTAACTCAAAGTCAAAATCTCCAAATGTTTTTTTGAGTTTTGAAAAGATGGCTGTGTTTGTTGTCATTGTCGGAGTTAAGCTTTCACTCGCAGCATCTTCTATGCCCGTTGCAACGGTAGTCATAAACTTTTCACCTTGCCATGTTCTTTTACTTCCATCAAGCCCCACTAAAAGTTTATATGAGCCAAGTTCAAAATCGTTTTTGAGTTTCAAACCTTCCATAGATGTCTGGAGTTGATTTGTCATATACGCATTCGCACCAGAGTTTCTATACTCAGTGCTCATCGGATGGTCCACATCTGAGAAATAGTATTGAATATTTGCATTTGCATAGAGTTCTGAAATATTCTTGATGTTGTACTCAATACTGTAGATGTTTGAGTAGTCATATACAGCGTCCATCGGTGTATTTGCATAAAGAATATCATCGCTTCTGTTACCGGTGTAGCTTAAACGCAGCTCTTGGTCGTCAGCAGTTGTTATATATGCTTTTGCCATAACACTTTTTTTTGTATAGGCTTGCATATCTTCATACTGTGGTTGATAAACTGCTCCTCCAGCCGCAGGATTATTTGCAACTTGCTGTGAAAGCGTATTTCCATCACCATCTCTGTATTGATCGCTTGACTCCTGAGAAGCACTTACTAAAACGCGGACAAGATCATTGCCACCGCTTGCTGTGAAGCCGAGTTTTCTGTAGTCCCAGCTTCCTGCTGCAAGATTGAGCTCACCATGAAGCTCTTTTGTAGGTTTTTTGGTAGTGATTTTGAGACCACCGCTCATGGTACCAAAAGTCTCTACATCATACGGTCCTTCGATGACTTCGATTTCGTCGATTTGGTTTGCAAGGATGTGAGAAACAGGTGGATCCATTCTGTTTGGACAAGCGCCGCATATTTTTGTGCCATCTACTTCTATGGAAATATTGTCGCGTTTTTGACCACGGATGAAGATATCGTTTGCGATACCGCTGCGGCGGCTCATGTCGATGCTAGGCACTGAAGTGCTCAGAGCTTGCGCCAAATCTGCTGAGAGTTTTGCGTTTTGGCTGACTTCCGTGAGCACTGTTGACTCGACACTGATTGGTGCAAGTTTCGCTTCATTTGCATAGAGAGAAGCAAGTGCTATAAAGGAGAGAGGAATAATCTTTTTCATAAAATACCTTCGTAATGATTTGGAAGTATTTTATAAAATTAGTGTTACAAATATGTTAATTTTTGCTAGAATTGCGCCATGAAAACAAGTGAAAAAATAAAAAGAACTCTCCTCATCGCCCTAGGTTTTGCCTTCTCGACCTATCTCATCATGAGCGGCGTGGCAATACTGAGTCAAGAAGATACCAACGCAACGAAAAGCCAAGAGACTAAATAAGTTCTACGCCTTTTGCAAAGTTCATTGTCACACAGTGGAGTGAGCCGTGTTGGCGGATAAGTACGCGGCAGTCGATGGCTACGATATCTCTTTGCGGGAAAGTTTCTCTAAAAATTGTAAGCGCTTGTGCGTCCTCTTTGACCCCATAAACAGGTACTAAAACAGCGCCATTGACAAAAAGAAAGTTTGCATAAGTCGCTGGAAGTCTCTCTCCTTCGAAATAAACAGGCGAACTCATAGGCAAAGCGATAAGTTTAAAGCCCTCTTCTTTAGAAATCACTTCAAGCTCTTTTTCCATCAAACGCAACTCTTCATAATGTTCATCTTCAGTATCGTCACATTTTACATACATAATGGCATCTTTGGAGATGATACGCGCAAGTGTGTCGATATGTGAATCGGTATCATCACCTGCTAAATAGCCGTGATTGAGGTAGAGTATTTTAGTGGCTCCAAATGATTCTTTGAGGATAGCGTTTGTCTGCTCTTTGGTGTAATCCACATTTCGGTTTGGGTTGAGCATACATTCCGAAGTAGTGAGGATAGTGCCCGCACCATCACTCTCCACGCCACCGCCCTCAAGGATGAGGTCTATAGTTTTGAGCGGTTTTGAGTAGTTCTTTGCTATGGCACGGCTCATGGCGTTGTCTTTGCGTGCCTCAAATTTTGAACCCCAGCCTGTAAATGTAAAGTCCAAAAGTTCTATATCATCGCCGTTTTGCACGCACAAAGCAGAACAGTCTCTTGCCCAAGAGTCGTTGGTTGTTTGTTCTACGAGATAGAGGTTTTCATGTATCTCAAATCTGCTCTCCATGCGGTACAAGTCATCGCAAACAACAAGGCACTTTTGGTATTTGATGATTGCGTTTATGATATCGACAAAATTTTCTTCCGCTTCTTTGAGATACTCTGACCAATCACTCTCTTTTGGAGGGAATATAATCTGGGTAAAACTTTGTTCTTCAAACTCGGCGATTAATCTTTTCATAGTGTATAATTCCTTTATGGCTTCAATAATTTTAAATAAAAACAACTTTTTTAATAATCTCGATATTATCGCAAAACATACCAAAGCAAAAGATAAAATAGCTCTGGTTTTAAAAGACAATGCCTACGGGCACGGACTTCTTGAGATGGCTTCTATGGCTCAGGAATACGGTATCAAAAAGTGTGTGGTACAAACAGAAAAAGAAGCGCTTTTGGTAGAGTCTTTTTTTGAATATTTGCTTGTTTTAGCAGATATTCCAAGCGTCATGAGCGACAAAATCCACTACACAATTAACGATTTGCATACTATACATAACTTTCCCGCAGGCACAAAAGTAGAACTTAAAGTCGATACCGGTATGCATAGAAACGGTGTCAAAACTGAAGAACTTTACACTGCATTTGCAAGGATAAAAGAACAAGAGCTTATTTTGGGTGCTGTTTTTACCCATCATAGAAGTGCGGATGAACTCACAAGTGAATGGTTTTGGCAAAAAGAGAAGTTCAAAAATGTCAAAACGCAAACACGCGAACTAGCAGAGATTTTTGGTTTTGCTCCACTGCGTTTTCACTCATGTAACTCCGCCGCACTTTTTCGTGAGAGCGCATTTGATGAAGATATGTCGCGCGTGGGTATCGCGGCTTATGGCTGTATGGATCTTCCGGAGGCTTTGGCAGTGGAAGGATTCAAACCTGTTTTATCTTTGCAAGCCTCAAAAATATCAAGTCGTTTTTTGAAAAAAGGTGAGCGCGTAGGATATGGCGGAACCTATGAAATGGCTCATGATGGTATTGTGAGTAACTACAACTTCGGGTATGGAGACGGTTTTTTGAGAAGAGTTTCAAACAACTACAAAACGCAGCAAAATGTCCCACTAGTCGGGCGTATCTCAATGGATAACAGCTCTTTTATCTCTGACGAAGAAGAGCTGCTTATTTTTGAAAACGCTTCGTATGTGGCTGCGTTTGCCGGGACTATAAGTTATGAAATCCTTACATCACTCAAAAGTGAACTCAAGCGTGAGATAGTTTAGGAGTTCGTTTTGATGATGGCGTTTGCAAAAATGACGCCGTCAACTCCCAAAATAGCCAACGCTTCCATCTCTTCCTCTTCTTCTATAAGCACAAGAATCTTCATATCAAAGAGATAATTTTCAGCGATATTTTGTGCTGTTTTTGCCATTTTTGGCAGGAGTATCGCATATTTCGCTCCAAGGCTTGAAGCATAGATGAGTTGGGTAACATTTGTCACACGCAGGGCAAATGCAACACCGTTCGCCTTTACATGAGCGATGATATCAAGGTTCTCTTCGTTAAACTCAAAACAGACGGTAGAAGAGGGCGGAGTGCGTTGGATACAGTCGATACTACTGATATGGTAGAAGTTTTCACTCGGGATAAATCTGTGTCCAAAAAGTATCATGAAACTTTCTCCAAACACTCTTTTGAACAGTAGTATTTTCCATTGCTGAGTATCGAATCATCTAGTTGACTATAGATACCGCAACTTGCACATTCGATCATATCGCTTCCTTTGAGTTCTTCTTTTGTATCTTTTGAAACACGAGGCTTTTTTTTGAAAAAAACAAAGTAGATAGCGGCGATAATCCCGACTACGAGAATGAGTTTGAAGATCATAGTACGCCTCCTTGCAAAAGTAAATAGTGTCTGTTTTTTGTTTGAATGATTTGGTGTTTTATCTCTGGATCGATTTCATCAAAGACTTTTTCGCCTTTGTAAAAAAGAAGCTGGGAGTTTGCATCTCTAAAGTTTTTACTGAGTTTGAGAAGCATTTTTGTATCCGTTACCGCTCTTGAGGTGATTAGATTAAAGATTTGTGGCTCCATATCTTCAACTCTTTTTTTGACGACGGTAACATTTTCAAGTTTGAGGTCTGCTTTGATAAACTGTAAAAAACTTGCCCGTTTTGTAAGAGGTTCTACAAGTGTCACCTGTGTATCAGGAAGTGCAAAAGCCAAAATCATCCCCGGAAATCCCGCACCTGTACCGATGTCCATGAGCGAAGCGACTTTGGGCAAAAAACTTACAGGAAAAACAGCATCATAGATAAACTCATCCATCGTTTTTTGGTCTTTGGCACCTGTGAGATTGTGGATCTTATTCCATTTAAAGAGGTGCTCTTTATATTTTTGCACATTTTTATAAAAATCATCCCCAAGTGTGAGATTATCATTTTGTATAGTAGTTTTTAAGTCCAATAAAATATCCTTTAAAAAAGATATTTTATCTGAATCTCAATAAAATTGAAAGTTCTCCTAGATCTAAGAAAACATTTTTTTCATCGCGGAGAAAAATATTTTGAAAATACCTTTGTTCTCTACAAGATTATCGACAAAAGCATCATATGTCGTTTTATTTGTCTCAAGGTACTCACGCAAATACTTCTCACTTGCCTCCATACCGCCGATTTTTTCAAGCTCTACAAGTTGTTTATAGATCGGTGCCATCGTATCTATCGCTTTTTGTGGCGCTGCTTTTCTAAACGCAGTATGAGAGATTATATCATTTGTGATTGGATCAATTTTTGGTTCAAACTCTGTTACAACCCAGTAGTGATCTCCATTTTTTGCCATGTTTTTTACCACAGCCATAATATTTTTGCCTTGATTAATTCTGTCCCACATCATTTTAAAGACAACTTTTGGCATATCGGGATGTCTTACTTTGGAGTGAGGCTGACCGATAAGTTCACCGATAGAGTAACCTGAGATTTCTATAAAATAATCATTTCCATACGTAATAATACCTTTTGAATCAGTTTTGGAAACTATATAACGTTTTGTGCTTAGTTTTATTTCATTATTTGTAGGAGTTGGATGTGTCAAATGGAATCCTTTTAAGGGTTTTGAAGGCTATAATTATATATTTATTTAACTTATATAATACTATAATAGTATAATAAGTATCTAAGATAGTATTCAGAAAATAAAAAAGGGAATGTCAAAATGGACAAAGCGCAAAGTTTAGAAGCCATACAAAATGCCAGAAGAGCACATGAGCTACAGATGAAAAAAATTGTAGCTCTTCTCCACGGAGAAAAAGTTGATAATCCGACTGCCGTAAATAAAACGCAGTGTGATTTTGGCAAATGGTTTTATGCTGAAGATGGTCGTTTACCAAAACTGTTGGGAGCACTTTTTTATAATGAGCTTGAAGTATTACATGCAAAATGGCATATGGAGTATGTCCGTCTATTTGAAATATTTTTCCAAAATAAAAAACAAGGATTTTTTTCCAAAGTCCTCGGAACAAACAAAGTGAGTGATATGGATTTAGATCGTGCAAAACTTTATTATAGTGAGCTTGAAGCCACTACAAATGAGTTGCTTAAGGCTCTGGGTGTCTCTGAGAGACGCCTTGGAGCGCTAAACGAATCTTTATTTATTTAATCTATTTTTTTCAAGCAGAAGAATAATCTCCTCTGCAGGCATAGGTACGGCGTAGAAATATCCTTGGATGGCATCACATCCATGTTCTGCCAAAAAGTCTCTTTGACCCTGCGTTTCGACACCTTCTGCAATGAGTTTGAGATTGAGACTTTTACCAAGCGCTATAATCGCTTTTGTGATAGCTGCATCTTCTTCATCATCGGGTAAGTCTTTGACAAAAGATCTGTCTATTTTTAGTTTGTTAAGCGGCATCTTTTTGAGGTAAGCCAGAGAAGAGTAACCTGTGCCAAAATCATCTATAGCAAGTTCTACCCCAATATCACTAATCTTTTTGAGTTTTTCTATAGAAGCATCAGGATTGTTCATCACTTGCCCCTCCGTGACTTCTAGTTCGAGCCACTCAGGTTTAAAACCGATACCGTGCATTGTCTCCAAGAGCATCTCTATAAAATATTTTTCACCCAATTGCTTCATCGCAAGATTTAAAGAAAGTACCCCTGGGTTAAGCCCTTGTGCGTACCAAAGAGCAAATTGTTTCATGGCCAGCTTCATAACTATCTGATCTATTTCGATTATAAGTCCGCTCTCCTCAGCTATAGGGATAAACTTAGAAGGAGCGACGAGACCGAGTGAAGGATGTTTCCAGCGGATGAGTGCTTCCATGCCGATGATAGCATTTTGTGAGATGTTGTACTGTGGCTGAAAATAGACGACAAACTGTTGCTCTTTGATGGCCATACGTAAGCTACTCTCCATCACAACACGTTCAAACGCAAGTGCCGTCATATCTGAGGAGTAAAATTGGAAGTTGTCTCTGCCTTCATCTTTGGCTTTATACATCGCCGTGTCCGCATATTTGATGAGGTCATGGGAGCTCAGAGCATCTTGAGGATAGAGACTAATACCTATGCTTGAAGATATATAAAGAATATGCCCGTCGATCTCCATTGGTTCTTTGATAGCTTGAATCATTTTTTGGCATATTGCCGCAATATCTTGGAGAGTTTTGATCTCTTTGAGTATGATAGTAAATTCATCCCCACCCAAACGTGCCAAAGTATCTTCTTCACGAAGGTTGTTCTTGAACCTTCGCGAAGCCTCTATAAGCACTTCATCCCCAACATGATGTCCTAGAGAATCATTGATTTTTTTGAACTGATCGAGATCTATAAATAAGAGAGCAAAAGCTTTTGTATTTCTTTTTGCTGAGATAATAGCCTGTGCAAGCCTATCTTTAAACAGTGTTCTGTTTGGAAGGTCCGTAAGTGTATCGTGATGTGCTTGATGATATAGTTGTAAGCTTTGGCGTTGTAGTTGTCTCTCTGCTTCTATACTTTTGGAGATGTCTGTGTCAAATATAACATAAGCATTGACTCCATTGTATTTGAGCTTATGTATATAGGATTGAACATGATACAAAGAACCGTCTTTTCTTTTATGCTCACTACGGTTGAGAACATGACCACTAATGAGTAATTCTTCTTTAAGTTTGGAAACTTTTTCTTTTAAGAGGTATGGATTGATATCATAAATATTCATAGATAAAAATTCATCAAAAGTATATCCGAGTGCAGCACAAGCACCTTTATTGGCATAGAGATATTGAAAGGTTTCAAGATTGACGATGTAAATTTCGTTGGAAGAATATTCAATAAGTTGGGCCAATTCATCTGAATGTTCTTGAATGGTTTTAAGCTGAGTGATATCTTGGGTAGTGCCAATAATTTTGAGAGGATTTTTAGCATCATCATAAATGACTTGACCATTGATGATGACATAAGCTATTTCTCCATTACATCTTCGTATCCTACATTGAAATGAGGTCACACTTCCATTTTTTATTGCGTTTTGTAAAGCTATTTGGGCACTTTGCAAATCCTCAGCTAAGACATGTGAGAAAAAAAGTACTAAATCTGGTTCAACGGAGAGTTCTTCTGCGTATATTCGATATGTTTGTTTAGACCAAATAGTTGCATTTGTTTTGAGATCTATTTCCCAGCTTCCAAGGTTTGAAAGCTCTTCAAACTGTCGCATACTGTTTTCTCTTGCTTCGAGCTTTTTGACTGCTAAAGCGAGACTTTCACTTAAGAGTTCTGTAGGCATTTGAAGTGTCCCGTGCATTTAAAAGAGATGACCCATTTCATCTTTTTTGACAGAGATATACTCTTTATTATATTGATTGGACTTCATGATGATAGGAAGTCTTTCCACAATCTCTACATCGCTTATAGAATTAAGTTTGTCAGGATTATTTGTGAGTAATTTTATTTTATGGATACCGAAATGATGCAAAATAAAAGTGACAATCTCATAAGTGCGTTCATCCGCCGCAAATCCGAGCTGATGGTTTGCTTCAATGGTGTTGTAACCCTTGTCTTGGAGTGCATAGGCATTTATCTTATTGAAAAGCCCTATATTTCGACCTTCTTGTCGTAAATAAATAACCATTCCTTCTGTTTGTGCAGCAAGCGTGAGTGCATATTCAAGCTGGTCTCTGCAGTCACACTTGAGACTGCCGATAGCATCACCTGTCAAGCACTCAGAGTGAACCCTTACGATAGGCGTATCAGTTGTGATTTTTGTATAAATAACAAGATGTTCTTTATCACCTTCTTTGAAAGCTTTGACTTTAAATGTGCCAAATCTCGACGGGAGATTGGCTTCTTGGGAAATTTTTATATTCATTAATTTAATCTTTAAAACGGTAAAATATTTTTCAAAAAAAATTATTATAGCGAAAAAAGGTATATAAATGTTTCAAAGATTTCGTAGAACCCGTTTGAATAAACAACTCCGCGCTTTGGTTCGTGAGACAAGTGTAAGTGTCAATGATTTTATCTATCCACTTTTTGTACGCAGTGGAAGCGGTATCAAAACAGAAGTAGCTTCTATGCCGGGTGTCTATCAGATGAGCATCGATGAGATTTTAAAAGAGTGCGAGGTACTTAAGAAGCTAGGACTCTACTCTATCATACTTTTTGGCATTCCTGATGTCAAAGACTCCATAGGCTCAGACGCACTTTGTGAGCATGGAATCATCGCTTCATCGGTGCGTGCCATCAAAGAGAGACATCCAGAGATGTTTGTGGTCACTGATCTTTGTTTTTGTGAATATACGGATCATGGGCATTGCGGTATTTTAAATCATGAAACCGTAAATAATGACGCAACACTTGAGATATCAGCGCAGCAGGCTATAGTCCATGCAAAAGCAGGAGCGGATATGATAGCGCCTTCAGGAATGATGGATGGGATTATTGAGGTACTTCGTACTGCTTTGGATGCATCGGGATTTGAAAATCTGCCTATCATGAGCTACTCGACAAAATTTGCTTCAGGATACTATGGACCGTTTCGTGATGTGGCAGAATCAACTCCGAGTTTTGGAGACCGTGCTTCGTATCAAATGGATCCTGCAAACCGTCGTGAGGCAATAGCTGAGAGTATAGAAGATGAGGCGCAAGGGGCAGATATACTTATGGTAAAACCGGCACTTGCTTATCTTGATATCGTGCGTGAGATAAAAGATGCCACTTCTCTTCCTATGGCGGTTTACAATGTGAGCGGTGAGTACGCAATGTTGAAGCTTGCAGGCAAACATGAGCTGATAGACTACAATAGAGTCGTGATGGAGACAATGGTTGCGTTTAAGCGTGCTGGAGCGGATATTATCATCTCATACCACGCAAAAGAAGTTGCACTTATGTTGCAAAATGTGTAGTTTTTGTTAAATTAAAGAAAACTATAATAAAATACATAACTTTATAATTTTAGGAAACGCAGTTGAGACATTTTTTAACGCTTAGAGACTACACAAAAGAAGAGATTTTAGAGATTATCGAAATTGGCTTGCAAATCAAAAAAGATTTAAAAGCCGGTATCTATAAGGAAGAACTCAAAAACAAGACGCTTGCGATGATATTTGAGAAGAGTTCAACACGCACGAGAGTGAGTTTTGAGACGGGAATGTTTCAGCTTGGCGGTCATGGACTCTTTTTGTCAAACCGTGATATCCATCTTGGACGCGGAGAACCTGTAAAAGATACGGCGCGGGTCATCTCAAGTATGTGTGACATGGTTATGATTCGCACGTTTGAGCATTCGATGATAGAAGAGTTCGCAAAATACTCAAAAGTACCCGTGATTAACGGGCTTACGGATTCGTACCATCCGGTGCAGCTTTTGGCTGATTATATGACGATGGTTGAGTACGGCGTGCATGAAAACGCAGTGGTTGCTTATGTCGGTGATGGAAATAACATGACACATTCATGGATGATGCTTGCGGCAAAACTTGGGTTTGAACTTCGTATTGCAACACCGAAGGGTTATGAAGTTGATGGAATTATCTTAGAAGATGCTTTGAGATTTGCAAAAGAAAGCGGCGCAGTTATCAAAGTCTCCAATGACCCAAAAGAAGCCATTCATGGTGCTACGATAGTGACGACAGATACTTGGGCATCTATGGGTCAGGAAGATGAAAAAGAGGAAAGAATCCAAGCTTTTAAAGGTTATATGGTTGACAGTCTTATGATGTGCCTTGCAAAAAAAGATGCGAAATTTCTTCATTGTCTCCCAGCATATAGAGGGCAGGAAGTCTCAGCGGAAGTTTTAGAAGCCCATGCCGAGATAGTTTTTAATGAAGCAGAAAACAGATTACACGCACAAAAAGGTCTGATGGTGTGGTTGGAAAAACAAAGGAGAGTTCTATGAAGTTTATCGTACTCGTCTTATTTATTTGGAGTGCTCTGTTTGGAGCAAAGGTGGTTGAAGTCGATGAAAGATTCCAGCAGTCGCAAAGTTGTAAGGCTTGTCACTTACAGATAGTAAAAGAGTGGGAAGGTTCTTGGCATGCTAAAAGTCACTATGAGAGTGATGAATATTTGCGTGCTTCTATCGACTATGTAAGCAGAAAAACGCGTAAGAGCCTAAACGCAGTGAAAGTGGAGTGCGCTACATGTCACAACCCTAGAATTTCGGTCACAAATACAGGTATGGATTATGAAATCATGGCTGTAATGGAACTTGATAAAGGCTCTAAGGTAAACAAAGCACTCAAAAGTGATGCAATAAGTGAAGGTATCAACTGTGTTGTTTGCCACAATATAAACACGATACATCATGAAGAAGATGAAACAAAACGCGGTATCAATCGCGTAGAATGGACAAAATCAGGAACGATGACAGGTCCTTACGATGATGCAAAATCTCCATACCATAAAGTAGAACATCGTGACTTCATGAGCAGCAATTCGGACAAACTTTGTTTTGTGTGTCATGCGAATGATAAATCTGTTGAAGGCTTTGTTTTTACAAATATGCAAAGTGAGTTCGTTGCAGGTGAAAAACAGTGCGTTGATTGTCATATGGGTGAGAAAAAGATGGGCGTTGCCGCTACACTTAAGATAGATAATGGAAAACTCAAACAAAGAGAAATACGAGAGCATACGTTTTCTGGAGGACATACACAAGCAATGTGGCAGGATGCACTTGGTCTTGATTTGGAACAAGAAGGGAAGGATTTGTTATTATCTATCTCCAATCCTCAGCCGCACAATATTCCAAGCGGATTTGGTTCGCGTGAGTTGATTCTCGAAATCTCTTACAAAAAAGGTCTTTCTGAAGTTGAGTCTAAAATAATCTCTTTGACAAATCATTACACTTCCAAAAGAGATAAAGCTACGATTGCTCATTTGGCGGAGAGTTCTACAAAAGATGGAAGTATCCCTGCAAAAGGAAAAAAAGTTATCAAAATGCCAATTGAAAAAAGTGCCACAAGCGTTGAAGTGAAACTCTACTATCGTCTTGTTAACGATGAAGTTCGTTCATTGCTTGAGCTCAAAGAAGCAATTTGGTCACAAAAAAGTTTTATCACTTCAAAAAGCATCAAGCTAAAATAATTTTCCTTTTATAAAGTCCAACTTCTGGGCTTTATATCCATCCTTTTGAATCTGCTATTATTGCTTTGTTATTTGAATCAAATACATTTATGAGTGTAGAAATAATATCCGTTCCTTGTGTGAAATAATCATCCGCATTCAAAGAGGAACTATCACTTAAAACTTTTGTTCTTGTTATGTCGGCATATGCAAGAATCGACTTTTGTACAAGAAGTAAATTATTCTCAATATTTGCGTCATATTTATCTTTGTTTTTTGAGAGTATTGCATTCATATGCGTTTGAAGTTTGGATTTTAAATCCTCTATCTCACCGAGCATAGCCATCATCGCGAATTTTTGATCGTTTTTGATGCTGCCTTTTGCGATGATACCGGATCCCATTCCTCTCATTTTACCTATTTGTTCAGTGAGTGGCAAGATGGTTTCCATCATCAAAGCAGAAGCTTCTTTTCCTAGAGTATTTAAATTTTCAGAGCCTTGTTTGCTGATGGTTTGTGCTAACATAAGCGTTTGCTCAATCTGTTCCGTATAGCCATCAAAAGAAACATTTGGGTCAAGTTTTAAAGCTTTGTTATTGAGCTGCACGAGAGCTTGGGAGATGTTTGTAGCTCTATCTAGGACGATAGGATTGGATGCCAACGGAAGAGACTCCATCACGCCGATAGCAATTCTCATATCTCTTTGATTGCCATGAATCAAAAGTAAAGCGCTCTCATTTCCATTTAAGTAGCTATTTGTCAAACCACGTGTTTTTTGGGTTGCGATAACTAAATCTTTGAGCGAGTTGATATATTTTGCATTATTTGCCTGATTATCATTGCTAAATAATGATTTGGCATGAATAGTGAAAAATAGAAGACTTAATATAAGAAAAATACGCACCTTCTCTCCTTGAATTATTTGAAGGAGATTGTAATGCAAAAAGATGTTGGTTACCTTGATAAATATCAAGATAACTTTTTAGCTAGTAGTGTATGCCTGTTGCGTTTCGTATTTGTTCAATCATAGGAAGCGCAAAGTTTTTTGCTTTTTTTGCGCCTTCATCTAAAATCATTCTCACTTCATCTTGATGGTTCAAATAATATTCGCGTTTTTCTCTAAAATTTCCAAAATATTCCCACATCACATCTGCAAGATAGAGTTTAAAATGTCCATGCCCTTCGCCGCCCTTTTTGTAGCGTTCTTGCAGGGCTAGAAGCTCATTGCCGGAGAGAAAAAGTTTTGCCATGTTGTAAACATTACATCCTTCAAACTCTTTTGGTTCTTCCATAGCTATATTTTGGGTTACTATTTTTTTGATAGTTTTAAGCTGTGCTTTTTCTTCACCGAATATATTGACGGTATTGCCGTAGCTCTTGGACATCTTTTGTCCGTCTGTTCCGGGAACAGTCGCTACTTCTTCTTGGATTTTAAACTCAGGAATTTTCAGTATCTCACCATATTCATTGTTAAACTTGATAGCGATATCTCTTGCAATCTCTACATGCTGTATCTGGTCTTTTCCTACGGGAACGATATCTGGAGAAAAGAGCAAAATATCCGCTGCCATGAGCACTGGATAAGAAAAAAGAGAGTGGTTCGCCGTGATGCCCTTAGCTGTTTTATCTTTGTAGCTGTGGGCACGTTCAAGAAGCCCCATAGGTGTAAAGGCAGAGAGAACCCAGTAGAGTTCAAGAACCTCTTTGACATCCGATTGTACCCAGAAGATGGATTCTTGAGGGTCTATTCCCAGAGCCAAAAAGTCTGTTGCGGTCTGCATCGTCAGTTTCGCCAGTCTTTCGCCGCCGTTGCCGCTGCTCATGGCATGATAGTTTGCTATAAACGCAAAGGTTTCACTTGTTTTTTGTGCTTCGACCATTTGTTTGATGGAGCCGAAATAATTGCCTATATGTAAGTCGCCTGAGGGCTGGATACCTGTTAAAAGTCTCATTGTAACTCATTTCATTTATTTTTGCGTCATTATAGCAAAATAGCAATTTTAAAGCTTTGTTGTGTTATATTTTCTTCATTAAGGGTAAGGAAAACTTACTTTACAAAGGATTTATTATGACTGTACAGATTCGTGCAAAAGGTATAACTTTAAATGATCATGCGAGAGCGCATATTCAGAGTGCTGTTGAAGCATTTGAAAAATTTGGACTTGATATCACTACTGTAAACGTAGTTATAGCTACTGAAAAACAGGGTGTGGCAGTTGAGTTTGATATCCATATCGCACATGCGCAACCTGTAGTTATCAATCAAAATGATGATGATTTAGATACTGCGATTGATTTGGCAATAGATAGAGCAAGTAAAGCGCTTCGTCGTTTGCATACAAAAGTTGCTTCTCCGGCTAAAGGTTCTATAAAAGATTTAGAAACAGTTGACGCTTAGTCCCCACGCATATGCCAAAAAGGCATATGCAAACCTCTTACAAACCCAAGGAAATCCATTTGAAATATTTACTTTTACTCCTATTATCTTTAAATCTTATCGCAGATAATGATTATTCATTACGCCTTGCAGCAGGAAGTGCATCGGTCAGCGATTTTGACCAGCTTTATACTTTTCAAGGGCTTGATAAAAGCCCATACAATAGTTCTGTTTATGGGCTAGAAGGTGGATATAAACTTATGAAAAATATAGGTGATTTGCCTTTTGATCTTTATGTTAAAGGTGGATTGAACTATTTTGATGAAAACGGATATCAATCGAATTTTCTTGAAGCAACAGCGTATTTCAAAATATACTACAAACTTGATGTTTTGGATAATCAGCTCAGAATCGGTCTAGCAGAAGGTATCTCTTATGCGACAAAAGTCCCGTATGTGGAAAAGATGGAAGCTGAAGTGGAAAATGATGCTACATCAAATCTATTAAACTATATGGAACTTACTTTTGACTTTGATATGGGTAAACTTGTTTCTGTGGACGCACTCAAAGAGACATATCTTGGATATATGATAAAACACCGTTCAGGCATGTATGGGTTATATGGTGGAGTCAAAGACGGAGGCTCAAACTACAACTGCGTTTATATAGAAAAAAACTTTTAGTAAGGAGTCTCTGATGTACGATTGGATGGTATGGTTTCATATACTCTCGCTTATCTCTTGGTTCGCCGTACTTTTTTATCTCCCGAGACTTTTTGTCTATCATGCAGAGAATGCACAAAACGCAGGCTTTGTGGAAGTGGTCAAAGTGATGGAGATGAAGATATACAAATATATCGGAGTTCCTGCGATGTGGGCTACGGTTTTAAGCGGTAGTTATCTTGCATTTGAGCTTGGTTTTGATGGCGGTTGGCTTCATGCAAAGATATTTTTTGTACTTGTATTGATGGCGTATTTCTACTCACTTGGGTATTTTAGAGAGAAGTTTTTGAAAGATGATTGTCATAAAAGTGGAAAGTTTTTTAGAATGTATAACGAAGTCCCGACCCTATTGCTAATGGTCATCGTCGCAATGGTGATATTAAAACCATTTTAGATGCTCTTGTATTAGTTTTTTAAAAAGCCAGTGCATCTTTCTAAATTTTAAAAAAGTATCACTTTCTGAACGCTTCACTTGCTTTAATTTTGAATTTACTTTAAGATTTGAATGTGCACTTTATTATGTTATTAGAAGGAGCTTATTATAAAAGTCACACGAACATCCCATAAACATAATATTCAAAACTAATTCAAATTCCTTTCATTTTATTTATAGGTATTTTGAGTATAATTCCGACAATAATACACAAGGAATCTATTTTGCGAGACAATATGAACGAAAAGTGCGCTGTCGTAGGTATTTATGGTCATCAAGAGGCTTCAAAATTAGCTTATTTTTCTCTTCATTCACTACAGCACCGTGGGCAAGAAGCAGCTGGAATAAGTTCTTCTGATGGTAAAAAACTTCATACTATCAAAAACCGCGGTCTTGTTATGCGCGTTTTTAACGAAAGAAAGCTTGCTACTTTGAGCGGTTCAAGTGCAGTAGGACATACACGCTACTCTACCGCTGGAGATGATTCGATTTTGGATGCGCAGCCGGTATTTGCAAGATATGACCTTGGAGAGATGGCTATTGTTCACAATGGCAATCTCACAAACGCAGAAGAAGTAAGAAACAAACTTATAGAAAAAGGTGCGATTTTTCAAACTTTTATGGATACGGAAAATCTTATCCACCTTATCGCAAAAAGTGAAAAAGAGAAATTAATAGACAGAATCATCGATGCTGTGCACAGAATAGAGGGCGCTTTTTCTTTAGTATTTTTAAGTCGTACAAAGATGTTTGCTATGCGTGACCGTCACGGATTTCGCCCACTAAGCCTTGGCAGACTTCCAAACGGCGGTTATATCGTGGCATCTGAAACCTGTGCTTTTGACCTTGTAGGCGCAGAGTTTATCCGTGATGTAAGAGCTGGTGAGCTTTTGGTTTTTTCAGAGGGACAAGAGCCTGAATCTATCCAAGTATTTGAGCCGACTCCAAAACACTGTATATTTGAATATGTCTATTTTGCAAGACCGGATTCTATGGTTTTTGGTCAATCAGTTTATCAGACAAGAAAAAATATGGGTAAAGAACTCGCAAAAGTACAGCCTGTTGCAGCAGATGTTGTTATCCCTGTTCCAGATGGCGGTGTTCCTGCTGCCATAGGCTATGCTCAGGAAAGTGGTATCCCATACGAAATGGGTATCATGAGAAACCACTACATCGGGCGTACATTTATCGAGCCTACTCAAGAGATGCGCGACCTCAAAGTCAAGATGAAACTCTCTCCGATGCCAAATGTCATCGCAGGCAAAAGAGTTATCGTTATCGATGACTCTATCGTGCGTGGCACTACTTCCAAACGCATCGTACGTATGCTCAAAGAAGCGGGCGCAAAAGAAGTGCATATGAGGGTCTCTTCACCTCCAACAACAGATCCTTGTTATTATGGCGTGGACACACCTGACAAAGATAAGCTTATCGCTGCAAATATGACACTAGAAGAGATTTGTGAGTATATCGAAGCAGATTCTCTCGCCTATCTTGATGAATCTTCTCTTCTTAAAAGTGTAAACGCTACAGAGGATAACTACTGTACTGCTTGTTTTACCGGCAAGTACATAGTTTAGAGATTTTTTGCAACAGATTTATACTTACGGTCAGTATCTCAAAGATAAATTCGGCTCCAAGGTTTATAAAGTCGGGATAAATATCTCAGGCTTTACTTGCCCAAATATCGACGGAACAGTAGCAAAAGGCGGATGTACTTTTTGCGAAAACGACTCTTTTAGCGCAAGTACAAATCAAGTACAGACACTCAAGGGTTTTCATCTCAATCTCAACTCCACTACAAACCCTTATCTCGACAAACAGCTCCAACAACTTTCACTCCAATTTGACGCAATAAGTAAACGCCAAAAACAAGAGTACGGTGCGCAAAAATTTATCGTTTATTTTCAATCTTTTACCAATACCTACGCACCTTTTGAGACACTCAAAGCACTTTATGAGAAAGCTCTCTCTTTCCCTGACGTCGTGGGACTCAGCATAGGTACAAGATCGGATAGTATTACGGATGAGACACTTGCATATCTTGGAGAACTTACAAAAAAACACGAGATATGGATCGAGTTTGGTATCCAGTCTGTTTATGATGCAACTCTGGAGAGGATAAACCGTGGACATGATGCCGCCAATGTCAAAGAGTGGATTATCAAGTCCAAAAAAGCGGGTTTAAATGTCTGTGGACATCTTATCTTCGGTCTGCCCGGAGAAGATACTCAAATGATGTTAGAAACTGCGAAACAAGCGTATGAATGGGGTATCGATTCTGTAAAATATCATCCGCTTTATGTGGTGAAACGCACAGCACTTGCAAATGAGTTTAGCAGAGGAGAATTCACGCCTATTAGTGAAGAAGAGTATTTGGATGTGCTTATGCAAGCTATCAAGATGAAGCCTGATAGTGTCTCGGTACAAAGAGTTACGGCAGGGATAAACAATGATTCGCTACTAGCGCCTGACTGGTGTAGAGATAAAAACAGACAGATAAAAAATATCAATAAAGCACTCAGTCCCTTAGGACTAAAATACTAGCGCATGTTATGCGCTAATTCTTAGTGACCTTTTACTTTTGAAAAGTCTGCCACATTTCTAAAATAAGGTGGAAAATCAAAATAAACTCTAAATTGTTCCGCTTGTCCGGGTTTGAGATTTTTGGCTACTACAAACTCTTTGACGATTGTTTGAGGTTTGTATAAAACACCTGCTCCACCTCCGAAAAATTCAGCAAATCCACTCGGCGCAAAAAATGAACCTGCTTTGACATTGCCTGTAACATGACCTTTATTGACAAGTTTTATCTCAAATGTCACTTCACCTATCTCATAATTTCCTTCATTTTTCACAAAACCGGTATAGATAATCTGCTCCGTAGAGAGCAATCTTTTGTTTTCAAGTTTATAGAGTTTTACAACTTTTGTATATTTATCTACTATAACGACTGAAAAGATTCCAAGGAGTGCAAAAATAAGCGTGATGGACAAAGCCATAGGTAAAATAAGTTTCTTTTTTTCCTGCCTAAACGCAGTGAGCATACCGCCAATATAAAGAATAAATAAAATAAAAAAGACAAAATAATGCCAATAATTGAGCAAGGTAGTCATCAGTTACAATCCGCCTCTAGTGAAATATTATAATCCCCCAAATACGTAAAAGGCTCAATAATTATTTTAAAATCTCTTTTCGTACCCATTGGGATTTGTTCTTCTAGTATCGACATATTTTGAAATGGTTTAAAAGGGTAGATATAGTTTTTATATTTATTTGAACTGACTTTATAGGCACTTGCAGTGATCTCACAGCTTGAAAAATCAAATTTTGAATCGTTACTGAGTGTTCCCTTGACGACAACTGCTTCCGTAAAACTAAGTTTTTGTTGACTTTGCAAAACAAGAGAATTTTTAAATAAAAACGCATGCATATATTTGTAGCCAAGAGTAGGTGCCAAAAGTAAAATAGCAAAAGAAAGAATAATCAAAAATAACGCTAAAACAAGCTTTCTTCGCAATACTATCGCTAAGATGATAAAGAGTAAAAAAAGCCCAAACGCAGTACCGAATAAAATGTAATCATACACTATGAGGTTATGGATGAATAGACTTATTTTTTCTTTCATCCATCTTTTCTTGCGTTTTTCTCAGCGATACCGCTCATGTTGAATCTGCGTGAAAGTTCTTGTTTGATTCTATCGGGTGATATGTTTTTTACAGCAAGGGCAACAAGCATATGGTAAGTCAAATCAGCCGCTTCATAAATCATCTCGGCTTCATCATTATCTTTGTAAGCAAAACTAAATTCTCCAGCCTCTTCGACTACTTTTTTGAGGATAGTATTTTCACCTTTTGAGATGAGTTTTGCTGTCCATGAGCTAGAAGGGTCTGCGTTTTTGCGCTCTTGTATCGTATGATAAAGCGTATCGATAACGCCATACATCGCCTCAGAGTTTACCTCTACTGCTGCGTTTATTGCACCTGATTCGAGTTCTGTAAAAAAGCAGGATTTTCTTCCCGTATGGCAAGCGACACCTTCTTGTGTCACTTTGATAAGAAGCGTATCGTTGTCGCAGTCGATGTTAAAAGAGTGGATAGTCTGGATATGCCCGCTACTCTCACCTTTTTTCCAGATGCGTTTTTTGGAGCGTGAATAGTAATGAGCTATTTTTGTACTCAAAGAGAGCTCAAGTGCTTCTTTGTCCATATACGCCATCATGAGCACTTCATTGCTTTTGACATCTTGGACGATAACAGGAAGAAGTTCACTCTTCTCCCAATCTACTCTGTTGATTGTATCTTGCATCTTTGTACTTATTCTTGACTTGTAGAAGTTCTTTGTTGTGCGTTTTTCATATCAACCCAGATATTTGGAGTTGAACCGCCAGGCGTTAAGAAAATCTTCGCGTCTTTGTTTTCACGAAGCGCATCATTAAACTTCCCTTGCACTTGAATCTGCTCAAGTTGTAAAAGTTGTGGTGTCAAAGATTTAGAGATAAGGTAGTTCGCTTTTGATTTTGCATCTGCATCAATAGTAATAGCATCCGCGATACCTTGTGCTTCTATCCTAGCTTTTTCAGCCACACCGCGTGCTTCTTCTGCGCGTTTAAACGCCTCTTGTTTCGCACGTTCTACTTCTTGTTCTGCGCGTTGTACTTCTTGTTTTGCAACTTGAACGCGCTCTATCTGATCTTTTACTTTTTCAGGGAGAACGATCTCACGCAGTTGCACCGACTGAAGAATCGCAGGAGAGTTTTTGAGTCCAGATACACTTTTTCTGATACTGCTGTCTATCTCATCCGCGATAGCATTTCTTCTTTGAGGAAGAGATTCTGCATCATAATTACCCACAACATTACGAACGACGTCACGTACTACAGGATTGATAATCTTATCTTCCCAGCTAAAGCCCCAGTTGGATATCGTCTGTGCCGCAAACTGTGCATCAAGTCTATATTGAACCGTAAGTTCTATAGAAACCGGAAGACCGCGTTTATCAAGAACCGTAATAGCAGGTTTTGTCATGATACCCGAAGTTGTTGTACTTGCTTCTATCTGTGAAGCATAGTTGATGATACGCACTTTTGTATCGACTGTATAAACTTTTTGGATAACCGGCATAATAAAATGAAGACCCGGAAGAAGTGCTTGATCTTGGTACTTACCGTTTGTACTTAAGATACCGCGTTCACCCTCTTCGATGATAGTAAAAGGTTTTGCAAGTACAAGTAAAATAACTATTGCTACGATAAAATAAACCAAACCTGCTTTACCGCCGCCAAGATTAAAATCTATCTTTGGCATTTGCGGACCATTACCTCCGCCATTGCCTGAATCGCCGGTAGATTTTCTACCAAATCCACCGCCCTCACTTTTTTTCTTATTAAAATAGTCATTCATATCTGATGCCATAAGTAGGTTATCCTTCATTTTGTTATTTTCCTTTGTTAGTTGACGTATGTAAGATAATGCTCGTATGCCGGATTTCTTCCAAAAACGATATCAAAATAAGCACTTTGAAGTTTTTCCGTCATTGCACCGCGTGCGCCACAGCCAATCTCTCTTGCATCAACAAGACGTACCGGAGTGATTTCTGCCGCTGTTCCTGTTAAAAATGCTTCATCTGCGATGTATATCTCTTCTCTTGTAATACGGCGACGCACTACTTTGATACCCATATTTTCAGCCATTTCAATCACTGTTTTTTGCGTGATAGACTCTAATGCGTTATCCGCAGGAGGTGTTATCAAAACGCCGTCTCTTACCATAAAGAAACTCGCCCCGCTCGCCTCAGCCACATAACCCTGATCATCCAAAAGAAGTGCTTCATCATAACCACAATCAATAGCTTCGTATTTTGCCATTTGTGAATTAAGATAGTTTCCTACTGCTTTTGCTTTACCCATGTTTGAAGTATTTGCAGGGCGTGTCATAGAGACGATTTTGAGTTTGATGCCTTTTCTCATACCCTCTTCACCGAGGTAAGCGCCCCACTCCCAAGCAGACATAACTGTCTCGACAGGGCAATTTTTGTGATAAATTCCCATCACGCCGTAACCCAAAAACGCAAAAGGACGAAGATAGACATTGTCACCCGTAAACTCGTTTTTTCTTATCAGATCGATTTGTGCCTGATTCATCTCTTCAACAGTATAAGGGATGTTAAGAAGTGTCATTTTCGCAGACTCTTTGAGTCTTTTTGTATGATCATTGAGGCGAAAAATCGCATAACCTTTAGCAGTTCTGTAGGCTTTTGTTCCCTCGATAACACCGTTTCCATAGTGTATAGTGTGTGAAAGAACATGCACTTTAGCATCATCCCAAGCTACAAATTCTCCATTCATCCAAATATATTTGGCTGCGTCCATTTCATTCTCCGATTTAGTTACATAATAGCGCGTATTTTATCCAAATCAGTGTTTACAATGCATTAAACTATCCTATTCCTCTTTCCATAGCAGACTTTAGAAACTGCTATCGTTGATGTTACCATACTGTTACTCAATAGAAATTTTTTAGTAATTCACTCATCTTATACTTAGCACAAATTAACTAGGAGTTTTACATGATATTAGTCAAGAAAATTATCCCAAGTGTATTAGCAGCATCTTTGCTTATCACTTTTAGCGCTTGTGGAGGCGGTGGAGATTCTACTACTCCAACTGCAACACCTCTTTCATCTCTTACAACAAGTGGTACTGCTGCTGATGGTTACATCTCAGGTGGTACAGCTTGTCTGGACTTAAACCTAAACAACACATGTGATAGTGCAAGTGAACCAATTGCTACAACAAGTACAACAGGTACGTTTACACTTAATGTGACTGCATTACATCAAACACATGCAAATTATGCTACTGCTCCGGTAATAGTATATGATGGAACTGATATTGACACAAAAAAACCATTTATGGGTGTTATGAAAGCACCATATATTGCATCTTCAACATCTCAAATAGTTTCTCCTATTTCTACACTGGTACAAGCAGTTATAAAGAGTGGGAAAACAGAAGCAGAAGCGAAGACAGCAGTCGCAACAGCTTTAAACATTTCCGCTGATGATGTTTTAAAAGATCCAGTTGCTACACCAGCTATTACAAAAGCAGCACTTACTGTACAAAAAACTCTTGAAGTTTTAGCACAAGCAAACATCACCGCAGGTACTTCCACATCAACTACTGCAGCATTTGACACTATATGTACACAATTAGCAGCCGCGACAGTATCTGTTTCTGAAGGCAGTGGCACAAAATCTTTCACTTCAGTTGTTGCAGAAGCAAAAACAGAAGGTACACTTTTAGGTGGAGCTGCTTCATCTGCTGATGTTGCAACCGTTATAGAATCAGCTATCACTTCTTCAACTCTTAGCGGTGCTGATTTAGCACTTGTAGCAGAGTCGCAAATAGAAGCTCTTAAAACTTTAGTCATCGCAAACAGTGCAACTGTGACAGAGACTGAAGCACAAACTACATTAGATGATGCAGAGTCAAATATAAGAGTCATAAAAGTTATACAAATCTTAGATGGCATCAACGCAACAACTACACAAAAAACTACTGTTTTAGCACTGGGTGATATCATTTCTTTAGTTGAGACAACGAACACTACAACAATTACAAATGCTCTTGTAGCAGCTGCTATTGCTGAGTCTGGAGATGAAACTATTGCTAACCTGGCAATTGCTCTTGGAGAGACTCCAAAAGTGGATTTATCAGGAGAGATTACATCTGATAGAACACTTACAGCTGACACGGTTTGGGTACTTAACGGTTTAGTTGCTGTTAAAAACGGAGCAACTTTAACAATTGAGCCGGGAACTAAAATTCTTGGTGCTGCTGGTACTGGTGCTGCGACTTCTTACCTTGTAATTGACAAAGGTTCTAAAATAAACGCTACAGGTACTGCCGCTAAACCTATCATCTTCGAATCTGAAACGAAATATGACGGTGGGACTGATGCATGGGGTCAATGGGGTGGTTTAGTTCTTATCGGTAATGCCGGTAATGCTCAGGTTGGTGCTTATGAAGCAAACAGTAACTTTGTAGCTGGTACTTCTAATATGGCTGACAACTCTGGTGTTTTATCTTATGTTGAACTTTACAACTCAGGTATTACTATGGAAACTGATAAAGAGATTAATGGTATCTCTTTTGTGGGTGTTGGTTCTGGAACTACAGTAAACAACATTACAATTAAAAAATCTGATGACGACTGTATCGAACTTTGGGGTGGTACTGTTAACTTAAGCAACATCAACCTTTCTGAGTGTTCTGATGACCACTTTGACATTGACGATGGTTATGCTGGTACTGTCACAGACTTAACAATCACTCAAACTACTGGTAACGCTGGTATTGAGATGTCAGGTACTACTGCTGCTACATTTAACAACCTTGGCTTAACTGTTAACAGCTCTGTAAAAGAAGGTGGTATCTACTTTAAAGGAACTGGTATCGGTGGTCACTTTAACAACTCTCTTGTAACATACAATGTATCTAACTCATATGGAGCTATTCACTCTAACGATGTTGTTGATCTTGCAAACATCTCATTTGCAAATGTTACTTTAGCTGGCACAAACACTACTGACAAGTTCACTGGTACTTCGGCTGCTAATATTAAAGCTATCTTTGATGCACAA
>JAQTWZ010000013.1:17427-27033 GCA_028689055.1 Sulfurimonas sp. | reverse complement strand
TCACTCTAACGATGTTGTTGATCTTGCAAACATCTCATTTGCAAATGTTACTTTAGCTGGCACAAACACTACTGACAAGTTCACTGGTACTTCGGCTGCTAATATTAAAGCTATCTTTGATGCACAATAAAAAAATTATCAAGAAATAACTAAGCAGTAGATACTGCTTAGTTATACAATTTAAAACTTTCTTAAAAAATCTTCATGTAACCATTACGTCACTATTATGTAACCATACTAAAACCTTCATCCGTTATTCTTCAACAAACAATCCATAATAAGACGGGGAAAAAATGATTTTCAATCACAAAAAGATTATCTACTCACTTGCTTTATCGGCGGTACTGCTAGGTACATCTGCTATAGCTGCAACAACAAATGACGAACTTGTAAACTCTATAATCGGGTTACGCGGTGATGTTGAGACACTCTACACAGACATCACAGAAAACAAAGAACGTTACAACACTGAGATGAAATCACTCTCGTTACAGATTACAGACTCAGAAGCACAGATAAACAGAGAAAATACTTCTCTCAAACTTGCCCAAAACGAACTTGAAAAAGTCACTACACAAATCAAAGAGACATCTTCAGGAAACGCAGAGATAAAACCTCTTGTACTTAGTGCTATAGATATGCTTGAAAAAAGTATTACAGAGGGTATTCCTTTTATGGTTGAAGCAAGAGTTGCAGACCTTCATAAAATCAAAGCAGACTTAGAAGAAGGACTCATCACAAACGAAAAAGCACTCTCGCTCGTTTGGGTAAGCTACGATGACACTATTCGTCTTACAAAAGAGATAGGACTCTTTAAGCAACAAATAGACTTTAAAGGCAAAAAAGTTTTAGCACAGATTGCAAAACTCGGCTCCGTTGCGATGTTCTTTTCTACTCCATCAAATGAAGTTGGTTTTCTTGTAAAGAAGAATGGTGTTTATGAGTACAAACACATTACAAATCCAGAGGATGTAAAAAAAATAGTCGCACTCTTTGATGCACTACAAAAACAGATACGCACAGGGTTCTTTGAACTTCCAAATGCTTTAGTTTTACAAGGAGCTAACTAATGAAACACCTCACACTTATCCTTCTACTTGCGTTTAGCCTCTTAAACGCAGACGAACTCTCAGATGCATATCAAAAAGAGTACACATTTTTAAAAGCACAAAAGTCTGAGCTTGCATCTCGTCTCAAACAAGAGAAATCTTTTCATGAAAAAGAGATACAAAATACACAAACAAAAGTTATAACACTCCAAAACGAGATTGTTGCACTTTCACAAAAGAGCCAAGCACTACAAAAACAGATCGAAAAATCATCTCTCACGCTTGATGAGAGAACATCAAACAAAGATATCACTTCAAGTGTGATCATCCAAGCAAAGTCAATCTTGAATGATTATGGCATTGCGGTCAATGACGCAAAAGATGCAGATGCTGTGGCTGCTATGCATAAGGCGTTTGAAGATACGGCAGCGCTTTACACAAAACTCTCTTCTGTCCAAAAAATAAAAGGAAGTTTTTATCTTGCAGATGGCACAACTGCTGAGGGTGACATAATCAAAGTTGGAAATATTGCCGCTTTTGGTATATCAAGTAAAGCTTCAGGTGCTCTTGCTCCTGCTGGAAATGGTGAGTACAAACTTTGGAATGTAGAGACTTCGGCTGAGGCAGCTGCGTTTGCTAAGGGTGCAATGACAAAAGATACAAAACTTTTCATCTATGAAAACCTTGACAAAGATGTAGAGTACGCAAAAGAGAAAACATTTAATGACACACTTGAGGGAGGTGGAACTATTGGATACATCATTTTAGGACTTGGGGCTCTAGGGCTTATTCTCGTCCTTTTGCGTGTTCTTTTGCTTCTTAAATCTGGCTCAAATGTAAAAGAGATTACCTCTATAGTTGTTGCAAAGGTTGAAGCAAAACAAGCTAATGAAGCAATCGATGCTATCAAAGAGTATAAAGGGGCAACAGCTCGTGTCATCAAAGCAACGCTTAGAAATATCGATAAAGAGAGAGATCATATCGAGGACATCGTCACAGAAAACATCTTAAATGAGAGCTCAAATATAGATAAATTTGGTAGCTTTGTACTTGTTTTAGCCGCCGTTGCTCCACTTCTTGGACTTTTAGGAACAGTTACCGGGATGATTGCTACTTTTGACGTCATCACAACACATGGAACAGGAGATCCGAAACTTCTTTCAGGTGGTATCTCTGAAGCACTCATCACGACGGAGTTTGGTCTTATAGTGGCAGTTCCACTACTTCTTTTAGGAAACCTACTCAGTGGTTGGGCACAGAATATCAAAGACTCTATGGAGCAAGCAGCACTTCATATCGTCAATGTTTTTGCAATAAATAAAGCATAAACTATGGAAGCGATATTTATCTATTGGAGTCAGTTTTTACACTTTATGAACTCTGGTGGGGCAATTATGTGGGTTTTGTTTTTTCTCAACCTTCTCCTGTGGTATGGTCTTGGGTACAGATACTTCACCCTCAAACGCGGTACAAAAGGAAATATAAGACGCCTTATAGAAAAACATGAAGAGCAAGGCGAGAGTAAAGTCTATGTGGGCCTGCTTGACTATGCTGTGCATGATGCAATTTTGGCTGCGCACACAGCAACGACCATAGCATCAAAGCCTAGAGAGTTCATCCATGATGCACTCTTTCCCTATCTTATCATCACATCGAATTATTCGGTACTTGTAAGAACTATAGTGATGCTTGCGCCACTTATTGGACTTTTAGGAACAGTTATCGGGATGATAGAGACTTTTGATGCCCTGCAATCAAGCTCTATGTTCTCGCAAGGTGACTCTATAGCTGGCGGTATCAGCAAGGCACTCTTTACAACTGAGCTTGGTCTTGTTGTAGCAGTTCCTGGGCTTATCCTAGGAAAGATATTAGACAAAAAAGAGGAGCAGTTTGCTTATGAGTTTGAGCAGATTGTGGACATCATTAGTACAAAGGATGAGAAATGAGATTAAGACAAAAGAGCCAAAATGTAGACACAGTGGATGTATCTCCACTTATAGATATGGTCTTCATTTTACTTATCTTCTTTATGGTTACAACTACTTTTGTCAAAGATATGAAGCTAGAGCTTGAGCGTCCCTCAGCAGCATCAGCATCTTTGGCATCAACAAAGGTGCTTCGTGTTTACATAGACAATTCTAGTGAGATTTATGTAGATAACCAAGCAGTGAAACTTTGGGCCCTTCAAAGTAAACTACGCGATCTGCTCAAAGCTTCAGATGAGAAGTCTGTGCTCATTATCACAGACACAAGTATTCCGGTAAACATTCTCATAGATGTCGTCGATGAGTGTAGACTCAGTGGTGCAAAAGATGTTGCAGTCTCAACAACTAAAGAGATGGGACAATAAACAAATGTCACAAAAAAAATACTCAACAGCAGGCAGAGGTTTTTTAGCTTTTTTGGTGATGCTTCTTGGCGGTCTTCTTATGATTATTCTAGTAATCTCTTTTAATAAAAGCGTACAAGAAAAAGAGCCTGTTGTAAAAAAAGAGATTAGGCAGATAAAAGCAGAGCAGAAGCAAAAGCAAGCAGATAAACCAAAACCTAAGCCAAAGCCAAAGCCAAAAGCATCACAGCCAAAAGCACCGTTACCAAACATGAACTCAATTCTAGGTGGTGTAAGCATGAACATTCCTGAATTTGAAACAAAAAATATAGCAGGCGATGCGACAACACTTCTTGAAGAAGTAGCACAAGATAGTATCATGGATGAAAACACGGTAGATGTAAAGCCAAAAGTACTCTCTCGTTCACCACTTGAGTACCCAGCAGCAGCTGCAAAAGATGCTATAAAAGGGTATGTCGTAATCAACCTTCTCATCGCAAAAGATGGAAGTGTAGAACTTGCAAAAATTTTGGAATCTTCTCCATCAGACATATTTGACACTGCTGCGTTAAACGCAGTGCATGCTTGGAGATTTAGCCCTGCCATGTACAAGGGCAAGCCTGTAAAAATGTGGGCAAAACAGAAAATTAGATTTGAGTAAGGAAAAAAATTATGTTAAAAAAAAGAGTATCGACTTTACTGCTCACTATCTTTCTAAGCTCACTCCTGTATGCGCAAGAGAGCGCACAGGAAATCAATCATATAGCACTAGCTACACAGATGATCTATGATGCAAACTATGCAAAAGCAAAAGAAGAGTTAGCGCTTCTGGATAAGAAGTCGCCAAGTTTTGACGCGGCAAACTACTACACCGCTCTTGGCGTTTTACACTCCAAAGAACAAGAGACTCAAAAAGCAATAGAAGCATACAAAAACGCCATAAACGCAACAAAAATAAAGGTGTTTGAAGCTCCAAAAACATACACGAAAGAGAAATACCTTTTCTCTATAGCAAGTAATGAAAAGAGTGGAAATCAAGCACCAAAGTTTGATTCAGAAACTAAACGCAAAGAAAAGATAGAGCAACTCTATATCTACTTAACGCAAGAGTACTATAAACTAAAAGACTACAAAAACACAGTAGAGTCTCTTGAAAACGCAGGAGAGATGGGTAAAAACAGAGCTGAGTTGTACACACTTCGTGGTGAGTGTTATTACAAACAAGGTTTACATGAAAAAACATTTGTAGCTCTAAATGCGGGAATAGAGAAGTTTCCACAAGACTCTACTCTACTTAAGCAGAAGTTTTACTATTTTGCAGATCTTAAACTCTACCAAGCCGCTATCGATACTGCTCGCGTTTACATGAAAAAAGTGGGGGTAAGTGCACAAGAATATAGTGCACTCGCACAAATGCTCATTGCTGCAAACCAAATGCAGAGTGCTATACAGCTTTTAGAAGAGGCAAAGCTGAAGTTTCCTAAAGAGCCAAGTCTAGGAATTCTTTTGGGACACATGTACCTCAAAAAAGATATGAAACACACAACAGCACACCTCTTTGATGAGAGCTTTTACTATGACAAAAAATACTTAAAAGATACAGTGGAGATGAACCGCAGGGCCCAAAACAATCAAAGAGCACTCTATCTTAATGCACAAAATATCGACAAGATAGAAAAACTCCGACAAAAGATAGCCATCTACTTAAACACAGGTGAATTTAGAAAAATCATTGGTTTAGAAAAAGCACTCAAGCGCTACAAAATGCTTGATGATGAGAACCTTAGATATGCTCTTGCATATTCTTACTACATGTCCGATGATTACAAAAATGCAGAAGCTCAGCTTAAATTTATCACGGATAGTGAGCTATTTGGCAAGGCAACAGTAATCCGAAAAAACATAGAAAAATGTACAAACAATCCGATGGAGTGTCTCTAAATGAAGCAACTAATTAAAACATTCACCTTACTCTTTGTTCTTTTTTCATCTGCGTTTGCAGAGGAAACTGGTTCGGCTTCGATATTTTCATTTTTTAACGGTATAGCTTTAGAAAAAAATGAAGTACTCCTTGATGGAAAGTACAGCTACTTCACGGATGAAGATGGAAGTGTTGAACTTATACTTGAAACAGGCGAGCATCAAATAGAGATCTTTGCAAAAGATGAAAAGGGGCAAAACCTAGGCTATATAAAGCGTATTATAGAGGTCAAAAAGTCTCGTGATACACAAGTCATTGCCACATTTGAAGAGGGTGAACTTACACCTCAGGTGGAGATAGACACGCCAATTGGAACATCTGTTGCCATCGTTATAGACACTCAAAATACAGGAATCTTTCACGGTTTAGTCCTTACTTCTGATAAATCTCTGCCAATAGCAAACGCAAGAGTCTTTGTAAAAGGTACTAGTATAGATGCAAAAACAGACGAGAAGGGGAATTTCTCTGTTAAAGTCCCTGCAAACACACCACTGAGTATCTCCATAGTTCACTCAGAATACAGTGCACAAACCATAAATGATATAAATGTAAAAAAAGATGAAACAATCAACCAAGAGATAAAACTCACCCCTGCAAGCATGGAGCTTGAAGAGTTTGTGGTTCTTGCTCCTAAAGTCGAGGGCAGTATTGCAAACATTATGGCTGAAGAGAAGAAATCAAATGCAATCACAAATATCATCGGTTCATCTGAGATCTCCAAAAAAGGAGACAGCAGTGCTGCTGCTGCACTTAGACGAGTAACCGGTGTTACAATTTTAGATGGAAAAGATGTTTATGTGAGGGGACTTGGTGGACGCTACTCAAATGTTGAGCTAAACTCTCTGCCAGTTCCATCACCAGACCCACAAAGCAGAACAGTTCCTCTTGATATCTTTCCATCGGCAGTTATTGGCTCTATGAAAGTTCAAAAAAGTGGAACTGCTGACATACCGGCAAGTTTCGGTGGAGGCTATGTTGATATCAGAACCAAAGATACAACAAAAGAGAACTACTTTAAAGTGACAACTGAGGTAAATTCTAATTCATATACCGGTAAAGAAGTGAATAATTACGAGGGAAGTACAACAGACTACCTAGGGAGCGACGACGGCTATAGAAATATTCCTGCAAATATTTTAAATGACTCTGCAATTGTTGTTGGACAGACTGTGCCAAGTTTTGATCCTGCAGATAACCAAGCCTATACCACATCCATCGCCAACAGGCTCTTTACAACAAATAAAGAGGCTCTCCCTTATGGAGGAAAAGTCACTTTAGAAGGTGCCTACAATCTTGAAGTTGCAGATAAACACACGCTCTCATTTTTTGCAAACTATGCGTATGGTCAAGAACATACCTACCGTGAAGAGGAGTATTTTGGCTACGACTATAGTCAAGTGACAGACTCGCTTAACAAAGAACCATCACAATGGGGTGACCTTTATAAAACAGTTGACCAATACACCAATGCAGGTATTGCAACTGCGCAGTATAATTATGCTGATGTGTTTAAGCTAAAATATACAAAACTTTTTAGTAAAACATCTGAGTCTGCAACGAAAATTGCAGATGGGCTTGCAGGCTCAAGTGATGACTGGAGAATAGTATATGACCTGAACTGGGAAGAGAGAACTCTAGATATTGATCAAGTCAATGGTGATTTAAAGTATGCTATTGCTGATGTGGACAATCTTTTCTCTTTTGGTGGGGAGCACGCGATTGCTGATCTTAACCAGCCAAATAATGTACGATACACATATATCCGTAGTACTACATTTGATCTTGTCCCTTATGGCGATCCATACCTAGATAGATATCAACCTACAAACTTTTTGAACCTTACATCTACAGACGATATGGATGCAGGGTACTTGAAGAATAAAACAATGCTTAATATTTTTAGCGAAGATGACTATCTTGAGATTGGTTTTAATGCAAGTGAGAAGACACGAGAGTCAAGATACAACAAGTATTTAATGAATCAAAGTAGCTCATCTGGCCAACTTACAGATGATATAGATACAATCTATGATGAACATATCAGACAGATCTTTGATGATACTTTTAATCTCTCTATCTCTTTCCAGCCTGCATATTGGTATGATGCAGAAGTCAAAGAGTCTGCGGAATACGCAAATGTTCTCATTAAGCCAATAGAAGAGATTGAGTTATTGATAGGTGCTAAAAATGTACACTTTGATCAAACTGTATATCAATACACTAATAATAATAATCTTTTCAATCCTATAGAAAAAGTGCCTGAATCATTAGAATTTGAAAAAACACTCCCAAGTTTAGGTCTTAAGTATATTTTTAACAGATCAAATCAAGTAAGTTTTGCTTATTCGCAAACATACATTGTTCCAGATTTAAGAGAATTTGCGAGTACAGAATACTTTCATCCTTATGAAATTGCAACTGTAAAAGGAAATCCAAATCTTGTCCATACTGATATATTCAGTTATGATCTCAAATATTCTCATTATTTCTCTGATAGCGAAAATATAAATCTAGGTGTTTTTTATAAAGACTTAGACAATCCTATTGAAGATACCGTCGATACTAGAAATGCCCTGCCTTTATACTCTTATGAAAATATGGACACAGCATCACTGTATGGTATAGAGATTGATGGACGAAAAAGCTTTAACATTATCAGTGACGATCTGAGCGATTTCTACTTCTCTGGAAATCTCTCATACACAAAATCTGATGTAACGCTTACACAAGAGCAAGAGAGTAAATATACAAGCAATCATAGAGAACTACAAGGTCTCTCACCTATAGTAGTCAATCTTGCACTAAGTTATGAGATAAAAGGGAGGAATGCTACACTTGCTTACAATAAGATGAGCGAGAGAATTCGTAAAGTCGGAATGATAGATTACCTAGATGAATACCCTGACTACTATGAAGTTCCACCACAAATGCTGGATTTTATCTGGATTGAAGAGTTTGATAACGGGCTTAGTTCTACATTTAAAGTAAAAAACCTACTTGATGAAGAAGTTATTTGGTATCAAGGGGATGAAGAGCATGTCACCAACAGATTTAAAATTGGAAAATTTTATAGTGTCTCAGTTGGATATAAATTCTAAACCCGCAAAGCTACAAACAAGTTACAAAACAGGCTCTTTTGCTTGTCTTTTGTAACCACAATGAAATACAAACATCTTACAATCTTTCCAAATATATTCTGGAGAAACACACTATGAAAGAACATATACTTATCGTAGAAGATAACAGTGACATCTTAGAACTTCTCGAATACAACCTTATAGCCGCCGGCTATGACACCATTGGATTTTTAAACACAAAAAATGTGAGACAGGGGTTTTAAGTGAAGAAAAAATCGACCTTATCATCATGGACAGAACACTTCCTGATATAGAAGGAACTCTCTTTATTGAGATGCTTAGAAGTAAAAATATCAATACTCCCGTCATCTTTTTATCAGCCAAAAATAGCCTCAATGACATCAAAGAAGGATTTCTCAAGGGTGCCGATGACTACATCACCAAACCTTTTGATATAGAAGAGTTGCTGCTTCGTATCAAAGCCGTACTCAAACGCTACAACCACGACACAAAAGAGGTACTTGATCTGCTGGAGTATAAGGATATGCGTTTGGATTTAAACCTTCATGCGGTAAATATAGGCGATAGGAGTGTCGATCTCACAAAACTTGAAACTTCGCTTTTGGAAGTGATGATACAGCACAAAGGTAAGGTTCTTGATAGGGATTTTTTGCTTAAAAAGATATGGAAAGATCCAGAAAACATCCACGAAAAAACAGTCAATGTCGCCATCAAAAGGCTCAAAGAGAAGATAGACCCCTCAAGAGCTAAAGAGTACATACGCACTATTCGCGGTGTAGGATATCTGCTGCCATAATCTGTTTGTTTTTTGAGTTGTTATGCCCGCTTGGGGCATAAGAGAGGGTTTGGAGTGATTTTTACCACTTCACTTCTGTAGTGAGCATATAAACATTTTTGGATTGACCAGTGTCACCATCATTTGTGTTTTGCTCATTGATGAATTTTCCTGAACCAATAAAACTTATGTTTTTATTATATTTATACGCTAAAGCTGCGATGATTTTGCTACCTGCTACACTTGAAGTCATGTCATCACCTGCCATGTCTGTATCATCCATTGTGTAGTTATCATAACGGCCGATAACTGTCCAATCTTTTATAGGGCGATATTCGCCGTTGATTGAAAAGGCTTTATAGTCTCTTTTTGCC
>JAQTWZ010000013.1:0-17327 GCA_028689055.1 Sulfurimonas sp. | reverse complement strand
AGTCTCTGGATTAGCAACCGTATAACCAAAATAATGCGTACCGCTAAATTCTAATTTCACCCCTTTCATAAATACCGGAGTCTCTTTAGAAACAAGTTCTGTACGACCCTCAGCCGGAGTGGTAAATACTTGACCATTCGCATCCGTGTAAAATTTTACATCATCTGCAGTTGCAGCGATAGAACCTAGAGTTAGAGCAGTGAGAGCTGATAAAACGATTTTTTTCATTTGCATTTTCCTTATATTGAGTGCTTTATTTTTTGTTGCAAGAAGTATATGACAGATTGGTTACATAATGATTACGGTTTCATTACAATTATTCCATGTTAATTAGATATATTCTTTAACTAATTTTTATAGAGATTCTGCTGCTAAATGATGGCTTATATAAGAAGTCTAATATATAATCCACCTAAAAAAGCTTTAGAAGTTCAGAAAAAACTTACAAAATAGTTTACTTTACTTTTAGCCAAAGCCTTATACAGCTATAATCAAAAAAAAATCAAAGGATATGAATGCGCTACTTTTACAGTTCGTTTATCATTATGGCTCTAGGACTTGGGCTCTCTTTTGTGATTGGTGGTTTAGCGGCCATCTACATCACATTTCTCCTCATCATCTTGGAGATATCTCTCTCTTTTGACAATGCTGTCGTCAATGCGAAGGTGCTTGCAAAGATGGACCCTGTTTGGCAAAAACGCTTTATCATCTTCGGTATTCCTATCGCTGTATTTGGGATGCGTTTGCTTTTTCCTTTGGCTATCGTCGCCATCGTTACGGGCATGGGACTTTTGGAGACGCTTGATGTCGCTATGAATGATGCCGCGCGTTATGAGAGTATTCTCAAAAGCACTGAAGGGACTATTTTTGCCTTTGGTGGGGCTTTTTTACTTATGGTCTTTTTGGATTTCTTTTTTGAAGAGAGAGAGATTACTTGGCTTGGTATAGTAGAAAACTCTCGTATCCTCAAAAGATTTAGCGGCGTGAGCAACATAGAACTCATCATCGCTATCATCGTCGGTCTGACACTTGGAGAGATTACAGAGAGTTTTAGCGTTGTGATGGCGTTTATGTTTGGCGTATTACTCCACTCTTTGCTTGGTATGGTCGATCATTTTCTCTCCAGTGACACGGTCAAAAGCGGAATTGCGGGATTTATCTATCTTGAGGTTTTGGATGCTAGTTTCTCTTTTGACGGTGTTATCGGAGCCTTTGCACTTACGAGCAATATCTTCATCATCATGATAGGTCTGGGCGTGGGAGCGATGTTTGTGCGTAGTCTCACTATCTACTTTGTGGAGCACAAAACGCTCTCAGAATTCCAGTACCTCGAACACGGCGCGCACTATGCTATCGGTATCTTAGCAATCATCATGCTCATGAAGATCACGATGCATATCAGCGAACTTGTCACGGGAACTATCGGGATAGGACTTATCCTCATTGCGTTTTTACACTCTGTGTATGAGAACAAAAAAGCGCTCAAATCTTAAAGATTTGAGGCTAATCCAAAAGATACAAAAACTTCTGCACCCAACTTTTATATGCCTTAGCGTGTTCCATGGAGAGTCCGTTTCTTTGTAAATCCTGCACGACCATCACAGCGAACTCAGGTTTGAGTTCAAGGGTATATCGCAGGACATTATCCAGTGTAGAGACATCACGCAAAACGCCGCTCACAAGTCCTGCACTTAAAGCATACAAAACATCTATCGCTTGGGGGTATTCGCCCTCGCCGCTTTGAAGGATAGCGTTTATATCAGGGAGTCTCTCCATCACCTTGGCAAAACTCAAAAAGCCGACTGCTACCTCTTTACCTACGGCTCCACTGATTGCGTTTAGCAGCAGATTTGCAGGTATTTCACTTTTGAATATACTATCGACATATTCCCAGCTTCTAGGCGTTGCGAAGCTTTTTGTCTCACTTTTTGCATCAAATGTGAACAAATGTTCACTCTTGTAGCTGATATAAGATATGATTCTTGTATCAAGCGCTTTTTTGTACGCCCAAAGCCGCCAATCATCAACATCGACTTCCATCTCAAAATGCACAAATCTATTTGCAAGCGGAGCGGGCATACGATAAGTCACACCACGATCCCCTTCACGATTTCCCGCGGCGACTATCGCCCAACCATCAGGAAGGTTATATTCACCGACTTTTCTATCAAGTATGAGCTGATACGCCGAAGCTTGTACACTCGGCGGCGCTGCGTTTAGCTCATCCAAAAAGAGTATTCCCTCACCGCTGCTAGGCAAAAACGCAGGCGGTGCCCAAAGTGCGGTGTGGCTCTCTTTGTCATAAAAAGGAATCCCTTTGAGATCGGTCGGGTCCATGAGCGATAAACGCAGGTCGATAAAACCTATCTCTTTTTCATTTGCTATTTGTTTGACGATAGAAGACTTCCCTATCCCCGGCGCACCCCACAAAAATGTAGGGACTTTTTGCGTCACCAGTGCGCTTATCGTTTGTGTCAGTTCTGATGCTTTCATCTTTTTCCTTTTAGACCAGCCAGCCTATATTTTGGGTTTGTATATGCGCCCCAAAGGCTGCGTTTTCTTTTACAAAACGCTCAAATCTGCTATCGAGTTGCAACTGATATAAGAGTGCGACGGGAGTATTTGTATTTTTTGCCAAAGATTCAAGTATCCTAGCATCGGTACTTTTACCTAGTAAAAGCAGGATATCTGCCGGAGTGTTTGTATTTTTTGCAAGTGCATGGTGATAGATTGTATCTTCATACGCTTTGCGTAAAAAACTTTGCGGTGTGGCTGCGTTTGCATAAAGCGTCGATGAAATAGTCTCATTTTCCAAAGAAAAAAGCTCTGTGAACATCTGTTCATGCAGTGCTTTATTCGCCGCAAGGGCTGCGTTTACCGCTTCATCTTCAAGCACAAAAAGCCTCTCTTGCATCTGTGGCACGAGTGAGCTGTTTGTGGCAAGCTCTACACTCTGCCCATCCAAAAACATCTCAAACAAATCACTATCAAGCTTGATAGCATGCGCCATATTTTTGGCGTGTGACTCCTCTTTCATGAGCGCTATTGCGATATTTTTATCAAGGTTTGTGTTGAGTGAAAGTGCCTCACAAAGTATCTTCTCTTTGCTCTCAAAGAGTTGCTTTTGCATGAGCGCATCACAATCCTCACGAAGCGCTATAAGTATTTTTATCTGGATATCTGCTTTTTTGATATAGATTTTCAGCACACTTTTTGGAGTTTTTGGATGTTTGACGATGGATTTTATGATGGCACGATTTGCGTTTTCTCCCTGATGTGAGAGATGTTTTTGCAAAGGCTCCAGCAAAGCGATGGCTTCGATAAGTTCTGCGTTTTTGCACTGTGCGATAAGGTGCATGAGCCCAAGCGTCGCGTACTGGACATTGTGGTTGCGTTCTATATTTTCATAAAAACGCCCGATAAGTGCAGCGGTGACATCACGGTTTTCATCATTTTCAAAGAAATCTTCACCGTTCCACTCGTACATCTTGAGCAGTCTAAAAAAAAGCGTATCGCTTATCATAGAATTTTTGATAAAGGCAAGCAGTCGTTCTTTATCATGGGAGAGTTTGAGACTCATCAGCAGCACATCGGCATCCATGTCCTCGGCAAGTGCGCGTTCAAGCTCGTCTATAGAGATACTTTGGATTTTTCTACTCTCATAAAGATTATCACTTGCGTTTTGCTCATAAGGCGTCATCATCTTACCCTCGACGATAAGCGCTACATCTTCATCAAATTCTTTGAGAACTTTTATATTATGATGCAACATCTGCGCGTCAAACTCTGCAGAGCTAAACGCACGACTTTTGCCAAAAAGGAGTATGGTTTTATTTTGTATGGTCTCTAAATTCATGAGCAGATTATACTTATTTTTTTTGAGTCTCACGTTATTATCTAATCATTAAGTTGGAATAATAGTGACTTTTTAATTTTTCAATTCGAGGTAGCTACTCAATTTTTTAGAAATGTTGATATTTTTTCCGCGACACTATATCTACTTGACTCTTGCAGGATAATTTGCGCAGCTTTTTTGGAGTCTGTGTTGAAAACCAGTGGTCCTATAAAATTTACAACAGAGTTTTCTATTGGTGTTTGGATAAGGAGTATGTTCATCACTAAAAGGTTTGAAGTATCGCTTATCTCAAGAAGATTTTGAATTTTCTCCGGTATCTCAAAGTCGTACTCAGTCAAAACAAAAGGATTGACAAGAGTAAATGATATGTATTCATCCTCAACCGCCTGCATTTTCATAAATATATCATCTATCTTTTGTAACTCAACTTTTTTAATGTTGTCAAAGCCTAAAATAGGGACTTGTAAGTCAAATGTCATAAAAAAACCTTTTGTAAATTTTGTGAAGTATAACACTTTAAAGCATAAAACATACCTAGTTTAATACCTGTTATAGAAGTTTTGGATAGAATAACAATTCATTTAAAACTAGGACTTTATTGTATGTATATAAAAACAAATATATATCTTCTTTTACTCAGCGGATTAATTTTTTTCGGTGGCTGTTCCAAAGAAGTTGAAGAGTATAACAAACCTGCCGTCTATTGGTATTCAAAAATCGTGGAGTCTATCTCTGATGGCAATCTCGAAAAAGCGGATAATTATTACAGTTCTTTGCAGGGAGAACATATCGGTTCTCCTCTTTTGCCTGAAGCTACTATGATTTTGGCTATCGCCCACATGCATGAAGAAGAGTATCTCTTAAGTGAGCATTTCTTCAACGAATATATCAAGAGATATGCAAATCCAAATGAAAAAGAGTTCGCAGAGTATATGAAGATAAAGGCAAAGTACCTTGCACTCCCAAATCCATGGCGTGATCAAGTTCTGATACAAGATGCAATTGTAGAAGGTGATAATTTTAAAAAGTTTTACCCTCGCTCAACATACTACGGAGTTGTGGATACGATGTTGACAAATTTACATTTGGCGGATGCAGCACTCAATGAAAACATTGCAGATCTTTATACACGACTTGATAAGCCACGAAGTGCAGAGTATTATAAAAATATTAAGCCCCAACCATGGATAAATTGGAATGAAATAGAGAGAGCCAATACAGCTTGGTATCGTGCATGGTTTGAAGGTGATGGTGAAGAGAGTTGGTATGGCTTTATGGTACCAGATACAAAAAGTGTTGTATCAAGAAACTCAGCTCCACAAGAGAGCACAGAAAATGCAAATAATATAAACAAATAGGACAATGTATGAAATTAAGCAATTATGGAGATTTTCCTGCCGATATTCCTGTATTAGCAGAAGATGAACTTTTTTTATATCCTTTTATGATTTCACCGATATTTTTGAGTGATGAGACAAATATAAGTGCGGCTGCAAGAGCCATTGAAGACAATTCGCTTGTAATCGTCTGTTCTACAAAACCTGGACATGAAACGCAGCGAGATTATGATTCTCTGTATGATGTTGGAGTTGTTGGCTCTATTATGAGAAAAGTGGCACTTCCTGATGGACGTATAAAAGTCCTTTTTCAAGGTCTTGCACGGGCAAAAATGGTCTATAAAGTTTCAGATAAACCGCTCATCGCTCATGTAGATGTGATCGAACCTATCAACACAAGCTCACTTCGTATAGATGCAATTTTAGAAGTTGTGAGAGAAAAAGTAAGAGCACTCTCTGCTGTAAGTAACTATTTTCCGCCTGACTTGTTGCGTACTATCGAAGAAAATCATGATAACAACCGCATTATAGACTTGATATCGAGTACGGTAAAACTTAAAAAAGAGCAGGCATATAAGCTTTTTGTTGAAGTGGATACTGAAAAAAGATTTTTAGATCTTGTTGACTTTTTGATGGATGAGATCGAAGCGCATAAACTGCAAAAAGAGATACGTTCCAAAGTACATTCACACATAGAAAAAGTAAATAAAGAGTATTTTCTAAAAGAGCAACTCAAGCAAATACAAAAAGAACTTGGGACGGATACTTCGCGTGATGAAGAGATAGAAGAGTATCGTAAAAAACTTGAAGCTAAAAAATCGAAGATGAATGAAGACGCACACAAAGAGATATCTAAACAAATAGAGCGCTTTTCACGTATGCATCCTGACTCTTCCGATGCCTCTATGACGCAGACCTATCTTGACTGGGTTCTGGAGATTCCTTTTGGTGAAGAGTCCAAAAAAGCGCTTAAGATAGATGATGTCCAAACGCAGCTTGATAAGGACCACTTTTCTCTAGAAAAACCAAAAAAACGCATCGTTGAATATTTTGCTGTGCGTGAACTTTTAGAACTTCGTGGCATAAGTCTCAAAAAAAGTGCTGGAGCTATTTTGTGTTTTTCAGGACCTCCGGGTGTAGGAAAAACATCGCTTGCAAACTCTATAGCAACAGCACTCAAACGTCCTTTAGTACGTATAGCACTTGGTGGGCTTGAAGATGTAAATGAACTTAGAGGGCATAGAAGAACCTATGTTGGCGCGATGCCAGGACGTATCGTACAGGGTTTGATTGATGCGAAAAAGATGAATGCTGTGATAGTTTTAGATGAGATTGATAAGGTATCACGCTCACAAAGAGGCGACCCTACCGCAGCACTTTTGGAGATACTTGATCCTGAGCAAAATAGTGAGTTTAGAGATTACTATCTTAATTTCAATCTGGACTTGAGTAATGTCATATTTATCGCAACAGCCAACGATGTCGGACGTATTCCTGCACCGCTTCGTGATAGAATGGAGTTTATTACCGTAAGTTCTTACACGCCACAGGAAAAGTATGAGATAGCAAAACGTTATCTTATTCCTCAAGAGCTCAAAAAACACGGTTTAAAGCCTTCTGAAGTAAGTATATCAGCAACTGCGCTTAAAGAGCTTATTCATAGTTTTACAAGAGAAGCAGGCGTGCGTAATCTTCGTCGTCGTATAGCTGACATGAGCAGAAAAGCTGCCAAAGAGATATTGCAAAATAAAGCAAATGGCAAAATTACCGTAACACTGAAAAATCTGAAAAATTATTTTGATAAAAGCGTTTTTGAAATAGAAAAAACAACAAAAATACCCGTTGTAGGTGTTGTAAACGGTCTTGCTTGGACGGCAGTTGGTGGTGATGTCTTAAAAATTGAGAGTATTCGTATTAAAGGTAAAGGTAATTTCCAACTAACCGGAAGTCTTGGTGATGTTATGAAAGAGTCTGCTAGAATCGCTATGAGTGTAGTAAAAACACTTATTGATACTAAAAAGCTAAAAATAGATGATGAAAATATCCCTCTTACATTTAAAGAGATAGAAGATAAAGTAGAGATAGATCCTAGCGAAGTGTATAAACGCTATGATCTACATATACATGTTCCAGACGGTGCAACACCAAAAGACGGTCCAAGTGCCGGTATTGCTATGGTTAGTGTAATTGCTTCTATATTGAGCAGTAAAAAGATACGTTCTGAAATAGCAATGACAGGTGAGGTTTCACTCAGCGGAGATGTACTTCCTATCGGTGGACTCAAAGAAAAACTGATAGCTGCACATAAAGCGGGTATGACAAAAGTTTTGATTCCGGCTAAAAATTATGAGAGAGATTTGGATGATATTCCAAAAGAAGTTCAAGATGCAGTTGAGATTATAGCTGTAAGCCGCGTAGAAGAAGTTCTCAAGCAAATTTTAGTTCCCTAAGAATTTGCGTGTGAGAACAGCTAGCGCGGTAGCGCTATGCTCTAGATAAGTATTAGATGATTACTGTTGCGATCTTTTTCATCAGGTCATCATTTCTGATAGGTTTCATAAGAAAACCATTTGCACCGAACTCCAAAGCATCACTTTTTTTAGTTTCATCTGTTGTAAGAACGATTATTGGTAATTGACGAAGATTGTCGTCAGCGCGAACAACTTTGAGCATTTCTATACCACCCATAATTGGCATGATGATATCAAGAAGAATGAGGTCAATATCATCTCTTTTTTTAAGCTCTCCAATAGCATCTGAACCATTTTTTGCTTCTATAACCTCTTTAACATGCCCACTCTTCATGAGCATAGATTTTAAGAGTTTTAGATTTATCAAATCATCGTCAACTGCTAATACAATTAGGTCTTTTTTTATCATTTTTTTACCTTAAATAAATTTTTCGAATACAAGTCGCAATAAATCTCTATTAACAATATTTTTAATACTTTCATGCACATAGAGTGCGTCATCAAGATTTTCAATAGAAGCCGAGTCATTGATGACGACTAAATAGCTGTCTAAATCTCTGCTTTTGTTTACTTCTTTAACATTTGTAGAAAATGCAGCTAAATCAAGACCATCACACTCTTTGTCAAACAATATGAGCTTATAACTATCACTGCGTATCATGTTTTCAAGCTCTTCTACTGAGTTTGCAACTTCATAAGAGTAACCAAGTGAATGCAGTACTTTTGTATAGAGTTTCGCTTCAAAAGGAGTTTTTTTGGAGAGTAAAATATCTGCTTTATAACTTGCTTTGATAAGTGGCTCTTCTTCCTCTACTGCAACTTCACTTATTGATTCTAGCGCATCTGTTTCTTCTTCAAGTGTAATTATTTCTATCTCTTGCTCAAGTTCTTGCTCAGCTTCTTGTGCAATAGTATCTTCTTCGATTTTTGCTCTCTCCAGCCCTTCTTGTGCAGTTTTTGGAACCTTTTGCTCTTGAACAATAAAATCAGAGAGGAAATTTCCAAGTAGTGACACAATCTCTGCACGAACCAAAGGTTTTGTTGTATATTCATCAAGACCTGCTTCAAGGAATCTTTCTCTATCTCCTTTGAGCGCATTTGCTGTTAATGCGATAATTGGTACATGTGGTTGATTGTATTCTGTTTCATACTCTAATATCTCTCGAGTAGCCTCTACTCCATCAAGGAATGGCATCTGGATATCCATAAAGATAACATCAAAGTTTCCATCCTTTCTTTTTTGGAAAGCTTCAAGTCCATTAGCTGCTATAGTTACATGAAGCCCTAAATCTTCAAGTGTTCTTTGAATAAGTTTTTGATTGATGATATTATCTTCAGCTACAAGTACATTTGCTTTAAATTTTGATGTTTGTGCATTAAAACTTTTTTTAGTAGATTTTTTAATACGTTTTTCATTAAAGTTACCTTGCAAATAGTTTTCTAAAACAACTCTTATTTTTGTTCCATTTAACGGCTCATAAAGTGTCTTAAAAATATTTGCATGAAGAGAATCGATTTTTTTCATGTAAAATGATTTTGTTAAAAGAATAAGTTCTTGTGGAAGATTGCCATAAGCAACTAAATTCTCCTCAGACACATAATCAAAATCAACAAAAACAAGATCGTAGCTAACCTGTCTCTGTAAGGTTTCAACCTCACTTATATCATTAAATGTTGTGTAGCTTACTCCATAAAAGTCTAAATATTCACGAAGATATTTCTCTTGGCGTTTTGATTTATGTGAAGATTCTTGTACAAGGGCATTGATACTTGTATAGTTTCCTTTGAGACTTTCATTGAGTGTTTCTACTTCTTCAAAATCAATAGTAAAGAAGAAAGTAGTTCCGTCTCCTGGCTCACTATGAAGATCTAAGTACCCGCCCATGAGTTCGATAAATCGACTTGAAATAGTAAGACCAAGACCAGTACCACCATATTTACGTGTAATTGACGTATCTGCTTGTGAAAAAGCTTCAAATATTCTTGATTTTTGCTCACTGGTAACACCGATACCACTGTCTTGAACTTCAAATCTAACCCTTGTTACACCAGCTTCACCACTGTCTATTTTTCTGATGTCAACATTAATTGAACCTGCACTACTTGTAAACTTGACTGCGTTTGAAAGAAGATTGATAATAACTTCTTTCAGTTTTGTCGGATCTCCTTTAAGTGGTCGTTCGAGTTCAGGATCAATATAACATCCAAGGTCAATATGTTTTTCGCTTGCACGTACTGCATAAACTTCAACAGCACTTTCAAATTCTTCAATAGGGTTAAACGCAATATTTTCAATCTCAAGTTTATTACTTTCAATTTTAGAAAGGTCAAGAATATTATTGATAATCTCAAGAAGATTTTCTGAACTTTTTTCAATGATATCAACAAATTCAGATTGTTCTTCTTGGAGACCTGTATCTTTAAGAAGTTCGGTAAAACCAACAATTCCGTTAAGTGGTGTACGAATCTCGTGAGACATATTTGCAAGGAACATTGACTTTGCTTCACTTGCTTCTTGTGCAAACGTTTTATCTTCTCTGGTTTGCTTAATAATTCTCTCAAGAAGCGCATAAGCTTCCGCGGTTCCTTCTGAGGTATGTAAGTTGATATTGAGTTTAGTTTCTTCATCTTCAGCATCTTCAGCAACTTTTTGAAGTACGTTCTCGAGGTTTTTAATATTTTTTGCGATCTCGTTTGATAATAAAAAGCCTAGGATAGCTAGAATAACAGAGATAAGCCAGATAATAAGTGTCATTGTAAGGAACTGCATCGCATCGGTCTGAACTTGTATCGCTCTTTCATCCATCGCAGAGAGAATCAAATCTTCGGCTTTAGAAAGGATATTTGTTTTCTCAGAGAGCATAGTAAACCAGATACCTGAACTTGTTTCAAATTCTCCATTTTGTGCATCTGAGATAATCTGTGTTCTTTCTGTATTAATATCATCCAAAAGCTCAAGCGTGTCTTCATCTTTAATAATTGCATTTATTTGAGCAATTAAATCTTTATTTTGGAGAGTATCATAGTTGATTGTATCCGCTTTAGCAATAAGTGAAATCCAGGTATTAAATTCATTTCCTTCAAGTATTTTTGCACGTGCAATTGCAAATGATATGAAGTCCCTCTCTGCTGCAGTAAACTCTTTGGCTCTTACGATAGAGATATACGAAGATGAAAGCTCGTTAATCTCTGGATCCATCTGATTACTTGTTATCTCTTCTAGCTGTTTAATACCCTTTGATTGAGCTGTTCCATAAACTTTTTCATAAACATCTGCAAAGTTTGTTTGCTGCGAGTCAACAAGTTCTCTGATTTTTTTGATTTCTACAAGTGAGTCAGAGAGTGATTTGGCATTTGTACGACCAACATCTTGAGGATTTTCAACGATTGTATTGGTTTTCAGGTACCCTAGATATTTTGCTTCTATTTCATCAACAATTGTTCTTTGTTTTGAAAGAGATTTCATTGTATTTTCTGAAGCATTACCGAGATAAATAACTGTCATACCTCTTTCACGTGAAATATTTCCAACAAGGTCGTTTAAAAGCCTGTTTTGGGAGAGTTTATCTTTGATAAGCTGTGCCGCTTTATAATTTTCATATGAGTCATATAAAAAGTAACTCGTAATAAAAAATAGAATTAAAATCGGGAAAAGACTTATAAGTCGTAGTCTGTTTTTGAGTCCAAATTGCATATTTACGCTCCTATTTGCGAAAGTATCGCATCGATTTTTTTGATAGCATTCATCGCTTCAGAAGCTTGAGTGCCACTAATTATAGTACCTAATTCGGCAGAGAGTTCTTTAATGCGCATATTTTCACTCATCCCTTTTAGCTTGATTGCTTCTGCTCTGCAGAGCTCTGTGTTTTTATTTTCAATTGCATTTTTGATTTGTGTGCAAATATCTTTACTTTCTTCTAAAAAATCATTAAAAAGTTCGTTAAAAGAATCGATATCAATGCCTATTTCATTTGCAATGACTTCTCTCTTGTAATCAAGTTGAAAATCTGATTTTACTCCTGTCTCAAGAAGAGAAATAGGTTTGACCTTAGCTTCTTTATTTTGGTGAAATAATTCTAAAGTATCTTCATTACCTTCAAGTTGCCCAGAAAATGCATCGATGTTTGATGCTTCATGAGACAGTTTCTCAAAGTCTAGTATTTCAAAGTCAATATCCAAGTGTTCAGAAGAAATACCCTCCGTAAGTATCGGAGAAAAATCATCATCTGCAAGTTCTGGCATTTTTAGAATACTTAGTTCGTCGTCATCTGTAATGCTTAGCTCTAAGGGCTCGTCTATATTATTTTCGTCTTTTTTAAGGTAAAATTCATCGCTTATATCTTCATCTTTAAAATCCACAACAAATGCATCTTCTTCACTTCTTGGTTCCAATTTTTCACCTGAGAGTTTCGCGATGATTCTGTAGAATTTGTCAAGATTTATTTCGATGGTAGCAAGGTCAGTTGATGTATTGACAACTGAAAGCGTATCAAAGGCATCTGCAACGCGAAGGTTGGCTGCAACACCTTTGAGTTTGTGTGAAAGTATTTTAACATTTGCTATATCTGCTGCATCGAGCGCCGTATAAAGATCAGCTTTAAACTCCTTTGCTTGCGCTATAAAGTCCTGAATAAATTCTTCAATCAAATCTACAGGAAGACCAAGCTCTTTTGATGCAACATGTGGATCAAAAACATATTCATTTTCCGGCTCTACATGAGCAGCTTGTGTATGAATAACTTTTGGTTCTTGAATTTTTATCTTTGGAACAGTTACTGGTTCAGTTTTTTTTATCACCACAGGCTGCACTGGAGGCACGATTTCGTCACTCTCATCTATGTCGATATCCAAAGGTTTATCATTGTAAGTTGTTTGATAAACTGCACTCGGAGATACTTTTTCATGTAAAATAATCTCTTCGTCTTCTTTTGTTGGTCTCGTCGGTGTTATAGAAACTATATCCGTATCAAAGTGACTAGCTAGTGGAACTATAGGAGCTTGTTGACGCGGTATATCATCGGCTATACCAAGAGTTTCATTTGGGGTAAGTTTTCTAAGGTTTTGAAGATTTACAAGAAATGCTTGCGATGTTGGAGCATCGCTTAAATAGAAAGTAGTAATTTTTAGAGTACACTTGTAGTTGTCTCCACGAAGATGAATAATGACTTTGGGCGCTTCAGTAGAATCCGCACAGGTGATAAAATCTATCCAATGTACGTGTTTAAAGTTATGGATATATCCCGGTGTTTTGACAAAAAGATTGGAAATATCAGATGAAATGGCGAGTAAATCAGATAAGCTTTTGAGTCCCAAGCTTTGTAGGTCAAATTCATCAATACCTAAAAATTCTTTTTTAGAGTTGTATAATAGCATTCATTAGCCCCTGTTTTCGGAGTTGAGCATTTTTTTATAGAGTTCTTCACTCTCTTGTATATTTTTTCTAGAAGCAGGTTTTCTAGCGGCGATATAGCCTATGATACTTGCGTCTTCATCCCTAATCGGTAGAATCTCAGTTTCAACCCAATAGTATAAACCATCTTTTCTCAGATTTTTAACGATACCATTCCAAACTTGACCACCCTGAATAGTTGACCACATTTTTTCAAACGCAGCTTTTGGCATATCTGGATGCCTGATAACATTATGCGGTTTACCTACGAGCTCTTGTGCGCTATAACCAGAAATATCACAAAACGTCTTATTGGCGTAAGTGATAAAACCATTTAAATCAGTTTGGCTAATGATTACATTTTGCTCAAACAGATACTCTTCGTCTATAGGTGTTATTTTGTCCATAAAAAACCCTTATGCTTTAGTAGTTAAACTAGAATTGGCACAAATATAACATAAAGCTTTAAAAAGAAAACTTATTTGTAATATTTTTTAATCGCATTTGCATCTTTTATATTTAAAACTGAGCATATCTCCTCAAAAGAGGAGTGTTTTATACACTCAAACGTTCCAAAATGATTTAAAAGTTTTTTTATTTTTGCCATTGAGATTCCATGTAATGATAAAAGATGACTCTCTTGATCGAGTTTGAGTTTCGTTTTTTTGTGAAACGCAATGGCACTTCTATGCGCCTCGTCTCTTAATTTTTGAACCCAAAGGAGTCTAGAATCACTGCTTTTGAGCTTAAATAAATCTTCTTTTGTATGGAGAATATCATTGGCTTTACCTTTTGCACGATGGGCTTTTGCATCGACTTTTTCTTTGGCTATAGCAATAACATCAATGTGCACACCATAAGAAAATAGAATCTCTTGAGCCAATTTTAAAAGGGTACTGCCACCATCTATAACCCATAAATCCGGGGGAGAGTTTTTTGCAAAACTTTCAACTCTTCTTAGAAGCATTTCGCGCATTTGACCATATTCATCTTTTGCTTGTAGATGATAGATTCTGTAGCTTTTTTTATCAAACGCAGCATTTTCATAGACTACCATAGCTCCTACGGTTGCGACACCCGCCATATGTGAGTTGTCAAATACTTCTACGCGTGAGGGAATTTTTTTAAGAGAAAAAAGTTCTTGTATCGCTTCAAGATTATCAGTGTTACTTTTATTTTTTTCTTGTTTTAATAGCTCATGTGCATTGAGTAAAGCCAACTCAATAAGCTGTTTTTTCTCTCCTTTTAGAGGTACTTTTATACTTGCTTTTTTACCAAAAAGAGTTGTTAAATGCTCTTGAATAAGTTCTATACTTTCAAACATTTTATGTATTAAAATAGGTGCTATAATAGGCGGTTTTTCAGTAGCATAAAAGTCAAGAAGAATCCTTTGATAGAGTTCATCTTCATCGTAGCTCTCATCAAATGGGACAAAGTTATGAGTGGAAGAGATGATTTTCCCGTGTCTCATAAACATCCTTACAACGACGGCACGTTTGTCATTGTTTGCAAAGGCAAAGATATCATAGTTTGCAACACTTGCAAAATCAATATCACTATGGATTTGACTTTTTTGTATACGTTGTATTCTGTCGCGGAGTTGTGCCGCTTCTTCAAAACGCATCTCATGAGCATAAAATTGCATTTTTTCATCGAGTAGTTTTAGGAGTTTTTTCTTATTTTCAATCAGCTCATGTGCAAAAGAAAGTTCCTGCTGATATCTTTCTTTGGTGATGGGAAGTTCACATGGACCGAGGCATTTGTCTATTTGATAGTAGAGACAAAGTTTTTTTGTGCTAAGGCAACTTTTTTTTTGTACGAGTTTGCAAAGTTCATAGATAGAGTCTAAAATATCTCTAGCACCTACAGAATAAGGACCATAATAGCTAATATCTTGGCTGCTAAGGATTTTTCTTGTGATATCAAAACGAGGATATTTTTGTGAGTTGTCCAAAAAGATATAAGGGTATGTTTTATCATCTCTAAGAAGTATATTGTATTTTGGACTGAGTTGTTTGATAAGAGAGTTTTCTAGGATAAGTGCATCGTGTTCACTGTTGACCACTATATAGTGCAGAGAATATACCTGAGAAATCATTTTTGTGATGCGAATACCGAGATTGGAGTTTGGCTTAAGCTCAGGAGTGAAGTTGAAATAACTTTTGACTCTTTTTGAGAGGTTTTTGGCTTTACCTATATAAAGAAGATTTTTATGAGCATCAAAATATTGGTAAACACCCGGCGTTTGAGGGAGCTGCTGTATGCTATCTAGGAGTTGCATTTTTTTCTTTTATAATCTTCTGGATACTTTGCACAAGGGAGTTTAAACGTGTGTCTTTGATATCGATAGTAAAGTCACCGCTGGAGCGTTCTTTATACTTTTGTACTTTTTGTAAAGGTTTCTCTTCTTTTGTGCCGGGCGAATGCGTAATGAAAGCTTTTATATCTTTTATAACGAGTTCTTCGCACTCTGCGGGCGTATAAAGATTTAAAGCCTTTTTAATATTTTCTATACTATTATCAAATTCTTGTTTACCGGCATTATGGTTTAAAACAAAGAACAGAGTCTCATTTTTAATATACGTAAATTGTACAAATCTTTGAAATGTCGGCATAAACATAGACTCTATTTTTTTTATACATTTATATCTATTAAGTTTTGAGAATTGAGGTTTACTTTGAATAGAGTTAAGTATCTGCGAAGCGTTTTTCATCCGCTAATTATAGCAATCTTTTTGTTTGGTTTGAGTGGATGTGGCTATAAAGGGGCTCCTTTTTATACAAAAGAGCTAGAGCAAAGTGATGAAGATGTTGCATTTATATTGCAAAAACAACCTCAATCCCAACTAGAAGAAAAGAGTGTGGAGTGTGAATAAACAGATGCAATATGATGTCATAATCGTGGGTGCCGGAGTCGCTGGACTTTATGCAGCAAGTAAACTGCCAAAAGATAAAAAAGTTTTGATAATTAATAAACGCGAGACTTTTAAGTGCAATAGTTTTTATGCTCAGGGAGGTGTTGCCCTTGCCCGTGATACACAGGATATCCCCTACCATATCAAAGACACGCTCGATGCCGGAGCAGGTCTATGCAATGAAGAAGCGGTCAATATTTTAAGTCAAAGATCACGGGAAGTCATTGATGACCTTATCAACAATGGCTTTGAATTTGACAAAGATAAAGAGGGTAATCTTCTTTATACCAAAGAAGCGGCACATTCTACAGAACGTATCCTTCATGCAGGTGGTGATGCTACGGGGCGGTACATGCATTTTTTTCTGCTGGAAAAAAATAAACATGCTCTGCTCTCGGACGCACGAGTGGTTGATTTACTCATCAAAGACGGAGTTTGTTACGGTGTGAGTGTGCTTGATCATAGAGAAAGTAAAAATATTTATGCCAAAGATGTCATCATCGCAAGTGGTGGTGTAGGCTCTTTGTATGAATACCATACAAACGCACCTTGTATCAGTGCAGATATGCAGGGCTTGTGTGTTATGAAGGGGATACCACTTGAAAATATGGAGATGATGCAGTTTCATCCGACTGTTTTTGTCAATAGTGATAATGCTCAAAAACTTCTCTTAACAGAGGCACTCCGAGGAGAAGGCGCACATATTGAAGATGAAAAAGGGAGAAGATTTCTTTTTGACTATGATGCAAGAGGAGAGCTTGCTTCTCGTGATATCGTCAGTAAGTCGATTTATGATTACGTCAGAAAAACAGGCACAAAAGTCTATCTTTCTTTAAATAATTTTGACTTTGAATATTTCACACATAGGTTTCCAAATATCTATAAAAACCTCAAAGCACTCGGTTACGATATTCCTTATCAAAGAGTGCCGATTTCTCCTGCCTTTCACTATGCTATAGGGGGTATAAAAACCGATACAAAAGGAAGAGTCACGAGTGTCAAAAACCTATATGCGATTGGTGAAGTGGCATCGACTGGGGTTCATGGAGCCAACAGGCTTGCTTCAAACTCTTTACTCGAAAATCTTGTTTTTGCCAAAAACGCAGTCGAAGATATCTTAAGTAAAAACGAGTCAAAAGAGTTTTTCGCGTTTGATGTATGTGATGAGGTGATGAGTCTCAAAGATGACAAAGAAAAAAAGAATAGACTTCGTAGGATAATGTGGGAAAAAGTCTCAATCGTGCGTACAAAGAGAGGATTAAGCGAGGCCTTGGAAGAAATTAATCTTCTTTTAAATGAAAAAATAGGTAAACTACTTAGATTTCGTTTACTAACAGCAAGAGAGATAGTCACATCGGC
>JAQTWZ010000056.1 GCA_028689055.1 Sulfurimonas sp. | reverse complement strand
ATAGAGAAGATAAGTGTTATTTGGCAACCGCACAAATACTCGCGTACTATAGACAATCTTGATGCCTTTATCACTTGCTTTGAAGGTGCGGCAGAGCTTATCATCCTGCCTGTTTGGGCGGCTGGAGAGCTACCAAGAGAGATCAACTTTTTAGAAGATTTCAAAGGCTATAACCTCACAATGGCGGACAGAATCCATAGACTTGAAAACAGAGTCACACTTATCAAAGACAAACAAGAACTTCGCGTTTTGGAAAAAGGGATGATTGTAAGTTTTGGTGCGGGTGATATCACTTACCAAATACGAGGAATAGCGTAATGGCGTATATTGCAGCTTTTATCATCGTCGGTCTCTTTTTTGCGGCTATGCATTACTTCACAGAGCTCACAAAGTCTCAAAAAGCCACCGCAACAGCTGTAATACTCATCATCATACTCTCCGCTATCGCTTACAATGCCTACACTGAGTCCAAACAAGAAAAGATGATGTTAGTCGTAGTCAAATACAACCAAGGCAAAACGATTACTTGCAAGGGTGTAGATGTCAATAACACCACTTATTCACTCAGCATCGGCACTTACACTTTTATAGGGCTTGAAAATACGCCAAATTATGGCCAAATGATAAGCGCATCGACTTGCGAATAGAAAACTCAAAAAGCAAGATAGAGCTGCTTATAGAGCAGCTCGACTTACATGAGCACATCGCGCAGTTCAAGAGTTTTTTTGCACGAGGAGATGAACTCTATATCGAAGGTGACCAAGAACTTCACTTTCGTTATATCCAAGCACTTGATAAGATTGAGTTCAATGCACCCCCAAAAGTAGGCGATTTCAGCACTATCAAACTGCATCTTCTCAAACGCGGCGTTTTAAACTTTGAACAAATCTTTGAGATTGTCAAAGTCGTGCGTTATTTTCGCTATTTCAAAAACCGTCAGCTTGATGGCATCATCGGTGAGTGGATGAGCAAGTTTGTCATCGATGAGAAATTTTTTGAAGTAGAAAAATACTTCACGAATGACGGCAAGTTTGAAGAAAATCTCGACCATCAACTCTTTGGTCTGAGTGCTCGTATCAAAGAGCACAAGACAAATATCAGCGGCTCACTCAGACGTATGATGTCTAGCCCAAAACTCAGCGCTTACCTCGTTGATACACAGGTACACTTTATCAATGATGAAGAGTGTCTGCTTGTTCGCGGAGGCTTTAACCATGTCCTCAAAGGCGCTGTTATCGGGCGCAGTACGGGTGGATTTTTTTATGTCTCACCTGATAGTATCATGAAAACAAAAGAGATGATACGCTACATCGAACAAGAAAGAGAAGCGATATTTTACTCGTATGCCAAAGATTTCTCCCTCAAACTTGCTGAACTTCAGGGCTTTATCAATTTTGTGGATAAAGAGTTTACGAAGTTTGACAACTATCAAGCCCGCGTTTTGTTTGCAAGGAGCAAAAACTATCAACTCATCAAATCAAAAAACGACTCCAAAATACAACTCGAAGGTTTTTACCACCCTGCTCTGCACAACGCAAAACCTATCAGTGTAAACTTTTCCAAAAATATCCTCATGATAACGGGTGTAAACGCAGGAGGAAAAACGATGTTGCTCAAGTCCATCTTAGCCTCTGCGTTTATGGCAAAGTACATCATCCCGATGCGTATCAACGAGTCCAAATCACATATCGGTTCTTTCAAAAGTATCCTAGCCATCATCGACGATCCGCAAAATGTCAAAAACGATATCTCCACTTTTGCCGGAAGGATGCAAGAATTTTCTCGTATATTTGAATACAAATCCGCACTCGTCGGCGTCGATGAGATAGAACTAGGAACGGATAGTGACGAGGCTGCTGCACTCTTCAAAGTCATCCTTGATGATCTGGTCAAACGCGGTCAAAAAGTCGTCGTCACAACCCACCACAAACGCCTAGCGGCGCTCATGGCAGACCGTGATGATGTGGAGCTTATGGCGGCTATCTATGATGAAGAGCAACGGATGCCGACCTATGAATTTATGCACGGCATCATCGGAAAAAGTTATGCTTTTGAGACCGCAAGCCGTTATGGCATCTCAAACGCTATCGTGAATGAAGCAAAAGTCGTCTATGGAGACAACTCACAAAAGCTCAATCTTCTCATCGAACGCGGCTCACAACTTGAACGAGAACTCAAACAAAAGCATAGAGTCGTCGATGAAAAACTCGAAGATTTGCGTCTCAAGGAACTCAACCTCAAAGAGCAAAGAGAGCTTTTAGAAAAAGAGCTTGACATACAAAAATCAGCCCTCAAACGCAGCTACGATGAAGCGATAAAAGAAGCCAAAGAAGCCGCAAAAGCGGGTGATACACAGGCAATACACAGAGCTATGAACAAGGCGAATCAAAAACTTCCAAGCGAAAAAGCCAAAGAGCCGGAGATACTTATCCAAAAATTTGCCGTGGGTGACAAGGTCAAATACCACTCCCAAAAAGGGGTCATCATCTCGATGAAAGATGATAAAGAAGCCATCATCGAAGTCGATGGTATGCGTGTGAGAGTCAAAACAAAACAGCTCAAACACTCACAACATGAGCCACCAAAACCAAAAACTCACCTCAAAGTAAGTGTAGAAAAAAGAGCCGGACTCAAATGCGACCTCCACGGTATGCGTGCCGATGAAGCCTGCGAAGTGCTGGATACATTTCTCAGTGACGCTCTGCTAAACGGCTGGGATGAAGTGATAGTCTATCACGGCATAGGCACAGGCAAACTCTCCTACGCCGTCAAAAACTTCCTAAGCACCCACCCAAAAGTCAAAAAATTTGAAGACGCTCCGCAACATATGGGCGGATTTGGCGCGAAAATTGTCACACTTTAAAATGCCAAAAAAAGTAGCTATCATCGGCGGCGGTGCTTCGGGGCTTTTGTCTGCACTTTTTTGTGCAAAAGCGGGCGCTCATGTAGATGTTTTTGAGCAAAACGCAAGATGCGGTAAAAAGATACTCGTTTCGGGAAACGGGCGTTGTAATATCTCCAACAAAAACCTCTCTGTTGCAGATTTTTTTGGAGAAAATCCTTCTTTTGTTGCGTTTGGGCTTCAAGAATTTGGCTTTGATACTTTTGAGAGGTTTGCAAACTCTATCGGTCTGCTTTTGGAGACAAAAGAGGACGGCAGAGCTTATCCGCTGAGCAACGAAGCAAAGTCGGTTGTGAAGATTTTTGAGAGTTATGCAAAAACTCTTGGCGTACATTTTCACACGGACACAAAAATAACGGACATCAAAGAGCTCGCATGCAAATACGATGCGACTATCATCGCAACAGGCTCTGAGGCGGCAAGTCATCTGGGAGGATGTGCAGACGGTTATGCGTTTGCACAAGCTTTTGGACACACTATCATCCCGACCTATCCTTCGCTTGTACAGTTGCAGCTGAACTCTAGCTTGCCAAACAAGATGTCAGGAGCGAAACTAAACGCAGAAGTCACACTTTTGTGCAACAACAAAAAAGAGAGTCTCTCAAACGGTGATCTGCTCTTTACAAACTACGGCGTTTCGGGTTTTGCCATACTTGATATCTCGCAAAGAGCAAGTGTAGCGCTCTTGAACTATGAAGCCGTAGATATCTCACTCAATCTGCTTCCTTCATGGAATGCCCAAAAATTAGCCTCTCATATCCAAAAGATGGGTGAGACTATGCCTGAGCTCACTATTTTGGATATTCTTGCTGGACTCATCCCGCTCAAAATCGCGCAGATTTTACTTGAAAATCTTCAGATAGCTCATGAGACAAAAACGCAGGATATCCACACGAAACTCGCCAAAAAAATAGCAAACGCTCTGCTAAACTGGCGTTTTGAAGTGAGTGAGACGCATGGGTTTCGTCATGCGGAAGTCAGTGGCGGCGGTGTCAATACGCTTGAAGTCAATCCAAAAACGATGGAGTCGCTTCTACACAAAAATATCTACTTTTGCGGAGAAGTCTTGGATGTACTCGGTCGCCGCGGCGGCTACAACTTTGCTTGGGCATGGGCTAGTGCTTATTTGGCGGCCCGTGAGATCACAAAAGATTAGAGGCAAAATCTTTTTCTTGCCTTAAGCAGCTTTTTTTATCGTCTTCTTTGTGCTTTTCATCGTTACATCCAATACTCTTTTTGCATTATTCCATCTATTATTTGCATTGAGCATCACAAAGAGTATATCTTTGTTGTCTTTTTTTGCACGAGCTATCAAACAGGCACCTGCACCGCTTGTATATCCCGTTTTTAGTCCAACGACATTTTTATTTTGCCTTTGAAGTTTGTTACTTGTATAGACTGCAAATTTTTTGTTTGTATTGAGTGTTCTAAAAGTATAATAATTGAGCTTGACTATAGAGTTAAAAGTTTTATTTTTGATAGCATACTCCGCAAGTTTCATCAAATCTCTTGCAGTTGACTTATGTTTTTTATCATCAAATCCGCAAGGATTTTCAAAGTTCGTACTTTTCATCCCAAGTTTTTTTGCTTTTTTATTCATCATCGAAATAAATTTAGCTTCATCATTGTTGCCCAAATAGTACGCTATTGCACACGCAGAATCATTTGCCGATTTTATCAAAGCTGCATGAACCAAATCTTTGAGTTTTACTTTGTCTCCGACTTTTAGACCAAGCTTAGTCGGTTCTACATCAATCATAGGTTTTGTAATTGTCACCACTTTATCCATCTTGCCGCTCTCAATAGCGAGCATACAGGTCATAATCTTTGTAAGACTAGCCGGGCGCAACGGTTTATTATCATCTTTTGCATATATCGTTTTGTTTTTTGAAAGATCTTTCACAACTATCGAATCTACGTCTTTTCCAACCGTAGTAAATGTTGTTGTATTGATTTGAGCATAAAGAGCAGCAGAAAAAGTAAAAAGCATTATAAAAATTATATTAATATATCTCAAGAAAACCCCATTTTAAGTAGCCAAGCATTATAACTAAGAACTCTTAAACGTTCTATAAAATACTCACAAACAAAAACATAACAGAAATTTAAAGATAAAAAAGCTAAACTAATCCACTCTTAATTATAGAAGGATTATTTATGTCAGCTAGTTTGATTATTTTTGTCGTGATCGCTCTTATTTTGGTACTTATGTACAACTCGCTTGTCTCAAAGAAAAACCAAGTCGAGAACATTTTTGCAGGTGTCGATGCGGTACTCAAAAAACGCTACGACCTCATCCCAAACCTTGTCGCTTCTGTGAGTAAATATATGGAGCATGAAAAAGGTATCCTCGAAGAGGTGACAAAACTCCGTGCGGATGCCAACAAACCAAACATAAGCGACGCACAAAAAATGGCACTTGATGCCAAAGTGACTTCTGCTCTTGGTTCTATCATGGTAGCAGTTGAGAACTATCCGGAGCTCAAAGCCAACGAAAATGTCATGCACTTGCAACATTCACTCAATGAAATAGAAGAGCAGATATCCGCAGCCCGTCGCTCGTACAATCAAGCCGTCACAGACTACAACAATGCCATAGAGATGATACCTACAAACTTTATGGCACAAGCTATGAAGTACCAAAGAAAAGCCGTCTTTGAGATCGATGAGCTGCAGCGACAAAATATCAATGTAAAAGAGCTTTTTAACTAAATATGAAAAGTGTCAGCGAACTTACGGATTTTTACTACAAAGTTCTCTATCCGACTCTAGGCAAACTGGAGAAGGAGAGAAAACATCTGAGATACCGTATTTTTCTTGTCGGTTTTGCCTATACTTTTGTTTTTTTTCTTGGAGCACTCGCCCTCCAAAATGCTTTTTTATTTGGCTTAGACTTCTTTGCGTTTTTGTTTGTACTCTATCTGGGTATCGGTGCGTTTCTCTACAAACTGCTCATCAAAGACTACACGCACGCCTTCAAAGATGCCATCATCCATCCACTCATCACCGAACTTGACAGCAGACTCTCTTATGTCCATCTTTTTCATGTCGCACAGCATCTCTTTGAACGCTCACAACTTTTCCAAGGACGCATCGACCGCATGAGCGGCAATGATTTTGTACAGGGAGAGATAGACGGGGTAAAAATAGAGTTCTCCGACCTGCACGCGGAGAGACGACACAAAGACTCCAAAGGAAGAGAGAGTTGGAGTACTGTATTTCGTGGGCTTTTTATCGTAGCCGACTTCAACAAAACTTTTCATGGCAAGACAATCGTACTTCCGGACACCGCCCAAAAAACCTTTGGAAACATCATAGGCGGTTGGCTTCAGTCCAACAACATAGGCCGTGATATGCTTGTCAAACTCGATGATATAGAGTTTGAGAAAAAATTTGTCGTCTATGGCTCAGACCAGATAGAAGCCAGATATATCCTCACACATTCGCTCATGCAACGCATCCTTGCCTTTGAGAAAAAAACAAAACACCCCGTTTATATCTCTTTTGTGGGGCATGCCATCCACATCGCTATAGAATACAACAAAGACCTCTTTGAACCGACGGTTTTTAGCTCACTTTTGGACTACAAAACAGCCATGGAATATGTCCAAACCCTTCATCTTGCGATAGGCATCATCGAAGAGTTGAAACTCAATCAAAAATTATGGAGTAAAAGATGAAAATCAAAATAGCAGCACTCAGTATATTTCTCAGCCTCAATCTTATGGCACTCAGCATCGGAGAAGTTCCGAAAAATGTGACACTGGAAAATGAAAATGGCGGCTTAGTCGTCGGCGAAGGCGCGTGGAACGCGTCAAGCATCAAAGATAAAGTTTATGTACTTTTTTATGTCGATCCGGACGAAAAAGATACAAACGCGCACTTCACCAAAATACTCAAAGAAAAAAAATACGACAGAGCAAACTACGGCTCCATCGCGATAATCAACCTTGCTGCGACTTGGAAGCCCAATATTGTTTTAGAAGCTATACTCAAATCAAAACAGGAAGAATTTCCCGATACGCTCTATGTCAAAGACAAAACAAAACAACTTGTCAAAGAGTGGCAAATCACAGATGACGCGTCTAATGTCCTTATATTTGCAAAAGACAAAACGCTGCGTTTTACGAAATCAGGCAAGATGAGTGATGAAGATATCCAAAACGCCATCAAAATTATAGAAGAAAACCTTTGATGGACAGCGAAGTAAATACGCTCAAACGCAGTATAAATGACCTTTTTACTGCCAAGATGCTCAAATACTCTCTCCTGCCTTTTATCCTCAGCATCCTACTTTTATATACACTTTTTTTCATCCTCGCAGGTGCCGGAGTTGAGCAGTTGGGTACGCTTCATGTGCAGAGTTCTCAAACGAGTGTACAAAACGGAGTTGCACACACGGAGAATTTTTCGGCAGAGTTCCAAGATAACGCCATCATCACATTTCTTCTCAGCCACGCCATCACTTCATGGATAGCTACATTTTTTATCTATGCCATCGGCGGTATCATCACTCTTTATCTCTCTATCTTTGTGGCGCTTATCATCATCGGTTTTATGACACCGTATGTGCTTCGCGAACTCCAAAACAAACACTACAGCGATGTTCACATGAGCGGGTATTCCAACTTTTTGGAGGGGATTTTTTTTGCGTTTAAATGGCTTTTTGTGATGCTTTTGCTTTTTATTGTTTTTATCCCGCTTTACTTTATCCCGTTTGTCAATATCATCGCCATCAACTTTCCTCTTTACTACTTTTTTCACAAGATGATGCACTACGACATCAGCTCAAATATCTGCACAAAAGAAGAAACGCAAGCGATAAAAAACAAATATGCGGGAACACTCAGAGTCAAATCACTGATACTCTACCTCCTCTCCCTCATCCCTTTTGTCATATTCTTTGCTTCGATATTTTATATCATCTATTTGGGACATGGTTATTTTCTTGAAGTGAGAAAGATGCGAAATACATTTGTTTAGATTATTTTTGTTATAATTTCAAGAAATACAAAAAAGGCTAGCTCATGAGATTTTTCTCCATCGTTTTTTTCATTTCTTTGTCGCTTTTCGCCAATGATAAAGCCCACACATTCGCGTCCAACGAAGATTGTAAGGCGTGTCATCCACTAATCTATGATGAGTTCAAAGCTTCGATGCACGCAAACTCTCTCCCACAAAAAGATGCCATCTTAAACGCAGTCTGGGCAAAACACCCCAAACATCTCAAAGCAGAGCGTTTTGAGTGCGGCAAATGCCACACGCCGGCGGCGGACAATCTTGATGCCATGCTCAGTTCTGATAAAAAAGCGCTTCCCGATGCCACAAATCCTACACATGATGAGGGGATAAGCTGTGCGTATTGTCATCGCATCAAGTCTATCGAACATCATGAATCCAGCAATACAAATATCATCTCGCAAACGGAAAAAAATTATTACGGCACACTCAAAGAGCATATCCAATCGCCTTATCATGGGATAACAAGCGAAGGGAATGAGCATATAAAAAACGGCAATGTCTGTATCGGCTGCCACTCCCACCGCATGAACAATCACAAACTCAATGTCTGTTCAACCAACATCGACAACCAAATGGACGGAGCAAACTGCGTGAGCTGCCATATGCAAAAAGTAGAAGGAAGCGTCTCCAACCTACATGAGCGAAAAGAGCACACATTTCACGGTTTTGCAGGAGCGCATTTTCACTCCGAAATGCTTAGTAAATATGTAGATATCTCTCTTGCGCGTGAGAAAAATGGCTTTGTCATCAACATCGACAACCAATCCTCTCACGCACTTTTACTCCATCCGCTTCGCACGGCGGTGCTCAAAGTAATCGTGACAAGGGCCTCTCACAAAACGCAGCTCAAAGATGAGATTTTCGTCCGAGTGCTTGGCAAAGACGGACAGCCCGCAATGCCGTGGATAGCCGATGTAACACTCAAAGACACGATGATACAAGGCAATGAAAAACGCAGCATAAAGTATGACTTCGCACTTGAAAAAGGAGACACGGTTGATGTCACTCTCGGCTGGTTCTTAGTCAATCCGCAAGCTTTGCAAAAACTGGGTCTCCAAGAGGACACAACTTCAAAAGAGTTCCACATCTTCAAAGAGATGCACTTCTCTTTTTAGAATTGGCGAAACAAAAAGAAGCGAAACTGGTTATAATTGCAAAAAAATAAGGAAAAGTAAGTGAAATCACCTCGCGGTTTTGGCAAAAACTATTTTACATTCTCGGCTATTTTGGCCTACAGCGTGCAAAAAAAACTCCAAAGCCAGCTTGATTTCGCTTCTTCTTTTTTCAAACAAACAGCTCCAAACGACTCCAAAGAGCTTCTTGAGGAGATTCCGCTTTTGGAACTCGAAGAAGCTCTTCTTTTGCAAAACTCAAAGCCGTGTTATTGCAACATACTTTTCAAACTCAAAACACGCCTCTCTTTACTTCTCAATATTTTTATCCCAAGATGTCCTTTTTATTGTAAATATTTTGCATTTCGCCGCAGCGGTGTGCACCCTCCTCTGTTTTAATATCCACTTCATTTCATTATAAAAAAAAATAAAAAAAACAAGGATATTTTCATGTCAAAAAATTATGTAATCGGTTTCCCAAGAATTGGGGAGCAAAGAGAATTAAAGAGTGTTTTAGAGAGTTATTGGGCGCACAAAGTTGACTTTGATGCAGTAAAAGAAGTAGCAAGCAAACTCAAAAAAAGACACTGGTTTTACCAAAAAGATGCAGGTATAGAGTACATAAGTTCAAACGACTTTTCTCTTTATGATACGGTACTTGATACATCTATCATGCTCGGAGCTATCCCAAAAAGATTTGCTTCACTCAAAGATGAAACACTCTATTTTGCGATGGCAAGGGGTGATGCAGAGCGTGTAGCTATGGAGATGACAAAATATTTCAACACAAACTACCACTATATCGTTCCTGAACTCTCACCTCAAGACAGCTATAAACTAAACGCAACGAAGATACTCGAAGAGTACAAAGAGGCAAAAGCACTCGGGATAAAAACGAAGATAAATATCCTCGGTCCTATCACATACTTAGGTTTGAGCAAACGCATAGACGGCGGCGACTGCTATGAATTGTTGCATAAAATCCTCCCAATCTATGAAGAGCTACTCCAAGAGATAAGCAAACTTGATGAGACGATAACTTTGCAGATAGAAGAGCCTCTCTTTGTCAAAGAGTCAAACGCAGCGCTGCTAAGTCTCATCAAACCATGCTACGACAGACTGACAAACGCAGCTGCAAATATCAATATCATCGTCACAAGCTACTTTGAACATTCACATGAAGCGACTCAGGTTTTATGCAATACGCCTATCTGGGGTCTGGGTCTTGATTTTGTCTCTTGTGATGAAAATCTCAGCTCATTAGAGCTTATCAAAAATAGCGGCAAAACTCTTATCGCAGGCGTCGTGGATGGAAGAAATATCTGGAAAAATGATTTTGAAAAAACTCTCTTTTTGCTTGAAAAACTTGCAAAAATAGTCGGAAAAGAAAAAATCATCCTCAGCACATCTTGTTCTCTTTTGCATGTTCCTTTTAGTCTTGAATATGAAGAGAAGATGGATACAAACATCAAAAACTGGCTCAGTTATGCAAAAGAGAAACTCCATGAGCTTTCCCTTCTCTCAAAGCTCTTTTTTGCAGCTCATGAAGCCCTAAACGCAAGAGAACAAAAAGAGTATGCGCAGATTATAGAGGCAAATAAACAGAGAAAAAACTCCTCGCTTATCCACAACCAAGATGTTCTCCAAAGAGTACAGAACATCACAAAACATGAGAGAAACGGTCTCTATCAAGAGCGTATAAAACTCCAAAAATCTCTTTTGGGATACAACGATCTTGCGACCACGACTATAGGCTCTTTCCCGCAAACGCAGGAGATACGCAGTGCTAGAAACGACTACAAAAAAGGGCTGCTTTCTCAAGAGAGTTATGAACATGAGATGAAAAACTATATAGACACCTGTGTTGCGTTTCAAGAAGAAGTGGGGCTTGAAGTCCTTGTGCACGGTGAACCTGAGCGAAATGATATGGTTGAGTATTTCGGTGAACAACTAGGCGGCTACGGATTTAGTCAAAACGGTTGGGTGCAGAGTTATGGTAGCAGATGTGTCAAACCTCCTTTTATCTATGGCGATATCTCCCGTCCAAAACCTATGACGGTGGAGTGGATCAGCTACGCACAGAGCAAAACGCAGAAGATAATGAAAGCGATGCTCACAGGACCCGTCACGATACTCAACTGGTCCTTTGTCCGCGATGACAAACCAAGAGCAGAAGTCGCCCAGCAGATAGCACTTGCGATAAGTGATGAAGTGAGTGACCTGCAAAACGCAGGTATCAAAATCATTCAAGTGGATGAAGCTGCGTTTAAAGAGGGTTATCCGCTGAGAAAAGAGAAGATAGCAGCCTATGAAAAATGGGCAGTCGATGCCTTTAAACTCTCCGTAAGCAGCGCTCATGAGCAAACGCAGATACATACGCACATGTGCTACAGCGAGTTTAACGATATTATCAAAACCATAGAAGCGATGGACGCAGATGTCATCTCCATAGAAACAGCAAGAAGCGGCAACAGACTTCTCAAGATATTTAAAGAGGTAGGATACAAACAAGAAGTCGGTCCCGGCATCTATGATATCCACTCACCACGGGTTCCAAGTGTCGCTGAAATGGTA
>JAQTWZ010000055.1 GCA_028689055.1 Sulfurimonas sp. | reverse complement strand
TTAATAGTTATTATTAAGTCTGTTACTTGCTTAGTTTTCAATGATCTCAAACTCTCTCAAAGGCTTCTACTCGAAGTCCCTCTAGGCCTAAACTTTAGGTCTCTGTGTTTGTGGACGGGAATTATAGACAAACTGCTTTTCAATGTCAAGAGTATTTCAAAAGAATTTGCATTTTTTATGCAATTTGTTTATTTTCATATCACTATTACTTATCTTATATTTCTCTTCTTACATTATATAAGAATTCAGCAGCTTTTTTGCTCTTCTTGTTGCTATCTATTAACTCTTTGTCTATAGAATTTCTTTGAAATATTAATAAATACCCTAAATAAGGGCATTTGGAGGAAAAAATATGGGACTTTATGATCGTGATTATGCAAGAGGGGACTCTTTTGCTTATGAAAACACTAGCCGAAGTGACACGCAAATCATCTCTTTTGTAAAAGAGACGTACAAGCTATTTGCTGCTTCTATGATGGCAGGTGCTGTTGGCGCTTATGTTGGTGTTCCTATGGCTGGAACTATTGCTGCCTATTTTTGGCCTCTGTTTTTCTTAGAAATAGGACTTTTGATAGGATTACACTTTGTAAAACATAAACCTGGCATCAATTTAGCTGTTATGTTTGGTTTTGTATTTATGACTGGATTGATGCTTGCACCACTTCTTTCACGTACATTAGGCATGAGCGGTGGGGCTTCTATTATAGGAAATGCATTTGCTATGACTTCTGTAGTGTTTGGTGCTATGAGTTTTTATGCGATAAAAACTACGAAGGATTTTACAAGTTATGGCAAGCCGCTTATGATAGCTCTATTTGTTATCATCGGTTTTTCAATTTTAAATATCTTTCTCGGCAACCCAATGCTACATGTCATCATCTCTGGTGCAGTTGTTGTTTTATTTAGTATCTTAGTTATTTACGATACTCAAAATATTATGAATGGCTCTTATGAGACACCTATTGATGGAGCTATAGCACTTTATTTGGATTTTCTTAATATCTTTACAGCACTTTTACAGCTATTTGGTATCTTTGGAAACAATGAAGAATAATGCAACCTTATCGCCTGATCTTTTTCGGGTGATAGATGCAAACCTCAACCGCCTCAAAGAAGGTATCCGCGTAGTCGAAGATATCATGCGCTACCGCGACAATAACAAAGAACTCTCACTCAGACTCAAGCAACTCAGACACAAAGCTCGTATAGAAGAGACACATGAGCTACTCAAAAATCGTGACAGTATCAATGATGTACTTAGGCCTACCATAAAAAGTGAACTCAACCGCACAGATATACACAGCATCCTCACGGCAAACTTTAAGAGAGCGCAAGAATCATCTCGTGTTTTGGAAGAACTTTTTAAACTACAAAACGCAAGCTACAGCGAAAACTTCAAATATATCCGTTATGAGTTATATGCACTTGAAAAAGAGATAGTGCTTAATGAGAACAGATAAACGCAACCTCGAACTCTAAATAGTTTAGAGGATATTCACGCATCAGTTTTTTTGTCGCTTTATAATCAAGCACTTTTCTTGAAGCACTCACGCCACTTTGTTTGATATATCGAAACATCTCTCTTGTCGATTCAAACTCCAGTTTATATTGCACAACTTCAAACTCTGCATCAAAATACTTTTTTTGAAGCTCATCTATATACTCTTTTGAACGCAGTAAAGGCTCAAGCGAAGCAGTTGCGTTTAGGGTTTTAAAAGTATCTGCTGTAAAGATTGCAAGTGCTACGGGCGCGCCTAATTTTTTTATATTTTTAAATACCATCTCCAAATTTTCTGCCCACTGCAATGCTGAAGCAGAAAGTACATACTCATAACTATCTGCTTGAAGCACATCAAAAAGATTTTGATCGTTAAAATCTCCGTACACTACTTCTATCGCACTAGATTTTGGATGTAGTTCCAGCATCCCTTGGGCAAAGTCTATCCCTTTGAAAGAGTCATATTTCCAAGTAATACTTTTACAAAGTGCCCCATTGCCGCAGCCAAGGTCCAAAATCTTTTTTGGAGTACCTGACACGCAAGAAAGAAGTTTAAGTGCTACTTGATTTTGGATAACATTGTAAACACCGTAGTGGCTTGCGTACTTCGAAAATTCTGCACTTATTTTCATTTTTTGTTGACTACAAGCGATATGATGAAGAGAGATAATACACATAAAACGATAGTAGCTCCCGAAGGAAGCGAGAAATAAAATGAGAGAGTCATCCCGCTTATGACGCTCAAAAGCGCAAACGCTACTGAGAGAAACATCGTCTTTAAAAAACCTACTCTATACTGAAGTGCGGCTACCGTAGGGATAACCATCAATGCGCCAATAAGCAGACTTCCAACAATCCGAATGGAAAGTGCGATAATAATGGCAACAACCGTCACAAGTAAAAAATTGAGGAACTTTACTTTGATACCACTTGTTTTGGCTACTTCTTCATCATAAGCGATAAAATAGAGCTCTTTTGCAAACACAAGCAACAAAGCCAATGCCAGCGTTCCAAAAAATAAAATCGTGAAGACATCTTCATTACTTACAGCCAAAATAGACCCGAAAAGATAGGAAAAGAGTGAGTTGTTAAACGCACCGCCCAAAGAGACGATAATGACTGCAATTGCAAGTGAACCGGAGAGAAGTATCGCTAAGATAGCATCCGAATAGAGTGAAAAGGAACTTCTGAGATATTCAATAAGCCATGCAGACAAAATCGCAACAAGAACAGCAATCCACAAAGGGTTAAAACCTGCGACAAGTCCTACGGCAACACCGACTAAGGCTGAGTGTGCAAGTGTTTCACTTATCATGGAGTAGCGCTTGAGCACAACGAAAGTTCCGCTGATAGAAGCCAAAAGGGCTATAAGCATACCTGCGATTAAAGCCCTTTGCATAAATTCATACTCTAACATTTCCAACATCTCTATTTCCTAGTGCTCATGTTTATGATTGTGAATAAGATGCGCTTCAATACCATAAAGCGCGCTCATTTCTTCACAGCTTAAAGCCTCTTTTGGGTTATTGCAGACGATAGCTTTTTGGTTGATTGTAAAAAGTCGTCCAATATCATCCGCGATAACTCCTATATCATGCGTGATAAAAACGATAGTTATTTTCTCTTCTTTATTGAGTTTTGCCAAAAGTGCGTAAAAATTTCTCTGAGAAACTATATCGACTCCCGTATTTGGTTCATCCAAAATGAGTATTTCCGGCTTGGAAGCGAGTGCGCGAGCTATCATGACACGTTGGCGTTGTCCACCTGAAAGTGTGCCTACCATCTTCTCTTGAAGATCCAAGATGTCCATTTTCACCATAGCATCATGCACAGCCACTTTGTCTTCTTTGTTCAAAAAAGAAAAAAAGTTTCTTTGCGCTGTTCTCCCCATATTTACTATATCCAAAACTGTAGCGGGAAAATTAGCATCTACCAAAGAGGCTCGTTGTGGTACATAGCCTATTTTATTCCAGGATTTAAAGTTTGAGAGTTTTTTGCCAAATAGCTTGATGCTTCCTTCGCTTGGACATTCCAGTCCTAGTAACATCCGAATAAGCGTCGTTTTTCCTCCGCCGTTTGGACCGATAATCGCAACATATTCGCCGCTAAAAATCTCAAGCGAAATGTGTGAGAGTATTTTTTGTCCTCTCACGCTAAAGCTAAGATTTTTTACATCAAAGATAGGAATCTTAAATTTCATTTGCACATGAGCGCTTGAGAGATTTTTTCTAGGTTTTGTCGCATGATATCTTCATAACTTAGGTTTTGCGCTGCTTCATCGGCAGTGATATTTCCCAAGGGTTGAAGCACATCTACACTTGCGTTTGTATCATGCGAGATACTTTTTATCGCTTTGTCACTTACAAAATTTTCAAAAAAGATAGTTTTCACTCCGTCCTCTTTGATATGTTCTATCAGTTTTGCCATATTTTTTGGACTCGGCTGCGCTTCTGGAGATAGACCGCTGAGTGCTTCTACATGAAACCCATAGCGTTTGGAGAGATAAGAAAAAGCATTGTGATTGACAATAATGGTGTCAAGTACGCATTCTTTGAGTCTGTTTGCATAAAGCGCATCAAGCTTGAGAAGCATTTGCAGATAAACTTCTTTGTTTTTTGTATAAAACACTGCGTTTTGTGGAGATAGTTTGATTAGCTCATGTGTAATCACTTCTGTCGCTTTTGCCATATTTTGCAAATCTAGCCAATAATGTGGATCGGTCGTGCCATGAGCACAATGGGCATCATGATCTGCATGGTGCTCATGAGACGATTCAGAATCAAGCTCTTGAAGCGTCACATGCTCGCTCATGTCAAGCGTTTTTCCTTTAAACACGAAGCCTTCTATCCACGGCTCAAGTCCTGCTCCGCTATAAAATATCAGATCACTTTCTTCCAAAGAAGCAAGCAATTTTGGTGTCGGCTCAAAACTATGCACATCTACGCCAAAAGGTAGAATATTTGTTATTTGGACACTTTCTCCGGCGATATTTTTGACGATATCATACAGAGCAAAACTACTTGTAGCGACCTGCAATTTTTGGCTTTTTGGTTCTTTTTCTTGGCTTATGAAGAGTAATAACATGAGCAATCCAAACACAGTAAGTGCCAAAACTATCTTTTTTAAATGCTTCATAAAATCCCCAAATTTTTTCGAAATTATACCCTATTTTGTAATATAGTATTTTTTAGATATAATTCGCCACTTTTTACATTCAGGAATAAATATATGACAACTAGTTTTTTACTTATTGTTCAAATGGTTTTAGTAGTGCTAATCACCATTGCTGTACTATTACAAAAAAGCTCAAGCATCGGTCTTGGCGCATACAGTGGCTCAAATGAGTCTGTATTTGGTGCAAAAGGACCAAATAGTTTCTTGGCAAAAGCTACTTTTACTATAGGATTTTTGTTTATCGTAAACACAATTACTTTAGGTTATATGTACTCACAAGACGCTCAATCTTCAGTAGTAGATGATATGGTAGAAACGACTCAAGTTGTAGCTCCACTCTCTCCAATAGCTCCGGCACAAGAAGAAAACAGTACAAAATAGTTGCATTTTTTTGCAACTATCTCCCTTTCAAAATCCTCTTTTACTCACGCTTAAATTTTTCTGGCTACAATTATGCAATTATTTTTTACAATACCTAAGGAAACCCTATGCTAAACGAAATATACAGCGAATGTGAAAAAAAGATGCAAGGTAGCGTCAATCACATGCTCAGAGATTTTAAAACACTCCGAACAGGAAAGGTTATGATATCTGTTTTAGACAATATCAAAATTGACTACTACGGAACAATGACCGCTCTTGATCAGGTTGGTTCTGTAATCGCTACGGATGCTACGACTATCGTAATCAACCCTTGGGAAAAAAATCTTTTAAATGCTATCGACGGCGCTATCCAAAGAGCAAACATCGGCGTAAATCCAAACAACGATGGAGTACAAATCAAACTCTTTTTCCCGCCTATGACGGTTGAACAACGCAAAGAGTCTGTAAAGCAGATGAAAGGTATGGGCGAAGATGCGAAGGTCTCTGTGAGAAACGATAGAAAAAACGCAAACGATAAAATCAAAAGAATGGAAAAAGACAAAGAGATTACTGCAGACGAATCAAAAGTAGCGCAGGAAGCCATCCAAAAAATCACTGATAAATATGCAGCAAATATCGAACAAATATTAAAAGACAAAGAAGTAGAGATACTAAAAGTTTAAAATATTTCACAATCAGGAACTCTTATGAATGTTAAAAAAATATATATGGACGCTGATGCACTTTTAGAAGGGCATTTTAAGTTAAGTAGCGGTAATCACTCTCAGTTTTATCTACAATCTGCAAAGGTTTTAGAAGATCCTAAAACAGCCAAACTTTTGGCTGATGCACTTGCAAAACAGATAAAAGCAAGCGGTCTTGAGATAGACACGGTCTGCGCTCCCGCTCTTGGCGGACTTATCGCAGGTTTTGCTTTGGCTCAGGCACTTGATGTACGTTCTATCTTCGCAGAGAGAGTTGGCGGGGAGATGAGTATCCGCCGTGGATTTGAGATAAAAAAAGGTGAAAGAGTGCTTATGTGCGAAGATATCATCACAACAGGCGGTTCGGCTATGGAAGCGGCTGCCGTTGTGAAAAGTCTCGGCGGAGAGATCGTCGGTGTTGCCGCTTTGGCAAACCGCGGTTTTTGTAAGCGCGAGGGAAGCGATGTACAAACGCAGCCTAACTGTAAACTACCTCAGGATATCCCATTTTTTGCTCTTGAAGATTTTACATTTGAGATCTATGAACCTGATAAGTGCCCGCTTTGTAAAGATGGAAGCGAAGCTATCAAGCCCGGTTCAAGAGGGAATTAAAAACTACTAAAACCTTGTCTCATTTAAGACAAAAAAAGAAAGAGAATATACTAAAATGCAAAACGTAACAGATTTTAAAGTAGATATCAAACACCTGCAAAAGGTACATCGAACTATCCGAAAAGCGGGCAATATTTTTCCCAATGAGACAGAACTTGTCAACACCCTAGAGAAAGAGATTATTAAAGCACAAGACGATAATTCACTCAATCTTTATTATTCTATGTCACAGTACCTCAAACAAAGACTCAAAGAGCTTCGAGAGCATCTTGCAGTGCCGCAGCAAGGGGTTGAAGAAGCATATGAAGATTTAACATGGAGTATCAGTTACCTACAGTGGCTCGTCGCTGAAAACAAAGAAATAAGCGAAAAATAAATCCTTTACTGATGTTACACACGAAAACGAACTCGTCCCGTTTTCGCGGCAGGGACTAAAGTCCCTACAACCCACTAAAGCTACGAAAAACTATGTTTTTCGAGAATTACGAAAAGTTATTTGTAGTGTAGCTGGCAGGTCATCATCCGCTCAACCAAAACCCTTGCAACTTCAACTTTTCCATCAACAATCGTTGTTATTCCCAAATCTTTTAACTCTTCTTTTTCTTCTAAAGAGATAACTTTTACGATAAGATTTACATCTTTGCTATGTTTTAAAACAGCTTCGCAGATGAGTCGTTTTTTCTCCATATTATCAAGTGTAACGATAATAGCCGCTGCGTTTTCTATATGAAGCGCTTCAAGGATAGGAAGCTTGGAAGCATCTCCGAGATACGCTTCTATACCATCTGCCAGAGCTTCACTCACATGCTTATGTGAATTATCTACCACCACATAAGGCGCATCTATCTCTTCAAGATGTTTTGTGACAAATTTTCCCACAACACTGTAGCCGCAAACAATAACATGATCCCTGCGTTTGGCAAGCGGTGTCATATCTGTAGTAAAGTCTTTTTCTTTGATAAGCGCATCCACTACTGCGTTTATCCTTATGATGAAAAATGGAGTGAGCACCATAGAAAAGATGACGATAAGTACAAGCAAAGAAGCAAGCTCTTCATCCAAAAGTCCACCTGCTCCTGCCACTGCAAAGATCACAAAAGAAAATTCTCCTACCTGAGACAAAGAGAGTGCTGTTTTCAAAGCTACTGATGAGGAAGAAGATAAACGCAGCAAAGCAAACATAATCCCTGTTTTAAGCAAAAGAATCATGGTAAATAATCCTACTATCAAAAAAAGATTGTCCATAAAAAACGCAACATCAATTTTCATCCCTACGGTTACGAAAAAAGTTCCTAAAAGTATATCTTTAAAAGGCGAGATATCCACCTCGACCTTGTGGTGATACTTCGTCTCTGCGATAATCATACCTGCGACAAAAGCACCCAAAGAATAAGTAAATCCCATGTAATTTGCAAGTAGAGATGCACTAACAACAATAAAAAGAACCGAACCCATAAAAAGCTCATCAAGCTCTGAAGAAGCAGAAAAATGCAAAAGCCAAGTCATAACTCTTTTGCCGACGACAAAAAGAAGCCCTATGACTACAACAGCACTCATGAGCGTATGGCTCATGATATCAAAAAGACTCTGCTCGCCGTCGCTCATCAAAAAGCTGATTAGGATAAGTATCGGGATAACCGCAATATCCTGAAATATCAAAATTCCCGTTGCTCTTTGTCCATAGGGGGTGTATATCTCTTTGGTGCTTTTGAGATAACTCAGCACTACGGCCGTGGAAGAAAGCCCAAACGCAAGGGCAATGATGATAGAAGATTTCTCATCAAGAGCAAAAGCATAATGACCGATGAGATACGCAACTACAGCCGTAAAACCTACCTGCATGACTCCATTGCCGAAAATTTCTTTTCGCATGGTATTCATCTTTGCCAAAGATATCTCAAGCCCGATAGTAAACATCAAAAAGACGATACCAAACTCCCCCACCATCTCTAAAGTGTGTGAATCTGTCACGTCCCGCAGACCAAACGCATAGACAATAATCGTACCCGTAAAGATATATCCTATGATTTGCGATACGCCGAGTTTTTTCAGAAAAATATTGAGTACGATAGAGATTCCAAGTGCGATAATGACATAAAGAAGTACGTTTTCCATAGTTTCCTTTTCCTGTTTTGATACAAAAGTATATCGCAACAAGCTTAGAGACCTCTCTTGCGTGTTTTTCTTACAACATGCCTCTTTTCTACACAAAAAAGGAACTCTCTTCTATAGAGACTTTAAGAGATTTTAGAATATAATTCGCGATTAATAAATAATTTTATGGAGTGTGAGATATGACCAAGTACATTTTTGTAACCGGAGGCGTTTTGAGTTCTCTAGGCAAAGGGATTACTGCCGCAAGTATCGGTACTTTGCTTAAGCATTCCGGTAAAAAAGTGGGCATGCTCAAAATCGATCCTTATATAAATGTCGATCCGGGCACAATGAGCCCACTCGAACACGGTGAAGTTTTTGTCACAAAAGATGGAGCGGAAACGGATCTTGACATAGGAAACTATGAAAGATTTCTCGACACTTCGTATCTCAAATCAAGCAACTTTACTACAGGTCAAGTTTATTCAAGCGTAATCGAACGTGAGCGCGCAGGCGGATATCTTGGACAAACGATACAAGTTATCCCACATATCGTAGGTGAAATCGTCAAACGTATCAAAGAAGCTGGTGCAGCTCATGATATTCTTATCGTAGAACTTGGGGGAACAGTCGGTGATATCGAAGGTTTACCATTTATGGAAGCTATCCGCCAAATGAAACATGATGATGAAGTCGAGGGAACATTTTTTATCCATGTGACACTCATCCCTTTTATCAAAGCAGCAGGCGAACTTAAATCAAAACCGACGCAACACTCGGTTCAAGAACTTCGCCGTATCGGTATCACACCGCAGATGATTATCGCGCGCAGCGAAAACGCACTTCCAAAAACATTTAAGAAAAAACTTGCCATGAGCTGTGATGTCTCAAGCGATAGCGTTATCGAAGCGCTTGATGCGGCGAGTATTTATGATGTTCCTATGTCATTTTTGAGACAAAATATTCTCAAACCTATCGCAAAAGAGCTTGATTTGGGTGAGTGCGTTCCAGATATGGAAGAGTGGGACTCACTGGTCAAAAAAATCGTACAGCCAAAAAACAAAACAGTTGTAGGTTTTGTAGGCAAGTATCTTGAACTCAAAGAGGCTTATAAATCCTTGACTGAATCACTTATCCACTGTGGTGCGCATCTCGATGCTCGCGTAGAAATCTGTTGGGTGGACTCTGAGATGATAGAAGAACGCGGTGCAGCAGCACTTTTGAGTGACTGTGACAGCGTTTTGGTTGCAGGAGGATTTGGGAATCGTGGTATAGAAGGAAAGATATTGGCCATCGAATATGCCCGTGTAAACAAGATTCCTTATCTTGGTATCTGCCTTGGTATGCAGCTCACACTTGTAGAATATGCGAGAAATGTTCTTGGACTTGAGGGTGCAAACTCTATCGAATTTGATGAAAACACACCGCATCCTATGATCTATCTTATCGATAATTTTATGGACCAATCAGGCAACACGCAACTAAGAACACACAAATCACCGATGGGCGGAACACTCAGACTAGGTGAATATCCTTGTGATACAAAAGATGGTTCACTGCTACAAAAAGCTTATGACGGAGAAAGAACGATCCATGAGAGACACCGTCACCGTTATGAAGCAAATCCTACATACCGCAAACAACTTGAAGATGCCGGTATGATTGTTACAGGTGAGTCAAACGGGCTTATCGAAGCTGTTGAGATACAAGGGCATCCATGGTTTTTAGGTGTTCAGTTCCATCCGGAATTTACCTCAAGACTTCAAAGTCCAAACCCTTCTATCTTAGCCTTTGTCAAAGCATCATTGAGTGCAGAATAAAAAGATTTTAGACAAAGCGGCTCTTTTTGAGCTGCTTTCGCTGCGTTTTGACAAAGAAGAGACAAAACTCTCCCAAATACCTGATCCCGCACTGCTTCTAAATGCCCAAAAAGCCGTTACAAAAATAGCTGAAGCTATCAAAAACAAAAAGAAAATCACGCTTGTCGGTGATTATGATGTTGACGGCGTCAGCTCAACTGCTATTATGGTTGATTTCTTTGCTCAAATACCTTACCCACTAAACGCAGTCATTCCCAATCGTTTTCGTGATGGTTATGGCGTTTGCGCCAATGTGCTTGAGCGGATTGAAGCGGATTTGGTTATCACGGTGGACAATGGTATCACTGCCTGTGAAGCGGCAGAAATCTGCAAACAAAAAGGCATAGACCTTATCATCACCGACCACCATACACCACCTGAGACTCTTCCGGACGCATTTGCCATTGTCGATCCGAAACTTCACGAATGTACCTATCCTTTCAAAGAGATATGCGGTGCGCAGGTAGCTTGGCTTCTTTTGGCATTACTCAAAAAAGAGCTGGATTTGCAGATAAATATGCGCTCTTTTTTGGATATCTTAGCTATTGCCATCATCGCAGATGTGATGCCTCTTGTCAATATCAACAGAGCACTCGTCAAAGAAGGACTCAGGGAGCTCATGCACTCACAACGCCCCGCTTCTATCATTATCAGAGATTTTCTAAACAAATCTTCTATCAACTCTGAAGACATTGCGTTTATGATAGCACCGCGTCTCAACTCTGCGGGAAGGCTTGAAGATGCCTCCATCGCTTTGGAGTTTTTCACGGCACCAACGGTAGAAAAAGCTTTTAAGCAGTTTGAAATTCTTGGCAAACTCAACGATATGAGAAAAGCGACGGAAGCCCAGTGCACCCAGGAAGCCATACAAAATGTACATGAGCAGGACAATGTGATTGTTGTCTCTGGAGAAGATTGGCATGAGGGCGTTGTAGGTATCGTCGCATCGCGTTTGGTAGATAGATTTGGCAAGCCTGCAATCGTTTTGAGTCTTCATGACGGTGTCGCCAAAGGAAGTGCTAGAAGTGTCGGCGAAGTCGATATTTACGCACTTATCAAGGACAATGAACACTTGTTAACAAAGTTTGGCGGACATAAAATGGCAGCTGGTTTGGGACTCAAAGAAGAAAATATCGAAACCTTTAGAAGCGCGATAAACGCAAGCGCCTCAAAGCTCGATCCCAAAGATTTTATACCCAAAAATGAGCTTGTCGGTTCTATCTCAAGTGATGCAATAGATATGGAACTATTACATATTTTGGAATCTTTTGAACCTTATGGAGAGGCAAATCTACGACCGCGTTTTCTTATGTTGGATGCCGAAGTTGTAAGTATAAAACTCTTAGGCGCAGACAAATCTCACTCAAAAATAGAAATACGCCAAGAG
>JAQTWZ010000054.1 GCA_028689055.1 Sulfurimonas sp. | reverse complement strand
AGTTGGCAGTCGTTGATGGCGTAGTCAATATCGCAGTAGTATCAGGTGAAACAACATCTATTGTTGTGAGTAGTCCTGAGCCACTTACTCCAAATGAATTGAATGCAATAAATGCAAGCGTAACAACTACTGAAGTTGGCGGAGATAGTGTGAGCGCTACAGATGGTACAGATTATGACAATGTGATTGATGGCGGCGAAGGTCTGGATACTTTGGTCTTTGAAGGGGATATGAATATCGATATGGGCGCGCTTGATGGACAGGTAACAAATATCGAAGCTTTGGACCTTGGAGAAGGTCAACAAGAGATATCTTTGAGTCTGGATGATGTGATGGATGTCACAGATGCAGACAATCTGCTTCGTATAGATGGAGACGCAGAAGATACTATCAACCTTGATACACTCGATACTGGTGGCACGGGTGAGTGGACTTTGGGTGAGTTTAAAACAGATCTTGAAACAGGTCAGACCTACCAACAAGTAACAGGCGGTGAGGGTGATAATGCGGTTACGCTTGAAATCAGTACAAATATAACGATAGAGGAGAGTTAAGGTTTTTAGGAGCTGATTTTTTGTGAATCAGTTCAAGACTGAGATGTAACAAATCATGAACCTTACCCTGCAATAAATCAAAGGTTTTAGGTGCATTGAAGAGTTGTGATAAATGTGAGTTTCATGTGTGAATAAACAGCATTTAAACAACTCTTAGATACAATCGCGGAAATTTATGGGCGTGCTTTTTGCTGCCCTATAGCCCACTACAAAGAGAAACATTCATGGTAACAGTACAAAATTTAATTATGAGATACGGAAATAGGGTTTTATTTCAAGACATAAATCTTAAGCTTGACCGCCACAAAAGATATGGACTTATCGGTGCAAACGGTGCCGGCAAGACAACTTTTTTAAAGATTTTGTGTGGAGAAATCAAAGAGTATGATGGAGAAATTATCATACCAAAAGCAAATAGAGTTGGTGTTTTAGGTCAAAATCAATTCGCTTATGAAAACTTCACAATAATGGACGCTGTTTTATACGGCAACAAACGACTTTATGATGCTATAAAAGAAAAAGAAGAACTCTACATGAGCGGCGACTTTGAAGATGATGCAGTCAACAACCGTCTTGCAGAACTTGAGACTATCTGTGTAGAAGAAGATCCTACATACGAATATGATGTCAATATCGCTAAGATTCTTGAAAATGTCAATATACCGGCTGAAAAACACAATGAGCTCATGTCCACGCTTGACAGTGCTGATAAGTTCAAAGTTCTTTTGGCGCAGGTTTTATACCCTCGTCCTGATGTATTATTTCTCGATGAGCCTACCAACAACCTTGATATCGAAACGATCAGTTGGCTAGAAGATGAGTTGCAACGCCATGAAGGGACTATGGTTGTTATCTCACACGATAGACACTTTTTAAATGCAGTTGTTACAAATATTCTCGATGTGGATTATCAAAAAATCCGTGAGTTCACAGGAAACTTTGATGACTGGTATATCGCTGCAAATGTCATAGCAAAACAAAATGAACTCAATAATGCGAAAAAAGAGAAAGAAAAAGATGAACTCGAAGCTTTCGTTCGCCGCTTTTCTGCAAACGCTTCTAAAGCAAAACAAGCTACATCTAGACAGAAAAAACTTGATAAACTCGTTATAGAAGATATCAAACCATCTTCTCGTCGTGATCCTAGTATCGTTTTTAAAGCAAAAAGAACTATGGGAGATGAGGCGCTGAACCTCGTAAATATTTGCCACTCTTATGGTGATAACGAAGTACTGAAAAACATCTCATTAAAATTTATTCCTGATGAAAAAGTAGCACTTATCGGGCCAAACGGTGCGGGAAAAACAACTCTTCTTAAAATAATGATGGAAGAGATGAAACCAAGCAGCGGTGAAATTCACTGGGGTGCTACTATTGAAAACTCTTATTTTCCGCAAGATACTGCAGATATCATCAAAGGTGATGGTACACTGTATGACTGGTTAAGAGGACATGACCCAAAACGCGATATTGCCGAGATAAGAAACTGTTTGGGACGTATGCTCTTCAATGGCGAACAACAAGAAAAATCTGTAGTAAGTATCTCCGGTGGTGAAAAACATAGAATGATGCTCTCTAAAATGATGCTTGAAGGCGGTAACTTTTTGGTTCTCGATGAACCATCAAACCACCTTGACCTTGAAGCAATTGTTGCTCTAGGTGAAGCGCTTTACAACTTCAAAGGAAATGTAATCTGTGTCTCTCATGACCGTGAGTTACTCGATGCGTTTGCAAATCGTATTATTGAACTTCATGCAGACGGAAGCTATACAGACTTTAAAGGCAGCTACGAAGAGTTTGCAGCAGCAAAAGCAAACGGCGAATTCTAAACACTGGTATAAAGGAAATAAAATGGCAAAATATAAAAAATTTTTAGGTCTTGGCATCGCAGGTAATTTTGCTCTTCATCTAGCTCAAGCTGGAGAACTTGAAGAGTTTAAAGAAATTATCACGGCAGATGAAGCAGCCCCTAAAGGTATGTTCCCATTTTATCTTCCAAAACCGTTAAATCCTGCCGAAGCGGCAAATCTATTGGCCAAAGAAATTTTAAGCACTTACCCTCTCTCTTCCGACATCATTAGACTTCCAAAAGCTGATGTAAATGTTCAGGCTGAGCCGGAAGTGGGACTCATTTGTGACTTTGAATATACAGCCGGAAAACTCTCACGCATCACACCAACTTATTTTGGTGCATATAACGACTGTTCTATTCGCGTTGCAGGAGCTGAAAAAATCAGTGACAAAAAAAACTGGGGTGAAGATTCTAAAGGCTTGAGTACAACACTTATCAAAATAGACAAATTTGAAGATGGCGGTATTATGGATAACTACTCTATCTGTAGTTTTCTCCGTCGCAATGATGAAATCCACGCTTATGGTGAAGATGTAGAACTGAGCGGCTATAGTTATTTTTATGAGAAACTTACAGACTGGATGCTCAACCAAATCACTACGCAAGAAGATTTCGGTCCACTTGAAGCACTTGAAGAATATATAGTAGCCTGCGAATATCCTAAAGAAGCTATCATCAGCATTGGTGCTACGCGTTATACTGAGTATGGTGAACATACATTTTTACAAAAAGGCGATGAAGTGTTCGTCGTTCTTTATGACAGAAATCATCATACGCTAAACGAGATAGTTGAAAATCTAAAACAACATCATTATAGCCATGACAACATGAGCATTTTGGCACAAAAAGTCATCTAAAAGGAAAACTTACAAAATGAGTAGAGGTGAAAAACTCGATATTTTTATCGGTGCTACAATAGAAGATGGCTGGGCGAAAATAGAATCTCCTCGTAAAAGTTCTCTTGATGATACGCTTCTTGAACCTTCTAAACATTTTCTTCTCTTCAAAAAAGAAAAACGCCGTGGCAAAACCGTTACCCTCGTCGGACCTTTTGCTTTAAATAAAAATGACACAGAAGAACTTCTCAAACGCATCAAAAAGAAATTGGGGTGTGGAGGAAGTTATAAAGAGTTCTGGATGGAATTTCAAGGAGAACTCAAAGATAAACTGAGAGAGCTTCTAGTCCAAGAAAATTTCCGATTTAAAAACACTCACTAAGCACTGGCTTCTTCTCGTGTTTGCGTTTGAAATTCACTTATATTTGAAGTGATGACATAACGGTCTCTTCCATTGTTTTTTGCTTCATAGAGCATCTCATCTGAGCGGGAAAGTAAAATCTCATCATTCAAGGCATCATCAGCTATACAACAGACTACACCTATAGAGATACTCAAATACTCACCCACTTTTGAGGTTTCATGTTTTATCTCTCTAGCTTTGACGGCCATACATATATCTCGTGCCAATTTTGCGCTGTTGGTCTCATCTGTATGTGTCAATAAAACGCCAAACTCTTCGCCTCCTAATCTAAAAACAAAATCGGTCGGACGTTTGAGGGTATTTGAGAGCACTTTTGCGACTGATTTGAGGGCGAAGTCTCCTTCAATATGTCCGTAAGTATCGTTAAATTGTTTAAAATAATCTATATCCAGCATCATAAAAGTAATATAACTCTTCTCGCGTTTAGCCCGTTTCATCTCTCTATCATAAACAATATTGAAATATCTTCTATTATGCAAAGAGGTGAGTGAATCCGTATAAGAGGCATTTTCAAGTTTTTTATTTGCTACTTTGAGTCTTTTTGTCGCTATCTCCAATCTACTTTGATCTTTTTGAATACTTCTAAATACAAAATAAGAAACCAACATCAAACTCATAATAACTATTGCTAAGATGACTACTAATTGCACCATTGTTTTATGATATGTATCTAAAAATTTTCTTCGCTCATGTTGTGCTATTTTAACTTCATAATTTATCAGTTTTTGTATGACATTGTGAATATGAGATATTTTATACTCAAGGGTACTGAGTGAAACTTTATCCATATCTTCGCCATCTAGGGCTGCGTTTGAGAGGCGTGTAAAATAATTATTGATTACTTCGATTTCATGTGTAGTATATTCTACATACTGAAGTTCGTTGTCTCTTTTGAAATGCTTTTCATAACTTTCCCAAAGGTTATTGATTTTAAAGGTTGCGTTTTGTGTTTTGGAAGCAAGTTCTGATGGACTCATACGCAAATCACGAGCGAGGTAAATATTTTTTGCCAAACCATTGTGGTAAGTTTGGAGGATATCATTTAATTCAGTCACAGGTACAAGGGAGCCAAAATAGAGAGCATCAAGATTTTTTTTCATGGAACTCGTATTGATTCCACCTAAAATACCAATAATAATCAGCCCAAAAGTAATAAAAAGAAAAAGAAAGAAAAGCCTACTTCTGAGCCTCAAAGCTTCTATAAAATGCATATTACTCCCTATTATATTTTCATATATAGCACATCTCATACCAAATTTGAGCTGCCCTTATGCTAAAATACAGGTCAAAACTTCATAGGAGGGAAACAACAATGGCAAAAAGAGAATTTAAAAATAAACGCATCAAAGAAATAGTAAAAAATATCGCTGACGATTTTCGATATTCTCAAGATATGGGAGAGTATGCGCTCCTTTTTTACAAAGCTGACGGGGATGGCATGATCAGTGGCGCTCAAATTGAAAAAATGCTCGAATATGTCACTACGGGACTTGAAGAACTTTCCAAAAATATTGAGTGGAGAGAAGAGTTTTTAAAAGACAATGCAGGCATCGATGAAATCAAGATGCTGACAAATTTGAAGAGTATTGAAGAAGAGTATATAGAACTTCGTAATTTTTTAATCAAATAACATGACTAGTAAATTAGACTATATTCAAGGAATTGCATTTTTCAAATCTCTTGATAAGGCTCAATTACTTGCACTAAGTGAGATTTCAAATATTACAACGCATGCTAAAAATTCTATACTCTATTATGAATATGACATGAGCAATAAAATCTTTTTTTTAGTCTCTGGGACTTTGAAAATATACAAAATAGACAAGTTTCAAAATGAGATATTTCTCTATCATATCCATGCAAATTCACTTATATCCGAACTCACGAGTCTCGAATCAAATACTATCCACTGTTTTTCAAACGCAGAGTTTCTTGAAGAGAGTGTTATACTAGAAGTAAATTTTGCTGAATTTAAAAATTTGTTTTTATCCAAAAACATTCTTGTGAATGAATTTGTCAATGAGATGCTTCTGAAAAATCATCAACTTCAATGTGTAGTCAACCGTGAACTTGTCTTTGATGCTACTGCCAAAGTTGCTTATATGCTCAGTGATGATCTTGCTATTTTCAACAAACTCCAACGCCAAGAGGTCTCTTTTATGCTTCATATCCAACCCGAAACACTTTCTCGTGTTTTAAAAAGATTAAAAAGAAGCGACATTATCGATATCCAAAACTCTAATGTTGTTATTTTAGACAAAGATGCGCTTCAAGCCATCTACAAAGGAGAATAAGTGTTCACTTCCAATAAAATTAGCTCTAAAATAAAAATGTGGGGCGCACTGCTTATAGTGCTCATGCTCACCGTCATCGCTACAACCATTTATCTCAATCAACAAAACGCAAAAGATGCGCTTCTCATCAATATCGTCGGTAAACAAAGAATGCTTACTCAAAAAATAGCAAAAAATATTTTTTATATCAACTATAGCTCAAATAAAGATTTTTATGAACTCAACGCAGCAACTGATGAGTTTATCCATGGTCTGGGTATGCTCAAACATGGAAATCAAGAAAGAGGTATCGCTTCAGCTCCTACAAAAGAGATAACACAGCAACTTGCAGAAGTGAGCCTGCTTTGGGATAATTTTCATGAAAACATCCAAAATTTCAAACTCCACTTTAATGCAGATGGAACAAATCAAAAACAGCAACTCCAAGATATCATCACTTCTATCTATAAAAACAATACGATACTTCTTGATAATGTTGATAAACTTGTAACAATGTACACTCTCTACAGCGAAGAGAAAACGCAATACATCCAAATATTTCAATATATAGGAGCAGCATCTTTGTTGTTGATTTTTATTTATGTACTTCTACAGCTTCGCACGATAGAAGCTCATGTTGATGAATTTATGGAATACTCCAAAAATCTTGCGAGTGATGAGTTTGGAAAAAAACTCCAGCCTATCACCATAAACGCAGAGAGTGAAATCGTTGCGGTTAGCGATACTATCAACTGTTTTATCAACAAAATAAATTCTGCTATGGATTATTCCAATGAAGCGCTGCTTCAATCCCAAAACGCAGCCTTAAAACTTGAAGAGATTACGGATGAGTTTGATACTATCTTAGACGAACTTAAAGACAAATCACTTATCTCAAAATACCTCAACAATAGTGAAGATATGGCTATCGCTTCGACTGAGGGTCTTATAAAATCTACGAAAAAACTCCAAAACCTCAAAGAAGAACTCGAAAAACTTACAAAATCGTGTCAAAGCAGTTTGGTATAGCAAATTGCATTTATTTTTTAATACTCTTTTTTAAACGCAACATAACGCGAAGCTGAGGCGTATAATTCAGCTACTTCTTCTTCATTTAATTCTCGTACCACTTTTGCAGGACTTCCCATGATGAGTGAACGCGGTGGAAAAATCTTGTTTTTTGTCACAAGTGCTCCGGCTCCGACGATACTCTCTTTTCCTATCACGGCACCATCAAGTATAGTCGCGCTCATGCCGATAAGACAGCCATCTTCTATCGTACAGCCATGAAGCATAACACGGTGTCCGATGGTCACATCATCTCCGATAATAGTAGGATTACCATCACTTTTGTCCGCTTTTTTGTAGTGGGTGACATGAACCATACTGAGATCTTGAATATTGACACGGTTTCCAATGCGGATAAAGTGCACATCTCCTCGCACAACACAGCCAAACCAGATGGAACAATCCTCCCCACAAGTTACATCCCCGATAACATCCGCAGAAGGTGCTATCCAAGTTCCTTGTGCGAGTGTCGGTGCTATATTTTTAAAAGTATGTATCATTTTTTTCTTATCCATATTTTGATATTTTTTGTAGAAAGCGATTATAACGAATTTGCTTCAATATACATATAAGCTATAAAATAATAAAGTTGCAATAAGTAACTTTTAGGTAAAATTTCTCAAAATAAACCAAAAGGTATATGTTGTGATAAATCGTTTTTTTACATTCTTAATATTTCTTCCACTTTTGTTGTCGGCCGAACCTAGTATCAGTACGATCAAAGCAGCGGTGGAAGCAAACCCCGCACTCTTAGAAACGCCACAGGCAAAAGCTGCAATGGCTGAAAAAGGCATAACTGCTACCCAAGTCAAAGAAAAACTGGCGCAAGATGCTTCGACAAGTGAAGTGAGCACTGAAGTAGCTACTGTAGTAAACACAATAGATGAAAACAGTAGCGAAGAGCCGACTTCAGAGAGTGTCAAAAGAGGAGATTTTCAAAAAGATATGAGTCCTTTTGCGTATCAAAAAGATGTAAGTTTTAAAGAACGACAGCAAAATTTGGAGCAGAGCAAACTCTCTCGTTATTCTATGCGATTTTTCTCAAATAAAAATGAGATAGATTCCGCTTCTCTGCCTACGCCTGATGACTATATAGTCACAACAGGAGATGTTATCGGTGTACAGGTTTATGGAGATAAAAACCAAGAATATTCTCTTGAGGTAAAAAATGACGGTACGGTTAATCTTGCCTTTGTCGGTCCTGTCAAAGTAGGTGGTATGGATTTTAAATCCGCAAAAGAGTATCTACGAAGCAGCCTTAAAACGCACTACACAACAAGTGAATTTAATATCAACATGAGCAAATACAGCACAATTCAAGTAACATTGATAGGCAAGGTAAAACATCCCGGCCTTTACAATCTTTCATCATTTGCAACTATAAAAGATCTCTTGATTGTAGCAAAAGGCGTGGAGGCGGATGCTTCTGTACGAGAGATTATCGTCAAACGCAACTCCAAAATTATCGCACAACTTGATTTTTACAAACTCCTTTTTGATGGCAATGAGTTGGATAGAATCCTACTCAAACACGGGGATATCGTAGTTATAAATAAAGCAGAAAAACTTGTAGGCATAGATGGGTATGTCGGAGACAGCGCAATATTTGAACTCACAAACAATGAAAAACTGGACAAACTTATCGAGTATGCCGGAGGTATGAGACCTAATGCTTCCAAAGAAAACATCAAAATCAGCAGATTTTCCAATAACAGCAAATTGGAGACATTTGATGTCTCATACAAAGATGCCAAACAATTTGATTTGATGAACGGGGATAAGGTTTATATCTATCCGCTCGATGCAAGTGCGCAAAACAGTGTCAATATCTACGGAAATATCATTCGCCCCGGAAATTATAGAATAGATAAGGATCTCACGCTCAACTCTCTGCTCAAAAAAGAGGTGCAACAAGGTTTGAAGAAGTTTTTTCTTCCAAATACCTATTTTGAATACGCTGTTGTGAAAAGATATACAGACAATTTGACCTATAGCACTACTTCATTTAACTTGCTTCATGTACTTGATGGAAGTAAAAAAGTAGAACTCAAACCTCAAGACCAAGTTTTTATTTTTAGTAGAAATGATATTTACGCGAACGCGTATATCACAACAAAAGGCTCAGCTTTGATAAAGCCCGGTAAACTTCAATATTATGAAGGTATGACCATTCAAGATGCCATAAACGCATCTGGAGTTGCATCAACAAGAAGTGATTTAAATGTTACTACATCCGCTCAAGATGATATAAACGCATCTAAAGTTGCATTGAGAATAGACGATAAAATACGTGTCACAACTTACAATACCGATGACTTTATGCCAAAAACAACTTTTTATTCTTTGGAAAAAGAAGCCAAAAACATTGTCATCAATCCATACGATGAGATAGAAGTGTATGATTTTTATGCGCTGAATGCACTTGAAAACATCACTATTAGCGGGGAAGTGACTAATCCTAATGAATTCTTTTATGAAAAAGGGATGAGTCTCAAAATGCTGCTTGATATGTCTGGTGGTTTTACTAACAAGGCTTATACAAAAGAAGCAGAGATAGTGAGATACTCGGTTGATGCAAATCAGGAACGCAAGAGCGAAGTGGTGAAAGTAGATCTTGAAGCGAACAATCTTGAAACACTCATACTTTATCCAAATGACGAAGTGAAGATTTTTAGAATTCCAAACTGGAATGACAAAAGAAAAATAACGCTCAAAGGTGCTGTGAAATTCCCCGGAACATATGTATTCCAGTCGGGTGAAAAACTCTCACATGTTTTAGAAAGAGCAGGAGGATTTACGGAAAATGCCTTTGTAGATGGAGCTATTTTCACAAGAGAGAGTATCAGACAAAATCAAGTCGAACAATACAACAGCTCCCTTGCAAGAATCAAACAGCAACTCGCTATCTTTAATGCGATGCCTGCAAATGCAAAAACTTCTCCAACAGCACTTCAAGGTTCCAATGCACTTAATGAAGTCATAGAAGAGGCAAAAAAATACCAGCCGATAGGCAGAATTAGTGTTGATCTTGATGCAAACTTAACAGAGTTTAAAACAAGTGAATTTGACCTAGTATTGCAAGATAATGACACAATCGTCATACCGGAGATGATCGATACGGTAACCGTGTTTGGAGAGGTGTTCAATCCAAGCTCATTTATCTATAACTCAGAGCTAGATACAGAGGGATATGTGAGTTTGGCAAGCGGATATTCCCGTGCGGCAGATACGGATAGAGTCTATGTGATTCATGCGGATGGAACGAGTGAACCGATAAACAGTGGATTATTTGGTGGTGAGATAACTATCAAAAAAGGGGATACGATTGTTGTGCCTATCTATATACAAGAGTATAACAGTTTGGAAATTTGGGATAGTGTATCGAAAATACTCTCCAACTTTGCGCTTACAGCAGCGGCTGTCAACAGTTTAGGTATCACAAAATGAGTCAAGTAACTGAGCAAAATACGCACTCTATTGAAGAAGATGAGATTGATCTAAGGGAGTTGTGGCAGAGTATCAAAGATGGCAGAAGGGTGATTTATATACTCACTGCGTTTATCGTCACTTTGACACTTATATATGCGCTCAAACAGCCCAATGTCTATCAATCAGAGATTATTTTAGTCCCAACGCAGAGTGAATCCTCACTCGGCGGTCTTGGCGGTCTTGGTGGACTTGCAGCGATGGCGGGAGTTAGTATCGGCGGCGGTGCTATGACACCTGATGTCGCCTTTGATGCACTGCTGAAAAATTATGATTTTATGAAAAACTTTGTAGTCAAACATGATATCGTCGCCCATTATGAAGATGTAAATTTGGATCAGAATTATGTTTTTGCCCTTGGATTTCGCGGTATTTATGATTTTTTGAGCTCAAAACCGGATTATACAGAGAAAGATATGGAGGAGAGAGTTTATGACACCGTAGAGATGGTTGTAAACAATTTCTCTATTTCAAGCGATAAAAAAACATCACTTGTGACTATCACTTATAGCGATTTTGATAGAAACTATCCACCGCAAATGATCAACCTTTTTCTCAAAGATGCCAGCAATTATCTCGTAGGCAACTCTTTGAGAAATATAGATGGAAAACTAAAGTATTTTGAAACAGAGTTTGCAAAAGCGGACTCTATCGAAATTCGTCAAAGTCTCTCCGCCACTATCTCTAAGATATTGGAACAAAAAGTTGTTCTAAAATCAAAAGAGTATTATGAGTGTGACCCTTTGACTACGCCATCTGTAGCCTATATCAAAGACAAAATCAAACCAAAACGCGGACTTATTCTTGTGGTCTCTTTTGTGACAAGTATTATTTTGGGTATCTTTTTGGTTTTCTTTTTACAGTTCATCAGAAGTGATAAAAACGAAGAAAAACTCCAAACTACTTAACAATCCCCGTACCGCTCGAATTTGCCGAGTGGTAGATGGTGACTCCGTTTTTTCTTGCATAGTATCTCATGAGCAGCTTTTGCAGTGTCGGTTCTATGGATGGAGCAAACCATGCGTTGTTGCTGATGGCAACCATAAACGCAACCTCTCCTTCGTACAGTTCCGCACAAGTCGCTTCATAGCAGACTGCGTTTCTAAACTTGATACCTTTTATCTCAAAGTCCGTAGGTGTTGTAGCTCCCGTAAAATCTGAAGCACCTGCAAAAAAAGTATCATTGATGATTTTTTTTGCAAAACTTGGAAGAGGAATATACTCTCCAAAAGGGACAAGCACCATCTTTTTTGCTACTTGATATTCGCCGTTTTGGAACATATAACTTACATTGTAATTGCGCCCGTTTTCATATAAAAGTGATCCGGTTACGATAGTGA
>JAQTWZ010000012.1 GCA_028689055.1 Sulfurimonas sp. | reverse complement strand
CCTCTTCCGCCACCGCCAAACGCAGCTTTTATGATGACTGGAAAACCTATCTCCGTAGCGATTTTCTCACCTTCGTCTTTGTTGATAAGAGGCGTGTCCGTTCCTTCAAGAACGGGAACTCCTATCTTTTTCATCGCGACTTTTGAGGCCATTTTATCGCCAAAAAGTGCGATATGTTCAGGTTTTGGACCTATAAATATGATGCCGTTGTCCTCACAAGCCTGCGCGAACTCAGCACTCTCAGACAAAAAGCCGTAACCGGGGTGAATAGCATCACATTTTGTCTTTTTTGCTATATCGATGATCTTGTCATATTTCAAATAGGCGTCTATCGGATTGCCCAAAATCGGATAACATTCATCCGCTCTTGCGACCCAGATACCGTTGACATCGACCTCTGAAAAAACGACAACCGATTTGATTGAGAGCTCTTTACAAGCTCGGATGATTCGAAGCGCTATTTCGCCACGATTAGCTACTAATATTTTGGAGATTTTTTTCATACGCACACCCTTGTTTTTAAATGCAACATCAATAGAATTCGGCATTATAATGCATGGATTGTAAAAATATTTCTTTTTCAAAAATTTATTTATCCTTGTTTTAAAGAAAGTCTATTTTGAGTGTTTTTGGATAAAATAGTCAAAACATTCAGGAGCTCATGTGAAAATACTCCACTTTAGCGATACGCACTTAGGATACAACGACTTAGAGGTTCTAAACGCAGAAAATATCAACCAAAGAGAGGCGGATTTTTATGATGCGTTTGCTCAGGTTGTGACGCAGATACAAGAGATACGACCTGACTATATCATCCACACGGGCGACCTTTTTCACCGTGCAAGTCCATCCAACCGTGCCATCGCTTTTGCGCTGGAGCAGTTTGGGATCATCAACTCTTTGAACATCCCTTTTATCCTCATCGCAGGCAACCATTCTACTCCCAGAACCAACATGAGCGCTCCGATTTTGAAGATATTTGAAGGGTTTGAGAATATCTATCTCTCCTACGATCAAACGTACAAAATGATAGAGTTTGCTGATGTCATCTTCCACACTCTGCCGCACATGAACGACGAAACGCAGGCGCTCTCACAGATAGAACTGTGTGAAGAAAATGTCCATAAAAGCAAAAAAAATATCATGATGATGCACTGCTCAGTCGGAGCGTGGTACCTGATGCAGGAGTTTGGCGAGTGGGTCTATCCGAGTGAAAAAGAGTATATCTTCAAGATGATGGACTATGTGGCTTTGGGTCATTGGCACGGATTTGGCGCGGTGGGCAAACATGAAAATGTCTATTACAGCGGCTCTACCGAGCGTACAAGTCTGGGCGACAAACGCAACTCCAAAGGCTTCATCCTCGTCACGCTTGATGGTGCAAACGCAAAAACGCCTTCACTTTTTGATGCCGCTCATGTAGAGTACAAAGAGATACAAATCCGCCCTATCCTCCAAAGAGAGATAGACTGCGAAGCGTATGAAAACGCAGCCTCAAATGTAGATACAAGTGATACAGCAAACGCAATAGTCGAAGTAAAACTCACAAATCTCACCGCCCTGCAATCCATAGATATCCAAAACGCAGAGATAAAAAAACTCTTCCCCGAAGCAATGTTTGTGAGTGTCAAACGCGAGTTTAAACGCAGCCAAAACGCAGGTATAGTCGATGATATAGAGGTTTTGTCGCTGGAAAATCATTTTCTTGAACACATCAAAGAAGATGCAGATGCCAAAGAGTACGAGCGCCTCAAGGGCAAGATACAAGAGCTCTTTAGCGCGTATGAGGAGGTGAGCGATGATTAATATTAATAAAAACCAATTCGTTAATATTGGTATGAGAGCAAGTGGTACCATTAAAAATACTGAACACTACACTATAGCAGAATATGAAGGTAGAGGTTTACGACTTAAAGATTTGGCACAGCGGATAGCGACACAATTAAGCACGCATTTTATTCTCTATTATTATAAAGGTAATATTTATACAGATAATGAAGATGTTTTACAAATCTTAAAGGAGCAATATCCAACGGGTTCCTATGAAGCTTCTACTCCAAACGATGGTTTTAGTTACGACAGCATGACTATAGAATTCGATACTCTTTTAAAATTTCAAGATAATCAATATGAACGCATGGAATATCATTACACTCCAAAATGGCATTTCGTATATAAAAAATTATCAAGTTATCTCAACAATATCAACACCCTATTTACCCAATATACAACGAAAGGTGAATTATTATATTCAAAACTCCAAGCTGATAAAGAATTTGTAGAATACAACCAATGGATTAATAATTTTGAAACAATAAAAAGTTTAGACCCTATACATATTTTTGCTAGCATCAACAGCAATAAACTGAAAAATGACAACAGAATTAAAAGAATTAATATATTGTTTCGACTTCTAGATACTTCCTTCAAAGAAGATTATCCTGAGATTGATTTCAATGGATGTCCAGCTCCAGTCATCACTCAAATAATTGGGGCTAGAAACAAAGACGCTCAAAACGAAATTTGGAATATGTTTAATGATGTATTCAAAAACTCACAATCTGCAAAGATAGATTTCAACTTACTTCAAAACTGGCATGGTCTTGATATAGCTTCGTTTACTATATTTTTATTTTGGATAGATGCCAAAAACTTTTTATCGCTTGATAAAAATACGGAAGTATTTTTAAACAAGTATAGTAAACTAACTAATTATCCTCAAACATATAGTGAATATAAGGGTTTGCTCACAAAACAAAACACAAAACTCTATATCAGCTTAGTTCTCGTTGCGTATGATGATAATAAGCTTGAAAAGCTTAGTTATTACGAAAAAGATGAGTTGGATGTATATTTAGGAATAGCTGAGAGTGATAGTTCAGAGACCATAATTTCAAGTTCTAATGACTTTAAACTTATTGCAATAAAAGCTCATAAGGGATGTAGCCCAGATTATGTAAAAACTCTTACAGAAAATGAATACTATATTTTTGACCATGCTTATAGTATAAAAGATGACAAAATTTTTATTGATGAAAATAAAAATATATCTTTATTTAATTTAACCAATGTCAATTTGAATATAAATGCTATTGTTGGAAAAAATGGTACAGGGAAAAGTACTATAGTTGAGTTGATATTTGCATTGATACACGATATGTCACATCTTCAAAATCTAAATCCTAATCTCAATCCAATAAAAAATTTAAATATTGAATTGATTTATCGAAGTCAATATATTTATAAAATACATTTAAATAATCAATTATTGGAAGTTTTTAAATATGATGAAAAAAACAATCAATACATAGATTGTACAAGCTCATATGACATCAGAGAGTTTTGTTACACCATAGCCGTAAATTATTCACAACACTCATTTAACAAATTAACTCTTGGTGATTGGATTCATAGTCTATTTCATAAAAATGATAGCTACAAAACCCCCATAGTCATTGAACCGTATAGAAAAGATGGAAACATAGATGTTAACAGACAAGAAGAGCTAATCAAACGAAGATTATTGAGTAATTTACTATTAAAAGAAGACTTAGATGACATTAAAAACAGCCCTAGGCAATTAACAGAATTTTATAGAGCAGAAGCTTTAAAATTTACTTTTAATCTAAATAAAATATTTTATAAAACAGATGAAATCAAACAAATACTTCTTAAACATATTTATAGAGACGAAGAAAATAAAATCATGATAACATTTGGTGCATTTGAACATAGCTATATTGATACTCTTCGTCTATTATATGAAAAATTTGGAGTACGCGTATTACCAACAAAACATTTTCGAAATGATAATTTTAGTTCATATACATTTGAAGATAAAGTTCATCTTTATGTATTGAAAAAATTGGTTAGCATCGTTATTCGATATGAGAAATATCAAGACTATTTTAATACTCAAACATCTACATTTCAAAATCTTCAAGCATGTGTAAATGAAATTTATGAAGACAAAAGTCATATATGCTATAAACTTAAACAAGCTCTATATTTTTTGAGATTTGATACATTAATCCAAAAAGTTGAAACCGAACAGCAGTTCAATATAGAAGAATTATCAAAAAGAATTGAAGAGTTTAAAGAAAAACATACCGCAGAAGAACTAACAACTAACGAGCTAATAGCACCAGCTTTTTTTGATGTGGAAATTATCCTTGAGAATAATATAAATTTCAATACTTTAAGCTCTGGTGAAAAACAAAAAATATACTCAGTAAATTCAATTTTATATCATTTAAATAATATTAACTCAGTAGATGAAAAATCAACAAAATATGGTTATGTCAATATTATTTTAGATGAGATAGAGTTATATTTTCATCCTGAACTTCAAAGACAGTATTTAAAACATCTTAGACATGCTATATCTAAAGCTGATACAAATAAAATATTAGCGATTAATATTTTATTTGTAACTCATTCGCCTTTTATACTCTCTGATATTCCTGATACTAAGATACTTTTTTTAGATAAAAAAAATGATAGCATTAATGCAAAAAGTCTTTCCGTAGAAGGTGTTAAAACCTTTGGTGCAAATATTCATGAGCTCCTAATAAATGGATTTTTTATGCAAAATTCCATAGGTGAGTTTGCATTAGAAACAATAAAAGAAATTGTAAACTTTTATGATGCAGTCATACGGACAGATAAAACTAAAATATTAAGTTTACAAGAAAAGTATCAAGAGAAGAAGCAACGATTCCATTTTATTCAGAATAGTATAGGTGAGAAATATATATCAAATATTATTCAAAATCACATTGATGAGATTGAAAACAAATTAGTTGAAAATGACTTCAGAACTCAACGAATAAAGGCTTTAAGGGATGAGCTAGCGAAATTAGAAGAGGAATCCTAATGATACAAATTAAATATCCTCACAGCTCATCTGATTTTGTTAATGAGTATTTAGCTATTTTCGATTTAGTTCAATTAGAACAAGATTGGAACACTTATAAAACTACTTATAACTTGCAAAATTGTAATTTTACAGTTCAGGATATATTGAAAGGAGATTTTAATTTTTTACTAGACAAATCGTTAAAGATTGCTTATCCTATTTCTGATATTAAAAATAAGATAAAACTTTATAAATTGAAAAAGATATTTGATTATGATAAATATCAACCTCAAATAGCAAATTTTTTTATGAAATACAAAAGTGAAATGAAACTTTCAACTTGTTATTATTGCAATATTGACTACATTAATGCTTTTGTAAGTGATAACTATCCCAATAAGTTGGATTTTATCAACAATGCAAATCAAGAAATATTTACCAAAATCTCAAATGTTGGTGAGGCTACTTTTAAAAAAATTGATGCAATAAGACCTTATATATCTGTAGATGATTTTCAACAGAAACTTAACTCAAAGAAAATTCAAAATTTAGATGAAATAATTGAAACAATAAACAATCAAAGTTATCCTCAGTATATTCAAAAAAATCATTTTACACTTGACCATGTAATAGATAAAGCAACAAATCCAATAGTGGCTCTTTCACTATTTAACTTTGTCCCATCGTGCTACTCTTGCAACTCAAAATTTAAAAAATCAGAGCAGTTCACAAATAATAGTTTAGAACATTACAAAAGCCCAACACACTCAGGATTTCATTTTGACGAAAAAGTAAAATTTAAACTTTTGTTTTCTAGCGCTGTAACTGATTTAACCGTTAAATCAATAGATGATATAGATGTATTATTAAAAGATAATGAAAATTTATTTGATGATTATATAAAGATATTTAAACTGAATGATAGATACAGGTACCATAAAAATATAATCTTGGAACTTTTAAATAAAAAGCAGGATTATAGTAATTCAAGAATTGATGAAATTTCAAAGATAGTAGGCAAATCAAAAAAAGAAATAGAAAAAGATTTATTTGGCAAAGAAATTTTTGAAGGTGAACTGCAAGAAGAGCCTTTTACAAAATTAAAAAGGGATATTTATGTGTAAGGAAATAAGCGATGATACTCTCTAAACTCCACCTTGAAAACTTCAAAAAATACACCGCTTACGAGATAGAGTTCGGCGAAGGACTCATCGGTATCATCGGCAAAAACGGCAGCGGCAAATCGACTCTTTTTGAAGCGATACTTTTTGCGCTCTACGGTGAAGCAAAAAACAGAGGCAACAAAGAGCTCATCAAAAACGCAAACGCAACTCCAAAAGATGCCGTAGTCGTAGAACTCGACTTTGAGTTTGAGGGCTTGGAGTACAAAGTCGTGCGTGAGTTTCGCGGCAAAGCACTCAGCGCAAACGCCAAACTCTACAAAAACGCAGAGCTCACTACTACGGGCGCAAAAGAGGTCACCGCCGCTATCATCAAACTCACAAAGATGAGTAAAGATGCTTTTATGCACACGCTTTTTGCCTCTCAAAAAGAACTCTCAAGTCTGAGCACACTCAAAAATGAAGATAGAAAAAAGATGATTCGCAAGCTTTTGGGACTGGAAAAAATCGACTTTATAGAAAATATTCTCATAGAAAAAAGCCGTGAACTCAAACGCGAGATAGCTGCGTTTGCCGAAGTATTGCTCGGCGAAGAAGAGCTCACACATCATAAAAACGCAGTCAAAGAAAAAGAGGCGCAAAACGCAGCGCTCATGAAAGAGACAGAGCTAAAAACTATAGCGTTAAACCAAACGCGAGTCAAAGAGCTAGAAAGTAAAACGCAGCTTGAGGCTTTTGCAAAGACCAAAGAAGAAAAACAAAAACTCCAAAGTGAGATAGCACTACTCAAAAACTCCATCACAGCGCAAAGTACAAATCAAACTAAGCTGGTACATGAGCTCCATGAGCTAGAAAAAAAAGAGCACGAACTCACAAAACTTGGCGATATCAAAGAGACATACGCAAAACTTCAAACAGCGCTCAAAGAAGAGGAAAAACGCAAGGAAATCCAGCTCAAAAAAGAAGGCATTCTCAAAGAGCAGGCAAATCTCAGAGAACAATATACAAAAAGCAAAGCCGATATCACGACGCTTGAAAAAGAGTGCGAAGCGCATGAGGAACTTGCGTTTAACCTCAAAAATCTGGAGTTCACACTTGCGGGATTTGATGAAAATATCAAAAACAGACACACCATAGAACGCGAACTTTTGGCCGAAATAGCGGGCGAACAAAAGCAGATAGAACTTACAAATAAAAAGATAGAAAAACTAAAAGAGCTCGGCAGTGAGTCTGCGTGCCCTACCTGCACCAGACCGCTGCTAGAAGAGTACGACAATGTCATGCGCGCTCTTGTGGGCATAGTCAACGACACGCACCAAGTCAAAATAGACGAATACAAAAAACAGCTCATGAACATCCAAACGCAAAAAGCCGAGTATGAAACGCAGAAGAAACTCAAAGACAAAGAGTTTGTGGAGCTGAGTAAAAATCTCAACATAGTCCAAAGCAAGATGAAAGACCTCGTAAAAGCGCAGGAGTATTTCAAAATAGTAGAGCAAAAAGGTCTGCAAAACAAAACAGAACTGCAAGCGCTTGAACACTGCAGCTATGATGCAGAGCAACACAAAGAACTGCAAAACTCTTTCGCCGCACTCGAACCAAAATACAAACACGCTCTGAGTCTGGAGACGGAACTCAAACGCAGCCCTGCTCTTAAATCTGAACTTGAAACGCTTAGCAAAAAAATCGCAGAACTGGGCACAACACATCAGAGCAAAGAGGCTGCGTTTGAGATGGTGCATTACGATGAAACGCAGCACAAAACCAAAGAGCTTGAAGCACTCGAAATAGCAAAAACAAGAGAGGCGCAGAGTACAGAGATAAACGAACTCAAAGTGCAAATCGCCACGATCCTCGGCGAGATAAAGACCATCCAAAACGCAGTCGATAACAACGAAACGCAGCTCAAAAAAGTCCAAACAAAAAAAGACGATCTCATAGACTACGACAAGATAAAAACAAGCCTAGCGGAGTTCAAAACCCGCCTCAATGCAAAAGTCGCACCGCGCATCTCTAGTATCGCTTCAGAGATGTACGCCCAAATAACCAAAGGCAAATACCAGCACATCGAAGTAAGCAACGACTTCGACTTTTTCATCTACGACGAGGGCAAAAAATACCCGATAGAAAGATTTAGCGGCGGAGAAATAGACCTAGCAAACCTAGTCCTACGCATCGCCATAAGTAAAACGCTCACGGAACTCAGCGGTGCGACAAGTGTAGGATTTTTAGCGTTTGATGAAGTCTTCGGAAGTCAAGATGAAGCAAGAAGGATGGAGATACTAGAAGCCTTCCACACCATAAAAGAGCAATACCGACAGATATTTCTGATAAGCCACGAGATGGAGATAAAGGAGATGTTTGAGCGGGTTGTGGAGCTTTAGTTTTAAACCCGTCGAATTCCAACTGTTTAGAAAAGCGTTTACTCTGAAGAGTTTCTACTTTAAACTATCTTTTGCGTCTAAAGCTTTTTTATTTTCAGCCTTGAGTTTTCGCTCAACTTTTTTTATATCTTCTTGAGGCTTTATATTTTCAGGAGTGATGCCACGAGAGAGTAATGTATCTCGCACTGCCTTGTTATTTGTAATATGTTCATTTGAAATTTCACTCTCGCTACTCATGTTTTTTTCTTTTGCATTGTAGATGGTGATCTCCGTTGCAAAATCTTTTGCCTTGAGCAAAATGGTAGGCATAAAATCAGCCAAAGGCTTGTTGATGATTTTCCACTTTTCTTTCATCTGTGCAGTTGTTCGGCTAAAAAGTGCTTGGTCTCCTTTGCTCCTTATAAGTGCAAAGTTTTCATTTTTCCCAGTTTGTTCATAGATGACTTTTGAGAGTTCTTTTTCAGTTTGAGCAAGTTTGTGTCTCGCTTGGACTCTTTCATATTCGAGCAATCGTTGCTCGATGAGTTCAGCTTTTCTACTTTGAATTGCAAAGTATGTTTGGGCAAAAGCTATCTGCTCTTTTTTACTGTCTCCATTTTGAGCTATGAGGTAACAAGCATAACGAGTGAGCATCATGTCATCTACTTCTTTTAGCGCACCGGAACCTATCTCGACCATTTTGTTAATGTCAACAAAATGGTCTAAAATATTTTGCCCAGATATTTCACAAGCAGTTTTCGCTTTTGCGATAATATTTTGAAAATTACGCCACTCTTTATATCCCAAAAGATGTTGTAAATCTCTAGCCAACCAAAATTCAATACCTTCATCTGTCTTATTTGAAAACTCTTCAAATTTTTTCATCAAGCTATGGATAAGTTCTCTTTCTATCATCTCAAAACTCCAAAACAATCAATTTAAAATATACTATCTAAAAAAATAATAACTTGTTGAATGCATTGCAATTTGCCATATATTATTTATTTATATGCTTATTCTGAATATTTTAGCTAGAATATTCAGAATTTTACTGAGCATATATAAGCTAAAACGTATAAAAATACTCGAAGCCATCCAGCCTATAAGAGCAATACCGACAGATATTTTTAATCAGCCACGAGATGGAGATTAAGGAGATGTTTGAGCGGCTTGTGGAACTATAAAATTTAAAATTATTTCAAAATGTCATATTTTAAATAAAACCATTTTTTTATGCCATGATAAATAAAAGTCTTAAGGAAAATCGATGCAATCTACAGATGTAGTCATATACAATACGGGAGAAATTGAACTTAAAATTTCTCTCAATGAGAATGATATATGGCTCAGTGCAAACGATATAGCAAGTATATTTGGCGTGAACCGTCCAGCAATCGTGAAGCACATCGGAAATATTTACAAAACTGATGAACTGAGTAAAAACAGAACCTGTTCCATTTTGGAACAACTTGCACCAGATGGCAAACTACGAAATATGAACTTTTATAATCTTGACATGATTATCTCGGTGGGATACAGAGTCAACTCAAAAAAAGCAACAAAATTTAGACAGTGGGCAAATGGGGTTCTTAAAAACTATATTCAAAACGGATATGCGTTAAACAGTGCAAAACTCACAGAGCAGAAAATAACTCTTTTAGCAAATGATTTGAAACTTCTTCAAACCAAAGTGAAAGAGAAACAACTCCAAACAGATGGAAAATTCAACAAACTATTTGAAGCCATAGAAGCAAAATCCATCCAACCAACACAAGGCATCTTTTATGACGGAGAGGTTTACGATGCCTATCTCTTCGTCTCAAATCTTATCAAAAGTGCCAAAAAGAGCATAATGCTTGTGGACAACTACCTCGATGAGAGCGTTTTAACCATGCTCTCAAAAAGGCAAGCAGATGTAAGCGTCGCCATCTACACCAAAAACATCACCGCGCAGTTAGAACTAGATATCAAAAAACACAACGCCCAATACCCAAAAATCACCCTCAAAAAATTCGATGCCTCACATGACAGATTTCTCATCCTTGATAGTAAAGAACTCTACCACATAGGAGCAAGCCTCAAAGATTTAGGCAAAAAATGGTTCGCCTTTTCTAAGTTTGATATGGAGAGTTTTGATATTTTGAAGAGGTTGGAGAGATGAGGCGGAGCATATTTTCAAAAAGCTGTATCACAAAAGTGGAGATTCATTCTCAGGGGTGAATGGCACTAAGATAAGCTATTTCATTCTTTTGGGATGTCCATTTTTTTTAATCTCGTTTCTTGCGATGTCTCTAGGTTGCATGAGTAAAGAAAAACCATTATGCCGTTTTTTAATAGCTCTAGGTTCTATGCGTCCTGCTCGGTTTCCAATTACTTTTTCACCTATTAATTTCAAAAGGTTATTGTAGTTTATATTTTGAGTATTTTCAAGATAGAAGAGATAAAGTTGCAAGCTATGTTTAAAGCTCATTCTTCTTGGTACTGTTTTGTTATAGACAGCAGATTTTAGCATAAGAGAGCGGATGATATTGTATCCCAAAAAATAACTCCACATCTCTTTTATTACCATTTCTGGCGTTTTGCATTTTAATGCATTTAATCCAAGTGTTATTTTTATATTTCTAAAATCAACTTCAATATTCCAACGCTCTTTATAAAGTTCTTTTATTGTTTTTGCATTACTCTTTTTTGGACACATCATTGTTGTTATAAGAATTTTTCCAGCTACTTTAATTTCACGAATTTTTATCTCCTTTGGTCGTGAATCTATCTCTTTTTCATTCATCCATTCTGGAGTATCTTTTGGTCTTTTTATGGTAATGATATGATCATCTTCTCCTAATATCTCTCCCTTGGTAAAATCTACCTTTCGCGATCGTGCTCCATTTTGCACAAATACAATATCAATGCCATGCTTTATCACATAACTTAACAAGCTATATGTACTAAACATAGCATCTGCCAAAAGAATATCACCTTTTTTAAATTGTCCCAACATGCTGCGCAAGAGCCCTTGTTCTCCTGAACCTTTACCTTTTAGTGACCCTACTTGTGCATCAGTAATCGAACCAGTATCTAAAGAGATTATTGCCACTACTCGTAATATTGGAAACCCCAACCCTTCTTTGTGCCATTTTGGTTGAGGATATATCTCTTGGTTCTTTTTAGTATCTGCCATTGTTAATGTAGTTCCATCTATAAGATAAACATCTCTTCCTCTAAACTTCCAGCTCTTATCAACTTTTGAAGCATCTTTGATGGCAATTTGTTTAGTTAAAGATAACACAGTTGCTATATCTAATCTGTTGCGTGCTTGACAATACGCACTTGTTGATACTGATGTCTTTTCTTTTCTATTGAGAGCTACTTTATTGACTATATTTTGGCAAGAACTATCTTGATTCAAAGACTGCGAAACAAGCATTGATAAAGTTTGCATAGGTGTATAAATACGCTCTCTATGTTTATGAAACTTTGGATGTTCTAAAGATTTATCTGTAATGATTTCTTGTATAAACTCTGATGTAGAATTTTTAACTCTATTGAAACTAGCTTTTTTTTGTATTTTTATCGCTTTTTGGTTATGATTCATTCTGATTAGCTTTGAAAGAAAATTTCATTTGGTCATGATTTTAATTTCTAAGCTAGTTATGTTCCACTTCGCGATTCCCCTCTTGATTTTTACTCTTTTTTGCTTATCTTAGTGCCATTCTTCTCAGGGGTGTAATTTGAGGGGTGTAATTTGTAATTTTAGGGGTGTAATTTTAAAGAGATGTTTGAGCGGGTTGTGGAGTTGTAAGCAATTATTTATATTATATATTGCAATTTGTTATATTTTTTATGAATTCGATTTTTATTAGCTATAATTCATATAATTTTAAAAAGTAAATGGAAAATATTAATTTAGAAATCAATTCACACAGTCATATATACTTTTACATAATGCACCAATAAAATCAACCATTGTCTTAGCTTCTTCTTCGTCTATTGTATCTTTTTTATTAAGCAAAAGACTTATGTCTCCTTCGTGCACAATCTGATTACGACGCATAATAATATTTTTTAAATATATCTTAATGTCTTTCTCTGTTGTTAATGTCAAAGTTCTAATTGGCTGAGACAAATTTAAATAAATTTTTCGCCACTTGTGCTCTTCACTCCAAATTAAGCTCAAAGCATCAGATATTTTATCTGGGTCTTGAAAACTAAATGTTTTATGTCTTAAAACAATTTCTTGTTCAAACCAATATATAGCAGTTTCTTCTGGTGATTGGGGGATTGTAATCAACGAAACTTTTTGTATTTGAATTAAAGTGTTTAGTGAAATTCCAAAATTAGAAAATTTATTTGTTTTTTGCCGTTGATTATTGAAAGCTTCTATCATTCCAATTTTTACGAAATCATGAATTAGTTTATCTAAAGCACTCACTGAATAAACAATCTGTGCTCTTAATAAATCTGACAAATCTTGAGGGTAAGCAAGCGTATTTTTTAAATGATCATGAATAGCATACAATTCATTGCACGACTTTATTTGCTCACTAAATTCATTATATGCTCTTTGCATGATTTTTTACTATAATTAACTGTTTTGCAATAGTTTCAAACTCTTGATAAAAACGATCACGCTTAGTCTTCATCTCTGTTTGAACCGTTCCGGATTCATGAATTTCATCATCATCTATTGCAAACACAGGGACACCTGATTCATATGCTTTTGGTAAAAGTCCCTGAAAATCAGGAATTTCAGCTATACAGAAATCTACAGGAATAGATGCCGCAGAATAAGTTTCTCTATCAAATACCATATTTAATTTTTTAAATGATTCATAAAGTTTACCTTGCATAAGGTCTTTAATCTCTTCAATATTTTCTCTATAAGGCTTAGCTGCTTTACCATTTCTTATATTAAATCTTTGTATTAATCCACCGATAAATTTAGGACGACTATCAGATAAAGGATAAGCTGCTTCAGAAAATAAGTCTTTCATACGGTCTGACCAATCCACCCATTTTGGCAATACATTGGCAAGTGTGTCTAATGCCATAATTGAGAAAGGGTCTGGATTAGTTGGAATCAAGAAAGCATCACTTAATATAAAAAGATTTTGATTAATAGCACTAAGTCCTGGATTTAAATCAATTAACACAAAATCTATCTGATATTTTTGAGATGTTAGATTAATTAATTCATTAAAAGCACCTGGTAAATTTTGAAGTGCACTTATTGCATTATTTGAATTTTGAGCTAAACTTAAAGATGCATCATATTCACTCAAATTTGCATGCCCCGCTAATAAAAATACATTTTTATTCCTCTCTGGAGAATAACATGTTGCAGCTGAAATAGGTATAGGTTTACCACCAAACGCCATTTTAACACTATCTTTAATATTCTGTTCTTTTGTTAATTCTTCAAAGTAATACTCATCGAATTTATCACCTAATATCAATCCTGATAAATTACATTGAGGATCTGCATCTACTAATAATACCTTTTTACCAAGTATCCCAAGCATCCAGCCAATATTATATGCAGTAGTTGTTTTACTAACACCACCTTTATGATTAAAAAAAACAATTTTCATAACTTTATCCTCAGTTCATTAATAATTTTCTTAGTATACACTAGTTTCTTTCACATTACTAAGATAACAATAAGTTATCTTCTTATTTCTTAAAAATAATCTAAATTTTAATTTGGATTGTTGAAAACTACTTGTTGCTTTCAGCGCAATTTCCACATACCAAACTTGTGGTCGTATTTTTCGACCGCACAATAAACATAACAAACTGTCATATTTGTAACTACTTTTTTTATCTTTATATATAATAATTGCATCTTACGTCTTACACCCAGTGAGTGAATCTCCACTTTTCTGAAAAATAATCTAAATTAAAATTTAGATTGCTGAAAGCTACTTGTTGCTTTCAGCGCAACTTCTACCTTCCAAGAAGACTTCCTCGCTTCGCTCACAGCGCTACCGAGCAACCATAGTCTAAAATAACGTGAAGTTTTTCACCTCATTTCAACAATCTCGTGCCAAACTTATTTAGACCATTTTTTCTAGACATAAATAATTTTAGAAATTACAAGGGCTTATTTTTATTAAAAATATTTAAAATATCTATGGTGTTTTTATCTAAATTTACTTCATAAATAATCGTATATTTTTTATACGTCATATCTCTGACATTTTTATCATCAGAGTATAAAGATTCTCTATATTTATACGGAAAGTTTGGAAGATTGTTGATTAATTCATCGAGTTCATTTTTAAAGTTTTCGCTAGCACTTATTTTGTCTTTTGCGATATATTGTAAAATGTCTAAAAAATTTGTTTGATATTTTCTGGTACGCTTAACTAGCATTTTGCTTTTTTAAATCTGCAAAAAACTGTTCCATCTCTTGGTCGTACTGCTCTTGTGATAAGGTTTCGATTTTGCCGCTTTTTATATCATCTCTTATTTGTTGCAGCTCTTCTTGTCTCGCATAAAAATAAGAATCATACTCCAAATTTTTATCTTTTGTTATCTTGATTTTGTCTTTGCAAGTGCCGACAAAATTAAGAAAATCATTCATAAAATTATCTTCGACTTCTATAGTTAAAGTTTTCATAAGATTCTCCAATGATTTTTATTTCTATGATTATAACGCAAGTTTGGTGAGTGCTGGATAATTATTAAGATTAATTCTTCCCTCCCATACTGAGTTTTGGAATATAGATTTTTTACTTGAAGTATGCATTCCAAAGTAAAACTTGAAAACGAGAAATTAGCTTAAAATAAACATTTCAAACTGTCATATTTTCAACTATTTTGTTATCTTTATATAGAATAATTAAAATTCCAATCATCATGATTTCAGAATATTTACCTATAAACCAACATTGGCAAAAGTTAACTTCTATATTAACATTCAAAAAAGAAAAAAGGATGATGCTAAGTTTACAAAAGATTTTGACTCTGGGTATGAAGAGTTTAAAATCGGTGAAATGCTCAAGCGAGCACGAGTAGAAGTCGGTCTCACGCAAAGAGTCTTCATACCAAACTTGAGGTCACAAATTGTGACCGGTTTAACATGCTCAAACATTCCAACGCAAATGCCGAGCTGTAAAGGATATCAAAGAGGCTAACAAGTATAATTGTGAATATTTTTATAGGAATTTTGCACATGAGTATATTTGCCCTACAGTCAGCCGCAGGCGGTTTTTTGGATGAAGGTTTAAAACGCTTCAACAAAGAGTTTGACGACTGGTGTGTTCAGTTTGAGACCTATGAAGATGCCAATCTTATAAGACAAAATCTTGGCAAAAAGATAATTGCGGAGGTTGTAGAGATCACACCTCTTAGTTATCCAAAATATTTTTTTCATACGCTCCAAGGTGTCATCCATGCGACAAGACAGATTGACAATAAGATCATCTGCATCGTCGAGCCGTACATGAGCTCAAACTTTCGTATCGCGGTGTGCGACTTGAACACCAAAAATGTAAGAATTTCAAAGACTAGCTATAAAAATGTGTTAAGTGTAGAAGGCGCTTTTGCACATTTCGAACTCTAACGAACTCCAAATTACAAAACGGGATAAAAAATCTCATATATTACAATCATTCTAAGCTATATATTACTCAAATATCCCGTGCCGTTATGATTGATGATTATTTCTGGATAAGTTTTTTTACGGATAGAACGCACCAAAGTACGAAGAGAATCCATACTCATCGAAGATTGTGGCCAGAGGGTGTTTTCAAGCATCTCGTATGTGAGTATTTTTGATTTGCTATTGAGAAGAAGTTCGATAAAAAGATACTCTTTTTTTGTAAGTACAACCGAACTTCCATCTGGCTGGATAACACTTTTGGTGTCATAATTGTAAGTATAGCCGTTTGACAAATCACTCAGTACAGAAGTTTGCGCAGAGGGGAGTTTATGACTTATGCGTTTGAGCGTATCCAAAAGTTCCGTTGTTTTATAAGATTTGATAAGATGGCGAGAGATATCAAGGTTGATGGCATCGATGAGTATCTTTTTATCAGCTTCGGTAGTTGTGATAACGATAGGGATATGAATATCCAGCTGACGCAAATGGATGATGAAATCCAAGCCATTTTCATTAGGCAACGGCAGATTTATCACTATCACCGCTATATCATGAACTTTAAAGAGTTCATATCCTCTATCTGTAGTATTTGCCGTAAAAACGCGCATACCATTTTCACGCAAAAACGCAGCATTTTTTTCTCGAAAATGCATATCATCTTCTATATACAAAATACTCAAATGCTGTGAACTGAACATCAATTATTCCCTTATAGAACGCGGCCTGAAAAGACGCTATTTATTTTTTATAAATTATTAATAAATTTTATCTATATAAAATGATGCTTAAATAATATATATATGATAAATAAATGATATTTTATAGCTATCGCCCTACTAATCAAGTATAATGTCCCTATAATCAAATAAAAAATAACTATTGATTCAAGAAATGGGGAACAATTCCAGTGAAAAAACCGAAGAATTTAACCCTTTTATATCTTGAAAACGATGAACAATTTCGTCTGCAAACTGCTGCGTTTTTACGTGAAAATAATATCAATGTCATAGAGTCGGACACCATAGAAACAGCAAATAATCTTTTTGTACAAAACAGTATAGATTTGATACTCATCGACCTCAATCTTCATGAAAAAAACAGAATGAACTTTATCCGATTTCTCCGCAACAAAGATATCCTAGCACCTCTTATTATCACTGCGTCTGATGCCAAACAGGAGGTTTTACTTGATGCAATCAATCTTGATGTCACACGCTTTTTAGTGAAACCTTTTGAGAAGTATCAGTTGCTTGAGGCTTTGGAGATAGCTTCCAAAAAAATCTTGAGAGTCACAAAATGGATGACGAAAGACCTAGGCTGCGGGTTTAGTTATGATTCGGACAACAAATCTATTATGAGCTCTGAGGGTAAACACGCACAATTAACAAAAAAAGAGTCTCTTTTGATTGAACTTTTTTTAAAAAACACACAAAAACTTATACCCTACGATATCATCGAACTTTATGTTTGGGAAGATGCGTATGTTCATATCGATTCACTCCGCACTTTAGTACGCAGCATACGCAAAAAAAGCTATCCAAAACTTTTTATCAACTACAGCGGTCTTGGTTATAAACTCAATTTTTCAATCCCTTGATGAGATTTTTTACTTTAACAAAATAATCGCCATTAAGCTAGAAATTTCGATCAAATTTCCTTGATAAAAACAGCATTTATTTATAGAGTATCCCCAACCCCATTGACTTAAAAGAATAAAACTTGATCTTCAATATTATGCTCAAAAAAAGTAGCCAATCATTACAGAATACACTTAATGATTCAAAAGAAAAACTTGTAAATTTTCTAAACAAGCTTACGAAAGCGTTACAAAGATTAATTGATGCATTTTTTCCTTAAGTCAATGGGGTTGGAGGGGGTAGCTCTAAAATACACCTTAACAGTAGCCTAAAAGTACCCACTTCATTTTTAACTTTTCTTGGATTGTTATCCGAGGAAAATAGTTTTGATGGGGATCCTTGGGACTCTTTATCAAGCTATCTTGAGCAAACAGCCGTTTTAATGCTAGAGGGATGTCAATAATCTGCGTCTAACAAACACTTTTTTTTGCCATAAAGTTTAGCTCATGACAAGAAAATCCTGCCTCTTTTCTTGCTTGTGTATTGAGATTTTTTGGACGCAGAAAACCTTGTGGAAAGTATTTTTCTATAATATCAAAATAGATATCTAGGCTTGCGTTTTCTTCTTCGCAGGCATAAGTAAACCAAACATCGCCTTTTCTGACATGGTCTATCTCTTCTTCCAAAATAATACTCAGTGCATTTATAATCTTCTCAATCATTGCGTTTTGTGGCAGTCTGTGGAGTTTTTCCAGTATCATAGGTGTCGCGTCGAGTCCGTTGGCCTCAAGATATCTCGGTACAACCGCCATACGTTCCAGTAGTGTTTGCGTTTTTTGGCTTGCTTCAAAAAGTGCATTATGGACTTGCACATCGCCATATTTTGCTCCTAGCTCATGTAAGAGTTTTTCAAGCAAAACAAAGTGTCGCACCTCATCATGAGCGACTTCAAGCCAGTCATTATAATAAGCACGCGGCAGTCCATGAAATCTATACGCCGCATCAAGTGCTAGGTCAATAGCACTGTATTCTATATGTGTGATAGCATGAAGCAAATTTATCTGCCCCTCTTTTGTGGTGAGGTTGCTACGTTTAGGGACGACTTGCGGCGGAACTACCTCACATATTTCACTGTATGAAGGCTCCATAAACTCTTTGACTTGCGTATTTTCTTCAAACGCTACACAAGCGGATTTGTACCAAATATAAAAAGATTCAAAACGCTCAATCTTCTCTTGGGGATTTTTAGTGGTGAGGATTAGCTCTAATTCTTTATAAAAATTCATGGAAGCATCATGCTATAATCACGCTAAAAAAGAGATTATATGCAGATAAAAGTTCAGCCGATGGGGCCGTATCAGACAAACTGTTACATCGCGAGTATCGATGGCAAAGAGTTCATTATCGACCCGGGAGTAAACGCAACGGACTGGGTGATGCAAAATGTCAAAAATCCTGTCGCCATCCTCAATACTCACGGTCATTTTGATCATGTCTGGTCAAATGCGCAACTCCAAAAAAAGCTGGGTATTCCACTCTACACACCCAAAGGGGATGTGATGCTTTTAAGTGAGAGTAGCTGGATGCCCGACCTTCCCCCTTCTACACCTGATTATATTGTCGAGGGAGACGAAGAACTTGACTTTGATGGGACAAAAGTGAAGTTTCGTCACTTTCCGGGTCACTGTCCGGGATGTTCTACTATTGAAATAGGCGATGTGATGTTTAGCGGAGATTTTATCTTTGAACGCTCTATCGGGAGATATGACTTTCCTTATTCAAATGCAGAGGATATGAAAGAGAGCCTGCAAAGATTTAAAAAACTTGACTTTGACAAGGTCATCTATCCCGGTCACGGCAACAAAACAACGATAAAACAAGAACAGCAATATACAGACTACTGGATACAAACTATATAAACGCAACAAAGGAAAAAAATGCAAAAAGATCACTTTGATATAAAATCCAAAACTTGGGACACAGGCAGTGAAAGAGTCCAAAATACAAAAACCATCTCGGAAGCTATTTTGGAAAATTTTTCTCTTCATACAAAGATGGAAATCTTGGATTTTGGTGTAGGAACAGGACTTTTAGGCTTTGAAATAGCCGCTCATGTAGGAAAAGTTTATGGAGTCGATACTTCTGCAAGTATGCTTGAGAAACTTCAAGAAAAAAATACGGACGCACTCAGTATAGAAGCCATCCATCAAGACATCATCCAAACGCCGCTAACTCAATGCTTTGATGGGCTGATAAGTTCTATGACTCTGCACCACATAGAAGATCTTCACGCTTTTTTCACTACTATCAAAAACAATATCAAAGAAAACGGATTTATTGCTATAGCGGATTTGGAGTCTGAAGATGGGACATTTCATTCAGATAACGAAGGCGTTTTTCATTTTGGTTTTGACAAAGAGAGACTTTGCGCACTTGTAGCAGAGTGTGGTTTTAAAGATGTTGCATTTGAGCAGATAAACACTATCCAAAAACCTCATAGAGATTTTGGAATATTTTTACTTACGGCTAGAGTCTAGTTTTTATTTTTCTTCTTCCAAAAGGTGGAGTCTGAGCACGTGTTTTTCGGTGATCACGGTCTTAAACTCGCCTTCAAAAACCTTAATATCATGGACATAACCTTCAACATGAACATTGCGTTTTCTTCCCTCTTTATGTCGTACTCTTGCCTTGAAGAGCACCTCATCGTGGATTTTGACGGGTGAGAGAAACTGGCAATCACTGGCGACTAAAACAACATTACGCTCATTTACCGCAGCCATCGCAGCATAATCAGCAGCACTGAAGATAAAACCGCCGTGTACAAGCCCAACATTATCTGCAAGCATCTCAGGAAGTGTTGTGAGTAATACCTCAACATAACCGACTTCCATCACAACGATTTCACCGCTGAGTCCTTGATTGATCTGGTCATGCGTATTTAAAAGAACATCCTCTTTGTCCGACTTATAATCATGTATTTCAAACTCTTCTTCATCACTCTCTTGGGTTTGTCTCATTTGGACTCCTTTATCAATTTCACATATACTCTAGCAGGCGCAGGATACCCTTCAATCGTCTTACTCGCATCATTTGGATCGAGAAAATCTTCCAAAGACTGTCCTTCTATCCACTCTGTTTTTCTTTGCTCATTTGCCTCGGTCACGGAAGTTTCAAGCACCTCAAAAGAGCTAAATCCGGCGCGTAAACACCAATTTTTGAGTGCCCCGATCGTTGGAACAAAATAGATATTGGGTATCTTTGAATAAGAAGACTCAGGACACAGACACATCTCACCTTCACCCTCAATATAAAAAGTATCCAGTATAACTTCGCCCTTTTTATCCAAACCGCGATAAAGCGACTTGAGCATCGCTACAGGATCGCTTCTATGGTATAAAACACCCAAACAAAAGATAGTATCAAATTTCTCTTCATAAAACTCAAGATGTTCGACACCCAAAAGCTCATAAACGATTTCACTCTTGACAAAATGGTTGATAAAATCAAACTGCGTTTTGTATAAAGGAGAAGGATCAAAACCGACTAAAAGTTTGGGTGCATCTTCTTGCATACGAAACATATAATAACCATTATTACATCCTATATCGGCCACACGCTTATCTTTTAAATTAAAATGAGGACGCAGAAGATTATATTTGATATTACTCTTCCATTCCGTATCAATAAATGTACCGCAAACTTCAAAAGGTCCTTTTCTCCAAGGCATCAAAGCTCTTGCAACATCATAGATTTTTGCTTCATCTACATGAGCGCTTATTTTTATGACATCTGCAAGTACAACCTCATACGAAGCGTCATCTAAACGCGCCAAAGCCTCTCTGAGTGGTGCAATATTCTTCCAACTCATCCATTTTTGTCTCTCTTGTCTTAATAGTTCTAAATTCATTTTATGCTTTATCTATGTAAATTTTAATATAATTGTACCCTAATAAAGAGGGCTATAAACGTCCTAAAGGATTTTGTATGCGTTTAGAAAAAAAAGCTACTGTCGTCTCCACGAGTGTCGCCGGCTTACTGGTGATTATCAAAATGGTAGTTGCTATATTTAGTGGTTCTATAGCCGTTTTAGCTTCAGCAATCGATTCATTCTTAGATCTTACTGTTTCTCTCTTTAACTATTTTGCTCTTCATAACGCAGAAAAAAATCCCGATGACAATTTTCACTACGGAAGGGGCAAAATAGAGCCGCTTGCTGCTGTTATAGAAGGTACCGTCATCTCTCTTTCAGCTCTGTTTATCCTCTATGAAGCACTAGGAAAAATAGCACACCCCTCACCTATGGAACATATACAAGAGGGTGTTATCGTTATGATTGTCTCTTTTGTCATCACTGCGTTTTTGGTTATGTTTTTAAACTATGTTGCAAAAAAGACAAAAAACATGGTTATTAGAGCAGATGCGCTCCACTATAAAACCGACCTCTTTTCAAACGGTGCAGTTTTGATGGCTCTTGCGCTTATTTCCTACACTGGCGAACATCTTATCGACCCTATTCTTGGTATTGCTATTGCGTTTTATATGATTTATTCTGCGTTTCCTATCATAAAAGAAGGGGTGCTCATGTTGCTAGATGCAGCACTCTCTCATGAAGATATAAAAAGTATTCAAGATATCATAAAAAATGAACCCGTTATCAGCGCCTATCATGATCTCAAAACGAGAGAAAGTGGCTCAGATATCTTTATCTCCGTACATGCTGTGTTTAATGTCAGTATCTCTCTTTACGATGCCCATCTTATCTCAGACAGAGTAGAGGAAAAAATACGCAAACTCTTTAAAGACAAAAAAGCGCATATTCTCATCCACATGGACCCATATGATGATTCTAAAATAAATCTTGCTGAGGATGTTTACTAACTGACCTTACGCACCTTTCAACCTCTACAATTCAGCAAAAACCATTTGATTGGCTCTGATGAGCAGTTTTAATTTTCAAACATTCAGGTTTGAATACTAAGTATATTGTCATATACACCTAGTTCATTTGGGTCTTAATTGGCGATTTAGCCAAAGCAGCATTTAATTTGAGTGCTTAATAGCCTCAGGGACACACATATCACCTTGTAAGGTTATATGTCAGATTAAGCAAATCAATAGATACATAGAATGCTTCTTCGATTGGCTTACAAAAGATCTCCCAATCTATGACAGAATTAAGTTTTGGAAGAGCTGGCTGGTGTGCGTTTATCAAATAATCCTCTGTGCTGTTTCTAAAATATGTTGGGGTTTTAGAGATGCGCTACATTTATAGCGTATTATAATTTTTTTATACCCTTAGATAAGAGGCTTAAATCATTTGGCGATATGATGTTGATACTATAAGATAGTCAATTAAAGCAAAAAGACTTTTGCGTTTTTCACTTCTATCTCCCCGCTGAGTTCTGCTTCAAAGGCTCTTTGCGGGAATTTTCGTAAAAGTTCTTCGTAATTTGGGTTTGTTTTGCAAAAGAGCAAGAAATCATCTTCTTCTACATGAGCGGCTTCCATGAGTCCAAACTTTGCCACAAAAGTATCAATGTCATAGATAGCTTTTGCTTTACCCTCTTCCAAAAGTTTTTGTGTGGCGGAACTCTCCCCGATATGATGCGGCAAAACATAAATCTCTTTGCCCATAGCAAGTGCAAACTCTACGCTTCGCATACTTCCACTTCCAAGCTCAGCTTCACTCACAACCAAAACATCCCCGAGTGCGACGACTATTTCATTACGTAAAACAAAACTCCATGCAGTTGCTCTAAACGCAGGAGCAAACTGACTCAGAAGCAATCCTTTTTTTTCTATGTCACATAAAAGTGCTGCGTTTACTGCAGGATATTTATGCTCAAGCCCACATGGCAAAACAGCAATAGTGTTCGCACTTCCTGCTCCGTTATGCGCCATAGCATCTATCCCCATAGCGCCACCGCTCACTACACAAACACCTACTTTTGAGAGTTTTGAGGCGAGTTCCTGAGTCATCTGACGAGAATATTTTGTTGGTTTTCTACTGCCGACTATAGAGATTTTTTTTCTATCTAACAGGGTATTATCTCCAAGATAAAAAAGCTCTTTTGGACAATTTTTCAGAAGTTGCAAAGTTTCCGGCATAGAGTCAAGTTTATGCATAAATATCAATCAATCTTATTGATATAGACCAGTTCGACATCTTCAAAAAGCTTTTTCGATTCTTGAAGAGTCAACAGCGTATTTGCGTGAGGATGCCCTATAGCCACTGCGCTTCCGTGTTTTTTAGCTATTTCCACGACCTTTTTTATCTGTTTATGGATAAAAGCCTTATCCATATGATGATCCAAAAAAACATCTCTTGCTATGTAGTTTAGTCCAAAACTTTTCATCACTTTAGGCGCCTTTGTCGTGCCCGTTGTCCTGCTATCTACAAAACTGATTCCTTCTGCTTGAAGTGCCTGCACCAATCTTTTCATAGCCGCTTCATCCGAGGTAAATTTGCTCCCTGTGTGGTTGTTGATATAGTGCACTTTTGGGAAGAGTGATTTTATCTCTGCAATACGCGAAGAGATTTTTTCTTGAGAATCATTTATTCTCAATGTAGCAGGTTCTTCTGCACTAAAGGTTTGTGCTTCCATAGGGAGATGCACCATATAAAGATCCTCATTCGCTGCTAGTTTTGCAGACTGTGCACGTCCTTGGCTTGGAGGTAAAAAAGACATCGTTATAGGCATAGAAAGGTTTTTGATCGCTTTGACATGCGCAGGCGTACTGACATCATCAATGATAATAGCAACTTTTGGTTTTGCAGAAGTTCTTTTTATCTCTCTTTTTTCAGGGGCTTCCGTATCAAGTTTTTCATCATCTATTTCATGTGAGGCAGAAGTGTAATTAACACTTTCTCCTTTGACTAGGGGTTTGGATACTTCGACTTTAGAGGGCTCTGCTTCGATTGTTTCTTCTTTTTGCCCTTCTTCTTTTTTGAGTACATCTTTTAGTTTTTCATTCACACTTTTTGCTTCTTGCTTCTTTGTTTCTTCTTCAAGTTTTTTGAGATAAGCTACTTTCTTTTGTTTTTCTATATTTTCTTGTTTGGCAAAATCCTCTTTTGCGTTTTCATAACCAAAATAATATCCTCCGACGAGTGCGCTGAGTATCAAGGCGATAATCGCCAGCATCCATGCTACAGCTGTGAGAAAATTTGATTGGGGATTGGCTTTGTTTTTTTTTCTTTTTGGCATATTTTAAACTTTTTTTTGATTTTTCAAAACTATACCCTACTAAAACAAAAAGGTGAGTATTTCTTTGCATTTTGTCATCAAAAAATCAAGTTTATCAGTCAAAACACCTCTCTTATTTGCTTATTTTAAGCTTAAACTCTATATAATTCCGCGTTCCTTTCTCTTTGTATCTTTGAAATAAAGATATATTTAAATCCGAAAGGGAAACAAGTGCCACTACAGGCAAATACCAAAAGGAGATCATACTCTATGAGACACTACGAAAACTTAGTAATCGTAAAACCTACACTTACAGCAGAAGAAATTCAAAGTAGCCTTGCTGCTATCGAAGAAGTTATTACTTCAAACGGTGGCGAAATCGCAACTACAGACGCAATGGGAATGAGAAAATTAGCATACCCTATTAACAAAAATGAGCGTGGATATTTCCATGTTATTTATTATACAATTGCTCCAGCAGCAATCTCTGAAATCGAAAGACGTTTCCGTATCAACGAAGAACTACTTCGTTTCGTAACTATCAAATACGATACAAACCGCGAAATCGCAGCTTGGACTAAGCTTGTTGAAAAAGCTAAAAAAGGGACAACTGCTCCAAAAGCAGAAACTGAAGTAGCGGCAGAAGAAACAGTTGCAGAAGTAGCTGTAGAAGCAGAAGCAGCAGCAGAGTAATAGCAAACGCTAAACATTAAGGAAAACCCATGTTTAATAAAGTCATATTAGTTGGAAACTTAACGCGCGACATCGAACTCAGATACTCTCAAGGCGGAATGGGTATAGCAAGCACAGGTCTTGCCACAAGCCGTAAATTCACTAGCAATGGTGAGAAAAAAGAAGAAGTCTGTTTCGTTGATATTACATTTTTTGCAAGAAGTGCAGAGATTGCCAATCAATATCTTCGTAAAGGGAGTAAAATCCTCGTAGAAGGAAGACTTAGTTTTGATCAATGGGTTGACCAAAATGGGCAAAAGCGTTCAAAGCATTCAGTTGTAGTTGAAACGATGCAAATGCTTGATTCTAAAGGTGACAACCAAGGCGCAAGCCAAGGCGGCGGCTATAATAACAGTATGCCCGCACCTTCTCAGGATTATGGACAAGACTCTTATGCACCGCAACAAGGAAGAGCGCAAAGTTATCAACAACCACAACAACAGCCTAGCTATAACAAAGCTAGAGAACAGAGTCGTCAAATGCCAAGTAGCAATGATATTCCTACTATTGACATAGACGAAGATGAAATTCCATTTTAGAAATAGATAACAAAAGGAAATACCATGTCAGAAAAAAGAAAATACAAAAAAAGATTTTGTAAGTACTGTGAAGCAAAAGTTGACTTCATGGATTATAAAGATGTAGGAGCGTTACGTTTCTCTCTTTCAGAAAGATATAAAATTATGCCACGTCGTTTAACAGGTAACTGTAAACGTCACCAAGACATGATTACTATCGTAATCAAAAGAGCTCGTGCTGCGGCACTTATTCCATACACAGTAACTCGTAAAGCTGTTGTAACTGCACCTTTCGAGAACTTAAAATAGTTCTCTAAGTTCCCTTTCTGGGGACTTACATCACATAAAAAACTCTACTAATTAAATTTTGAAAGCTGAAGAAGATATGAATCAAAAATAAAATTATACTTTTTGATTGTCTGGCTATTAAGATAAGGCTTTGTAGTTTTACCGATGTAGATCGAGGCAACGAAACCATATTCCAAAAATGCTGGTTCATAAGCAAAAGTTACTATTTTATTTTTATTCGCCCAAAGTGCAATCCTCTCAAGCTCATCTGGCTCATGAGAGAGTACCAGAAGTGCATCCATATTTGCAATCTCTAAAGATTCAAACTGCGCCAAACCAACAATCACCTTTTTTTTACGTATTTTATCCGGATAAGTGGACTCTATCTTTTGTTTGAAATTTTGCGCGGCATCGTAATCTGGCTCTTTATATACAATAATAATACTCAGATATGGCGAAGGATTGTTTGCTATATTCTCTTCAAGAATTGCTATTTTTGGAAAGAGTTTTGCCTCAATATCCATAACGGTAGCATCATACTCTTTTGCATTAAGAAGAGTAAAGAGAGTCAAAAGAAAAAAGAAGACTCTTTGTGTCAAGGCATTCTCCACTCTAAAGAGAGCCAAAATGTTCGCCCATCACGAGGAAAATCTTCTAGATATGTTCCTGCGGTTGCAGAAGTTCCAAATTGTGAAGGAAACGCAACATCTTTGTCAAAGAGATTTTTAACAGATGCACCAAAAGTAAAAGCATTATAATTATATGTCAGAGAGTGATCATACGTAACATAAGCCTCCATATCTTCTCTTGTATCTGTGAGTTCTCTCTTTTTTTCTCCGACATATCTTAATCTTCCGCCTGTATTCCAGTTTCTATCGATTTTTTTAGAGAGCATAAGATTGGCTAAATGTGTAGCAACAAAAGGAAGTGCTCTTCCCGCCTCATCTTCTATGTGAATATAACTGTAATTTCCTTGAAGTGTTATAGTGTTGAAGGTAGTTCTTGCCTCAAATTCTGCTCCATACGAATAAATATCTTCATCGTTAAAAAAATAAAACGCAGCGTCACGATTGATAAAGCCCTGCATCTCTGAGTAAAAAAGATTAAGTGTGAGCCAATTATCAAGTTTTGGCTGATAACGATATGCAAGCTCCATAGTATCAATCGTCTCTGAGCTCAGAGACGGATCACCAAAATAAGGTCTATCTTCTCCATAAAGTTCTACCCAAGCAGGTACTCTAAAAGAGCGTTGATAGATGAGCTTATAGCTCTGTAACTCATCATAGTTATACAGCAGGGCTATTTTAGGAACGAAGCTCGCATCAGCATCACTATAATAGTCGTAGCGGCCTCCAAGATTGAGTGTCCAAACATCTGAGATAGAGTAGATGTCATTGAGATACAAAGCGTATTGTTCTCTTGAAATATCTTGTTTGATGTTTTCTACAGGGATGATGAGCGTCTCGTCAAGAGCCGGATTGTTGATAAAATAATATGTATCAGCTACTTTGGCATAAGAAAGTGAGGTGCCAAAAAGAATTTTATGATTGGCAACAGCGTACTTAAACGCAGCGTCTGTATAGATTGCCTGCTCTTTATAGTATCCGCCTCCGATAAGGTCATAAGGCGGGGTTGGAGGTGTTGGAAGTAAAGAGTACGGCACATATCTGGCATCCCCTTCATATTCATACTGCTTATATCCGACTTTCAAATCCATCGAAATATCTCTTGAGAGTTTTGGTGCGTAGAGAAATTCGCTTACAAATGATGTCGTTTGTAGGCTTTTTGGATCTTTATTTATGGGCCAGCTTCCATAGCCAAAAAAGTTTTGTGTATCAACTTTGAGCCATCTTGCCTGAAGTGAAATATCTTCTCCATAAGAGATATTAAGGCCTAAAGAGTTATTTGTAAAGTTTTCATAGGAAGTAAACTCTTTTCCAGCCATGAAACCATAAGGTTCATCTTGATACGAACCGTAACTTCGACTAGACTTGTTGTCCTGGAAAAAACCATCAAGCGCTATCTTCATATTTTCTGTATGAAGATTTTGTGTGAAACCGGCCTCCTTGAAGTTTTTTGAACTCATCTTCGTAAAAAACAGACCCTTTTCATTTGTTGCGCTTTTTGTAATAACATTGATAACACCTATATGAGCAAAAGAACCATAAAGTACTGATGCCGGACCGCGTACAATCTCTATGCGCTCAATTAATTCCAAAGGCATATCCAAATAAAAATAACTAGTTCCCGCAAGTTCACTGTTAACACTGATACCGTTTATCATGAGCTTTATCTTATCTCTGAGGATTGATTTATTACCTCGCATATTGATCTGTTTTGCTCCCGCAGCACCCATAGATATCTCTATACCCGGTACACTCTCAAGTGCCTCATAAAGATTTGTCATTCCTAGTTTTTTCAGCTCTTCAGCATGAAGCACTGAAACTACAGATGGCGTTTTATTCATATTAAGCTTTGTACGTGTAGCAATTTCAGAGGCATCTTGCAGATCTTCGAGCAAATCCAAAGTATCATCATGAGCAAAAAGCAGACAGGCCGTTATAAGTATTAATACTATTTTTTTCATAAAACTTCATTCTCCTTTTTGTCTAAATTTTCTAATGAAATCCTGATTATAAAACAGCTTCCTTCTTGAGTGTTTTGAACGCGCAGACTCCCTTTCATTCTTGATTCAATAATATTTTTTGCAATATAAAGCCCAATACCCGTCCCGTTTGCGTTTGACTTGGTGGTAACATAAGGATCAAATATAGTATTTACAATACTCTCTTCTACACCGCCGCCATTGTCACATACTTCAATAATTCCCTCAGCGCTTTGCTCTTTGATAGTAATTGTAATCAAGCCCTGAGAGATCTTCTGTTTTTGTATTTGCAACATAATTGCATCTTTTGCATTGCTGAGCAAAATAAACATCACCTGCTTAAGCTCGTTTTCAACGCCATAAAAAGTAACGTTTGACTCTTCTATAAGCTTAAAGCGAATGTTACTGTTGCTAAACTGTGCATCAAGGATATTGAGAATCTCTCCAATGCTTTTGTACGGATGAAAGCGCTCCAACTTTCGTTCAGGATTGAGAAAATTACGAAAATCATCAATAGTATTGGACATATGCTGCAAGTTTAGCGAGACAATCTCCATCTTCTCATCAAACTTCTTTTCATTTAAAACACCCAATTTATATTCCGTTTCTATATTTGCTGTTGCCAAACCGATGATGTTTAGAGGCTGTCTCCACTGGTGCGCTATAGACTCAAGCATCTCACCCATAGCCGCTTGACGAGACTGATGTATCATGAGCCGCTCTTGTTGTTGTTGCTTAAGAATTTCGTCTTCTATTTGTTCCTGAAGTTCATTATTAAAAGATTTAAGCTGCATAAGATAGTGTGAGATACTGTCAATCATCTGGTTTGTAACATTAGCAATAGTATTGATCTCTTCGCTTTTACACTCAAGTAAAATGGGTTGCATTTTTTTTGTAACAGAGTACTCTTTCATGGCATTCGCGATAGTTTTGAGAGCATTTAAGTCTGTACGAATTGAATAAAATATGATGGCAAAAACAATCAAGGCAAAAATAAAGATAAAAAAGATTGTTATGAAAATCTGCTGCGTAATATTTTTCAAATTTGTATTTGAATAGTAAAGAGTGATTTTGGCTATCTCTATTTTTTCAAAGGGATCGATAATGGAATGTTCATATTGAAAAAGCTCAAGAGTTGGATCGGTTTGTTTTGATAAATTCTTTTTATGAGCTAAAGAATCCAACTCTATTTTCTGTATATCCTCGTATTTGAGTATGCCGTTTAAAATCTCACTCAGTTGATTTTCTTGATCAAAAGAGATGTTAAAGGCTATTGCAGGAGCTAAAGTAGTCATCATAAGTGTGATTTTTTCTTGTTCGGATTTTTTGAGTATCTCTTGAAAATAGATACTACCAAAGACATAGATTGGAACATTTACAACCAAAAAAATAAGCCAAAAGAAAAAAGTAAATTTATCTATAAATGCCCGAAATATCAAACAATCTCACTCTAAATATGAATTTTTTTACATAAAAATATACTTTAGCATAGTCAATATTAATTTGTCTATTTTTAGGAATATTTCTTGCTGCTAAAAAAATAAAAAGTATGCCAATGAAAAAACTATTTTTCTCTTTACTCCTATTAACTGATCTCTTTGCAAAAAATATGGGCTTTTCCATTATTATCGACAAACCTTTTAGCGATGCACTTTACGACATCACTGAAGATTATGATAGAAGTATCAGTGCTGTAGGCTTTTCTCAAAACTTCGTATCTACAAGCTCTCAAGAAACGCAAGAATATACAGATCCTTTTGAATATCTGGCAAGTCTCTCTGGCGGGCAAGGCACACAAATGCACTTTGTCAAAATCGGTACGGATGGTGATATAGTTCTCTCAAAAGCCGCAGCTTTATCTTTGTGTAATGAAGCCGTCTCTGTACTCAAGAGACCCGATAATGGTTATTTTGTAGGCGGTCACACACTTGAGGGTTCATTCTTATTTATAAAACTCGATGCTAATGCAAATATTGTCTTCACCAAGACATTTGGAACAAAATTCAATGACACAATGAGTAAACTCATCGCACTAAAAGACGGAGGTGCTCTCGCAATCGGTTCTTCAACCACTTCCAGAGATGCAAGCGATCCGCTTTTTGCAAGCGGACTCGGTCTTGGCGATATATCTCTAACAAGGCTATCTAAAGAGGGTGAGATACTCTGGAGTAATAAATATGGCACTAAAAATGATGATAAAGGCATCAGTGCAGTCGAAGCAAATGACGGTTCACTCGTCATCGTAGGGACAAGTGCCAATGGTGCAGACAATACGCTTCTTTTGATGCGCTTGAGTGAAAATGGAGAAAAAATATGGCTCAAAGAGTATAACTCTCCACTCCCACTCAAACCCTACAAGCTTATCCAGCTAAGAGACACAAACTTTTTACTCTCACTCACGCAAAATGACACAACAAAAAAAGAACAAATCCGTCTTATCAAATTTGATCTTGAGAAAAACATTCTTTTAGATAAAACAATAACTACGACTTACGCAAGTGCTCTCAAAGATATAGCTGAGTTTTCGGACTTTTCTCTTATGGGTGTCGGATATGTTCGTGACAAACAAAATACCGATGCGCTCATGATGCTCTTAGATGCAAATCTCAATATGAAAACGCAAGAGCACTACGGTACAAAAAACTATGAAAGTTTTAACGCACTGAAAATACTCCACAACTCGCAGGTAGCCGTTGCGGGTGCATATACTTATGACAATTCCCAAGAATCAAATATGTGGATAGCCAAACTCAACAAAGATGGGAGCATGGCACAGATTTCATCAAATAGTGAGACACTTTTTGCAGCTCTGAAAAAAACTTTTGCGGATGAAATAGATAAAAATATTTTAACGATAAAAAGTGACCTTACAATCGAACTTATCGATCCGTCTTTATATTTTAAAGTAGCAGAATATAAACTCACAGAAGCTCAAAAAACTTTCATGAGCAGTTTTGGAATGAAACTTATAAAATTTCTTGATACTCACAAAAAATCTATAGAAGCACTCGAAGTAAACGGGCATACATCAAGCGAATGGGGTGGCGTTGATTTTACGCAGCAGTACCTCAACAATGAGAAACTCTCTATGGAGCGCTCTTACTCTGTACTCTCCTATCTTTTTACAAAACAAAACGCAGCAACACAAAAATGGCTGAGCAAAATACTTGTAGGCAGCGGTTTTAGTTTTTCTAAAAAGGTACTATTTGAAAGTGGCGAAGATTTTGAAAAGTCTAGAAGAGTTACGTTTAAGATAGTTGCGAAGAAGTAAAGAGTTCAAGCTAAGCTTAAACTCTTAGTTTTGAGGGATTAACCACAAGATGGAACATCACCATCTGAAGCATATTGCCAGCAGAAGTCATAAAGGTCAGTGACATCATTTGGTTTCATTTTGTCAATTTTACTAGCGCCTGAAGGACAAATCTCTTTCCATGCGTCTATAAGTTCACCACTTTCTTTTTTCTCAGCCCATGTGTCACGATCATGTTTAGTTGCGAAGTTTCCACCGTTAGCTATACCGTCTTTTTTACAATCTTTTAACTTTTTAAGGTAGTATTTTTGACCCGCTTTAGCATCCGCCATTGCGTTTGTCGCAAATAAAGAGCCTGCAACCATTGCAGCTAATAATAACGAAGTTGTTTTTTTCATATCTTTTCCTCTGTGATAAATCTGTGATAGTGTACAAGCTATTTGATAAATTATAGATTAATCTTATATTCTGCCAAAAAATATTTATCTTTTTGGAGAATAATTCACAATTTTTTTGTTTACTCTACTTCATCAAACTTTACAGCTTTAAGACTCGCACGCATTTTGTCTTGTTTGAGTTTTTTATATACTTTGTATTTTGCTTCTTTGAGTGCTTCTGCATCATATGAAAACGCAGCCATCATCTCTGCATCACTCACATTTGCGCTGTCCATAGCAAAAAGCTTGAGCTCTTTTTTTGTAAGTTTTGCTTTGAGGATGTTGTAGAGATCTTTATCGTTTGCAACGATCTCACCTATTTCTATATGGGAAAACTCTGCCAATTTTTCTCTGAAGTTGTTTTCACTGTGGTATTGTCTCCAAACTGTACTTTCTAACATTTTTATCCTTCTATCTTTGCTAAAATCTGTGTCAAATCTTTCGTCTCAATCACGATATTTGCCTCTTTTCTTAGTATTTCTCTTGCGCAAAACGCAACACGTGTTCCTGCATGAGCGAACATTGACAAATCATTTGCTCCATCTCCGCAGACCAAAGTCTCTTCTTCACTTATACCAAGAATATTTTGCAGTCGCGTCAGCATATCGCCCTTGGAGAAGTTAAACATCATATCTCCACCGACAAGACCTGTAAGTTTGCCATCTTTTTGATGCAAGACATTTGAAAAATCCGCATCATAGCCGAGGATATTTTTCGCGTAGCCCGTAGCACTTCTAAAACCGCCGCTAAAACATACAACTTTGATACCGCGTTTTTTGAGTTCGCTTATCGTCTCTTTTGCACCCGGCATATAAGGAAGGTTTTGGCTAATTTTTTCTACTATAGAATAGTCCAGACCTTTTAATAGTCCCACTCTTTTTTGCAGTGACTCAAAAAAGTCAAGTCTTCCGCTCATTGCTTCTTCGGTGATGTACGCGACTTCTTTGCCAAGCCCGAGTTCTTCTGCAAAAAAATCGATAGTTTCCCCATCCATAAGCGTTGAATCAAAATCAAAAACGGCTAGTTTTAGCATATATTTTTTCTCTCTTAGTTATAATGTCGCAATTATAGCGAATTAGGATTTTTTTTGTTTGATACACTCATAGATAAACTGCAAAATGGCACATATATCACCCTAGAGACAACTCCGGGGCATTCTCCGCAGTTTGCGCCTATCATAGATAAGATACAAGAGCTGGGACTTGACAAACTAGTTGATGGTTTCTCAACAACAGACAATCCTCTAGCCAAACTCAAATACAATGCTCTTTTTGCTGCGAAGATGCTTCAAGAGAGATTTAATAAACCCGTTATTGCTACCATGAGCATGCGTGATCGCAACAAAATTGCTTTGCAATCTGATTTGCTTGGAGCTAACGAAGTCGATATTCGCGCTATATTGGCACTTACGGGAGATCCTGCCACTTTGTCCGATCAGCCTCATGCCAAAGGTGTTTTTGAGGGAGATAGCTCTTTGTTACTTGATATCATCTCTGCGTTTAACTCAGGCATGAACTATGCAGGCAAACCATTTGCGTTTGCGCCTGAGCATATTTATCCATTTGCCGTCATCAACTCCTATGCCAAAAATCCAAAAACTCTGCAAAAAAAGATGCAAAAAAAGATAAAACACGGAGCAATCGGCATCATCACACAACCTGTGTATGATCTCGAAGGGGCGAAGCAGCTTATCGAACTCAAAGAACTCGCGAACAAAGAAGTCAGTAGTGAAAACAAAAGCGCAGAACTTATTTTGGGAGTTTTTCCCATCACCAAACTTCGTACCGCACAATTTCTCTCAGCTCATGTACCGGGGATAAATGTGCCAAATTATTGGATAGAAGCACTTAGAAACGCTCATGACAAAGGTGCAGAAGAAGAGTACAAAGTCGGTTTTGAACTCAGCAAAAACCTCTTTGATTCACTCAAAGCCCATCATCCAAAGATTCATCTTATGACGGCGAACCAGTTTCAAATAGCAAAAGATATATTATTATAAGCAAGGAAAAAAATGATTGATTTAAAACTACTCCAAAAAGATTTTGATGTCATGAGCGCAAAACTCATGAGAAAGGGTGTGGACAACACACTTATAGAAGCGCTCAAGAAAAAAAATGAAGAACTTAAAGCAGCAAAAACTGCCTATGAAAGCCTACAAGCAGACCAAAACGCAATGAGTAAAGAGTTTGGTCAACTTATGCGTGAGAAAAAAGATGTCACTGAACTCAAAGCAAAAGTCGATGCAAACAAAATCAACATCACGCAAGCACTTGAGACACAAAGAGTAGCGCAAGAAACACTTGAGTCTATCGCTATGTCTATCCCAAATATCCCTGATGATGATGTTCCAGACGGTGCAGATGAAAATGACAATATAGAGATCAAAAAAGTGCTTACTCCAAGAGAGTTTAGCTTTACACCAAAAGAGCATTGGGAACTTGCCGAACAAAACGGTTGGATAGACTTTGAACGCGGTGTCAAACTTGCTACGAGTCGTTTTAGCGTCTCATTTGGCATGGGTGCGAAACTCGAACGCGCACTGATAAACTTTATGCTAAACTTCAACGCAAAACGCGGCTTTGAAGAGGTCAGTGTTCCTGCACTCGTAAACCGCGGGGCACTTGAGGGAACAGGTCAGCTTCCAAAGTTTGAAGATGATCTTTATAAAGTCGAAGGTCAAGAACTTTTTCTCATCCCTACAGCGGAAGTCCCTGTGACAAATCTCTATCAAGATGAGATACTCGCAGCAGATGAGCTTCCTAAAAAAATGACAGCCTATACTTCATGTTTTAGAAAAGAAGCAGGTGCTGCAGGTCGTGACACAAGAGGGATGATTCGTCAGCACCAATTTCACAAAGTAGAACTTGTCGCACTTGCAAAACCAGATGAGAGCGACAAGATATTTGAAGAGATGGTCGCATGTGCGTCTGATCTTTTAACAGCACTAGAACTTCCACACCGCCTTGTTACTCTTTGTACCGGGGATTTGGGTTTTGGAGCAGCAAAAACTATCGACCTAGAAGTGTGGTTACCGGGACAAGCGACCTACCGTGAGATATCTTCTGTAAGTAATACAAGAGACTTCCAAGCAAGACGCGCGAAGATCCGTTTCAAAGACGGCAAAGAAAACACCCTAGTCCACACACTCAACGGCTCTTCTTTGGCTGTTGGCCGTACACTTGTCGCTATTATGGAAAACAACCAGCAAGAAGATGGAAGTATCACTATTCCTGAGGTTTTAAAACCTTATTTGGGGATGTAAATACTACAAAGAGGTAGATGCAACTGCCTATTAACTCCCATTTTTTTCATAACATGACAATTGCAAGGCTTTGTTTTAGCAAGCAAAGCGTAGCAAGCTAGTTTTTTAGAGTTGGTAGCTATTTCTCTTGCGTTCTCTCTTTCTTAATAGATACATTACACTCCTCGGGGTTTTCTGTACAATATATTTTTTTCATTTCTCTACTTGAACCACCGGCAACATCATTGAGTATAAATGCAAAAGAGAGAAGATATAAAATTGAAAACACTCCTATAAACCAGATTACTACATATATATTAAAATATCTACTGAGTTTTTTTCTCATGACAAACTCCTTCAGACAATATCTATCAACTAGTTTAATATATTAACCTTATACACAATTATTATCTATAGTTTACTCACTTTTTATTAGCTAAATTTTCGATAACTCAGATATTTTTATCTAGTAATATTATATACCTCTTGAATACGATGTTTTGTAGTTTCAAGATTCTCTTTTATGCCGACATCGTAAAAAATTCTGCCTACTGAAAGTGCTAAAATAACCAATATTGGCACCAGAACCAGTACCATTAATCTTACTTTTATACTGATATTTTGCATGTCAATTCCTATTTTTTACAAGTATATAGCATGAAAAAGTGCAAGTTATTGACTTAAATCAATAAAAAAGTCTTGCTTAGCTTTTTTCAATTTGAAAAGTTCTCTTACTTATTAGCTATATTTATAAAAACAATGGTATCTTTCTTGCTTAAATATTGTTCTAAGTAGAAGCATAAGGTAGAGAATGGCAGAACTGATAGAAGATATCATCATTATTGAAGATAAGGAGGCGGCTGCGTTTACGGATGTTTCAGCCGAGACACCACTAAACGCAGCTGCCGATCTATCTTCTGATTCGGATGCCAAAAAGAAAAAAATCATCATCATAAGTGCTTCTGCTATCGCACTGATCCTTGTTATAGTTATCGTATTGCTACTTGTATTTAAAAAGTCTCCCGATGAAAACCTTCTTTCTATGAATACTATAGAAGAAAAACTTGACCAAAACAACACAGTACCGATAGAACCAAGCCAACTCGAAAACATGATTGCCAAAGCTAACTATCTCTATTCAAACGGGTCCAAAAATGAAGCCCTCTTTTTGTATGAAAAAATAGCACTTTACAGTGAAGCCATATCCCAATACAATCTAGGTGTAGCGCAACTCAAAGACAAACAATACGAACAGGCACTTGATACATTTTCCAAAGCAATACAAAACGATGAAAAAAGATGTGTCAGCGCTATAAACGCAGCCGTATGTTCTTTGCATCTACAAAATCCTGAGAAGTTCAGATATTACATCGATCTTGCATACGCCTATCTTCCTTTTGAACAGGACTCTCCTCTTTATTCTTACTATTATGCCCTGATAAACTACTACAATCAAAACTATCTTGAAGCACTTGCGGCTCTTAAAAATACCACATCAAATGAATATCCAAATACACAAAAGCACCTTCTCGCAAAAATAAATGCCCTTTTTGGCAATGATTATGAAGCCATCGAAACAATGGAGCAGGATTTTGATTATCTTGATGATTTCAGTATAGGACTTTTATACGCAAGAATCGGAGATTATCCGCTTGCTATCAGTCACTTTAAAGAGTCTATAGTAAAAAATATCGAACCCGTAAAGTCACAACTCGCACAAGGACTTGTAAAACTCAAAGCAGGCAAGATTAGTAGTGGCGGTCAAGATATAAAAAATGCCGTAGATATGTTTCCTGAAGAAGCTTATTTACACTATCCTATCAAAGTAAGACTCAAAGAAGCTCTTTTTGAACCCGAAAAAGCGCAGGTGCACTATAGAGAAAAGATAGAAAACTCAAAGTCAATAATCTATCAAAAACTCTTCTATTTTTCTCCTTACAAGGTCTTTAACGCAAACCAAACTATCAGCTATATTCGCAAAGGAACTGCAAACATCTTTATAGACAATATGGGTGAAGCGAAAGAATACTTACAAAAAAGTGCCTCTTCTTCAAATGTAAACTATGGTATCGCAAAAGCAATCAAAAAAGCCCTTGCGTTTAAGATACGCGAAGCAAATGAAGAGTTGCAAGAGCTTCTAAAAATCCAGCCTAAACACTCTATACTGCACTATAACCTAGCACTCACCTATACGCAACTCGGTGATATGGTAAAAGCTAATGAGCACTTCTTGCGCTCATATCATCTTGATGCAAAAAACTATCTCTCAGGTATCTTTGCAATCATGACAAGCCAACTTATAGGCAAAGATAGCACCAAACTTGCATCAATCGTGAAAGACTCTGTTATGAACGAAACGCAAAATGAGGAGATAGACCTCTATATCAATCTTTTGCATATATCTGACAATAATATGATTTCAGCAATCGAATGGCTCGACCGCAACTATGAACAGCAGCCCCTATATCTGGCTATGGATGTCATCATCGGACTTGGTATCAACAAAGTAGATAAAGCACAAAGCTCAGCAGATAAACTTAGTCTGCTTCTGCCTAGTGATATCTTGCCTCACATGATTTATATTGATGCTCACTTTGGAGATCTCAAACCAAAAGAGTATGCAAGTAAATCACTTAACTACCTCAAAGAACAAAAATTTCACTTTGATGATTTGCATTTTGGACCCTACATAACGCGCTATCTGTATATCCAACAACATCTTTTTACGGGTAAACTCTATTTCCTTCGTGAAGAACTCAAAAAAACATTGGCTTCTACGGATGCAAATACGCAAGAAATCACAAGTGCACTTGCTTTGGCATCACTCTATGATAAGGCTTATGAAGAGTCATTTACACTTTACAACTATCTCATTGACGAGCAAAAAGTACGTGATGCACTGACACTCTTCTTGGGTGCCGTAGCTTCTACCGCAGCGGGTCACCATGAAAATGCTATCGCACTTCTTGAACTCTCTAAGATGAAAGATACGAATTTCGTAGAGAGTCGTTATGCGCTGGGACTTCTCTATCTTCAAGTACAAAATAGTGAAGGTGCGGCTATACAGTTCTCCAAAGTGGGAGACAATGGTTTTGTGTCAGAGTATTTTAACTTTGAGATAGACCTGGATAAACTTTTGTTTGAAAAACAAAGCATAGAGAAAGAGAAAGAAGAGAAAAGTCCTACTTCTTCTTGAGTAAAAACTTCGCAAAAAGTCCGATAACCCGCAGCGGTCCATACAAAATATAAAAAACAAATACCAGTGTAAAACCCTCAACCGGAAACATAAAAATCAGCAAAGAGAGTGAGAGGATGAGCACAAAAAGTTTCATCATATGTTTTGGCGTAAAGTCCATCTTCTTAAAACTTGGATAACGGATATTACTCACCATCAACAACGAAACCACTATTGCAAAGACCAATATCCATGAGCCAAACTCTACTTTGAGATTGTACTCTTCAAAAAGCAATACAAGTAAAGAGATAGAGACAGCCGCCGTTGGAATAGGAATCCCAATAAATACCGAAGGCTCACTATGAGAAGTCATCACATTAAATCTTGCAAGTCTAATAGCTCCAAACATCACAAATAACGCAGAAACGACTATACCAAATCTTCCATAATCATGCCCTACAAAAAGATAGATAAGCAGAGCAGGAGCAACGCCAAACGCAACGATATCTGCAAGAGAATCAAACTCTATCCCGAACTTTGAACAGGTATTTGTAAGTCTTGCGACTCTTCCATCGAGACCATCAAAGATCAGCGCAAGCATAATCAGCCAAGCAGCTTCTGTAAAGTCACCGTTGATAGCATTGATCATACTAAACGTACCGGAGAAAATAGAAGCAGCAGTAAAAAAGTTAGGCAGTATGTAAAAGAGGTTTGGAGGGGGATTTTTCATAGCTTATGAAAAATACCCTATCAAAGTTTCAGAACCTATAAGTTCATTGGAGACATTGATACTAAGTCTAAAGTTTCTCGGTAGATAAATCGTAGTTATACCGTGAATCATCGAGCCATATCTGTAAGATTGGGCGAGATGTTGCGCTGTAATAATATCTATATGAATCCCATCAAAACTTTGTTTACATCGATGCACAACTTTGACTTTGTTTGCATCTCTGTTTTCAAAAATAAGGACTGCGTTTTCATTTGTTTTTGTAAACAAAGGAGAATTTTTTGCAAGACGTGTACCATTTTGATGCGTAGCAAAAAGTAAAGAACCACTCATCGGCACACGTAAAACTGCTACATCTGAAAAATCACTTTCTACCTCTACTTTGTATCCATATTCAAGATCATCAAGCTCTTCGATGGAGACAACAGTCCCATCCACAGGACTTGTAACACTTGAATTTTGAAACAAAGGCAACTCTCGTTCTGGATTTCTATACATATAAATAAACGCAACAAAAGCTACAAAAGATAAAAACTCTAATATAGTGTAGTCAAATAAAGCAAAAAGAATAAAAAGCCCAAATGCCCAGCCGATATAGCCCCAACCCTGTCTTAAAACCGGTAAAAGATTACTTCTCATCTTCTTGCTCTCTATCTTCATCTACTGGAGCTTTATTTGTCTCTTTGTTAGGAGACATAGTAGCATCCTGCTTGAGCTCATCTTCTATATGACTTGTGTCTTGCGTTACTTTAGAGTCGATATTGTTCGCTTTTTCAAAGTTGAGAATAATCTCTCTTACCTCTGAACCTTCAATATTTTCTTTTTTATATAAAAGTGCCACCATCTCTTCGATAGCCTCTCTATACTCTTCAAGTCTTGCCACAACGATTTCATATCGCTCATGAAGAGATGTCTTGATAAAATCATCCATACTCTCAGCCATCTTATCACTGTATTCTCTACTTGCTTGTCCACCGCCGCCAAGGAAAGAGTGTCTGCTTTTTTCAAGAACCATCAAACCTGCTACATCACTCATACCATAAGTTTGTACCATAGATTTGATAATATCCGTCGCGCGTTCAAGGTCGTTGCCCGCACCTGTAGATATCTCACCGATAAAAACTTGCTCAGCCGCACGACCGCCAAGAAGAACATCGACTTCAGCCCACATCTCATGACGTTGCATCATAAATTTATCTTCTTCTGGTTTATTAAGGGTATAGCCCAAAGCAGCTAAACCACGAGGAACGATAGAAACTTTTGATACTTTTCTCGCACCCACAGTTGTCTCAGCCAAAAGTGCATGGCCACTTTCATGGTAAGCTACTATTTTTTTCTCTTTTGGATTGATGCGGCGTGATTTTTTAGCAAGTCCCGCTATAGCACGTTCAACCGCTTCAAATAGATCTTTTTGTTTGACTGTTTTTTGACTTTTTCTTCCAGCCAAAAGTGCTGCTTCGTTGATAACATTTGCAAGATCCGCTCCTGCAAGACCGGCTGTAAGACGGGCTATCTCTTCGATCTCAACATCATCATCCATTTTTACATTACGCATATGTACCTTGAGGATTTTTACACGTCCCGCAAAGTCAGGCTTATCAACAAGAACCTGTCTATCAAAACGACCCGGTCTCATGAGCGCCTGATCAAGTATTTCAGGTCTATTTGTAGCTGCTAAAACGATAACAGGAATATCTGTACCAAAACCGTCCATCTCTGCTAAAAGCTGATTAAGAGTCTGTTCTCTCTCATCATTTCCACCCATCATAGCGCCTGCTGCACGACTTTTACCGATAGCGTCTATCTCATCGATAAAGATGATACTTGGGGCATCTTTTTTTGCCTGTTCAAAAAGATCACGTACACGCGCTGCACCTACACCCACAAACATCTCAATAAAACTTGAGCCGCTTACAGAGAAAAATGGAACATCCGCTTCACCTGCAACCGCTTTTGCAAGGAGTGTTTTACCTGTTCCCGGAGAGCCTACAAGAAGTACGCCTTTTGGTATTTTTGCGCCTATTTCTACATAACGAGCAGGATATTTCAAGAAGTCAACTATCTCTTGCACTTCTTCTTTTGCCTCTTCTACACCGGCAACGTCATCAAATTTTGTTTTAGGTTTTTCAGAGTTGACCATTTTTTTTGAGTTCCCCATGCCGAGGATACCGCCACCCATACTTTTTTGCATACGTCCTGCAAAAAACATCCAGATTGCGATAATGATCAAAAATGGAAATAACCATCCAAACATCTCTGTAAACCAATTAGTTTCGCTAAAACCCTCATAGTCGATATTTTGTTTATCAAGTTCTTCTGTAAGTTTTGTGTCGTTTTTGACGATTCGTGTAGTATAAAGAGTTCTACCGTCTGCAGAGAGTGCTTTGATGTAGGTCTGACCTATATCTACCTTCGATACCTCTTTTGCTGCAACAAGATTTTTCAGCTCTGAATAACTTATCTGCTTTGTTTTTGTATTGACTCCAGTAGCAGAACCATCAACAGATCCGCCTTCACCGACAACAACCTTAAAGAGTAAAATTATAACAACAGAAAAAATGGCAAATGTTATTAATGGATTTTTATTAAAAAAGTTGTTGTCATTACTATTTTGTTCTTTTTTTGACATGGTTTATTTTTCCTATTTTCTTTTTAAAACGAGTGTTACCCACTCATCCTGAGCAATTCTTTCAACAATATCACAATCTTTATAAAATGCTAAAACCTTATTTTCATATTTATCAAGTATCCCGGATAAAATTAAGATTCCATCTTCTTTGAGTGCTTTTTTGAGGTCTTTTGCTATAAATGTCAAAACGTCTGCCACGATATTTGCGACGACTATGTTGTAAGTCGATTCACTTAAACTACATGAGCCTTCCCAAATTTTGGAAAATTCCAGTGCATTGAGTTGTGCGTTTTCAATGCTGTTTTCAACCGATACGATATCCGTGTCACACGCATCTACTATCGCACCAAGCTTCATCGCAGCAATGCCTAATATACCGCTTCCGCATCCTACATCTATCAGCGTATCGCCTGCTTTTACATAGCGTCCGATTGCCCGAAGAGAAGAAGCCGTGGTAGGATGATGTCCCGTTCCAAATGCAAGAGCAGGATCAATAGCTATATTTATCAGATCCGGATCTGGCTCATTCCATGTAGGATGTATATAAAAACCATCGATTGCCAAAGGTTCTATACTTTGCTGGTACATACTCACCCAGTCGCTGCTGTTTTGTTTTGTTTGTACACACTCAAGCTCTATCGTTTGTCCAAGGGCTTTTTGCAATGCTTCCGTGAACTGTTCCAAACCCCACACAATAGTATCAAGTTCATCTTCACTTCTTATGATAAAACCATCGTCTGTCTCTTCAAAACCAACAGGAAGTGTATCAATAAGAAAATCTGAGTAAAGAGGAAGGTGTGATGAAACTTTGACGACAAGCTCAAAATAATGCTCCTGCATTATTCTGAAACTCCCATAACTGCAGCAAGTTTTTCTTTGAGTACCTGTGGAGTAAAAGGTTTTACTATATAGTTATTTACACCTGCTTTGAGCGCTGTGATAACTTCGGCTTTTCCGCCTTCAGTTGTTACCATAATAATAGGAAGGTCTTTAAAACGCGCATCTGCACGAACTTTTTTGACAAGCTCAAGCCCATTCATCTCTGGCATATTCCAGTCGGTTATAAGCATCTCAACATCAGGGTTCGCATCTAAAGCTGCCCACCCTTCGAGACCGTCACCTCCCTCTAAAACATCAATATACCCTAAACGTGCTAAAGTATTTTTGATTATACGACGCATCGTAGAACTATCATCAACAACAAGTAATTTCAAGTGAAATCCTTTATAAAAAATTTAAAAATTATCCGGCAATAATAGCAAAAATCTGTTTGCTTTTCTATTAATTTAGCAGTTTAAACATCTTTGGCAAGTCAAGCGTACCTTCATAGTAGGCTTTGCCGATAATAACACCATCTACCTCTCTCGTGGCTATAAGTGCTTCTATATCACTCGCATCTTTTACTCCGCCGCTAGCGATAGTACTGATCCCGCTTGCTCTTGCTATATCAAGTGTGAACGCTACATTAACACCGCTTAAAGTACCGTCTTTGCCCACATCCGTGCAGATGATTGCTTCTACGCCTGCGTTTGCAAACTCTTTAGCCAAATCTGTTGCTTTCATATTGCTCACTTCACCCCATCCCTCAACTGCGACATAACCGTCTATCGCGTCTATACCCACGGCAATAGGATATTTTGAGGCCATTTCGCGCACAAATGCAGGATCTTTGACTGCGATAGAACCTAAAATAATTCGGTCTATCCCGATAGAGAGCATCTTTTTGATAGTCTCTTCGTCACGGATACCGCCTCCGAGTTCAAGTTTTACTTTACAGTTTTCACGTATCTTAATAATCTGTTCAAGATTTTTAGGTTCACCGGCAAAAGCCCCGTTAAGATCGACCAAGTGCACCCACTCAGCTCCCATCTCTTCAAACTTTTTGACAAGAGTCCACGGCTCATCTGAGTAAATCTTAGCACTGTTCATGAGACCCTTTGTAAGTCTTACCGCTTTTCCGTCTTTTAAATCTATTGCTGGGTATAAAGTCATATGAGTCTTCCTTATTTTAAATAGTAAAGCCACAAGTGGCGTGGGCTTTCTGCCGAAGAAAACCTAGTGTTAACGTAGCTAGCGGAATTACTTCCGATAGCGTAAAATCATAGTCCGATAAAATTTTCTAAAATTGCAAGCCCGTTTTTGTGACTTTTTTCAGGATGGGGTTGGATACCCATGATATTGTCATGAGCCACGGCTGAAGCAAAATCATAACCATAATTTGTCGTGCCAATGATGTCAGCTTTATTATCGCAGATAACATGATAACTATGTACGAAATAGAGATAATGTTCTTCATCAAGGTTTAGAAAAAGTGGATGAGGCTTTGTAAACATCCTGTTCCAGCCCATGTGCGGCACTTTCAAAGGTTCACTAAACGCAGCTTCGTCAAACGCAACGACACTTCCTTTGATAAGTCCCAAACCTTCATGGTGCCCAAACTCCTCACTGCTCTCAAAAAGAAGCTGCATTCCCAAACAAATACCAAGTATAGGTTTTTTGCTCGCTGCAAACTCTTTGATAGCTTCTACCATATTGCGCTCATGTAGGTGTTGCATCGCATCACCAAAAGCCCCTACTCCCGGCAAAATAAGCTTGTCATACTCTTTGAATTTTGCAGGATCACTCTCTACAACCGTCTCTTTTCCAAGTTTGGCAAAAGCGTTTTTTACACTCGCCAGATTTCCCATATTATAATCTACTATTGCTATCATTTTTAATCTTCAATTTTTAATTTTGTAAATCGGATATAAATCGCCAAGCCTACAAGAAGCATTGCAACTCCACCGACGATATACATCGCATACATAAGTTTTTCCGGGTCTGTAATGGCAAATTTAAATACCAGCATGAGCGCTTCAATGGACAAAGCGATAATGATAGAACCCAAAAATCTCACCATCGTTTTATGTGGTCCTGAGATATTATGCTCTTTGGAACGACCCATAATCTCCTCTTCGATGAGGGTTTTGGAGAGGTCAAAAATAGCCAAAGACAAGGTGATAAGAATAGTTGCTTCAAAAACATTTTTTGCTTCAAAATGGGCTACACTTATTTCATAGACAAAAAAGCTCTGCACCCCTGTTACAAAAAGGAGAAGTGCCACGGCGATAAGGGCTAGAGCAAACAAACCGTAAGAGTATTTAAAAAATTTATTGAAAAAAGTGTCAAAAGTATTGAGATGGGTGATTTTTAAAACTTCATCAAAAGGCATATCCAAACAGGCTACATATTTGAGATTGCCATTTTCACAGTAAATAGGTTGAGATGCCGTCACACAAAGCTCACCGGTCATCAAAGAGGGATAGGGGTCGGTGATGCTACATCTGCCTTCTCGTACCGCACGATAATAATAGGCTCTATCTGCACGGATTTTCCCTGCATCTTCGTCTATCTGTCTATGTGCCGCAAAAGTCGGTGTTATTTGTACGCCTTTGCTATCCAAAAGATAAACACCGTCACAGTTTTCCAGATCGCCTTTGATCTTCAAAAGACGAGGCATAATCATCTCTTGCGTCAGAGATGGCAATCTGTTGGGAATATTTTTAGAAAAGAGATAACAAAAATAGGCTCTTGCTTTGGTTCTACCGAGTGAAAAGTCTTGAATATCTGCTGGGACCATTGGAGTTTACACACCTTTGTTTTAATGTAGCGGGATTATACCAAAGGCTAAATAACAATAAGTTTACTTGAGTATAATGTCGCTTATGAAAAAAGATATGCATAAAATAGCCATTGTCAGACTTTCGGCTCTAGGCGACATTGTCAACTCTGCACTTGTATTGCAATTTATTCATGCAAACTACCCAAATGCAGGGATAGAATGGATCACTGAAGAGGTATTTGCTCCACTTTTGCAAGGACATCCGCTTGTGCATAAAGTCCACACTATAAACCTCAAGCACCTCAAAAAAGAAAAAAGCCTCACTTTGCTTCAAGAGACCATATCCCATCTTCGTTCACTTGGTTCATTTGACATTATCATCGATATGCAAGGGCTTTTGAAGTCTGCTATTGTCGCAAGACTTATCGGAAAAAATACGCACGGTTTTGACAAAAACTCATCCAGAGAAGCACTCAGCTCACTTTTTTACAAAACAAGTTCATCTATCCCTTACACCCAAAATGTCATCAAACGCAACTGTTTTTTAGTTGCTGACGCACTTGGTTTTGAGATAGATGATGCGATGATTTTGGCAAAAAAGCCTCTTTTTGAAGTGCAAAAACAATATAACTTAAACCACGAGCAAAAAAATATCGCTATCGTCATCGGAGCTTCATGGGAATCAAAAAAATATCCAAAAGAGCGTGTCGTAGAACTCTGCAATAGCCTCAAAGAAAATGCCCTGATTATATGGGGAAATGAAGCAGAAAAAGAAGAAGCTGCGTTTATAGCTGCACACAGCGACTATGCGACGCTTGCCCCAAAACTCTCACTTCCTGAGCTTGTCTCTTTTATATCGCAAGTCGATCTGCTTATCGGAAATGACACGGGACCTACACATATGGCATGGGCGCAGAACATCCCATCTATCACACTTTTGGGACCGACTACCACGCGTATGATCTATGAAACACCAAAAAACAGGGGCATCAAATCTCCCTCTAAAGTCAACCTCAATAAGATAGACAAAAATGATTTTTCACTCAAAGATATAGAAGTTGCAGAGATAGTAAAAAACGCAAGGGAGCTTTTGGCAAATGGGATTTAAACTTTTTTTACTTTTAGAAAAACTCCTAATGGCACTTCCAAAAAAGGGGCGTAAAACATTTTTTGTATTTCTTGGCAAACTGGCTTATCTCCTCTCTCCAAAATCCCGTAAGATTGTCAGACAAAATCTCAACTTTGCCTTTGATGGTACTTTGTGTGAACCAGAGATAGATGAGATAACGCGCTACAGTTTTAAAAATCTTTTACTCAACTTTCTTCATCTTATGGAAATACGCCACATGAGCGCCGGAGAACTCCAAGAAAAAGTTACGATTCAAAACATCGAAGCCGTGCAAAAAGTCCATAAACAAGGGCGTGCCGTCATTTACATCACAACACACTACTCTTCATGGGAACTCGGCGGTGCTGCTATCAGTGCACTTATAGAACCGCTGGGAGCTGTTTATAAAAAGATGCAAAACGCAGAGTATGAAGCCTGGGTTTTGGAGTCTCGCGCACACTTTGGCAACATCAATCTTGAAAAGACTAATGTAATAAAACCTCTCATAAAACTCCTCAAAAACAAAACAGCCTGCGGGATACTCATCGATACAAATATCAACAAAAGAGAAGGTTTGGAAGTGGAGTTTATGGGAAAAAGTATCCGCCAAACTTCTACGCCTGCGTATCTAGCGCGCAAATTTGATGCGGCTATCATTCCGGTAAGCATACGCACAGATGATGAAGAAAACTATACACTTATGCTCTTTGACGAAATAGTTGTAGAAAAAAGTGAAGATGAGGCTGCAGATATACAAAAAGCGACGCAGGCTCAGGCTGACTGGCTCACTTCACTGATAAAAACAGAGCCAAAGTTTTGGTTCTGGCTCCATAGACGCTGGAAAAACGAGCACGCTTACATTTATAAAAGTGTTTAATTTGCGCACTCTTTTGTTCTAGCTTCAAAAAGTTTAAGAATTGTAAGAAAAAATGAAGTGATAGCAGGTCCAAGTATCATCCCCCAAAAACCAAAAGTTGCTAGTCCGGCGATGATGGAAAAAAAGATGACAAGTTCATTCATCCTCGCATCATCTTCTTTGAGAAGTCTTTTATTGATCTCTTTGATAATCAGCGGTTTTATAAATGTATCTGCGATAATCGAGATAACTATAACTGAATAAAGGGCTATGAAAATAGCTCCGCTTTCATTGCCGCTTGAAAACTCAAAAAGCATAAACGGAAGCCACATGAGCACACCGCCGACGACAGGTATCAAAGAAGCAAATCCGTACATCACACCGAATAAAAGCCCATTATAGCCCATAGAAGAGATAGCAACTCCAAACAAAACACCCTGAAACATTGCGTTTACGATGATGGAGTAAAAAACAACGCTCATGACGGAAGAGAGTTCTTTGATAAGTGTTGTTGTTTCATCTACAGACATCTGCACAACACGTTTGAGAAGCTCTACAATAAAAGCTCCGTTATACTGAGCGAAAAAATAAAAGATAATAACAAGAAACGCATTTTTGAGATAACCGGCGCTAAACGCACCTACGTTACCTGTAATAGAAAGAGCATTTGTCGTTAGTGAGCTGATGTTGAGATTTTTCATCATATCCAGCGCGTAGGGTTTCAAAAAAAGCAGATATTCAGGTGGTGTTTCTATAAAAGCCTGCACCATCATCTCCATATTGATAAAAACCTGAGGGTCAAGTCTATTGAGTTTCATCGTGAGTGTTGCCAAAAAATATCCAAGAGGAACAAAAAATAAAAGAGCAAGTAAAAAACTTGAGCTGAGTGCCGCTAAAAATTTTGACTTCAAAATCTTCTCAAAAAAGTTTTGGATATTTGCCGTAGAAATAGCAAGCAGAGCCGCGATAGTAATACCCAGTAAGAACGGAGCATACAAAAGATACATCCAATAAAGTGAAGTTGCAAAAAGTATCGCTACAAAATATTGTGGTTTCATTAAAAAAGTTTCCCCTCTTCTATCGAAAGTGTTATGTTGAGAACATCGTAAGTCGCGCGTGTGGCTCTGCGTCCTTTTGCCGTGCGTTCAAGATACCCATTTGCCAGCAGATATGGTTCCAAAACATCTTCCACCGTGCCTTCGTCTTCACTCAGTGCGGCGGCGATAGTGCTCAGTCCCATCGCCCTTCCCTTTGCAGCTGCTAAGAGACTCAGTAAACGCAAGTCCATCTCATCAAAACCATGAGAGTTGATACCCAGCTCATCGAGTGCATATTTTGTGCGGTGTTGTTTGATGTCATTTTCGTTTGCAACTTCTGCAAAATCCCTTACACGACGCAATAAACGCAGCGCAATACGCGGTGTGCCGCGACTGCGTTTAGCTATTTCAAGTGCTGCTTGATGGATAATCTCTTTGTTCAGTTTCAGTGAGGCTTGCGAAATGATTTTTGCAAGCTCATCGGAAGAGTAAAATTGCATCCTAAAACTCATACCAAATCTATCTCGAAGAGGATTTGAGAGCATGCCCGCACGCGTGGTCGCTCCGATAAGTGTAAAACGCGGCAGGTCTATTTTGACAGTCTGCGCAGCAGGTCCACTCCCGATGATAATATCAATACGAAAATCTTCCATAGAAGAGTAAAGTATCTCTTCAACCGCCGGCGAAAGACGATGAATCTCATCAATAAAAAGAATATCACCCTCTTCCAAATTTGTAAGAATCGCCGCCAAATCGCCACTTTTTTCGATCATCGGTGCCGCTGTGACTTTGATATTTGCACTCATCTCATTGGCGATAATAAGTGCTAATGTCGTTTTACCAAGTCCCGGAGGGCCATAAAACAGTACATGATCAAGGGCTTCCTTGCGTTTTTTACTTGCTTCTATAAAAACACCGAGATTTTTTTTGATCTGATCTTGACCTATATATTCACTCCAAACATCAGGACGCAGCGTAACTTCGCTACTCTCATCTTCAGCACTAAATCTCTCTATCTCTACCAACCGTTCCATGCGCTTCCTAGTGTGACTTTAAAAAAATCAATATGTGTGTATCTCTTGAGGAAACTCTCGTGATTTCACCTCATCCGCATATTTTTCTACTGCTTCTTTGACGAGACTAGCTCCATCAAGATATTTTTTGACAAACTTCGGCGTAAACGCTTCAAAAAGTCCAAGCATATCAGAAAAAACAAGTACCTGCCCATCAACTCCATTGCCAGCGCCTATACCTACAACAGGTACATTTACAGCCTGTGCAACTGCAGTAGCAACTTCTGCTTTGACACCTTCGATGACAATACAAAAAGCCCCTGCAGCTTCTATGGCTTGTGCATCTTTGATAAGTTGTTCTGCCTCTAGCTGCGTTTTGCCTTTGACTTTATAGCCGCCTTCACTGCGTACAGATTGAGGTAAAAGTCCGATATGTCCGCATACAGCTATTGCATTATTTGTGAGATATTGCACGATTTCTGCTTTGTCCGCACCGCCTTCTATCTTGACACAGTCCGCAGGTGTCTCACGAAAAACGCGGATAGCGTTTTGCAGAGCGATCTCTTTTGTCGTATAAGTTCCAAAAGGCATATCACAGATAACAAAACTATTTTTTGCACCCATACACACGGCGTTTGTATGATAGAGCATCTGATCCATCGTGGCACTGAGTGTATCGGGTTTTCCTGCGAAACTCATATTGAGACTATCTCCCACAAGCAAAATGTCCGCACTTTGCTCAAAAAGAGAAGCAAAAAGTGCATCATACGCCGTTATCATTACCAAAGGTCGCACCCCTTTAGTCTTAGCGATGGCAGATAAAGTCATTTTTTTTGTCATAAGCAGGCTCTTTATTTGGATTAGTTTTAGTAAAAAGAATTTTAACTAAAAATTCCATAATAAATTGTCAATAAAATCAATTTAATGTTTCAAAAAGTTACTATTTACTCAAAAGTAGTTCAAGGTAATCTGTTTCCATACTTTGTCAAAAGCAGATTTTATACCTTATTGGTCAACTAGTGCGTAAGGTCAGTTACTGTAAAATAGTTCAAAGCTTTTTTGTTTGATAACATTGTACCTCAACTTTCACACATAGATTCTAGTAAAGAATATAGCTAAAATCAATCTATGAAATACCCTAAACAGGCATTTATTAGTACAATTTAGTCGACTAAAAATAATTATACAAAGCTTTTTTATGGGTATGTACAATTCTATCTCACTCACTGTAAGTAGTGTATTAAAGAATCCGATTTTAAGTGTACTTTGAGAGATAAATATCTCACAAATTCTCATTCGAAGCAGCTTTATCAAGCGTGACATCAGCTTTGCTTCTCTTGATTTATATATACTCATTATGAACAAACGCTAATCGGAATTTTTAAAGTAATGTGCTCATACATATGGCAAAGACGCCTATTATCGATTTGTCAAAGGTGCACGCTACAATTAATGCTGACTTCTATCGCTCTGATTCGTAAAATTAAAGAACTATGTTCCTTTTTTGTATGAATCCACTGTGTATGATGTTCAAGATTTAAAACTACTTTTACAAGCTTTTTGCTATAATCCGCATTTAAAAACCAAATTTTAGGATTCACCCGTGAGCCAACAACTTCCAGATATAGAAAAACAACTCTCTAATCATAAATTATCCAAAGATGATTATGCGCATATCAAGCAGATTTTAGGTCGTGAGCCTAATCTTGTAGAGCTGGGTATTTTTTCAGCTATGTGGAGTGAACACTGTTCTTACAAATCTTCAAAAGCACACTTAAAAGGTTTTCCGGTTAGCGCACCATGGGTTATCCAAGGTCCGGGTGAAAACGCAGGTGTTATCGATATCGGCGGTGGTTACGCGGCTGTATTTAAGATGGAATCACACAACCATCCGAGTTTTATCGAGCCATATCAAGGTGCTGCTACAGGTGTCGGCGGTATCATGCGTGACGTATTTACAATGGGTGCGCGTCCTATAGCAAACTTAAACGCACTGCGTTTTGGAAATGTTTTAAATGATGACAAAATCTCTGCACACCAACGTTATCTGGTACGTGGTGTCGTTGCCGGTATCGGTGGTTACGGTAACTGTATGGGTGTTCCTACTATCGGCGGTGAGACAAGTTTTGATGAGTGTTACAACGGCAATATCCTTGTAAACGCATTTACATTGGGTCTTGCAAAATCTGATGAAATATTTTATGGTCGTGCGGATGGTATCGGCAATCCTGTCATGTATGTCGGTGCAAAAACGGGTCGTGATGGTTTAGGTGGAGCCGTCATGAGCTCTGATAGTTTTACGGAAGAGTCAAAATCTTTGCGTCCAACTGTTCAAGTTGGGGATCCATTTACGGAAAAACTTTTACTTGAAGCATGTCTAGAACTTTTCAAAACGGACTATGTTGTCGGTATCCAAGATATGGGTGCTGCGGGTCTTACATCTTCTTCTTTTGAGATGGCTGGACGCTCTGGAAGCGGTATGATCATGCACCTTGACAAAGTTCCTGCGCGTGAAGAAAATATGACGCCGTATGACTTTATGCTCTCAGAATCTCAAGAACGTATGCTTTTGTGTGCAAAAAAAGGTTCAGAGCAGGCGATCATCGATATCTTTGAAAAATGGGACCTTGATGCTGCGGTAATCGGTGAAGTGACGAGTACAGGAAATATGGAGCTTTTCTGGCATGGAGATAAAGTGGCTGAAGTGCCTGTAAATCCAGTAAGTGAAGAAGCACCTGAACTCAACCGTCCTATGACAAGACCTGCGTATCTGGATAAAATCGCTCATGTAAGTATCAATGATTTTGAAAAAGTGTCAAATCAAGAAGCATTTGAGAAACTCACAAAATCTATGGAAGTCGTGGACAAAGCGTGGATATATACGCAATACGATTCGATGGTACAGACAAACACAATCAAAAAAGGCGGGATGCTTGATGCTTCTGTTATCCGTGTTAAGGAAAACGGCAAAGCACTAGCGATGTCAGCTGATTGTAATGTTCGTTATTGTTATATCGACCCTATGGGTGGCGGTGCTGCGGCTGTTATCGAATCAGGGCGCAATGTTGCCATGAGCGGTGCAAGACCTCTTGCTATCACTGATTGTCTCAACTTTGGTAATCCGGAAAATCCTGAGGTTATGTGGCAGTTTGGACAAAGTTGTCTTGGTATCAAAGAGGCGTGCGCCGCACTTACGACTCCCGTTATCGGCGGAAATGTATCTCTTTACAACGAGACAAACGGTGTTTCTGTTTTCCCGACTCCTTCTATCGCGACGGTGGGTGTGAATGATGACCAAAACAATGTGCTCATGTCATCATTTCAAAACGCAGGAAATGTTTTGTATCTCGTAGGAGAGAGCAGATCAGAGTTTGGCGGGTCTCTTTATATGAAAGAGATTTGTCACACGGTTGCAGGAGTGCTTCCAGAGATAAACTACAAAAATGAACTTGCACTTTGGGACTTAGTCATCGAAGCAAATAAACAAAATCTACTTGAGTGCGCAAAAGACGCAAGCAGCGGCGGTGTGGCTATAGCCTTAGCTAAAATGGCTGCGACTTCAGGTCTTGGTTGTGATACTAATATGAGTGTTTCTGATGAGAGAGATATCTTCGCAGAGAGCATGAGCCGTGCTATCATCGAAGTCAAACCTGAAAACTGCGCTGCGTTTGAAGCGATGCTCGGTGAGCTGAAATGTGAGCAGATAGGAACAGTCGGCGGTGAGAACATCCAAATCAACGATGTGAACATGAGCATGATACAACTCCAAGACAACTACTTCAATACATTTAAAAGAGTAATCGAGAGAGATATCTAACTCTCAAAAGCGACTCTTCTGTAGGATAAAAGCTTAGAGTTCGACTCTTTGCGTTTGCCTACGATTCCTAGATACTTCTTTTCTTCTACAGCCAAAATTTAAATCTGAAGTGCAATTTTTGAGAATTAAAAAATAAAAGTTTTAATTTTAGATTTTGAAGAGCTTAAACTCTATAATATATTTTAAATTCTAACTACAAAACAGGAGGAAGTAAAGATTGAAATATAAACATTTAGCCTTGGATTAAAGCTGTCATATTGCAACTTTAAAAAAGCTGGTGGTATTGAGACCTAAACAATAAGAATGATAACACCATTAAAAAGGGAACATTTTTATTATCACGATCCGCATGCGAATTTAAGGGAGTGTTCAAGATTCCGTGTCAGCATCGGATAGTTCCTAAAATTGTATCACAAATCTAAAGCATCATCAAGCCGTCCATCGAAATGGATGGCTAACTGAGAGATTGTTAAGCTCCAGTTTCTT
>JAQTWZ010000011.1:42677-56620 GCA_028689055.1 Sulfurimonas sp. | reverse complement strand
TGAGCAACCGAGATAAGAAAAAACGCAAATATACGGCAAAACTTAGGCTTATCAATAAACAGAGAAACGATATTCTCTCTGCTATTTCACATGAATTTAAAAACCCTGTAGCTTCTATCATCGGTTATGCGCAAACACTTGAAGAAGACCCAGAAATCGATCCAAAAATCAGAGCAAAGTTTTTGGAAAAAATCAGTTCTAACGGCGAAAAGATTTCCAAAATGCTTGATAGACTTGCACTCTCCGTAAAGCTTGAGAACAATGACCTTGAGTTACGTGAGAGTGAATTTAACATGAAATCTTTATGTGAAGAGGTCGCAGCAAATATTCTTCTAAAATATAAAGATCGAGAAATCATCTTGAGTCTTGCGGATCAAAGAGTTTTCGCAGACAAAACGATGATAGAACTTGTCCTTATCAATCTCCTTGATAATGCACTCAAATATTCACAAAACGATGTTTATCTCACGCTCACGGAGGATAAACTCTCTGTAAAAGACAGCGGAATAGGGATAAAAGAGGAACATCTTGATAAGGTGACTTCAAAGTTTTACAGGGTGGAAAAAAACTCATGGGACAACTCCATGGGGATAGGTCTGGCTATGGTGAGTTATATCCTCAAAGCACACAAGTCCTTTTTGGAAATCCAGTCAACTTTTGCAAAGGGCTCTGTATTTAGCTTCAGTATCAAAGAGATGATAAAAAAATAGCAAAACGCAATATTTTTGTTTGGTATTTTTTTACTCTGCTATATTTTTACTTCAAGAAGTTTTCTACAGAGGTAAAAATGAAAGATTTTCACGGCGTCATACAAAAATTAAAACGCCATATCGCTAAGGAGAGAAAAGTTTTGGATAAAGAGGTTGCGGATTTATTGGGTATTTCCCAGTCGAAGTTTGCAACGATCAAAAAACGCAACTCCACACCCTATGAGAGTATTCTCAAGTTTTGCAAAAAAGAAAAACTCTGTTGCAGTGAGCTTTTTTTTGACTAGATTTTTGACTGTATCGTTACTTTTTTAGCTTCAAAGAGTTCTATGGCTTTTTGTACCATAGGCTCTTGAGTGATGTCGGTTCCGTTTATCTCTTGCATCGTGTTTGTTGTATCAGAACAGTTGCTCACACAACTTGCACTTCCGCCCATCTCCGCATCTTCTATCATCGAAGTGCTCTGCTCATCCATCATTTGTGGCTGGATAAACTGCTGCGTATCTATCTGTGAAATATCGGAGATATCTTCAGGATATTTTTCTTCTAAGGGTATTTGCGTTTGAGAGCAGGGCATATTTTTTATTGCCGTATTAAAACCATATACTTCACGCACAAGTTGTTTGATGGCAGAGTAGCCATGTGTCAGTGTTTTTTTACATACTTCATCCGCACAACTCTCCCACGATAAAACGCCATCTTCATGAGCGATAAAAGTGATACTTTTTGTAAAACACTGCCCAAGTTCGTAATTTCTATCTTGAATTTTTGCACGAAGCTCTTCAAAAAGTTTGTTGTTTTGCGGGGTCACATGAGCACTGAGCGGCTCTGATTTTGTCTCTTGTATGACTTCTTTGATTGTTGTTTGCACAAGAGGCTCTTGTATATTTTGCAGAGCACTATTTTGAGTAGCTGGCTCATCTGATGTCTGGAGAGTTGTACGCTGGATATCACGCTGCAGTGACTCTATCATCTGATCTACTTCTTTGATACGCAGCGCTTCAACCATTTTGAAAAAGATAAGCAAGAGGACAAACGAGCCGTCTGCGTTTATATAAAAAAGGGATTTTGCATCGCTGAGTATTCTGAAAAATCTCTCCAAAACCAAAGTAGAAAAAAGCGCGTCCCCGTTGTACATCTTCTCTTTGAGATAAGCGATAAATTCATCGACGACCATCTCCGCTTCATAATCTTCGAGTATTTTTGTGTATTCGATGAGTTTTGCATACTCTTTTGCAAATATAGCGTTAAAAATATCGGTGATAAATTGCGGATCGACAAGACCGAGCATATCGGTGACGGTTCTCACATCTACATGATTTTTGGAGTAGATGATGGCCTGATCTAGGAGTGTTAATGTATCTCGCAAACTGCCGCTTCCACTGCGCGCCAAAATCTCCAAGGCTTCAGGTTCGTACCCAATCTCTTCAAGATGTAAAATGTGCGCGAGGTGATCGACTATCTTTTTTACGCCTATGCTTTTGAAACGAAAGTGCTGCGTTCTACTGAGTATCGTCGCAGGAAGTTTGAGCGGATCGGTCGTCGCCAAAATAAACTTCACATAAGAAGGCGGTTCTTCGAGGGTTTTGAGCAGAGCGTTAAAAGCTTCTTTTGTGAGCATATGGACTTCATCGATGATAAAGATTTTAAATCTGGCGCTTGCAGGTTTGTATTTTGTCTGTTCGACCAAATCACGGATATCATCTATTTTCCTAGAAGAAGCACCATCCATCTCCACGATATCGATATGACGGTTTTCTTTTGCCAAAACGCAGTTCTGACAAACACCGCAGGGATGGTGTGAAACACCCTCTTCACAGATGAGTGCTTTTGCAAAGATGCGGGCTGTGGAAGTCTTGCCGCTTCCCCTTAGACCTGAGAAAAGATAAGCATGTGAAAGTCTGTTTGAATCAAGTGCAAGTGAAAGTGTCTGCGCCACACTCTCTTGCCCGATGAGCTCTTCAAAGTTCGTGGGACGGTATTTTCTTGCTAAAACTTCTGAGCTTGATTTCAAACTTGACTCCATTTTTAAAGTGCAGGGATTCTAGCATTTATAGGGTTAAAGTATTATCAAATAAGTCTTAAATTAAGCTGCTCATGCAAAGATGATTTAGTTCATTTTTAGCATATTTTTTTTGCAAAGAGAGGACTGCGTTGAGTGTTTGCAAACATTTTTTGCTTTTGTTTTCTTTGACAAACACTATTGAAGCACTTACGCTTAGAAGTGGAAAACTTTTCATATTTCCTTCTCTGTCTTTGGCTTGTATGTAGCCATTATTTCTGTCCTCGGTATGATAAAAACTTTTAACATCTTCTGTAAATTTTTTGAGTATGGCGCTCATGACATCAATATGTAGCTGTTCGTTATCGTTTTCAAGCGCAATCGCGCAAAAAAAATCATCTCCGCCTATATGTGCAACAAAATACTCTTTTGAGAGCTGTTTTTTGAGAATATCTGCAAAAAGCAAGATAACTCTATCTCCGTTTCTAAATCCATATACATCATTAAATGCTTTGAAATTATCCAAATCAAAATAACAAAAAAGATAAGAGTCTTTGTTTGTGTTAGCCTGCGCCATATAATTTTCTATCATGGCGTTTCCGGGAAGTTTTGTAAGGGGATTTTGTTCTTTGGCATAGAGCAGGTTTTGTTCATTCATGATTGTGATGATAGCTCTTGCAGATAAAAAACCATAATATTTTGCATTGTTAGTGATGATAATACCAAGAGATTCGGGATTGTTTGAAAAAAGCTCGATGATGTTTGTGATATCGCTGTTGCTATCCGCAATACCGCAGGGAGTGATAAGTTTTTTGAGTTTTGATTTACTAGAACCTTCGTTGAGCAGGAGAGAACGACCAAAAGGAGAATAGAGATATTCTTTGATGGTGCTCTCTTGAATAATACCAAAAGGCTCCATATCTTCATGGACTATAGGTAATATGGAAGTGCTTTTATTGTTTTTGTAAAAATCTACCACACTGCTCATGTTGGATGTTACGCTCAAAGAGGGTATTTGTTCAATATATGTTTTGATTTCGTACGGTTTATTTCCAACACGTTTGTTCTCTTGAATAAGTTTTTGAATATGTGGATACTTTGTCATAATATCATTTGTCATGAGTGTCGGTCTTTGTACAAAATAGCCCTGCACAAAATGGCAGCCTATCTTTTGGCAGGTCAAGAGTTCCGCTGCGGTTTCTACACCTTCGGCTATGACTTGTATGCCAAGCTGGATGGCTAAATGAGTGATACTTCTGACCATCAGTTGTTTTTTGACATTTTGTTCTATATCACTCAAAAAAAATCGGTCAATTTTTAGAATATCAGGCGTCGAGTCATAGAGGAGTTTATAACCCGAATAACCGACTCCAAAATCATCTATAGCGATGCAGTAGTCACTGCTTTTATAGTGCTCTATCGTTTGCTCAAAGTTGTTGTCCCCTGAGATTTCATGTCTCTCAGATATCTCAAAACAGATGCTTTTTTTCTTAATATTGTATTTTTGCAGAATCTTTTCAGTATTGCCCTGAGAAAAATCAGGCATATCAAATAGTCTGTTGTCAAGATTGTAAAAAAGTTTGAGCTCTTCGTAGTTTGGAATTTGTGTAAATTTTGCTAAAGCTTTATCACGCAGATGAATATCAAAAGTGTAGAGTATTTTGTGCTTATAAACTTCATCAAAGAGGGCAAAAATAGATTTGCAGCCTATCTCCTGATAGTTGCGAAGCAGTGCTTCTACGCCGTATATTTTCCCTGTATGGATATTGAGAATCGGCTGAAATGCAAAGTCAAGAATTGCTAGTTTGTCTAACCAAGTTTGTGAGAGTTCATTTTCCATTGCAAATTTTATTATGCAAATATTTCACAACGGTTACATGAATTTTAATGATATTTTATGAGAAGTTTAACCACTTTTTAGCGATATTTTTAAGTGCGTCGGGATTTTCGGAAGCGAAAAATTTGAGCTGCGTTTTTTCATACTTTTGAGAAAAGACAAACTCTTTTTCGAGATATTCTACGATAGCATCACCGGAGTGGATAAGTTTACACTCTTCGCCAAAATAGACTTGCAGAGCATCGGAGATAAGAGGAAAATGGGTGCATCCAAGGATAAGTGCATCGGGTTTTTCTACGGCAGAAAAATAGTGTTTGAGTGTAGCTTGCAGTATCTCACCTTCATAAATCTCTTCTTCGACCATCGGCACAAAAAGACCTGTAGCTTTTGCTTGAAGATTTTCATATCCAAGAGCGTTGAGTCCTGTTTCGTAGGCTTTTGAGTTTACGGTTGCTTTTGTCCCTAGGATAAGAACTCGCTCATGTTTGTTTGCAAGAGCATTTGCAGTGGCAAGAATCCCCGCTTCAACCACACCTACAACAGGGCAAGAGGCACTTTCACGCATCTCACCTAGAGCATAAGCGCTCACCGTATTGCAGGCGACGATGATAAGGTCAAGCTCAAAGTTTTTGAAAAACTCTACCGCTTCTATGGCGTAACGGATGATAGTATTTTTGTCTTTGACACCATAAGGTACACGCGCCGTATCACCAAAATAAACAATCTCTTCAAAGAGTTTATGTTCCAGAAGAGATTTTACGACTGTAAGCCCGCCGATACCGCTGTCAAATACGCCTATTTTCATTGTTACTGGTTTGTGTTCATGCTTTCAAGGAACTCTGCGTTTGTCGCTTTTTTGCCCATAGTCGTATAAACAAACTTGAGTGCTTCGACTTCATCATCTTGTTTATGAAGCATTTGACGCAGGATAAATACTTTTTGAAGTACATCAGGTCCGATAAGAAGGTCATCTTTACGTGTTCCTGATTTGAGGATATCGATAGCCGGGAAGATACGTCTCTCAGCAATTTTGCGGTCAAGTACCACTTCAGAGTTTCCTGTACCTTTGAACTCTTCAAAGATAACTTCGTCCATTCTGCTTCCTGTGTCGATGAGTGCGGTTGCGATGATCGTTAAGCTTCCGCCTTTTTCGATGTTACGCGCAGCTCCGAAAAAGCGTTTTGGTTTGTGCAGAGCATTTGCATCCACACCACCTGAGAGCACTTTTCCGCTAGAAGGTGTGACTGTGTTGTATGCACGCGCCAAACGCGTGATAGAGTCAAGAAGGATAACAACATTGCGGCCAAGTTCCACACGGCGTTTCGCTTTTTCTATAACCATCTCAGCCACTTTGACATGGTTTTTTGCAGGCATATCAAAAGTAGAACTGTAAACTTCACCTTTGACACTGCGTTCCATATCCGTAACCTCTTCAGGTCTCTCATCGACGAGTAAAACCATCAAATCGATTTCGGGATGGTTCGCTGTGATACCATGAGCAATCTCTTTTAAAAGCTCTGTTTTACCGCTTCGTGGAGGTGCGACGATAAGACCGCGCTGTCCTTTGCCGATAGGACAAAAAAGGTCCATCATACGCCCGGTTAAACCTTTTTCGCGGTATTCAAGTTTGATTTGTTCAGCAGCATAAATCGGGGTAAGGTTTTCAAAAAGTGGTCTTTTTTTGCTCTCTTCAGGTGGAAGAGAGTTGACCGCTTCTATCTTGATAAGTGCATAATAACGCTCTTGCTCTTTTGGAGGGCGTACTTGACCTGTTACGACATCCCCGTTTCTTAGGGCAAAGCGTTTGATTTGTGTATTTGAAACATAAGCATCGTTGATACTTTCGTTAAAGCTTTTATCAATAGAACGGATAAATCCGTATCCATCTTGCATAATCTCTAAGATACCGCTAAAAAGGATAAAACCACCCTGTGCTGTTTGCGCTTTGAGAATTTCAAAGATGATATCTTGGCGTTTGAGTTCATTTGGGTGTTCTATCTCAAGATCCGTTGCCATAGCAACAAGGTCTTCTATGCTTTTGATACGAAGATCGTCGATAGTTGCGCCTTCAACAGGTGTATGAGAGCGTGATTTTGCATTTGCTTTACTTGGAGTTTTACGAGGAGTTTGTGAATTATTTTCACTCATATATTTAAATACCTTGGTTTTTTGGGATTTTCTTGGACGCAGAAGTAATTTTTTGGCTTAGATGCCGTTTTGATGGCGTAATTTTACACTATATCAAGGCTTAATGTCAAGCAGAGCCTGTTTTAAGAGCCTATAATGATATTTTTTGTACTAATGATTGCATAGGCTTCTGCACCTATTTCAAAAGTGTTGACTTTTTCTTTGTCCAAAAAGGCGATGAGGTTTGTGTTTTTATTAAGGCTAAATTCTAGCTCAGCAAAGTCATCAGAGAGTTCGATACTTTTGATAGTGCCTTTGAGGATGTTTATCTCTTCGCTTGTTTGCGGGGCTTGACTTTGGATGAGAATATCGCTTGATTTGATGATGGCGTAGATCTCACTTTGGGTATCTAATCCCATATTGTCTGCCGATTTTTTGGTAATAGTAGAGCGTAAAGAACTTTCGTTTGAGAGAGGCATTTCGATAGTGACATAGAGTCCGTGCTGCGTGATTTTTTGTATCGTTGTAGGTATCTGATTTCTTGCACTTGTTGTGAGAAAAGTCCTGCTGAGTATGCGTGCTAGACGCTGGGGATCATCACCTGCTTCGGCAAAACGGTCTATAAACTGACGATGGAGCTCATGAAGTCTTTCATACGTTTTTATCAGCTCATGTGCGTAAGGAGTGAGGGTAGTACCGCCGCCGCCGCTTCCTCCGATTTTTCTTTGGATGAGCGGTTTCTCTGCAAGCGCATTCATACCATTTATGCGCTCCCAAGCAGCTTTGTAACTCATTTTCATCTCTTTTGCTGCTGCGTTTATGGAGCCGGTTTTTTCGATTTTGTGTAAGAGTTCGACTCTTCCGGCACCTAAAAAACTTTGATCATCTTTAGTGAGCCAAAAACGTCCGTCAATATTCATACTTACCCTTGTCTTTTTTATATTTGAAAGTATATCTGCTTTATGCGTAAACTTCTTTGTCGAAGTTTTCAAAAGCTTTGAGTGTCTGTTCTAAAAGATTTTGACTCTCTTTAAATATTTTATCCATCATCTGTGAGGGATCAAGCCTTGCTATAGAATCGTCAAAAAGCTTTACTATGTTATGTTTTATCGCCCCTTTTGCCTCTTCATCTCTTGGCTTTTGCGGTTCAAATATCGAAGCTATCTGTTGCGCTATTTTTGTCACCGGCGTTTGTGGCGCGTCTTGTTGCAACTCTTTGATGAAGTCATCAATAAAAGGCTGTGCTATCTTCATAAACTCTTTGATCTCTTTTTGATCTTGTTTATCCAGACCATTTCCAGCCACGGAAAAGTTAAAAGATTGCATAGAGCTAAAACTCATAGAAGCCTGTGCAGAGGTATCATTTTTTTTGTATTCGAGTGAAGATGTGTTGGCATTTGCAAAATCCATCTTGATAACATCTCCGCTTGATGTTTTCATCATGATATTTAAATCATGCGTTCTATAGCTATCTAGCTTATATGAAGTCTCCACAATTTCTCCTTGTAATATTTTTATATCGGTAAAAGTGAGTTTTATTAAAGTATGTCTGATAAAATACGCGTATGAATAAAAAATATAAAATACTAGTAACAAATGATGACGGATATGAGGCGAAAGGGCTTTTGCAACTAAGAGCTGCACTCAAAGAACTTGAAGATGTTTCAGTCGTAGTTGTAGCACCGGCAAATGAAAAATCTGCTTGCGGACACTCTTTGACACTTGTGCGACCGCTGCGTTTTGTGAGTGTCGATGATGATTTTTATAAGCTTGATGACGGGACACCGAGTGACTGCATTTATCTCTCTTTGAGCTGTATGTTCAACGGTGAAAAACCCGATTTGCTTGTCAGCGGTATAAACCGTGGCTCAAATATGGGCGAGGATATTACCTACTCAGGAACGGCGGCAGGTGCGATGGAGGGCGTTTTGCATGATATTCCTTCTATCGCTATATCTCAGGTGATGGATTTTACAAATCCAGAGGGTGATTTTTCCCTTGCATGTAAAACTATCAAACACCTTGTCACGATGATACGCGAGGGAACTTTTCCTCTGCCTCAGAGAGAGTTCTTAAATGTCAATATTCCTGCAGATGTACAAAGTGCTAAGATAAAAGTAACGTATGCGGGTTATAGATTTTACGCCAACGACTCTCATGTCCATAGAAATCCACGAGGAGAAGAGCACTACTGGTTGGGTCTGCATCCACTCAATTTTTCTCCTAGAGAAGGAAATGAAGGTCTGAGTGATTATGAGGTTATTGCGGAGGGAAATATCTCGATAACACCTATTATGCTTGACCTCAGTGCTTATAAAAGTATGAAAAAACTCCAAAACTGGGTTGGTGATCTTGAGATATAAGCGCATGGAGATGTTGCTTGGTGATGATTTTTCCAAGCTGCAAAACGCAAGTATATTGCTTTTAGGTGTCGGCGGTGTGGGAAGTTTTTGTCTGGATTGTCTTGTCCGTAGCGGTATCAAAGATATCACGATAGTAGATTTTGATACTTTTGATGAAACAAATCAAAACCGTCAAATGTGGTCGGAACTTCATGAGGGTGAGGTGAAAGTCGAAGCCTTGTTGCAACATTATCCGGAGCTTAAAATCATCAATATTCGTATTGATGAGCAGTGGGTGTGGGATTTTGATTTTGAGCCGTATGATTTGGTACTTGATGCTATCGATGATACAAAAGCCAAACTAGCACTCGCGCAAAAGTGCTATAAAAAACTTATCTCCTCTTTTGGATCTGCCAAACGCCTTGATCCTACAAAAGTACAAGTGAGTGATATTTGGAAAAGTTACGGAGATAGATTTGGCGCAAAGATACGGTATGAACTCAAAAAACGCCGCTTTAGCAAAAAATATAAAGTTATCTTCTCAAGTGAAGAAGCGCAGGTAAAAGAGAAAGGCAGTTTTATGGGTGTGACAGCTACTTTTGGGCTTGTGATGTGTGCAGAAGCGATAAAAACTATAAAAGAAAAGAAGGAAGCGGATGTTTAATTTTATGAGTGAGGATTGGTTTGTTATCTCTTTGGAGATAGTGTTTTTACTTTTTATTTTTTATGATGCAAAAAAATATTTTGTGACGAAAAAAAAAGAGTATCTTACAAATATAGCACTTACAGTTGCGTTTTTCATCTGGGCGGCGATACCGTTTTATAACAGTTATATAACTTGGAACATGAGCGACAAACAAGAAGTAAGTCGCTCATGTCAACAAGAAAACAACCAGACGTTATGTAAGTGTCTCGATGACAGAATTTTTAAAGAGTATAGTTATGAAGCTTATATGTTTGTGGATAAAAACGGCAGTGAGTTTTTAGAGTTTGTCAAAGAGAGTACAGAGGAGTGTTTGGATGATTCATGGTTTTGACCTTGATTCTCCTTTGGTCTGTGAAGGTATCATCGGAGACGGCTGCGGTGGCGGAAGACTCTTTTTTATAAAAGAAAATAGCCTCAGAGCTTATGATCCGCAAAGCAAAAATGAGATGTTTTTGCTTGATGAGGTCTATGAAGCGAAGCAAATTTCAAAGTCCGGATGTAAGATTTTTATCGACTGCATGAGCGGGCAAATGGTATTTGATTTGTCGCTCATGACAAAAATTACAAGCGAAATTTGATATAATCCTCCCAATATAATATAAAAGAGAACACTGATGCAAAAAATAGAACCAATGACACTTTTTGGCTACAAAAAACTTCAAGCTGAGGTCAAAGACCTTAAAGAGGTAAAGCGCCCGCGTACTATCAAAGATATCGAAGAGGCACTTGAACACGGAGATCTGAAAGAAAACGCAGAGTACCATGCCGCAAAAGAGCAACAGCGTCTTATTGATGGACGTTTGGATGAGTTGGCGGAGCTTATCGGATCTGCTAGTATCGTCGATCCGAGCGAGCTTGAACACGCGCGTATCAGTTTTGGTTCTACGGTTGTTTTAACGGATCTTAGCACAGATGAAGAGGTAACATACACGATAGTCGGCGGGTGTGAGAGCAATCCGGATATGGGTCTTATCTCTTTTGCTTCACCGATGGCAAAGCAGCTTTTAGGTCTTGAAGAGGGCGATGAGGTAAAAGTCAAACTTCCCGGCGGAGAAAAAAGATTTGAGATCGAAGAGGTTAAATATCAGGAGATAGTTTTTGAGTGCAATTAATGTCGGCATCATCGGAGCTAGTGGTTATACAGGCCTAGAACTTGTAAAGATGTTGGTGAAGCATCCGAAGTTCAAACTGAATTATATAGCTAACACCGAGGGCGGAACAACGATAGATGAGCTTCATCCTTCTTTGAGCGGTGTATGTGAAGAGGCAGTACAAAAAGCAGATATGGATGTCTGCGCTGTTGCTTGCGAACTTGTCTTTTTGGCGGTGCCGCATCAGACGGCTATGGCGTTTGTCAAGCCACTTTTGGCAAAAGGTGTCAAAGTCGTCGATCTCTCTGCGGATTACAGACTTCCTTTGGATATTTATGAAACTTTTTATTGCCCCCACACTGACAAAGAAAATCTTACACATGCTGTGTATGGTTTGCCTGAGATGTTCAGAGAGGAGCTAAAATCTGCTTCTCTTGTGGCAAATCCCGGCTGTTTTCCTACTTCTGCAATACTAGGCCTTCTGCCTTTTATGGATAAACGCGTCAGCAATACGCCTATCATCATCGATTCAAAAACAGGTGTAAGCGGCGCAGGAAAAAAACTCTCCGATGTGACACATTTTGTCAATGTCAACGACAATCTTTTTGCCTACAATCCGCTCATGCACAGACATGCGCCTGAAATCGCACAAAAGCTTGGTGTTGCGTTTGATGATGTAAATTTTGTGCCACATCTTGTTCCTTTGACACGCGGAATGCTCTCTTCGATTTATATCCAAGTAAGTGAAGATTTTGACGCTTATGAAGTGCTCAAAACATTTTACAAAGATGAACCATTTGTGCGTATTTCTAAAAATCCAGTAGATATGAAAAATGTTGCAGGAACGAATTTTTGTGATATTTATGTCAAACAAAAAGGCAGAATGCTTTTCATCTCTTCTTCTATAGATAATCTTATGCGCGGTGCTTCGTCACAAGCCATCGTAAATGCAAACCTGATGATGGGACTTGCTGAAGGGCTTGGAGTACCGGATATAGCGTATGTTCCTTAGTGACATAAAGATACAAGAGGGTGCGTTTGTACTCTCTGACGCACACTACTCACATCTTCGCCCTGAACTTTTAAGTTTTATAAAAGCTATCCACTCAAAAGAGCTTATACCCTCGCAACTTATTCTCATGGGAGATATTTTTGACGCACTTTTTGGCGGCATCCCTTTTACTTACGAAGAAAACGCAGAACTTATAACGTTGCTAAACGCAATCTCTTTGGAGATGGAAGTGCTCTATCTTGAGGGAAATCATGATTTTAATCTACAAAAAATCTTTCCCAACATTAAAGTATTTAAGATTTCCCAGCAGCCTGTTGCGTGCAGTTATCAAGATAAAAAAGTGCTGTTGGCTCATGGTGATTTTGGTGGCGCTTTGGGTTATAGAGTTTATGTTGCCCTCATCCGAAACCCTTTAATGCTTTTTTTTCTCAAATATATAGATATTGTAGCCAATCATACAATTTTGAAAAAAATCGATGCCTATCTAGGCAAAAAAGATGACTGCAAAGAGTTTATCGGTTTTTATGAGTTTGTACAGAGAAGATTATCAGATAAATTTATATGTGATTATTTTATAGAGGGTCATTTCCATCAAAACAAAGTGATGGATTTTAAAAATTGCAACTATATAAACCTTGGTGCTTTTGCTTGCAATCAAAGATATTTTGTTGTAAAATCATTGCAAAACAAAGCACTATTAGAAGAAAAAATATTTTCTCTAAGGGGATAAAATGAATGAAAAATCACTGAAAGTCGGCTCCAATGAAATGGAACTTGTTGACTTTCGTATATTTAAACAGGAAGAAGACGGGGTTTATGAGGGTATTTACGGCATCAACGTCTCCAAAGTTCGTGAGATTATCCGAATTCCTGTTTTGACTGATTTACCTGGGACACCTGATTTTATAGAGGGGATTTTTGATCTCAGAGATATCGTGATTCCGGTAGTTAATCTTGCTAAATGGATGGGTATCCCTCAGCCGGAAGATGCTGAAAAAAATTCAAGAGTTATCATCACAGAGTTCAACAATGTTCTTATCGGTTTTATAGTACATGAGGCAAAAAGAATCAGAAGAATAAATTGGAGCAACATAGAACCGGCGGAGTTTTTGAGTGGTTCAGACGGTATTGACGGAAGTAAAATAACAGGTGTGACAAAGATAGAAGATGACAATGTTCTCCTTATCCTTGATCTTGAGAGTGTTGTACAGGATTTGGGTCTTTATGCGCCGGATGTGAACAATATTCCTAAAGAACTTGAAACTTTTAGCGGTATGGCACTTATACTTGATGATAGCTCTACAGCGAGAAAGATAGTCAAAGAAGCTCTTTTAAAAATGGGTTTTAGTGTCATTGAAGCGATTGACGGACAAGATGGGCTAGAAAAACTCCATGACCTTGCCGAATCATATTCAGGAGATGTTTCGCAAAAGCTCAAACTCATCATCTCAGATGTGGAGATGCCGAGAATGGATGGGTTTCATTTCGCTGCGAACGTGAAAAAAGATGGAAGATTTAACAATATTCCTATTATTTTTAACTCATCTATTAGTGATCATTTTAGTGAAAGTAGAGGTTTGCAAGCAGGTGGAGAAGCTTATTTGGTTAAGTTTGATGCAAGTGCATTTTATAATAAAGTAGCGGACGTTGTTCGTGCGCATATTAAGTAGGAGTGGGAAATGGATGAATTTCAGGAAATACTACAAGATTTTTTAGTTGAATCTTTTGAGCTTATTGAGCAATTAGACCAAGATTTGGTTGAATTAGAAAACAGACCAGATGATTTGGAGCTTCTAAATGGCATCTTTCGTGTTGCGCATACAGTCAAAGGTGCTTCTTCTTTTTTAAACTTTGATGTTTTAACGCACCTGACACACCATATGGAAGATGTTCTCAATAAAGCAAGACATGGAGAACTTCGTATCACACCTGATGTTATGGATGTAGTTTTAGAATCCATAGATCTTATGAAAGCACTTTTACACACTATTCGTGATACAAGCAGTGACGCTGGAATAGCGGTAGGAGCTTGTGTTGTGAGACTTGACAAAATAAGCGGAGGCGATGGTGATATAGCTTCGCCTATTACTGCGGAAGTTGAAGAAGAGTTTGAAGAAGA
>JAQTWZ010000011.1:0-42577 GCA_028689055.1 Sulfurimonas sp. | reverse complement strand
CCTATTATGCTTAAAAATAAATCCCTAGAAAAAGGCATCATAACAGAAAAAGAAGCCGACGCTATGAGTGATAAAGAAGCTTTTGCTCTTATCTTCAAGCCAGGTTTTTCAACAGCAGCAGCCGTTACAAGTGTAAGTGGTCGTGGTGTTGGTATGGATGTTGTCAAAACAAATATCGAAAAACTCAACGGAATTATAGATATCGAGAGTCAAGTAGGTGTCGGAACTTCTATGAAACTCAAGATTCCTTTGACGCTTGCAATTATTCAAGCACTTTTAGTCGGTGTTCAAGAAGAGTATTATGCGATTCCTTTGGCTTCGGTTTTAGAGACTGTTCGTATCTCTAAAGATGAGATTTATACGGTTGAGAGCCGCTCGGTTATGAGACTGCGTGAAGATGTTTTGTCTTTGGTGCATATCGGTGATATATTTGAAGTCGAACGCATACTTGATGGCAGTGAACATGCTTATGTCGTTGTTTTGGGACTTGGTGCGCAAAAACTGGGTCTTATTGTTGACACACTTGTGGGTCAAGAAGAGATAGTTATCAAGTCTTTGGGCGAATACCTCAAAGGAATTAGAGGTATTGCCGGTGCAACTATCAGAGGTGACGGAGGCGTGACACTTATCGTGGATGTTGTAGCGCTCATGGAGATGGCAAAAGGGATTAAATCTACGATTACTTCTTCAAACAACGAAGTCGCACAGATCTCAAAAGATAAATCAAGAGCAAGTGATTATAAAGTCATGATGGTAGATGATTCTAAAACGGATAGAACTATTATGAGAAAATCACTTGAACCTCTTGGTATCACACTGATCGAAGCGGTGGACGGTCAAGAAGCACTCAATATCTTAAAGCAAGGTGATTACAATTTTGATGCGATGCTCATCGATATAGAGATGCCAAGAATGGATGGATATACACTTGCTACAGAGATCAAAAAATACAATAGATACAAAAATTTGCCGCTTATAGCAGTAACATCAAGAAGTGGAAAATCCGACCGTATGCGAGGTGTTGAATCGGGAATGGTAGAGTATATTACGAAACCGTACTCATCAGATTATCTCTCAAGCGTGGTTCAGAGAAATATTAATTTTAAATCGGAGTTCTTATCATGAGTGACAAATTAAAAGAGATTATAAGCAAGCAACATGAGAAACAAAATGTCGTTTTAAGCCAGCTTGATGATATAGTTCAATTGGTCGGATTTGTGATTGGGGATGAAGAGTATGCGGTGCCTATACTATCTATTCAAGAGATTATCAAGCCCTTTTTATGGACAAGAGTCCCGCAAGTTCCTAAATATGTTCTTGGGGTATTTAACCTTCGTGGAGCTGTGATTCCTCTTATTGATTTAAGAACGAAGTTTGGTATCGGGGCTAAAAAACATACAGATGAAACAAGATTTATCGTGATGCGTCATGGCGACGATGTTGCGGGTTTTGTGATAGATAGACTCACGATGGCTATCCGCATCAAAAAAGACAAAATCGGACCTGCCCCCGATACGGTCAATGGTGAGAACACACTTATAGACGGTGTAGGAAAACAAGAAGATGGCATCATAACTATCCTCAAAGTTGATAAACTACTAGAGAGAGATTTTTAGCACTTTTCATCATGAAAAACAGACCCACACTTAAAATAAGCCAAATAGACGGTGCACTCTCTTTGAAATTTTCAGGAGAGATGACCGTCTATAACCTCTCAAAAAATCAAGAAAGTATAGACAAAATTGATCTCTCCAAACTGAAGCATGTGGATATTGATTTGTATGATGTCACTTTTGTCGATACCGCAGCGGCACTGTTCGTCAAAAGAGTAGAAAAACACTTCATCACAAATAGTTGCCAAACGCAGCTCTTATGTGACAATAATGAAATCCTGCGAACCCTTGCTTTGGTAGAAAAAAAACAAGAACCACTCAGAGAACATAAACGCCATTCAAAAAAAAATATCGTTGAGCAGTTAGGCAAAGCAGTCTATAAACATTACAGAGCGTTTTTATCTTTTATTAGTTTTTTAGGCGAACTGTTTTCCGCGAATATGCGTTATTTTCGCTCCGGTAAAAATATACGCTACAAAGAGATAGCGTTTGAGATATATGAGAGTGGTATCAAAGCTTTGGGGATTATTGCACTCACGAGTTTTCTTATCGGAGTGGTTGTGGCGTATCAGTCGGCTTATCAGCTCAAGATTTACGGGGCAAATATTTTTATCGTGGATATGTTGGGGCTTTCGATTCTTAGAGAACTGGCACCTATGATGACAGCAATCGTTATTGCTGGGCGAAGCGGCTCTGCGTTTACGGCACAAATAGGTGCGATGAAAATAACAGAAGAGCTTGATGCTATGCGTACGATGGGTTTTGATCCTTATATGTTTTTAGTGCTTCCTCGTATTATCGCCTTGATGATTGCTTTGCCTATTTTGATTTTTGTTGCAGATATCGCGGGCGTACTTGGGGGTATGCTCATAGCATATATTGATTTGAAGATAACAGTAGAGCTATTTATAGAGAGATTTAGTGATGTGATTGCGGTAAAGCATTTTTATATAGGGATATTCAAAGGTCCGTTTTTTGCATTTTTGATAGCAAGTATAGCTATTTATAGGGGTTTGATGGTTCAAAACGATACGCAAAGTATAGGATTTAACACAACAAAAAGTGTCGTTGAAGCCATCTTTGCAGTTATTATATGTGACGCACTTTTTTCTATTGCGTTTACAAATCTGGGGATATGATGGGCGCCGCAATCGAAGTTCAAAATCTCAAAACTGTTTTTGGCTCAAAAATAGTTCATGAAAGTTTAAATCTTACTATCAACACAGGAGAGATTTACGGTCTTTTGGGACCCAGTGGATGCGGCAAAACAACACTTTTGCGAGAGATGGTTATGCTTGAGAGATACCACTCAGGAAATATCAACATTTTAGGATATGACCTGAGCGCTATAGGCAGCGAAGAAGCGCAAAAACTCAGACGAGAGTGGGGCGTTTTATTTCAGGCTGGAGCACTGTTTTCTTCTTTGACTCTACGCGAAAACATTGCTCTTCCTTTGGTGGAATACACCGATCTCTCTGCGACAATGATAGAAGAGATTGTGCGTTTTAAGATCAATCTTGTGGGGCTTAAAAGAAGTGATGCAAATCTTTATCCTTCTCAGATAAGTGGAGGTATGAAGAAAAAAGCAGCTTTGGCACGGGCGCTTGCTATGGATCCGAAACTACTTTTTCTCGACGAACCGACAAGCGGACTTGACCCTATTTCAGCTAGAGATTTTGATGCGCTTATCTTGGAGCTTCGTTCTCTTTTGGGTCTTACTATCGTGATGGTTTCACATGATTTGCAATCCATCTACGATACACTTGACCGTGTTGCTATTATCGACCACAAAAAAATAGCCTATGAGGGAACTTTAGATAATATAAAGTCCGTTGATAGTAAATTTATCAAAACTTTTTTTGGAAAATACAATGAATAACAAAGTAAATTATACCGCCGTAGGATTTATCGTACTCTTTGGCATAGCGCTCATGATAGCTTTTAGTTATTGGCTCATGAAGCCCTCAGATGAAGAGGCGACAAGTAAATATCTTGTCTATTTTGATGAGTCTGTTTTGGGACTCAACATAGATGCTCCCGTAAAATACAGAGGGATAAGTGTGGGAAAAGTTGTACGCGTACGTGTCAATCCGAAAAACTCAGAACAGGTCGAAGTGCTTGTCAGTATTCTCAGTACAACCCCTGTAAAGTCCAACACTGTAGCCCAACTCACAGCGCAAGGTATCACAGGACTTAGTTACATCAACCTGAGTTTAGGCGACAATCACGCGCCGGCACTTCTCAAAGAAGAGGGATACAATTATCCTGTTATCAAATCTATTCCTTCGTTTTTTGAAAACTTTGAGAAGTCTTTGGGGTCGATATCTTCGCAACTCTCGACAACACTCACTGGAACTGAAAAACTGCTCAATGATAAAAATCAAGAACAGATACGTTTGCTTTTGCAAAGAAGTGCAGGTTTTATGGATAAAATGGAAAAACTCTTAGATGACAAAACCATCCAAAATCTTCAAACAAGTGTAGAAAATCTTGCGTTAATCACAGAAAAGGTGGATAAAGTTATCCCAAATATTCATACTCTTGTAGAAAAAAGTATCAGTTGGGAGGAGAGTGTCTCTACTTCACTCGGATCTATCATGAAGAGTTATCTCAGCGTTCAAGCGGCGATGGATGAGATCAAAAAAGCCGCTTCTAGCGGGCAGTTCAATCTCAAAGATATCAGCTCCGATGTACTTCCAACACTCAACGATACGCTCATGCAGATGCAAGATACAATGATAAAAATAGAAGACTCTTTATACAAATATGAAAGAAGTCCGGGAGATATCCTGTTTAAATACGAAGAGATTAAAAAAGGACCAGGAGAGAGATGATGAGATATTTTACAGTGGCTGCGTTTCTTGTGTTAGTGTTTGGCGGTTGTGCCAAAGTTGTACCGGCGGTATCAGAATACAGGATAAATCAAAATACATATAATATCCAGAGCACATCTCATGGTTGCAAAGAAAAATCACTCAAAGTAGGACAAGCTTTTAGTGAAACCTCGCTCATGAACCTCGACATCATGTACGGTATCGGCGAGCAAACGCAGTACCGTTATACTCAGTCAAAATGGGCACAAACACCAAACGCAGCTATCACTTCGGAGATAGTGCGTTTTTTACAAAAAGCAGATATTTTTGCGAGTGTGAGCGTACCAAAGTCCAGAGTCAAAAGTGACTATATTCTTGAAACAAATATCGAAGATTTTATGCAGTATTTTAGTGCAGATGAAAAAAGTTCTGTTGTCAAAGCTTCCCTCACTTTCTCTTTGCTGGATACAAAAGACAACAGTGTCGTCGCTACAAAAAGTTTGGCTATAGAGCTGCCTTCTAAAACACTCGATGCAGAGGGTGGGGCAATCGCACTAAATGAAGCACTCAAAACTTTACTAGAACAAAGCGGAGTTTGGCTAGATGAGAGCTGCAGATGATTTCTCAAAAAGAATATACCAAACGCAGAAAAAAGTTCGCAAAAAAGCTTGAGAATAACTCTGTAGCTGTTTTATACAGCGCAAAATACAAAACACGCTCCAACGATACAGAATATCCTTTTAGACAAGAGAGTAATTTTTATTATCTCAGCGGTTTTCGTGAAGATAACGCAGCACTTCTTTTTGTCAAATCTAAAGGCTCTACAAAAACAATACTGTTTGTGCAAAAAAAAGATGAAGCACTTGAGTTGTGGAGCGGCAAAAGAGTTGGAGAGATCCAAGCCAAAACTATTTTTGATGTCGATGCAGTCTATACAAGTGATATGTTTATACAAAAACTTCCAGAATTTCTCAAAGGTAAAAACACGCTTTATTTTGATTTTGCATCCAAAGATGAGAGAATAAACAGCCTCAAAGACAACGCAAAAACAATAGCTTCACATAAAGATATCATGAGCCTTATCGGATATATGCGTCTTATAAAATCTCCTGCTGAAATCATGATGATACAAGATGCTTTGGAAATAACAAAAAAAGCGCATCATAAAGTTATGCAACTCAAAAAAACGGGTAAAAAAGAGTATGAACTTCAGGCAGAAATCGAATATATATTTAAAAAAAACGGCGCTTACAGTGATGCTTATACTTCTATCGTTGCTTGCGCAAACGCAGCCAATACGCTTCACTATGTAGAAAACGCAGCACCTTTGCTTGATGGTGCGTTGATACTTATTGATGCTGGTTGTGAGTTTGAATATTATGCGAGCGATATCACACGAACAATTCCCGTAAATGGCAAATTTTCGCAGGCGCAAAAAGAGCTCTATGAGATGGTTTTGGATGTTCAAGTGCGTATCATAGAGATGATTAAGCCAAAGATAAAACGCAGTGAACTACAAAAAAAAGCTGTAGAGCTTTTGTCTAAGGGAATGCATGATCTTGGGATACTCAAAGGTTCTTTGAAAAAGAATATCAACAAAGAGAAGTATAAAAAATATTATCCGCATGGAATAGGGCACTGGATGGGACTTGATGTTCATGACCAATGCCCTTATAAATATGAAAACGGCGATGAGATTCCTCTCATGAGCGGTATGGTTTTGACGATAGAACCGGGGATATATATAGACAAAGATGATAAAAAAGTCCCTAAAAAATATCGCGGTATCGGCATACGCATAGAAGATGATATTTTGGTGACGAAAAATGGGTATGAAAATCTCTCTCGTGAAATATATAAAAGTGTCAAAGAAATAGAGAATTGTTGACGCAGGTCAATAAAGATAGAGACAAATCAAGATAGCATGCTTTTATATTTTTAAAGGTTTATGATGAAGAAAAAAATTGTTTTAACTATTGCGTTTGCGATGTTTGGTTTTACAAATCTTTTTGGCGTAGATGGGTATGAAGTTTATAAAGCAAAGTGTTCTGCTTGTCATATAGAGAGTATTTCCAAAGCGGATGTAGTGAAAAATTTCGCGAAGATGAAAGCGCCGCCTATGGTTGAAGTAGCTAATCAGGTCAAGACAAATATCGTTATAGCTGACGATGATGACGATGTGCACCGTCATGTAGTCAAACTTTTTATCAAAGATTATATAGAGCATCCTAAGCTTGAAAAAAGTATGTGCAATCCTATGGCTTTGGAGAAGTTTGGTGTGATGCCTTCTTTGGCGGGTAAGCTTTCTGCAGAAGAGATTGATGCCGTCGCAGAGTGGATATATGAGAGATATGAAGGCGTGAAGTTTCAGTAAAAAGGACAAAAATGTTACTCGATAAAAAAGATATGCCGATAGTTGCGATGGATTTTATGAACGATGTTCATGCAAAAGATATAGAGATTATCAACACTCTGTATGATGCTCTGCTCTCTTATGAAACAGTGCCAAGCGAAGAGCATAAAGAGCGCCTCATTCAACTCTACAGAGAGTGGTTTGAGCATACTATCGAACACTTTCACGGTGAAGAGGTGCTCATGGTGGAGAAAAAGTTTCCGCCCTATCCAGTACACAAAAGTGAACATGATAGAGCACTGGCACTTATGGACGATGTTTTGAGAAATTTTATTACGACGGGAGATATTGCGGGGTTGAAGCAGTATATCACTCAAGTTGTGCCGCAGTGGTTTGTCCAGCACATCCAGTCGATGGATACGGTAACGGCGATGTTTTTCAAATCCGGCATGAGCCCTTGTTCTATGCATTAAACGCAGTGAGCTAGTTATGACTTGTGAGAAATTTGAAAAAGAGTTGGCGACTTTAAAGAAGTTTTTTCCTCTGTACTGCGGAGATAAACACCGTCCAACAGATGTAAGACATTTTGATATTTTCTATCAAGACAAAAAATATAGTTTTGAACTTCCTCTTTGCGCGGAGTGTGCAGAGTTACTCGCTTACTCTTTTGAGAGGCTCAAAGCTTGCCCTTATGATGAAAAACCAAAATGCAGAACCTGCGCCAAACCCTGCTACAATAAAACGCAGTGGAAACAGGTCGCCGCTGTCATGCGATACAGCGGGACGAAAACAAAATTACTTGAAATCAGAGATTTTTTCAGCCTAAACACTTAGTTGTAGCTGTAGCTCCAACCTGTAAGGTTTTTGATTTTTGCCTCATCAAAATTATCCGAATCTGCTAAAAAATCCATCACAAACATCGGGACATGAGGGATCGTTGCGCGATCTTCCGGTTTTACCAAAAGCATAGGCATCGCCGTTTCTTGCGTGCTCATACCAAAACCTACTGGCATAAGCTGGCTCATGAGTTCTGCTGGATTGCCTATTTTATTTTCATATAAAAATTTACCCAAAACAGCTTCTTGAACTTCATGAGGCAAGTGCTCGGAAGTATTTAAAAAAAGTGTAAAATGGATGGGCGTTTGTTTAAATTTTTCAGGTGCGGGCGCTACCATTATGATATATTCTACATTTAAGAGATGTTGAGAAATCTCTATATTGTCAAAATATCTTTCTGTTTTTATTGCGTTTGCTTGCATGGTCATCCTTTGTAAAATGGGTTTGTATCATAGCAACTCTTTCTTTAAAAAGAGAGTTTTTGGTTTGATATAAGTCAAAGTGTTTTGCCTCAAATAAGTATAAAATATTTCCATTCAAACTAAGGAAAAAAGATGAAAAAGATTGTATTAACTGGACTTGTTGTTCTTGGCTTATTTGTTTCTGCTCATGCAGAAGATGGTGCTGCGCTTTATAAAAAATGTGCTGGATGTCATGGACCCTCAGGTGAAAAAGCTGCTCTTGGAGCAAGTAAAATCATCAAAGATATGTCACATGCGGATTTTGTAGCTGCTCTCAACGGGTACAAAGACGGTTCATACGGCGGTGCGAAAAAAGGCATCATGAAAGGTCAAGTGACTGCTTTAAATGAAGCACAGATCGAAGCTTTGGCAACACATATCACAAAATAAACAGATGAATGTCAAAGATTTTTATATGTTTAAAAATCTCTCTGCGGAGTTTATCACGCAGCTTGAGTCAAAAATCATGCAACGCAGATATGACAAAGGGTGTATTATTTTTTACAGTGGAGAGAGTTCTCAATATCTCCACATACTCGTGCGTGGCACGGTAAAACTTTATAAACATAATGCAAACGCTGACGAGCTTGTTTTGCATTATTTTAAAAACCAATCACTTTTGGGTGAGATGGCTACATTTGAGGGTATAAACTACCCTGCAAATGCTATCGCAGAAACCCCATGTGAGATATGGACAATCAAAAAAGAAGATTTTGTGCTTTTGTTGGAGTCAAACGCAGCACTTGGGCTTCAAATCATCACTTCTATGGGGATGAAGATAAAGATGCTTGAAAACAGTATCGATCTCAATATCTCAAAAAATTCTATGCAAAGAGTCGCCTCACTTCTATTAAACTCTCTTGAAATGTTCGCAGAACACTCAAGAATCAAGATATCTGCCATACTCAACATGACCCCCGAAACTCTCTCTCGCAGAATCCAGACGCTTAGCAAAGATGGAGCGATAGAACTTCAAGGCAAAGAAATCAGTATCAAAAATCGCGAGAAACTTCAAAAGTATCTCGACTAATAGTTACCGCTACCGAGTTTTTGTTTGACCTCTTCATCTGCCATGGTGATGTTCCACTCAGGTTCCCAGACAACTTCCACCGCTGCGTTTTGTGCTTCTGGCAGTTCTCGTAGCACTGCCTCTTCTACCCATTGTACTATCATCTGATGCAGGGGACAGGCTTTTGTACTGAGTGTCATAGTCACTTTTACATCGCCATGCTCATCACAACTTGCATCATAAATAAGTCCCATCTCTACAAGATTGAACCCGACTTCCGGATCGTTTACAGTTGAAACTGCTTTGAATATTTCTTCTTTTGTGTACATTGTTTATCCTTTAAATTGCATCATAAAGAGTGTGTCTTTGATGAGTAAAAACGCAGCGGCAAGCATAAAGAGTGCTCCCGCTTTGTAAAGTTCTCCCGCTTCAAACGCAAGTGAGAAAAAAACGATAGAAAAGCCAAGTGTGTGAAATACAAAGAGTAGAGCAGAACTTCTTAGCGGCACCATATCGCCTAGCATCGGGACTTTTTGTTTGCCGACAAGAGGCGAAAATTTCTCAAACCAGATAAGAAAAGGGATGATTTTGTAAAAATGTCCGATGATTAAAGAGCTGAGAACCCCATAAAATAGCACAAAACCCAAAAGAAGGATAGAGGTGTCGTGATGGCTCATGAGATAATATGCCCCCAAAATCAAACTCAAAACCAAAGAGAGGGTAAAAAATATCATAAAATAATAGTAGATATCTTTTTTGACTCTGGCACGCGTTTTGTAGATGAGATAGAGTTCATAAGTATAAAGCGAAAACGCAATAAACAAAAACGCAGAAGCAATATCGCTTAAGAGAGTAGAAAAATATTCTCCCGCACAGACAAACGTAATAGCGCTACCGAGAAAATAGAGTGCATATTTGAGATATTTTTTGTCAAAAGAGTGTGAGAGCCAAAACATCGGCACTAAAATATAGCTCATGCCGATGATTGTAAATCCGACATATCCGTACAAAACAAGATAGATATGGATATGAAGGAGTTTACTCACATCTGCATCTAAAAAACCGCTGTAGGTAAATGCCATGAGCAAGCCGACGATAACACCTAAAAGTAAAAAAATATTTGCGAAGAGAACGCTATAAAAAGAGAAGTTGAGCCGTTTTGCTTTGGCGATAGTCGCAAAGGTCTCCCCTAAAAATATCAAAAAAGAGATAAAAACAATAACACCGCCAAAAGATAAAAGAACAGGCGTACTGTAAAAACCCAAAACCATTAACATCGTTCCGACAAAAAGCAGGGGAAAAATAGCATAGTAAAGTTCAACTGCAAAATGCTCAACTTCCAAAACAACAGGCACGAGTTGTGCCATAGCTCCAAAGATAGACATCATCACAAAACCCAATAAAAAAAGATGTACAAAAGAGAGCATCTCACTGTTTTGTGAGTTTATCGTCTCTATGTCAAAGCCAAAAAGAAAGAGCAGTGCAAAAAAATAGATCACAACGCCGCTCACGATAAAAGGTGCTATGAGTCTAAAAGGCGGAGCAAACTGCTGGGAGATATTCATTCTCTTTAGCCCTTGCAGCTGTTTTGGCTAAAGTCGGTCGTAGAAGCTGCGTTTTGTTTTTTGCTAAAGATAACTTGAACACGCCCATCATCGAGGTCAGTAACCTCATAATCAAATTCTGTTTCGATTTTTGGAAAAAGTCCGCCGGGTGCTTTGTGGTTTATCATGATAAGTTTGCTGTTTGCATCAAGCAGTTGTAGCCCAAGCATCGCATTTATCATCGGTTCAGGCGGCGGTGTAGCACTCGTATCAAAAGTATAATACGTAATCGTATCAATCACTTCTTTAAAAAAAGGAACCGTAGAACCTTGTATCTCTATTTGTATCGTACTCATTGTTTTATCCTTGTTTTACATTTGCCTAAGTTTATACTATAGCACGATGTAAAACATTGATAAATATCAACAGTAGCGAGATTAAGCCTGAAGAGATTCGCCTTTTCTTTTTTCTATTTCTGCTTGATGTACCGCCATCTCTACACGGATTGCATCTATGATGTGCGGAGGAACATTTTCATTTTTGCTCCATCTCACTTCATCTATATGTCCGCCGTAGTCGCTTCCGAAATCCTCAACTTTTTGAGAATATTCATCCAAATCTTTGCATATCGCGATTCTGCCGTCCATAGTATCGGTGAGCTCTATAAACCACTGCCCGTTTTCATCTATGTTGATGATGGATTCAAAAACAACGCTCATGACTACTCTTTATGCGTTTGGTCAAAAGTTTTGGCAAAACCTTCGAGGTCTTTTTTCTTTAAGTCGCCGTTATAAACGATATCTTCCGCACGGATTGTGTCATCATTGAGCATTTTAGGTACGACATCACTATTGTTGATGACTTCCATATGTGCATCGAGTTCATCTTCACTATAGGCCATCTGCATATCTGCGGACATCACATGAGCTATGCCTTCAATAACTCTGAGTTTTTTGAGCTCTTCTTCTACGCCTTCACCTTCGATAGTGATGATGATACGCCCCTTTTCATCATGAAAATGGTAGTCACACGCTTCACAATTTTTGAGACTCTCTACGACCTCGTCGATATATTTTGGTACTGTTTGCACGACTATGCTTGAGATATTCATTTTGTATTCCTTATAGGTAAGTTATTGTTCTAATTTTTTCGCCGTTATTTTGGCGGATTTTGTCATAAAGTTTCTGATGTTTGAGTTTTTCCTCAAAGCTGATTGGAGTTCTAAGGGATTTGTACTCCACCAAAACACCATCTTTGTAAACACCCGAGATGATGGCATGAACCCAGTAAAAACCTTTGTCTTTGCGGAGGTTTTTGACGATACCGCTCCACTGTTTTTTCTCTTTGAGAGTATGCCACAACTCTTTAAAAACAGAACTTGGCATATCAGGATGGCGTACAAGATTATGTGAATGTCCCAAAAGCTCTTCTTCGCGGTAGCCGCTGATAGTACAAAAAGTTTCATTTGCATAAGTGATGATACCCTCAAGACTGGTACGCGATATGATGAGTTCATCCTCCGGTACAACTGTTTCTATCAAAAATTCCGATTCATTGTATTGCATCTTTTCCCTCTATTTGATTTTGTAAAGATTGATGATTTTGTCATCACTACTCACTAAAAACTCGTTTTCATTCAAAAAAAGTATATTTGTCGGAGTCATCTTGATGCCTCCAAAACGTGCCAACTCTTTTTGCGTTTCTCTCTCAAAAACAGTGATATTGTTGTGTTCATCACTCGAATAGGCAACAAACGCAGCACTTGGTGAAATGCCTACGGTATAGATAAGAAAGCCGGATGTTTTGTAGTAGGCTGCGTTTTTCTTTGTATTGTAAACGACCACCCGTCTATCTTGTCCCGCGCTTACTACGATAGCATTTGCAACTTGTACTTGAAAAACATTGTCAAGGTTTTGACCTTTGAGCGTTTGTAGCAGTTTTGCATCTGATACGCGTAAAACCTTTAAGATACCGCTCTCATCCGCTACGACCACTTCATCTCTTTTTTCATTGAGGGCAAAACTCGAAAACTTGGATCCAGATATGGGCACTTGATATTTCTGCTCATGCGTTTTTGTATCGTATAAAATGAGCTCATTACTCAAGAGTCCCAAAAGAATACTATTTTCATCGATGAATTTTGCTTTGGCGATAGAGAGCATATCGCTTGAAGGAATGACAAGCTGCGTTTTGCCGTTTTGGTGGATGAAGAGTTGGGTAAATCCTGCCTCACCTTGTGCAAGAATGAGAATTTTGTCTTTTATCACATCTACAGAGTAGATTTTGGCATCAATAGTATCGCCCATAAAATCCTTAATCTTTGCAACTTCTATTTTGGAGATACGCTCTTTTGATTGAATATCAAAAATATCCACACAACTTGCTTCTGTGGCAACATAGAGTTTATCCTCAAAAGCTACGACATCGCGCACTCCTGCGCTTGTGGCGAAACTAGCAAAGGGCAGGCGAATATCTGCTCCAAAAAGAGAGACGACAAACAAAAAGAGTAGAAATAGTTTCATGATAGAGCCTTTATATCTATAGCATAACTCGGACATCTGCTGACACAAAAGCCGCAAGCCGTACATTTTGAGAGATCGATGGTCGGCATAAACATAGCACGGAACTCTATGGCATCTTCCAAACAGGGATCTTTACAAGAAAAACACATCACACCGCTCCAGCTCATGCAGGTAGTTTGGTTGATAGTTACATCGGCATGTATTCTTTTTTTGTTCTCAAGTTTTAAAACATCAAACTCACATGCATGAGCACAGTCATCACAATAAGTACAGCCACTTTTGGAAAAATCCAAAGAGGGTGTTTTGTCGGCACGGATCACGATAATCTTCTCTTGGCACAAGGTGGCACATTTGCCATCACACTTTTGGCACTCTGTATCAAAGGCAGCATTATCACCAAAATAAGGTGGTCTGATAGGTAAAATCTCTTGCTCTTTTGGCGTTTTAAACGCAGCAGCAAGAGAGCCGAAAAGCTCTCTTCTATCCATTGCGTTTAGTGATTTCCACCCTCTAAAATACCAGCCGGTGAGTTGAGGTTTTCTAAGTCTTTTTCTGAGACTTTTGCACCGTCACCTTTGATAGTTTGAAGTCCGTCTGTGAGTTTCGCTCCATTCCAGCTTGATTTTTCCGCACCGTCTTTGGAAGTATAATCAGGTGTAAAGTTGTTTTTGACAAGTTGACCGTCACTCTGAGGCGCATGACACTGAGAACAGTTAAATCTTGCACCTGAAAGTGTTTCAAGTTTTTTGATTGAGATATCATTTTTCATAGTATCTGCCGCAAGTTTAAACTCTTTTCCGTCATAACTTGGTTTTGGTCTAAAGTCTGTGAAGTGTGACTGAGGAATAGGTGTCGCACCCATATCTTTGGCAACTTCAGGCATATGACAACTTACACATTGGTTGTCATTGATAGTAACAGGGAGCATTCCCTCCGTATCATGAGGAATCATCGGCGGAGCATCTTGAAAAGCTCTTTTGATTTTTGTACTCTCTCCCGGAGCTTTTGTCCCATAGTTCGTTTTAGAGCTGAGTGTATCGGACTCTTGTTTGATATCCGTCTTGCGCAGACCCAAAGACTCTTCGCTGATGCTTGGAGTTACTGTATTTGCTGCGTTTATGGAACTGACCAACAAGAGTGTTGCAGCACCAAAGGCAATTGTTATCTTAGTTATTGTTTTCATTTTCTTCTCCCATTTTTTTATTCTGAGCTAATTTTCTGAGTGAAAATCCTAGAGCATCATCATCACAAACTTCTATACATCGCGCACAATTTGTACACTCCCCTGAGAGTACAGGTAAACTTTCTTTACCAATCATGTGAAGGACTTGATGCTCAGGACAAACCAGTTTACACTTCATGCACAAAGTACAATTCTCTTGCGTATGTTTTACTCGAATCAGGCTAAAACTGCCAAGCAAAGAGTAAAACCCGCCAAGAGGACATACATGTCCACACCATCCATTTTTGAGAACAAACAGATCAAAAAGAAAAATTATAAGCATCGCAGCCCAGCCAAAACCTAGGCCGAATATAATTCCTCTGTGCATCATCGATATCGGTGATACAAATTCAAACGCAGTTACTCCCATAAAAAAAGAGAGTATCAGGCTCAGTGCCAATATCCAGTATCGCATTTTACGAGAGACTGACTGTCTGTTTGGCAGTTTATCAATTTGAAGTTTTCTTCTTAAATAGTTTGCCGCATCCGTAATCATATTGATAGGGCAGACCCAACTACAAAATACACGCCCGCCGACAATGAGATAAAACGCAGCGATTATCCCTGCGCCGATGAGCAGATTGGTCGCCAAAAGTGCACCTGCCGCAAGCATTTGCAATGCAGCAAAGGGGTCACTCAATGGTACTAAACCAAAAACAAGTGACGAACTTAAGTTTCCTTGGAGTATTTTCCAGCCCCAAGCATTGGCTCCGAAATACAGAACCAACAAAGCAATTTGTGTCACTCTTCTCATGATGAGGTATCTATAATTATTCCATAGCGTTTGCATTAGTATAAATCCTCATTGCTGTTTAAAGAGTCCACAGCTTTTTCTTTACTTATTTCGGTCGTTGTTGTTTTGGATGTTGCGTTTTCAAAACGCTTTTCATCCTCTTTGTCCCAGCCTTTGATATAATAATCACCTGCTCGTCCAAGAGCAACTTCTCTTGGAAGTATGAAGATAGAAGCTTTTTCCGTGACACAAGCTTTTTCACAAAGCCCGCATCCGGTACATACATCACTATCTACAACAGGCTTCATAAAAGCATGTTTCCCTGTTCTCTCGTTTTTTGAGTACTCGATAGTGATAGCTTGTCCTAAAAGAGGACAGGCTCTGTAGCAGGCATCACACTGGATACCCCAAAACGCAATACAGTTTTTCATATCGACTACGGCTACACCCATATCTGCACTATTGATATCCAGTTTGCCATCCCTTGTGACGCTTGCCTCATTTAAGGCACCTGTCGGACAAACAGGAACACAAGGAATATCCGGACACATATAACAAGGTATATCTCTTGGAACAAAATAAGGAGTCCCAAGAGGTCTGTTATCACCTGGTTTTGCAAGCATGAGCGTATCATAAGGACAGGCTTCAACACAAAGCCCGCATTTGATACAAGTAGCAAGAAAGTCATCTTCTTTGAGTGCACCCGGTGGTCGCAACATGAGCGAAGAAGCAGTTACTTCATCGACATACGCACTCCACACAAGACCTCCCATAGCAGCCAGACCTACGCCTTTTGCCATACTTAGGATAAATTTTCTTCTCTCACTCATTACTTGTTTTATCATTGTTTTGTTTACGCTTTATAAATTTTTACAGCACATTTTTTGTAGTCTGTTTGACCTGATTGAGGACAAGTAGCATCCAAACAAACTTTGTTGATAAATACTTTTTCATCAAACCAAGGCACAAATACAAGACCGCGTGATGGTCTGTTTCTTCCTCTTGTCTCAACTCTTGCTTTTACTTTGCCACGGCGAGATTCTACCCAGCAGAGTTCACCCTGTTTGACATCATAAGTTTTTGCATCTTCTGGGTGCATATAACAGAGTGCTTCAGGCACAGCGCGATAAAGTTCAGGTACACGCATAGTCATTGTTCCAGAATGCCAGTGCTCAAGCACACGACCTGTACTTAGCCATACCGGATAAGCTGTATCTGGCATTTCTGGTGGATCCATGTACGGACGCGCAAATATTTTGGCTTTGTTTTTGAGTCCCGTCGGTTCTTTTTTCTGGATACCCATCAAGTCTCCATAAGCCAACTCTTTTGCAAGTGTGCCATAAAACGCGTGAGAGTTGTCCGTTCCAGCTTCTTTTACTGCTTTTGCAGCGTATGGATCGTACTGTACGTTAAATCTCCATTGTGTCTCTTTGCCGTCAACAACCGGCCATTTAAGTCCACGAACTTTGTGGTAAACGTCAAACGGAGCAAGGTCATGTCCATGTCCGCGTCCAAACGCAGCATACTCTTCAAAAAGATATTTTTGAACAAAGAAACCGTAGCCTTCAAAGACTTTGCCGTCACTTCCTACTACTTTTCTTTTATCTCCAAAACCTTCAGTATTGTCATACCCTTTTTGTACAGGATCTTTTTGGTCAAGTTTGTAAGATTTTGCTACTTTATTTGCATAAAGAATCTCGTACATCGTTGTGTTTTCTGTATATCCAAGTGCTTTTGCCGCTTCGATAAGATCAGGCAGTGGCTCTTTTCTAGGACCGCTTGGAGCATAACCGCCCCACACATCTTTGACTGTAAATCTTTTTGAAAGCTCAATCCACTGCCATGTATCACTCATCGCGTCACCTACAGGAAGGACTTGTTGTCTCCAGTGTTGTGTACGGCGTTCTGCGTTTCCGTAAGCGCCCCATTTCTCATAAATCATCGCTGAAGGAAGGATGAGGTCTGAAACTTTTGCGCTGATTCCCGGGTAACCATCAGAAGTGACGATAAAGTTGTCCATCTCTCTTGCCGCTTTAATCCAGTGTGATGCACTTGCTGTGTCTTGATATGGATTACATACATTGACCCATGCAAATTTGATAAGACCATCTTCGATATCTCTATGGATTTTCATGATGTGCTGTACACCGATAGGATTGATAGTTCCCTCTGGAACCATCCATTTATTTTCAACGATTTTTCTGTGTTTTGGATTTGCAACCATCATATCTGCAGGTAAACGGTGGCAGAATGTTCCAACTTCACGAGCTGTTCCACAAGCAGAAGGCTGTCCTGTAAGCGAGAAAGCTCCAGAACCCGGTTTCGCTTGTTTATTGAGTAAGAAGTGAACATTGTAAGAGAGTGTATTTACCCATGTTCCACGCGTATGCTGATTCATACCCATTGTCCAGAAACTTACAACTTTTCGATCTTTTTCTATATAGAGATCTGCAAGTGTCTGAAGTTTTTTCTTGAACTCGTTGATATCTTCATCCGGATTACCTTTTGAGATCTCTGCTACATAGTCAAGTGTATATGGCTCTAAGAATTTTTTGTATTCATCAAAAGAGATTTCCCAGTGTTTGAGACCTGCGTTTTCGTTGGTCATAACATCACCTTCTTTATAACCATACGGTTTAAGAGCAGGTGCTTCTTTTGCGGAGACGACTTTTGACATCTCTTTAGAGATTGTTTCCATCTCAAGCGCTGTATATTTGCCTTCTTTGACAGATTTTTCATCGCTTCTTCTCATGCCATAACCCATATTTACAGGAGATGCTGCGAAGACGATATGTCTTTTTACGAAATCCCAGTCGATAGATTCTGGATGGTTGTAAACGATTTCATGAGCGATATAGTTCCAAAGTGCAAGGTCTGTATTTGGTGAGAAAATGATTTCGATATCAGCCAAATCCGAAGTTCTATGTCTGTATGTTGACATATTGATAACTTTTACGCGTTCTGGATCTGAGAGTTTTCTATCTGTGACACGAGACCAGAGAATAGGGTGCATCTCTGCCATATTTGAACCCCAAGAGACGATAGTGTCTGTAAGTTCGATATCATCATAACAACCTGACGGCTCATCAATACCAAATGTTTGGTAAAAACCAACAACAGCAGAAGCCATACAGTGACGCGCGTTTGGATCAAATGCGTTTGAACGGAAACCGCCTTTCATCATCTTTTGTGCGGCATAACCTTCCATTACCGTATATTGTCCTGATGCAAATACACCAACAGCTTCAGGTCCACCTGATTTGAGTGCTTTTTTGATGTTAAGTTCCATCTCATCAAAAGCTCTTTTCCAAGATACAGGAGCAAATTTCCCGTTTTTGTCAAAGTTCCCTTTTGCATCGACTCTCAGAAGTGGTTGCGTCAATCTATCCGCACCGTACATAATTTTTGCGTTAAAGTACCCTTTGATACAGTTTAGACCTCTATTTACAGGCGCTGCAGGGTCGCCTTTTACTGCTACGATTTTACCGTCTTTTGTAGCCATCATAATTCCACAGCCAGTACCGCAAAAACGACACGCCGCTTTATCCCATCTCCAGTTCGTCTCAGCACTTTGTGCCGCTGCTTGAACATCGCTAGGTACACTCATACCCATCGCTGCTGCTGCAGATGCCGCTGCTGAACTTTTGAGAAAATCTCTTCTTGTAAGTGACATACTATCTCCTTATTGATCGTTTATTTAAACACCGTGTATTTCTATTAACGCACAAATGGTATCACTTTGGAGAATTAAAATCTTTGACTTATGTCAAGGGTTTAATATTTTAGTTTAAGTAAATATTTATATATTAATTTTGGACTTTTAAGGCTAGCACTTGAGCTCTGAAAATATTTGTGTAGAAAAATCACTAAGTTTGATACCTATTTAGGAAGATTAAAGAAACGAAAAAACAACTTCGTAGAGCGGAGAAATAACTATCTGTGTTATAATCACAGCATTTAAAATTCCGTATAAAAGTGATTCATGCGTTCATCAGATGTAAGTTTTTTATTAAACGATAAAGACAAATTATTAACACAAATATATTTTGACCTGCAGAGATTTTTTGAAGAAAAATACGGCAGAGATACCGTAGTTTTTATGGAAATCGGGACTTTTTATGAGGTCTATGAGGTCAATAACGATGATGAGCAGATAGGAAAAGCCAAAGAGATAGCGGAACTTCTCAACATCCAACTGACAAAGAAAAATAAAAATATCGAAGAAAATTCTGACAGAAATCCTCTGCTTGCAGGTGTGCCTGCGGTATCTTTTGAGCGTTATCTCGGTCGTTTGATACAAGAGCAAAAATATACAGTCATCGTCGTCAAACAAAAAGGCAACCCGCCAAATATAAGTCGCTACATCTCACAGATAGTCTCTCCGGGAACAAATTTCGACTATATCATCGACAATGATGATAACTATATCGTCTCTCTTTTAGTGGATAAATATCGCGGTATTTACAATGTCGGCTACGCGGCTATTGATGTGACAACAGGCAAAACTTGGCTCTATGAGACGCATGGCACAAGTGAAGATCCTTCGTATGCGCTTGATGAAATATTTAATCTTTTAAATATCCACAAGACAAGTGAAGTGGTTGTGACATTTTTAGAAGGTGCAGAAGATCAGCGTCATGTCATGAGCTACCTTGAAATCGCCGAACATTATCACTACAGCGTCAACAATGAACGCCCGAAGATAGAGTTTCAAAATGAGCTCTTTCGTGAAGTGTATCAGATACAATCCCTCCTCTCTCCGATAGAACATCTCGACCTTGAACGCTCACCGATGATCACCGAAGCTCTCGCGATATTGGTGCACTTTGTCATAGAACACGATATCCATATCGTACAAAAACTTGACCGCCCACATATCATCGACAATCGCCGTTTTATGTATCTTGGCAACAACGCACTTGAGCAGTTGGGTGTTATCTCCAAAGATGTCAGAGAGTTTACACTGCTGAGGATGATGGATAAGAGTGCCACGGCTATCGGACGCAGACTCCTCAAAGAACGTTTGCTCAATCCGATACTTGAAAAAGAAGAACTAGAACGCAGATACAATCTTATAGAGAGAGTCGGCTCACATGTGCGTCATTTGGATGAGACGATGCGTGGCGTTTATGATATAGAGAGACTCGCGCGCAGACTTGATTTGGGCAGGTTACATCCTTTTGAGATGAACCATATTTATGACTCTATGCAGAGCGTCAAAGAGCTGATGCTCTATGTCAAAAAACATAAAATCCAAAAGACCCCTTTTCATGAGAGTGAAGTGGAAGAGTTTTTACGCGATATCGGCAAAAGTATCGACCTTGATGTCTCTCGTCGTTTTACCAACAATACGGTCGATGAAAATTTTCTCATGAGCGGTGTGGATGAAGCGGTCGATACTCTTGTCAAAGAAAACGCAGTGATGTTTATCGCGTATGAAGATATCATGAGCAAGATTCAAGAACTCCTTGATGATGCAAGTACAAACGCAGCAAGTACGCGTTTGGTGAGTCTGGGACTTTTGGAAAAAGAGGGCTATTATATTTCTCTGAGTAAAAACAGGTTTTCGCAGATAGAGAGTGTCTTTTATAAACATGAAGAGTTTACAAAATTTAGTGTCAAAAAACTGACAAACAATGTCAAAATAAGCTCAGATTTTACAGACAAACTCTCAGACCAGATCATGAAAAATCGCCGTAAAATAGTCTCTTTGGTCAAAGAGCGTTTTATCCAGCTCCAAAGTGTTTATGAGCGTCGTTACGCACTTCTTTTTGATAGAGTTATCGCTTATGTAGCGGATTTGGATGTGGGTGTGAGCTCTTCTAAAGTAGCGCAAATGTATAAACATTCACGCCCCATGATAGTGGAAGTGCCTAAAGATGAAAACTTCATGCAGATCATGGCACTGCGTCATCCGCTTATAGAGATACAAGAGCGTTCAGGTATCTATGTGCCAAATGATATCGTGATGGGAAACAGAGACTATATGGATTTGCCACATCCAAAAACGGTGATGCTTGATGTGAGTGTGCATGACGGTCATGCCATCAATGGCGTTTTGCTTTACGGTATCAACTCAAGCGGCAAATCCTCGCTCATGAAGAGTATAGGCATCGCGACACTTATGGCACAATCGGGCTTTTTTGTGAGTGCTTCGGTGATGAAATTTTCTCTTTTTGACTCACTTTTTACCCGTATAGTCTCACGGGACAACCTTGCAAAAGGTCTTTCAACTTTTGCGGTGGAGATGCTTGAACTCAAAAATATTTTCAACCGTGCGACTGTGCGTTCTTTAGTCCTTGGTGATGAGATAAGCCACGGTATGGAAACACTCTCAGGCGTGGCAATTGTGGCATCTGCTATCATCAAACTAGCAAGTATCCGCTCACTCTTTTTGTTTGCGACGCATTTGCATCAGCTCTCCACCATGAGCGAAGTTAAAAAGCTTGATAATGTCGTGGATTTGCATCTCAGCGTAGAGTATGACGAAGAAAAAGACAGACTGCTTTTTAACCGCGTACTGCAATCAGGAAGCGGAAGCAGTATCTACGGACTTGAGTTTGCGAAGTCGCTGCATATGGACAGTGACTTTTTGGAAACTGCCAACGCAATACGCAAACGCCTTGCAAATGACTACGACGAACTTGAACTTCTTGTCAAGAAGAAAAAAAGCAAATACAACAAAGACCTGTATGTGACGAAGTGTATCATCTGTGGCGCAGTAGCCGAAGATGTGCATCATATCTCACAGCGCTCTTTGGCAGATGCTGCAGGTTTTATAGGGCATTTTCATCAAAACCACAGACACAATCTCGTGCCACTTTGTAAGGAACACCATAATCTAATACATGATGGAAAGATAAAAGTAGAAGGTTTTGTGATGACTTCAAAAGGTTTGGAATTGCAGTTTGAAGAGCAGATGCAAAAGAGTAAAAATCTCAAAGAAGAAGCGTTGCAAATCAATGTGATAGAGGAAAAAGAAGAGTCCGAACAAGTAAAAAGCGGCAAAATTTTACTCGATGATTGGTGATAATCATAGTTATCTCTGCTATTTCTGTGCTATGATTTAAATCTATAATTTGCAAACGCAACATAAAAAAGGATACAAATGTCACTTATCAATATCTTTAATGATTACATCGTCAACAAAAAGAGCCTCAAACATTACATAGAGGTGAGAAAAACATTAAACGAGCGCGGTGAATTTAACGATGCGCTTCTTGCTAAAGCACAGGATAACCTTGATAAACTCAAGTGTGAAGATGAAGTAATCTATAACGGAATGTATGATGTTTTATACGAAATCATCAAAAGGGACGAGGGATATCATGTCGAATATCCTATAAACTTCACACGAGAAGTCCTCAAACTCTATGAACATGGAAATACACCCAAAAAAGTCTATGAAGAGTATAAACGCAGTATAGAACATCATGGGAATAATGCCTAATAGATAGACTATTTTGTCTTAGTTTTGTATAATCTATTTTTTAACACAGGAGCGTTATTTGAAAATATTATCATTGATTTTTACACTAGCAGTTGCGTTTATGTTGAGTGCATGTACGCAAGAAACACAAAACAAAATAGGGCGTTCTATCCAAAACTGGACGGGAACAAACGGTGTTTTGGATATCTATATGGGAGAGAAACTTGTGCAGCGTTTTATCAAAATAGATAAACTCTCCACAGCAGTAGCAACGCAGGGAGATCTGTCTCGCAACTACCGATATGGTTATGGAGTTTTGGATACAAACTTCAACTATAAAGTAGATGAAGGCGAGAAAAAACTCTATTTTGAGATAAGTGACTATGCGACTCCGTATATCTTTTACGATAATCCGGGTGAAGCCAAATAATGGAACTTATAGAACTTTTTAAATACATGGTTTCTTGCAAAAGTCAAACGCCTGATGATGGTGGACTTTTGGATTTTATAGAAAAATATCTTCCTGAATTTACTGCCCTTCGTGTTGATGTAGAAGATGTAAAAAACCTTTTTCTTTACAAAAAATTTGGTGAAGGTGATCATCTTTGTTTTGCCGGACACGTCGATGTCGTGCCTGCAGGCTCTGCCGGTTGGGACACAAACCCGTATGAAGCAGTAGAAAAAGAGGGCTATATCTACGGTCGCGGTACGCAGGATATGAAGAGCGGAATAGCTGCGTTTGTGCAGGCCGCTCATGAGGCGCAAAACTTCGATGGAACACTCTCTATTCTTCTTACTTCAGACGAAGAGGGTGATGCCTATTATGGGACAGTTGAGATACTTAAATATTTAGAAAAAGAGAATATGTTGCCTGATTATGCTGTTGTTGCGGAACCTACATGTGAGGCTGCGTTTGGTGATGCTATCAAAGTTGGTCGTCGCGGTTCTATCAACGGCTATATCACGATACAAGGCAAGCAAGGGCACGCCGCTTATCCTGAAAAAGGTATCAATCCTATCAATCTTTTAGCTCCAAGATTAGCGCTCATGGCGGGTGTGGATCTGGACAATGGGGATGCGTTTTTTGCACCGAGTAAGTTTGTCATCACAGATATCCGTGCCGGAATGGAGGTGACAAATGTCACGCCAAATGAGCTCAAGATGATGTTTAATGTACGCAACACTACACTCACAGGGCAAGATGAAGTCCGTGCTTTTGTCGCAAAACATCTTGATGGTCTGGATTATGCATTAAAACTCACGCAAGGCTCGTACCCTTTTAGAACGGACACAGATACAAAAGTAGTCAAAAACATCGGCAAAGCTATAGAGGCAGTGACGGGTATAAAAACCAAACACTCCACGGCAGGCGGGACCAGTGATGCGAGATTTATGGCACCTCTTGGTATCAAAGTCATAGAGTTTGGCGTGAGAAACGACACTATCCACTCCGTCAATGAACGCACTACGCGTAAAGAAGTAGAAGAGCTTTATCAAGTTTTTCAAACTCTTATAAGCAGATGGAGTACAAATGATTAAAGTAGTGTTTTTGGCGCTCATGTATCTCTCATCACTCTTTGGCGCAAATCTGGATTGGAACAATGACTACAATAAAGCGCTTCAAGAAGCCAAGGCGCAAAAAAAAGATATCTATATGTTTATTACTTCAGCCGATTGCCGATGGTGTAGAAAGTTTGAAGCGACAACACTGCAGGATGAAGCCATTTTGCAAAGGCTCAAAACGCAGTACGTTTTTTTACATATAGATAGAGATAAAGATTATATGCCTGAGCATTTCAAGAAAAAAAGAGTCCCAAGACACTACTTTTTGCGTGAAGACGGAACGATTATCTACTCGTTTTTGGGGTACTGGGCAAGTGAAGATTTTGTCTCATTCTTGCAAGATGTGGATAAAAGAAGAAAAGAACAAGATAAAAATAAAAAGGAAAAATAAAATGAAATTCGTACAAACAAATAAAGCACCTTCAGCAATAGGACCCTATTCTCAAGCAGTCGTGGCAAACGGGATGGTATTTACTTCAGGACAGATAGCACTCACTCCAGAGGGTGTGATGCTTGAAAACGATATCGTTATGCAGACAAAACAGGTTCTTAAAAATCTTAGTGCTGTTTTGGAAGAAGCGAGGAGTTCTTTGGGAGATGTCATCAAAACGACGATATTTTTAGATTCTATGGATGATTTTGTCGCGGTCAATGAGATTTACGCCGAAGCTTTTGGCGCACACAAACCGGCGCGTTCTACTGTTGCGGTGAAAACCCTGCCAAAAAACGCTCTCGTAGAGATAGACGCAGTCGCACTTGTAAGAGCGTAAGGCTTTAATTAAAAGAGATAATTGAGCTCAAAGCGGTACTCGTTGTAAGAGTCTATATCTCTTCCATCTAGGCGATTCTCAGCGTCCATAAGACCCACGCGTACTTTGGCATTGAGTGCGGCGCTGATATGCTGGCGAAAGTCAAGATGAAGTACATTACTATCTGCTTGTACCCCGCCGCTTGTTAGTTGCTTATTTTCGTCAAAATCTTGTATAGCGTAACGTATGAGAGCAGAAAATCCCGGAATAATGTCGTATTTTGAAAAATCATAAAAAACCTCTGCTGCTGCAGTTTTTGTATTTGCATTCCAGTTATACTGCGTAATAGCGCGCGTATATCCGCCTGTAGGAAAACCTCTCCACGGGGCTACAATATCCGCTTCATCCGCTACTTGAGAGTAGGCTATTTGTGTGACAAAAGGTCCTTTTTTTAGAAGCAGACGCGCCATAGCTAGAGACGAATCCAAGCTTTTTGGATTTGTATAACCGTTGCTAGAGAGACCACTTTGCCAAGAAGCTAAATTGCCATCAAGACTTGCCCCGCCTATCGCCCCGCCACCATTGTCCATCTGGCGCATATAACGCACACCGGGCGTGATACTAATCTCATTTGTGACTTGTATGATGTAGTTGACTTCCGCCGTAAGAGAAGAGAGAACATGAGGAATACCGTGGTAACTAAAATCAATCTGTACATCTTTAAAGGATTTGTTCTTCAAATCTACAACAACAAGCGCATGGTCTGTTGTTTCTCCAGCGGCTGTGAAGTTTGCGTAAGAGAGTCCTTTGTGAACTGCTGAGTCATCCTGATTTTCCATAGAATTACCCGAAGCTGTATTATAAGTGATAACATCATGAAACGCAGTGTGATCACGCAATTTTTGTGCATAAAAGTAAGCTCCTTTTAGAATAGTATTTGGGATGAGACTTGATTGCGCACTAAAACCTTCAAAAGTGTTTGGGATCATTTTTGTATCATTGGAACTTATCAAAAGAGATTCAAAGTCTTGACGACCTGCTTTGAGTGTTGTTTTTTTAGCTTGGTATTGAAGATAGACTTGTGCCAAAGAGAGCATAGAGTAGTCATTGTCATTGATAACACTGTTGCGGCTAAAGGTATCTTTGCCGGCTTTGACATAACTTATATCCTCAGCATTTGCGCGAAGTGCGGCAAAAGGGCTATCTGAGTAATAAACGCCTGCAGTAGCGCTCAGTCCGCTTGTCGGTGCTGTTTTATAGACAAGACTGCCACCCAGACCAAAAGCGTAGTTATCTTTGTTTTCGCTATTATTATCTTTGCTCCAGTCCCAAACAAAAGAGTTCATACGCAAGCGCCCATAGAGCATACCTTCTGTAAAAACTTCTGTAAATGAATCAGTACTCGGCGGAAGAATGTTGTAAACCTCGACCATATTGTTTTTGAGTTCCCTCTTTGGTTTGCCCTCTGTAGTAGTTGCTCCAAAAGCGGATAAAGAGAGAAAAAAGATGAGAATGCCACTCAGGAGAAGATGCATCTTGAAACCTTTAAAAAGACGAAACGTCTATTTTTTATGCTTTTAAGAAATATTTTTGTTTCAAAGCATCCTTTATTTTTGCCAAATCTTGGTTAAATTTAGCTTGATGCAGAGATAAATAGCCATAAAAGTTTTGAGGTGTGTTGCATATAGACATATCCTTAAATCATCCATAACTTTTCAAATCAAATTTGGACGGACTATTTTGGTTTTGAGAGAAGGGTACTGAGAGAAGAGTATTGAGACAAGGTGTGTAAACTCGGAAAATGATAGACAAACCGTGATGTGTTACAAATCTTCTCAAATGACGCATTAAATATTTTTTAACTCCTAAATACTCTCTTTGCTATGTTCGCGCTATTTTTCTTTTTTACACTTAGGCTGTATAAACAAAACAGGGGAATGAGAATGAAAAAACAGATGAAACTTAGCATTATAGCCGTAGGTGTTTTAAGCGCTTTAAGTGCAAACGCAGCGGAAGATTTGAGCTCGATGTTTTCTGAGGGGAAAACAAGCGGACAGATAAGAACCTTTTACATCAATCGTGATGATACAACTAAAGATGATAAACAAATAGCAACGGCTGTTGGCGGTCATTTAAAGTTTGAAACTGCAGCTTATGAGGGCTTGAGTGTAGGTGCTGCACTCTATACCACAAATCGTATTTTAGATGATTTGGAAACAGATAGTATGGGACCAAACACTACACTGCTGAAAAATGACGGTTCATCATATTCACTTTTAGGTGAAGCGTATCTTCAATACAAAAGAGGAAACACAACTTTCAAAGGCGGACGCCAAAAACTAGACACGCCGCTTGCGGGCAGTGATGATGCAAGAATGCTTCCAAACCTTTTTGAAGCTTACTTGCTTATTAATACAGACTTGCCAAATACAACACTTATTGGTGGTCATGTAACGAGCTTTGCACCAGGTACCTTTGCTAATGCATATAATGGAGATGTTCTTGGTGCAACAGCTGGTTATACGGCAGTTCCAGGAAATACAGCTACATATCAAGGTGATTTCACGAATATGGGAACATGGGCAGTCGGTGAGCGTACTGCGGGCGTTTCTGTCGTTTCTGCAACATATACTGGAATTGAAAATTTAAAAATTCAAGCGTGGGATTATTATGCACACAATATTTTAAATGCCGTTTATGGACAAGCTGATTTTTCTTGGAAATGTCTTATAACTGATGCGATGAAACCGTCTTTATCTGCACAAATCATCAAAGAGAATGGTGTAGGCGACAAACTAGGCGTAGATGATATTGACTCTCTTTATGCAGCGGCGCAGTTTAGTGTAAAAATTTCTGATTTAACTGCATCTATTGCATACTCTGAGCAAAGTAAAGCTGATGCAGGTGAGAGTCTTCAAAAATCAACAGTGTCACCATGGGGTGGTATGCCAGCGTTTACACAGGGTATGGTTACGCGCCATATGTTCTTGGCCGGAACAAAAGCTACAAAAGTCGCTGCAACTTATGATTTTAAAAACATGGGAGCGAATGTAAAAGCAACTGCTTACTATGCAACATTTGATATGGATGAAAATAGTGGCTATAGTACTGATAGAGTTACTAAAGAACCAGGCTTTGATGTTATTTACAACCCTGAGGCAGTAAAAAATCTTGAGTTACGTTTCCGTGGAAATTTCCCGACAGAATTTGCAGAAAATAGAGATTGGGACGAGTACAGATTTATAGCGAACTATAACTTCTAAAATTAAAGGATTTGCAATGCATAAAGATCTTGTAGAAAAAATAAAAAACGATCCTAACTATCAAGAGTTAGTGTCAAAAAGAAGCAGCTTTTCATTAAAGCTCACTATCGCTATGTTGGTGGTTTATTTTGCGTTTATCTTGACGATAGCGTTTGATCCTTCACTTTTAGGAACACCTCTTTCTGAGGGTTCTGTGACTACTGTAGGTATCCCTGTTGGGATGGCAGTTATCGTTTTTGCGTTTGTGGTTACGGGTATTTATACTAAAAGAGCAAACAGTGAGTTTGACGACCTGACAAACAAAATCAAAGATGCGGTAAAGGAACACTAAATGATGAATATAAATAGAATATTTTTATTTTTAATTCTCGGCTCGATTGCGGTTTTCGCATCAGGTGCGATAGAAGGTGAAGTCACGAAACAGGCACTTAATATTCCTGCTATCGTGATGTTCGTAATCTTCGTAGGTGCTACATTAGGTATCACTTATTGGGCTGCAAAACGCACAAAGTCTGCAAAAGATTTTTATACTGCAGGTGGTGGTATCACAGGTTTTCAAAACGGTATGGCAATTGCGGGTGACTATATGTCAGCAGCGTCATTTCTTGGGATTTCCGGTCTTGTTTATATGAAAGGATATGATGGTCTTATCTACTCTATAGGTTTCCTAGTCGGTTGGCCGATTATCCTTTTTATGATTGCTGAGCCTCTTCGTAACCTTGGCAAATATACATTTGCTGACGTTGCTTCATACAGACTTCGTCAAACGCCTATCCGTATCTTGGCTGCGTTTGGTTCTATCGCTACGGTTATTTTGTACCTTATCGCGCAGATGGTTGGTTCAGGTCAACTTATCATGCTTCTTTTTGGTCTTCAGTATGAAGTAGCGGTTGTACTTGTCGGTGTGCTTATGATTTTATATGTCACATTTGGCGGTATGCTTGCTACAACATGGGTTCAGATTATCAAAGCATTCTTACTCCTTGCAGGTGCGACATTTATGGCTGTAGCTGTTATGGCACATTATGATTTTAGTTTTGGTTCACTCTTTGCGCATGCAACAGAGCTTAAAGGCGCATCGATTATGAGTCCGGGCGGATTGGTATCTGATCCTATTTCAGCTATATCACTTGCTATTGCTCTTATGTTTGGTGTTGCGGGTCTGCCACATATCCTTATGAGATTTTTTACGGTAAGCGATGCAAAAGAAGCGCGCAAATCAGTTTTCTATGCAACGGGTTTTATCGGGTATTTCTATATCCTTACTTTCATCATCGGTTTTGGTGCTATCATTATGGTTCTTGGAAATCCTCAGTATCTTGATGTTGCAAAACAAGCAATTGAAGGCGGACAGCCTCTTCTTGGCGGAAGTAATATGGCAGCTGTTCACTTATCACATGCAGTCGGCGGTGACTTCTTCTTAGGATTTATCTCTGCGGTTGCGTTTGCTACTATCTTGGCCGTTGTTTCAGGGCTTACACTTGCGGGTGCTTCGGCGATCTCTCATGACTTGTATGCTTCTGTAATCAAAAAAGGCAATGTTGATTCGATGAAAGAGATGCAAGTTTCTAAAATCGCTACGGTTGTTTTGGGTATCGTTGCTATCATCATGGGGATCATGTTTGAGAAACAAAACATTGCGTTTGTTGTCGGTCTTGCCTTTGCTATTGCTGCATCTGCAAACTTCCCGATTTTATTCCTTTCTATGTATTGGAGAAAACTCACGACTCGCGGTGCATTGTACGGTGGTTCTATCGGACTTGCGACGGCGGTTATTCTTGTTATCTTAGGACCGACTGTTTGGGTGGATTTACTTAAAAATGAAGTAGCAATTTTCCCATACAAATATCCGGCACTTTTCTCTGTAGTTGCTGCGTTTATTGGTATCTGGTTCTTCTCGATCACAGATAAATCACAAAGTGCAAAAGATGAAGAGGCTGCGTTTGAGGCTCAATTCATAAGAGCACAAACCGGTATCGGCGCGGATGGCGCGGTAGATCATTAGAGTGTTTTTGTACAAGAGTGTATTTTCTTGTGCAAAAACAAAAACAGTGCCTCTTTGAGGCACACATAAAAAGAGGCTTGCAAAATTTATTATGAGTATATTAGACCAAAAAAAACTTATTGAGTCTATCCATCCTTTTGAGCTTTTGAGTCAAACGACGCTGGGCAATCTTATGAAAAAAATTGACATAGCCTACTACCCAAAAGATACTCTCCTGCTCTCAAAAAATCTTCCCTCCATTGCATTTTATATCATCATCAAAGGCTCCGTAAACGAATACATCGATAATGAACTGCATAATGTTTATGGAGAAGGTGATAGTTTTGATGCAGACGCACTTATATATGCTAAAACGGAAGCGAAGTTTATCGTGGATGAAGACCTTATCTGTTATGAGATAAAAAAAGAAGATTTTTTGGATTTGATGCAGGACAAACGTGTTCAGAGCTATTTTCTCCAAAATTTTGTCTCCCGCCATCAGCACCTCAAAGCGTATGAAGCGCAGAGTGATCTGACTCCTTTTTTAATGTCAAAAGTCTCTGATATCTATCTGCATAAAGCTTGTATCGTAGAAAAAGAAGAGAATATCTACGATACGCTCAAAAAAATGAGAAGTCTCAAGGCCAAAGTGATTATTATCAAAGGCGAAGAGTATAAGATCATTACAGAAAGTGACATCATCGACAAAGTGGTACTGGGTAAAAAAGAGGCTTCTGATCCTATCAGTTTACTAGACGCAAAGTCCCTTATTTGGATTGATATAAATGATTTTCTTTTTAACGCGCTTTTGCTCATGACACACAACTCTATCAAAAGAGTCGTTGTTATGAAAGAAGGTGCGATAGTCGGCGTGCTTGAACAGTTGGATATGCTCAGTTATTTTGCAAATCATTCACATCTTGTTGTTGTGCAGATAGATAAAGCAAACAGCGTCGATGAGCTCAAAGAGATTCAGGATGACTTGAGAAATCTGATACTTATTTTGCATACAAAAGGTGTCAAGGTAAGATACATCACCAAACTTGTGGCAACCCTCAACGAAAAAATCTATAAAAAAGTTTTTGAGTTGTGTGTGGATGAAGTTTTGAGAGATAAATGTGCTTTGATTGTTATGGGAAGTGAAGGAAGAGGCGAACAGGCTATCAAAACAGATCAAGATAACGCACTTATCATCGAAGATGGTGTAGATGTGGAGCTTTTTGTTGCTCCGATGATGCAGCTAAACGCAGCACTTTTGGAGATAGGTTATCCAAAATGCAGCGGAGATGTGATGGTAAGTTCTGCGTTTTGGAGAAGAGATGTCAAAGGCTATAAGAGTTTGATTGATACTTGGAGCGGCAGTTTGAGTGAAGAGAGTCTCCAATCCATGAGCATCTTTTTGGATGCAAAATATGTATGCGGAAACGCAGCTTTGCTTGATGAAGTCCAAGAATATCTGCAAAAAAACTTTAGTGCCAGAGATGATGTTTTGGCGCATATGGCAAAGGCGGTTTTGAGTTTTGAGACACCGCTTTCCATGTTTTCAAGTTTTGTTTTGGAGAAGAGCCATAACAACAAACTTGACCTCAAAAAAGGGGGCATTTTTGCCCTAGTACATGGGGTGAGAGTTTTAAGTTTGCAGTACGGTATCAAAGCCACAAACACTATAGAGAGGATAAAAGCACTCAATAACAGAGGCAGTATAGACAAAGAGTTTGCAACAGAACTCATAGAGAGTTTTGACACCCTTTCGTCCATCCGTCTTCATGGCATGCTTGAATCTTTAAGTATCCAAGAGAGCAACTATATCAATCCAAAAGAGCTAGAAAAAAATCAAAGAGATCTACTCAAAGACAGTTTTAAAATTGTCAATAAGTTTAAAAAGTTTATGAAGTTTCATTTCCATTTAGAGATGGTGAGCTAATGTTTGCGTTTTTTAGAGAGTACAAACGCAGAGCAAATCGTGCAAAACTCAAAGATGAAAGCTTTGCGTTTTTGTTTGATACCGCTTTGGATGACGAATATGTCGTGTTTGACACAGAGACGACAGGACTGAATCCAAAAGAGGATGAGATACTCTCTATCGGCGCAGTAAAGATAAAAGACAATAAGATAATTACTTCAGAAACTTTTGAGGTATATATCAAAAATTTAAAGGCAATTAATGCCAAAAGTATTCAAATCCATCGAATCCGTCCCTGTGATTTGCAGAGTGCGAAAAATAGTGACGAAGCTATCAAAGAGTTCTTGCGTTTTATCGGTTCAAGAGCCTTAATTGGGTACTATTTAGAGTTTGATGTAGAGATGATAAACAAGTACCTAAGACCGATGCTTGGCATTACTTTGCCAAATAAAATGATCGAAGTTTCTGAGATATATTTTGAGAAGAAAATTACTTTGATCCCTCAAGGCAATATTGATTTACGCTTCGATACAATCCTACGAAATTGTAACATTCCCAATATGGGAGTCCATAACGCAGTCAATGACGCTATCATGACCGCAATGATATATCTAAAACTAACCAAGGAGAAAAAATAATGTCAGAAATACAAACAAAACCAGTCTTTAAGCCAAATAGAGAGTTTAGTAAAACTGCTAGAATAAAAAATATGTGTGAGTACAATGCACTTCAAGAGTGGGCTACTGAGGATTATGAAGGGTTTTGGGCAAGTTTTGCCAAAGAGAAGATTGATTGGATTGAGCCGTTTACTACAACTATGGATGAGAGCAATTTTCCATTTGTAAAGTGGTTTGACGGCGGAAAACTCAACGTGTCTGCACAATGTATAGACAGACACCTAGAGTGCAGAAAAAATAAAGCGGCTATTATCTTTGAAGGCGACAGAGGAGATGTTCAGACGATTACTTACCTCGATCTTTATAAAAATGTAAACAAATTTGCCAACCTTTTGAAAGAAGATTTCGGCGTACAAAAAGGCGATAGAGTTGTTATCTATATGCCGATGATCCCAGAAGCTGCATACGCGATGCTTGCTTGTGCGCGTATCGGAGCAATTCATAGTATCGTATTTGGCGGATTTTCAGCAGAAGCACTCAAAGACCGTATCGATGATGCAGAAGCAAAAGTGGTCATCACAGCAGACGGAGCCTTTAGAAAAACAAAACCGTATATGCTCAAACCTGTAGTTGATGAAGCACTCTCTGGCAAAACTCCTGTAGAAAAAGTTCTCGTTGTTGAGCGAAACAACGAAGAAGTAACATGGGTAGCAGGAAGAGATTATTCATACAACGAACTTATCAAAAGCAAGTCAGGTAAATGTGAACCAGAAGTGATGGACGCTGAAGACCCACTTTTCTTACTCTACACATCAGGCTCAACTGGCAAACCAAAGGGCGTACAACACAACTCAGCAGGATATATCCTTTGGGCGCAGATGACTATGGAATGGGTATTTGATGTAAAAGAGAATGATACTTATTGGTGTACAGCCGATGTTGGCTGGATCACCGGACATACTTATATCGTATATGGTCCACTTGCCATGGGTGCAACAACGGTCATGTTTGAAGGTGTTATCACACATCCTGATGCAGGTCGTCCTTGGAAAATGGTAGAAGAACATAAAATCAACCAGTTTTATACAGCACCGACTGCTATCCGTGTACTGCACAAAGAGGGCAAAGATGAGCCTTCAAAATATGACCTCTCAAGTCTCAAAGTCCTTGGAACGGTCGGTGAACCTATAGATCCACCGGCATGGAAATGGTACTATGAAGAAGTAGGTCAAAGCAGATGTGCTATCGTGGATACTTACTGGCAGACGGAGACGGGCGGACATATCGTATCGCCTCTTCCGGGTGCGACACATATCAAGCCTGCTTGTGCTACATTCCCGCTTCCGGGTATCATGGCTGAGATCTTAGATCCGCAAACGGGTGAGAAAGTCGGAGCAGGAGAGAGCGGTTATATGTGTGTAACACGTCCTTGGCCTTCGATGATTCGGGGCGTTTGGGGTGATAACGAAAGATTTGTCAAATCATATTTCGGTGATGTAAAAAAAGACGGCAAAGCTGTTTATTTCACAGGAGACGGCGCAAACTACGATGATGAAGGTTATATCACTATCACAGGTCGTACGGATGATGTTATCAATGTTTCAGGTCACAGAATGGGAACTGCAGAAGTTGAAGCAGCTATCAAAAAACACGCAAACGTAGCAGAAGTGGCAGTTGTAGGAAAACCACATGAGCTCAAAGGTGAGGGTATCTTTGCTTATATCGTACTCAAATCTGACAAAGGTATCGCAGATGAAGTTGAAGAGGTCAAAGCTATCAACAATGTTATCAAAAAAGAGATAGGAAATATCGCTTTATGTGATGATATGGTGTTTGTATCAGGACTTCCAAAAACACGCTCAGGAAAAATCATGAGACGTATTCTGCGTTCTATTGCAAAAGGTGAGGCGATTACTCAAGATATCTCGACTCTTGAAGATCCAAGCGTCGTGGCTAAAATACAAAGCACAGTACAAAGCTGCGCTTTATAATTTGAACATACAAAGGAGCAAAGCCCCTTTGTATCGGTCATTTCACTCTCTCATGTCGTCATTCGGAACTTGATTTAGAATCACTCCTCATTTAACAATTTCCAAAACTCTCAAATGTTATAATTGCGCCACTTAAATAAAAAGAGAAATAATGGAACTTTGTGTAGCACTTGATTTACCCACAAAAGAAGAAAACCTCGAACTTATCCGTCGTATTGAAGCCTATGATGTTTGGCTCAAAGTAGGACTTCGTACTTATATTCGTGATGGTGAGGATTTTTTAAAAGAGATCAAAAAAATCAATCCTGATTTTAAAATATTTTTAGATCTCAAACTCTATGATATTCCAAACACTATGGCAGATGCGGCGGAGTCTATTATGGGGCTTGGTGTAGATATGTTCAACGTCCACGCAAGTGCAGGCAAACGCGCCATGAGCGAAGTGATGCAAAGACTTGCAAAGTATCCAAAACGCCCGATTGTTCTTGCCGTGACAGCGCTTACTTCTTTTAGTGAAGAGGAGTTTGGAGCCGTTTATGAGGCATCTATCGCAGCAAAAGCGGATCAGTTTGCCAAAGATGCACTAGAGAGCGGGCTTGATGGAGTTGTTTGTTCTGCTCATGAGAGCGCATCTATCAAGGCCATCACTTCAGCCGAGTTCATGACACTTACTCCGGGGATCCGTCCTTTTGGAGAAGATGCCGCAGATCAGCAACGCGTAGCAGATGTTGCGTTTGCTAAAGCCGCTCATGTAGATTTTATCGTCGTCGGCCGTCCTATCTATGAAGCGCAAGATCCTGCTGCAGTTGTCAAAAAGATTTTAGACTCTTTCTAAAGACCTTTTTTGATTTTTGTGAGCAGTTCTTGGTATTTGGTATGTTTTGAAGCGGCTTTTACAAGCTTTTTGTTTTGGTATTTATAAACACCGCCTGAGTTGATAAAAATATCCGCTATAAGGTCTTCTCTTTGTTCAAGAGGGAGTATCCTAAAACTCAGGTTGTCAAGGACTAGAGGTGTTGTATCTTGCGTTTGAAAGTAGCTCAAAACCATATGCGTGCCCCCTCTAAATCTCTCGTGTACAACAGTAATAAAGAGATTTTTTTCATCAAATCCAAGCGCTAAAAGTGTGAAATATTTGATAATGACATAATCTTCACAATCCCCATAACCCTGAGAGAGAAACTCTTTTGGTGTTGCCCAATAATCTTCTTGTTTTTGAATGATATTATCGTACTGAGGTAAAAGCTGGTTGAGATACAAGTTCACTTTTGAAAGTTGAACATCTTTTGAGAATGCTTGAAAAACTTCTATATTTTTCTGATAATCAGCGATTCTATTTATAGATGTATTACCATATTTTTTTTCTACAAGAGACAACTCTTCGGGCGTAAAATAAGGATAGTTATTTGCAAACGCAGCAAAAGCGTAACAAAGCAGAAGAAATTTTTTGATGTCATTTCCTTGTATGAATTGAAAATATTATCGTAAAGATATTAAAGTTCGCTATCTTTACTTTTTTAAGCTTTATATTATGATAACTCTAATATAATCACGGTCTTCAAATGGACGAGTGGGTGAGCGGCTGAAACCACATCCCTGCTAAGGATGCGTACTGGTAACGGTACCGAGAGTTCGAACCTCTCCTCGTCCACCACGAAGACCTATTTTAGGCACTTTCAAGCACCTTTTCAAAAATTACAAAAATTCTAGCACACCCCCGAACTAGATATAAATCTCAATACTTCTATCAAAATTACTATTGAAATTTTCTATATAATTTACATACACATCAAAGACCATTTGAGTATTTGCATACCTATGGAAGTATAATAGTAGCCAGAGGGGTAACTAATCCCTCTGTTTTGATTAATAAAGAGCGGGTGCGAACACCATCAAAATTAAAAAGACTACTATAAGGCGTTGATTCAAATTATCTCCAAATATAAGAGAGTCCACTCCCACCCCAACCTAAGCCAAAAAAAAGGCAAAAAAAAAGGCTAAGACCCGAAAGCCTTAGCCTAATCTCTCTTACATCTGGTAGTTAGTCAGAAAGGGGATAATTTGAATAACAAAAGAAGTATATCAAAGTAAAAATAATATGTCAAAATTATCATTTTTAGCATAAGTTTTTTTAGAACCTATCTGTATGCACCCTCACGAGTAGTTATGCTTAAAACTAAAATTATCAAAAAACCATTTTCTTTTTTATAAATAACTCTATAAGAGCGAAGTTTTAAACGATATATATCTTCACTTTGTCCTTTGAGTTTTTTGATAGTGCCGTTTTGTATAAGTGATATTTCATAATCGTTATCGAAATTTGTAATAAATTCAATTAAAGAATTTTTGATAAAAAGCTGATTAGATTTATCGATTTTTTTTAAATCTTTTTTTGATGGATTTGTAAAACTTAGAATAAACAAACTATAAACCTAAATCTTCAAATACTTCATCTATAGAATATCTTACTCCATCATCTTCAGATAATCTTTTTTCAGCTACTTTTAAATCAAGATAATCAAAATACATAGCTAGAGCAGAAGCTATAATATGGCTTTTTTTCTCATGTAGTTCTTCAGCGTAACGATTTATATCATCATTTACAGCAGATGGCAGGGTTATGTTTAATCTTACAGTATTCATAGTGTCACTTCCTTTTATGTGTATGATTATACACGCTTTTGTACGCATAATCAAGATTTATGGGGTAAGCTTTTTTCGCATAACCTTCATACAAAATAATCAAATATTTTACTAAACGCAGTGTTAATATCCTAAAATTATCTTTATATTCAACTCTTTTTGCTTTTTAGCTTTTATGTTCTTTTTTTTCGATAAAAATTTTTTGCAATGTAGAAATGATAAGTCTGAAAAAGTATTATGCTTGATGGTAGATGAAAAAAAGAAAGAGTGCGGTGGATTGAGGATGACTTAGAGTCAGAGCCTTGCACAGGAACCGCAACCTGTTTATTATAGCCCATTCGTTTCTCACTCGGATAAACTATCATTGTTATGATATAATTTTTTCCATTAAAGGAAATTGAAATGTCAAAAATAATATTGGGTTTAGATTTAGGGATTACTTCTATCGGTTGGGCACTGGTCAATGTTGATGATGAAAACATCCAAAATAGTAAAATAATAGAGAGTGGCGTTAGAATTTTTACGATAGCAGAACATCCAAAAGATGGAAAATCTTTGGCATTGCCAAGGCGTGAAGCACGAAGTGCGAGAAGGACTATTAAAAGAAAAGCGCAAAAACTTCGGGCTGTAAAAAGACTTTTGATTCAAAATAATATCATTACAAAAGATGAGCTTGAAAACCTTTTTGTAGGCAATAGCAAACGACTTGATGTTTGGCAGTTGAGACGCGATGCTCTTTATCGGCTTTTGAATAATCAAGAACTCTCAAGAGTGATGATTCATTTGACCAAGCATAGAGGTTATGCTTCAAACAGAAAAAGTGAAGAGCCTACTGATAGTGAAGGCAAAGCAGTTTTATCTGGTATCAGTCATAATAAAGAGATATTGGAAAGTAAAAAGTACGCAACAATCGGAGAATATATCTCTAATAAAAATAAAAAACGCAATGGAAAAGATAGTGAAGGCAATCTAAATTATGAAAATTCCGTAGCCAGAAGTATGCTTATTGATGAGATAAAAATTATTTTTTCCAAACAAAAAGAGTTTGGTAGCACTTTGGTAAGCGAAGATATGTTGGAAAACTTTAAAACGATTGCGTTTGAGCAGAGAAGTTTAAAATCTGTAGCTGGTATGGTCGCAAATTGTCCTTTTGAAGTAGGAGAAAAAAGAGCCGCTAAAAGTTCTTATACTTATGAGATATTTCGTGCTCTGCAAAAACTTAAAAATCTCAGAGTTAATACTGATGATGGCGATGATATGCCTCTTACCTTTGAGCAAATCGAGCAAATATTTCATAAAGCCAAAACTACAAGTAAGTTTACATACAAATCATTTAAAAAGCTTTTCCCTCAATATAAAGAGATGAAGATAAAAGGTTTGACGTATCATGATCATAAAACAGGTGAGATAAAAGACCCTGAGGGTGCTATCTTAGTAGATTTTAGTGCATATCAAAAGATACAAAAAGCAGTCCAAGAAGCGGACAATCTTTATTGGCAAAATATAGAAAATGATTATGAGATTTTGGATGAGATTGCTAGGATTTTGAGTACAGAAAAAGACGACAAAGAGAGTTTGAAACAGCTTACTAAAGTAGTACAGAGCGAAAAAGCAGCTCATACACTTTTAGGGCTTTCTTTTTCAGGTTTTGGACATTTAAGTACAAAAGCTCTACAAAAAATCATTCCTGAACTTCAAAAAGGTTACGACTACGATAAAGCTTGCAAAAATGTTGGTTATGATTTTCAGGCGATGTTTCAGGGTGAAAAAACGCTCCAATTACCACCACTAAATGAGCAGGAAAATATAGAGATGACAAATCCAGTTGTCAAACGCGCAGTGGCACAAATGCGACTTGTTTATAACGCTATAGCCCGAAAGTATGGAGCATTGGATGCCATACATATAGAATTTACGAGAGATATCAAAAAGTCTCATGACGACAGAGCCAAAATCAAAAAAGAGCAGGATAAGTTTCGGGATATCAAAGAAGAAGCAAAAGTTCATGCAGAAGAGATTTTGGGACATGAGCCAAACGCAAAAGAGCTTTTGAAGTTCAGATTATGGAGTGAGCAGGGAGGATTTTGTATCTATAGCGGCGAGGAGATACGACCGCATCATCTGATGGATGATTTGGCTACACAAGTGGATCATATCTTGCCATATAGCCGTTCTCTTGATGATTCACTCAACAATAAAGTTCTTTGTTTTACAAAAGAAAATCAAAACAAGGGCAATAAAACACCTTTTGAGTATATGAGCAAAGAGAGATTTGATGTATTTGTACAAAGAGTAAAGTCCTACAAAAATATCAAACAGGCAAAACAAAACAGACTTCTCAAAACAAACTTTGATGAGAGTAGTGAAATAGCTTTTCGTGAGAGAAATAAAAACGACACTTCCTATATATCAAAGTTTGTCAAAAATTATATGGAAGCGCATATCGCGTTTAAAGAGTCTAAAATGAAACGCCATATTTTTACAATGAATGGTATGCTCACAACGCAACTGCGTTACAAATGGGGAGTAGGAGATAAAAACAGAGACAACCACCTCCATCATGCGGAAGATGCTATCATCCTTGCGTTTGCAACACAATCTCAGGTGCAAAAGCTCTCCAGCGTTTCTGCCCAACGCGAAGCATATATCTACAAATCAAAAGAGGAAAAGGCAAAGTTTCTCAGATTTGAAACGCCTCTTGAAGAGTTTGGCACACAAGTCAAAGAGAGTGTAGCAAAGATATTTGTCTCACAAATGCCGCGACGCAAAGTCGGCGGAGCCGCTCATGAAGCGACAGTATTTAGTCCCGTGACTTTGGGTGTCAAAAAAGAAAAAGGAAAGATTGACTATCTCAAAGGAGGCAGTGTTACCAACCATGTCAAACTCAAACACGGTTTGGCAAAAAATGATTCTATGCCAAGGGTTGATCTTTTTGAGCATATCAAAACCAAAAAATACTATCTCGTTCCTATCTATGTCAGTGACTTTGTGCAAGAAAAACTCCCAAATAAAGCTATAGTCGCTGGAAATAAGCCATGGTTGGAGATGGATGCAGAATATGCGTTTAAGTTTTCATTTTATAAAAGTGACTTGATAGAAGTGAAGACAAAAAAGACGGCTACGAAAGAGTCTGTGCAGGTTTTGGGATATTTTGATAGTGCGCATAGTGGAACAGGACAAATCTTATTCAAAAATCATAAAGGAGACGAAGAATTTTTACTTGGCTCTCAAAATCTAGTCTTCATCAAAAAATATCAAGTCGATGCTCTTGGCAACTATGTAGAAGTCAAAAACGAAAAACGCCAAGGAAGTATCAAAGAGACAAAAGCAGCGAGAAAAAACAAAATCTAGGAGTGCTACATGAGCGGATGGAGAACTATCTTAGTCACAAAACCTTGTCGGTTGAGCATGAAAGATTTGCAGCTTGTTTATGAGCCAAAAGATGCAGAGCGTATCACGGTGGCTCTTGAAGATATCACCGTCATCGTGCTTGAGAATAACCAAGCCACGATGACAACTGCACTTTTGAGTATGTGTGCGGAGAAAAATATCGCTCTTTTTAGTTGCGATAATTATCACATACCAAACGGCTCTTTTATCCCCTTTCACCAGCACTCACGCCTTTCTCAGATAGCACATATCCAGATAGCGATGAAGCTCCCTCTCAAAAAACAGATATGGCAAAAAATCATCACACAGAAGATTGCCAATCAGTCTTTGGCTCTCCAATATTTTGAGATAGACAATATCCAGCTTGAGCTTCTCACAGACAAAGTCAAATCAGGTGATAGCGAAAATCTTGAGGCGCTTGCAGCTAGAAGATATTGGGGTTTGCTTTTTGATGATTTTACCCGTGACCAAAAAAAACTTGACCCTAGAAATATCGCACTTAACTACGGTTATGCGATAGTGCGCGGGGCTGTTGCGCGTTCTTTGGTTTCGTATGGTTTGTTGCCTACCTTTGGAGTATTTCATCACTCAGAACTCAATGCCTACAATCTTGCAGATGATATGATAGAACCTCTGCGACCTATGGTAGATATCGTCGTCAAACGCTTGGAACAAGAAGATGAACTAGATGCGAACATGGGCAATGGAGTCAAATCCGCACTTATCAATGTCCTTGTCATGCAGATGCGACTTGATGGTGAGGATGTGACACTTTTGCATCTATGTGATGTGATGGCGCAGAGTTTTGTAAACGCGATGAAATGCAACGATGTTTCAAGACTCAAACTGCCCTCACTCTCATGAGCGATTCTAAGTTTATGTGGATATTTGTATTTTTTGATCTGCCTACAAAAACCAAAAAAGATAAAAGAAAATATACAGACTTTAGAAAATTTCTACTCAAAGATGGGTTTATCATGATGCAGTTTTCGGTCTATGTGCGTATCTGCAAGGGCGATGACAGTATAGAAACGCACAAAAAAAGAGTCAAAGAGCATCTACCCTCAAAGGGAAATATACGCATGGTTTCTATCACGGATCTGCAATACTCGAAGATGGAAACATTAGTAGGTGAAAAAAAAGAAGAAGAGAAACTTGAAAAGAAACAACTTTTGCTTTTTTAGTTGCGTTTGGGTAGAAAAGAAACAAAATATTCTATCAAAAAAAAGAATATTTTAGATAAGAAGAGAAAAAAACTCAGCAAAAGAGTAATTTTTTGCATAAAAAAGAAGAGATTTTTTTGGTAAAAATACCCAAGAAAACCACGCCCCAGAGGGGTTTGGAGAGTCGTATTATAGCGTATCCGAGTGAGAAAGGGGGCTATAACAATATTGTTGATAGGATAGAATCTCGCATGATTATAGCGTATCCGAGTGAGAAAGGGGGCTATAACTCAAGAAAGACAGAAGTTGTTAAAAGATTAATTATAGCGTATCCGAGTGAGAAAGGGGGCTATAACATTTTCTCAAGCAGTTAAATCTCTATCTCAATTATAGCGTATCCGAGTGAGAAAGGGGGCTATAACAATATTGTTGATAGGATAGAATCTCGCATGATTATAGCGTATCCGAGTGAGAAAGGGGGCTATAACTCAAGAATGTCATAAGTTGCTAAAAGATTAATTATAGCGTATCCGAGTGAGAAAGGGGGCTATAACTTCCGCGGTCGGGTTTAGGTTAAAAAATGAATTATAGCGTATCCGAGTGAGAAAGGGGGCTATAACGTGACGACCAACATTATCTTCACACAAAAAATTATAGCGTATCCGAGTGAGAAAGGGGGCTATAACTCATTCCAAAAGATTTAAAAACCACTTTTTATTATAGCGTATCCGAGTGAGAAAGGGGGCTATAACTCTTTTCATACCGCTTGTGGCGT
>JAQTWZ010000010.1:3230-56835 GCA_028689055.1 Sulfurimonas sp. | reverse complement strand
CAGCTACAACACCAGCACCAACAGTTCTTCCACCCTCACGGATAGCGAACTTAGTACCTTTTTCCATAGCGATTGGGTGAATTAAATCAACAGTGATACTTACGTTATCACCAGGCATAACCATTTCTGTACCTTCAGGTAAAGTAATAGCACCAGTTACGTCTGTTGTACGTACATAGAATTGTGGACGGTAGTTAGTGAAGAATGGAGTATGACGACCACCTTCATCTTTACTTAGTACATAGATCTCAGCTGTAAATTTAGTATGAGGAGTAATTGACTTTGGTTTACAAAGTACTTGACCACGCTCAACACCATCTTTTGTAATACCACGAACTAGAATACCACAGTTATCACCTGCAACACCCTCAGCCATTTCTTTACGGAACATTTCGATACCAGTTACAGTTGTAGTTTGTGTATCTCTAATACCAACGATTTCAATTGAATCACCGATTTTTACTGTACCACGTTCAATACGACCTGTTACAACTGTACCACGTCCAGAGATTGAGAAAACATCTTCAACTGGCATAAGGAAATCTCTATCAGTTTCACGTTGTGGTTGAGGAATATATCTATCAACTTCAGCCATTAACTTCTGGATTTTAGCTGACCAAACACCAAGTGTTCCAGATTTAGCTTCTTCAAGAGCTTCTTTTGCAGAACCCGCTACGATTGGAGTATCGTCACCTGGGAAATCATACATATCCAAAAGTTCACGAATTTCCATTTCTACTAGTTCTAATAATTCTTCATCGTCAACCATATCTTCTTTGTTCATGAAAACAACGATGTATGGTACACCAACTTGTTTTGAAAGAAGAATGTGCTCACGTGTTTGTGGCATTGGGCCATCCGCTGCAGAAACAACAAGAATAGCACCGTCCATTTGAGCAGCACCAGTAATCATGTTTTTAACGTAGTCCGCGTGACCTGGACAGTCAACGTGTGCGTAGTGACGATTATCAGTTTCGTACTCAACATGTGAAGTAGCGATAGTAATACCACGCTCTCTTTCTTCAGGTGCATTGTCGATTGCATCGTAATCCATCATTTTAGCACCATTTGTTACTGCTAGTACTGCAGTAATTGCTGCCGTTAAAGTTGTTTTACCGTGGTCAACGTGACCGATAGTACCGATATTACAGTGAGGCTTATTACGCTCAAACTTTTCTTTTGCCATTGTGTCCTCCGACTTAATTTGTGAATAGAAATGGAATTATACCCAAAAATTATTCAATTATTGCTTAATCAAAACAAAACATATTATTTTTATGTTCTGGAGCTCACGAGCGGATTTGAACCGCCGACCTCTTCCTTACCAAGGAAGTGCTCTACCCCTGAGCCACGAGAGCATAAAATTTGATATAAGAACAAGCAATAATTGCATAATTCAGTAACAATATTAGTTTTAAATGATTAGATTTCTATATAAATATCTCTATTGTATATAGTAGTATGAAGTAGGGTGAATTTGTACTTCAGCTTCCAGAGTTTCAATGGAGCGGGTGAAGGGACTCGAACCCTCGACCCTCAGCTTGGAAGGCTGACGCTCTAGCCAACTGAGCTACGCCCGCATGTGCCATTGAATGGTGGTGAGAAGAGGAGTCGAACCTCTGAACCCGTAGGGAGCGGATTTACAGTCCGCCGTCGTTGGCCACTTGACTATCTCACCATTACATAATTATATGTTTTATCTGGTCTAACACTGTTTCTAATATTCAAAATTCAATGGTGCCGACACGAGGATTCGAACCCCGGGCCTGCTGATTACAAATCAGCTGCTCTAGCCAACTGAGCTATGTCGGCATCGAATTTGAGCCAGAATTATAGTGCAATATATTTCCAATGTCAAGACATTTGGCTAAAAGTTTATAATTTCTTCATCTTTTAGTATAAATATCTCGTATTTATCCCTATTTTGTGCGATTTCTTCTGTTATTTTTTCTAATAAACTCGGTTTCATATGATTAATATAGAGCTTAATTTCATCTTTTTTTATCTTTTTTATCTCTTCAAACAAGATTTTTGGTGTTAGGTGCTTACTCTCAAAAGCAAGTTTTTGCATATTTGATGTAAATGAGCACTCAATGATTGCTGCGTTTATCAAATCATTTTCATTGATTTCTTTGATGATCTCTGTTAGAGAATATGTATCCGCTGATATGATGATGCTGCTTTGATTTTTTGTATATACATATCCACAACTTGGAACTGTATGGTCAGTTGCTACTGCTTTTAAATATTCACCCTCTTGAAGTGTATAGGTCTCCCCCAATATTATATTTGTATATGTTACACACATCTCATCTGAATTGTGAAGTTTAATCTTTGAAAAATCAGGCCAGATGACATCATTTAAAAAATGTTTTTTGATTGCGTTTAGCGTTGTGCTGAGTCCAAGTATATTGAGTGGTTTTTTTCTTTGTATGTAATAATTATCCAATATATACGCTATGTCGGCTATATGATCGAGGTGTGAATGCGTGAGCCATATATTTTCTATATCCGCACAGGCATCTTGCAATGTATTGAGAAGATTACCTGCATCTATGACATGAGCGGTATTGAGATAAAAGGAACTTGTACCAAATCCTTTAGCTCTGCTTCCGTATGCACCCAATATTTTGATTTTGTTTTTCATCTCAGCTACACTTATTTTATTCACTAAGCTTTATTGGTTAAGCTTGAGTATAATTTTCCTTGATTATATCATTATATAAGATGAAAATTAAAAGGTTATGTATGTTAAAAATTCTATTTTCTCCTTCTGAGGGAAAACTAAGCGGCGGTACTGAAAAAAAGAAAGAGTTACTCGGCTCCAACGCAGCAAGAGATGAAATCCTAAATCAATACAATGCAATCATCATGAGCGGCAACGAAAAGAATATACTCAAACTTTTCGGACTTAAAAAATTTGAGGATTGTGAGCCTTACATAGAAGACCTCTTTGCCTCCCCGCTCATGTGCGCCATTGAACGCTACAGTGGCGTAGCGTATGAATATCTTGATTTTGCTTCACTTGAAAAGGCTTCGCAAGAGTATCTTAAACAGAACACCATCATATTTTCAAACCTTTACGGGGCTGTTCTTGGCTCGGATACGATTGCAAATTATAAAGTCAAACAAACAAACGCCATAGGAACAATAGAACCTGATAAATTTTACAGAGAAAGATTTTCCTACCAACTGGATTTGTATCTCGCTCATGACGAGATCTTAGACCTTCGTGCCGGTTATTATGACAAATTTTATAAAGTCAATAAAAACTACACGACACTTAAATTTTTAAAAGAGGGGAAAAGCGTGAGTCATTGGGCGAAGGCATACAGAGGCAAAGTTTTGCGCGAACTTGCGAAATACAACATCAACTCCCTCAAAGAGTTTATGTCACTTGAGATAGAAGGTCTGAGTGTTGCTGAGATAAAAGTCGTCAAAAAGAAAACAGAGATAGTTTACAACATCCTCTAAATCCTCTCAAAAGATAGTATGAAAATAGTGTAAAATACGTTCCAAAAGTAAACTAAAGGCAGATTTTGAAAGATTCACAAGAGTATTTAGATAAAAAAGCGTATTTTGAGAAAATCATCACGCTTTATGGAAGAAATGTTGTCATAGAGATTCTTCAAGATAAAAGCGTGAAAATCCACAAACTTCACATGGCAAGTTCTAACAAACAAGACGGTGCTATTGCGGAAATACTTAGCCTTGCAAAAGAAAGAAATATAGAGATAAGTACTCATGACAAAAATGCTCTCAGCCGTATCAGTAAAAATGCAAAACAAGATCAAGGTGTAGCTATAGATATTATCGCGCAAAGCTACACAAACGCAAAAGAGATAAAAAACCTCAAATCTTTTCGGCTTATAGCCCTTGATGGGATACAAAACCCTCAAAACCTTGGGATGATCATCCGCTCATGTGCGGCTGGAGATATAGACGGCGTCATACTTCCAAAAAAAAGTTCGGCAAAGATTTCCCCACTTGTCATCAAAGCAAGTGCCGGAACGCTTTTTAAGTTACCCTTGTACTACTGTAACGCTTTGGAAGATATACTCGGCGAATTACATGACACAAAAATCTATGCCCTCTCTTCACATGCGACGCACAGTATTTATGATTTGAAAGTTACTCAAAAGTCGATATTTGTTTTGGGAAATGAAAGCGAAGGAGTCAGTCCTGAAGTTGCAAAACTTTGTAATGACACACTTGCAATTCCTATGAAACGCGGCGTAGAATCACTTAATGTCGCAGTAACCGCTTCACTCATCGCGTTTATGCGTTAGGGTACATCGAAGCTATTTTGCTTCGATACCTTCGATATTAATTTCGAGTTTCACTTTTTCACTCACGGCAACACCACCCGTTTCAAGCACTTTATTCCATTTGATATTATAGTCTAGTCTGTTGATTTCTCCACTGAGTGAGAGACCTGCGCGTGTATTGCCCCAAGGATCTTTGACGATGCCGCCAAACTCATAATCAAGAACCACATCTTTCGTAACATCTTTTATAGTCAGTTTCCCATAGACTTTGTCACCTTTGACTTTGTCTAATACAAAAGTGATTTTTGGATATTTTTGTGCATCAAAAAGCTCATCTGAACGAAGATGTTCGTCTCTTTTATCGATATTTGTATTGATAGAAGCGACATCTATATCACCGCTAAGAGCTTTGAGTGCTTTTGTTTTATCATCAAGTTCAAAGCTACCGCTGAACTTTTGAAATTCACCGTTGACTGTACTTATCATCATATGTTTGACTTTAAAAGCAACATTTGTATGTGAACCGTCCACTGTAAACGCAGCACCAAGAAGCGAACCCACACCAAAAAATAGAGAAATAAACGCAAGAGTAAAAAATTTCATATCACACCTCCAAAAGATAAAATCTATGGAGAGTATATCCCTCGTTACTATCCTAACACTATTAGTATTCTTTGCTACTTACTTTTTTTAAGCTGTTTTATATAATGTTTTATTATATCTACTAAGCCAATTTTGCTGGAGTAAGCCCAATCTCTTCAAGGTAATGACGCAATCCTACGACTTCATCTTTGGACAAATTGCCAGAATGGTGCAAGCCCAAAACAAACTCTTTATCATCATAAGATATCTTCAACTTATTACTTTTTGTCTGCTCGACACTGCATCCAAAATGTTCCAACGCAGCCACCAATTTTCTCGAATCCAAATCCGTCGCAACCGGATGTTCAAACACTTTTTCTATCTTTTTAATATGCTTATGACTCATGCTTATTCCTTGTACTTTTTCTCATTGTACTCCGGAATTTCTTTAAAAACAAGATTTACGAATTCATAATCTCATATGGACGTTTGATTTCGCGGATAACTTCATCTACGCTCATGTGACGGGATTTCCTTAGGAACTCTTTACCATCGAGGAAGACCAAAACTGTAGGAATAGTAAAAACGCTGAAATGCGCCGCTGTCTCTTGTTCGATGGATGTATCAATACTTATTATCTCAAACTTTTCAAAATTTGCGTCAATCGCTTCAAGGAGTTTTGGTTTGAGTGCGTGGCAGACATTACAAGTTGGTGCTGAGAAATAAAGCATCACCGCGATATTTTCATCTATAATCTTCTCAATATTTTCTATAGTTTGCATCGCTATACCTTTCTTTATATTGCGCAATTATAATATAATCCCTCATGAGTTCAATACTATTTTCTATTCTTGGTGTTTATATTTTTATCCTCATCGGTTTTATTGCCAAGATGAGTTTCAAAGAAGAGATAGATGATAAGACCATCACCCTTGTCAATGTCTATTTTCTGCAAGTCTTTTTGACTTTTTGGGGACTTCTCATCCGTCCCATAGATATCACTCTCCTCTACGCTCCTTCGCTCTATCTGCTGATTGTTGCGTTTGTAGTTATTCTAGCTGCGTTTGGTGCGAAATTTTTGTTTGAGAATAAAAAAGAGTACTCTATTGCCACAGTCGCCGCTATCATAGGCAACACAGGAAATCTCGGCATACCGATAAACATCGCCATCTTTGGAGAGGCTTCCATCCCCTACACAACGGTTGTCAACCTTGTAAATGTGTTTGTCGTCTATACCATTGGAGTATTTTACTATTCGCGTGGCAGTTTTGATACACGGACATCTTTGATCAACATAGTCAAACTCCCTATTCTCTGGGCAGCTTTGCTTGCTATCGCTCTGAGTATTTATGGTTATGAGCCTTCTGCAAATGTTTTGAACACGCTCATGATGGGAGCTTATGCTTCGATGACCATGCAGCTTTTTTTGTTTGGTATCTATCTTTATGGTACAAAAATAGCAGAGATAAACAAAACCCTTGTACTTTGGGTACTGGCGTTGAAGTTTTTACTTTTACCTCTTATTGCGTTTATTATTCTCTCTCGCATCGATATCGAGCCGATGATAAAAGGGATTATTTTTATAGAGCTCATGATGCCTCTCGCCGTGGCAAATGTCAATCTTGCTTCACTCTACGACTGCAGCCCCAGAGTCGTGACTGCTTTGGTCTTTATCTCTTCAGTTTTCTTTTTGGGGATCATCTTTGTCGCAGTGAAGCTACTTGCGTTTTTATAAAACGCTAGCAACTATTATAAATTTTTTATTTCATAAACAACTGCAGAACCACTTATTTCATAGGATACAAGGAGTAGATTTTTTCCATTTGGAGATTGGGATGCTGGAATAAATTTCATTCCCTCTGCTGATATATCACCCTCATTGCCTGTTTTGATATAAGCCAAAAATTTTGCTTTATTTGGCGTTGTAATATCATACATTACTATCGCATTTTGACGCTCAAGACCAACAAACGCAACCGTTTTACCATTTATATATCCTATTGCTAGTGCTTCTGGCTCAGCTCCTTTGTTACCACTTCTTCCATCTATTGCACCATTATCTTGGTTGAAAAGAGCAGACTCATACAATGCCACTTTTTTTTCTATCTCATCACCACTATCAAAAATTTGTGTGCCATTTGCGTCCCAGATTGAAAAACTTCTTGCACCATAGGAATAAAGCTTGTCATAATCACCATCTTTATCTATATCACCCATATCAATAACAACTTTTAAGTCATTCTCATTTACATATTCAGAAGCTATAGATGAATCTAAAGTGAGTTTAGATATTTTTTTCTCATCCGTAAGTACATCCCCTGTTTTTAATGAAGAATTTATATCAGATACAGGATATTCTCTTCCATCACCTTCATTTGCAGTCACAAGATATGTCGCAGCATTTGTCTCATAAGCAACAATTGAATCTGGCATATAAAGACCAAAAAGAGCTGTATATGATTTCATATTTATCGCTCCCTCTTCTTCAATATCTATAGTATTTCCAGAGCTGGCCTCCCAACTTTTTGCACCAAATGATTTAACATACTCTAAAGTGTTATTTGTAAGATTGACTTTTGCCATTGCATTGTTCTCTTGAAGTGTAACATAAGCATAATTGCCCTTCACTGCTATATATTCTGGCTCAATATCTTTTGCCTGATCATTGCTTGGAGTTTCACCAAGTCTTACAGGGGTTGTATCTATTGCATCAGTAAGAGATACTCCGGAGAAATTAATATCAACATATGAGCCATTAGACACCGTTATAACACCTATAGAACCTATAGGATCCACACTATAGTCGCCATTTGGCTCACCTTCATTTGCAACAATTACTTTTAAACCATCTTCATTGAAAGTCACCATATCTGGGAGATATCCAACTATCACACTCTTTTCAAAAGTACCGTCTTTATCAAAAAAAACTACCTTGCCTTGAGAGTTTGTCTTCAGTCCGTCTGCGGATTTTACTTCAACAGCCACAGCAATCTTACCATCATGAGCGGCTACTGAATTTACACCCGTTCCGTATGAAGAGAGGTCAATTTGACTTACTAGTGTAGGATTTTTCACATCTTCAATATCTATGATATCTATTTTATTTTCTGTTCCATTCGTAGAGAACATTCTTTTTGAAGTTTTGTCATAAGCAACAATCTCACTTCCAGCTTCTTTATTTGTAGCATATGAACCTAATTTAGTAAGTGGCATAACTGGTTGCGAGTTATCTATAGCACTTAAATTCAAATCATTTACCACATATAATGTATTCATATCAACTTTTGTTTTTTCTGTATCAAGATATTTTTGCTCTAACACACCAGCTGTTGACCATGTTGCAAAATCATCATCATTTAATATACCAAGCGTACTCTCGTTGAAAACGATAAGTCCTTCCATCTTATCATGCATGTAGTTATTCTCTTTGATCATATCTACAACAAGAGATTTTGCAACAGGATAAATACCATTCATAGCAAGTGTATCCCAGTTTCCGCTTGCATTTATTACAGTTTCCTCTAATGTTTTTCCATCTATTGTAAGTCCTAGAGCAGCATCTTGTGCCCTGCCATTTTCTAGCGTCACCTCTTCAAGATTTGTTCCACTGCTGAGTGTAATTTTATAAATATGTTTTTGCCCTGTTGCTGTATCTCTACTAAAAGAGCCATCGCGTTCAATAACCAAAAAGCTATCATTGCTTAACGCAACTATCTCAGAATTTGAATTTTCATTTTTATCTTGTTTGTATAGATACTGCCCAACTTTTCCTGTTTCAATGTCTATTGTCACGATACGTGTAATACTAGACTTTTGTACAGATGAACTTGGAAGTGCCATAGTTGATTGCATTATTCCTACAAGTGTTTTTTGATCTGGGGTAATTGCTATCCCTTCCATACCGCGGTTTGCACGTCTATATTTAAACTCTTCTGGAAGTACCCATTTATTTCTTGTATCAGCGATAAAAGGATTAATTCTCTCTAGCTCTTTTCCAGTTGCATCGAGATGCACGATATGTGGGCCATACTCATCACTTACCCAAAATGTTCCATCTTGCATCACCGCAAGACCTTCAGAATCTAAACCATAATCATCAGTTTTTATGGAACCATCAGAATTTTTAATAGTCACTCCATCTTTATCATATGGAATCTCTCCTGTTGCGCCAAGTAAAGAAGAGTTTGGTAAACCGCTAATGTTTTTCCCATCTCTATCCTTAAACAAAATTTCATCTAATTTTTTAATAGTTCCATCGCTTTGAATCTCAAAATGTCCTATTCGAGGAGTATATTCAGGTGTTGGAAACAGTATTCCTTTTCCATCTAGCCCAGTATATACAGCATTTGGACCTCTATCTGTTAATGCATAAAATCTATTGATATTTTTTGGATCAGCAGCTGCTGCAGAGCCAAAACCGCCATTGCGTACTTCTATTTTCGTACCATCTGTTTTCGTACCATCCAAGATAGTATTATCCATCACTGTATATGGAAAAAAAGACCCGCTATCAAGTACACTTCCAAGATAAGAAACGCCTGTATTGCTCTCCTCATCTGTACTGCTACAACCAGAGATACCTAAAATCATTGCCGCACTCAAAGACAAAACCGACGTCATAGTTATATACTTGTACATATCAACTCCTGAAATTTTTATGAATAGTAGTTCATCTAAATAACATTCTTATTACACGCAGAGAACAATAAAGCAACGAAACCGTTATAATTTAGTAAAAGCAGATGCCTCTGCATAGATTTATATTTTGAAGTGATTTTATGAGTATATAATTTGTTTGGATTGTGAGCTTCTTTATAAAGATGAAGAGAGCTAGAAGTTCTTTTTGCAGCAGTTTAAGAGATTCAAGCTGCTCATGAAGAACAGCTCAACTTGATATTTTTTGCTTTTTGCGGTGTCGCTTTGGCAAGGTGTTCTAAAGCTTCATGCTCATCAAACGGTGCATGAGCTACTTTTAGCAAATCATTTACCATAGTAAAATCACCTTGCTTTGCTTCGTCTATTGCTTCTTGAAGAATATGATTTTTGAGGATATATTTCGGATTGACTCCAAGCATTTTTATATGTCGCTCATGTGCCGTTATCTTCTCTTTTTGCAGGCGCAACTCGTACGCTTCGAGCCACTCTTCAAGCGGCGTTCTATAAACGCAGATATCCAAAATATCTGATTTATTTCCATCATAACGAGAGAGTTTTCTAAAAAACGCAGTGTAGTCTATCGTAGCACTCTGCAAGCTTCCAAGCATCCATTTGAGGAGTTCTACATCTTTTGCATCACTCTCAAAAAACCCCATCTTCGCATACATGAGCGAGAGATATTTTGCTTCGTAAGTTGTACCGAAATGTCTATCGAGTGCCTCTTGTGCACTTTCGTAATTAACAATTGGAGAGAGTGCTTTTGCAAGCTGTCCCAGATTCCAGTGCCCGATACCGGGTTGATTTTTGAAGCTGTATCGTCCTTCTGTATCCGTATGATTGCAGATATAATCCGCATCATAATCATCCAAAAAGGCAAAAGGTCCATAGTCGATTGTCCTGCCGTCTATACACATATTGTCTGTGTTCATGACCCCGTGGTTGAAGCCCACACTCTGCCAGTGCGCAATCGTAGTCGCCGTATTTCGGACAATTTCTTCATACATTTTGAGGTACATTCCCTCTGCGTTTTTGAGATGCGGGAAAGATTCATCAATGACATAATCCGCCAACGCTTGAAGCTTTTCGTGTCTGCCTTTAAGATTAAAGTACTCAAATGTACCAAAACGCACCCATGTCGGGGATAAACGCAGCACTATCGCACCTTTTTCCCAACGTTCACGGGCAACGTCGGTATCACTTCCGATAAGCGCCAAAGCACGAGAAGTGGCGATGCCAAGACCATGCATCGCTTCTGACATCAAATACTCTCTGATAGAAGAACGAAGCACAGCACGTCCGTCACCCTGACGTGAATAGAGCGTCTCTCCTGAGCCTTTGAGCTGCAAATTCCATCCATTGACTTTGCCAAGATTTATGGCTCTTCCATCACCTAAACGCGGTACAAAGTAGCCAAACTGATGTCCTGCATAACACATAGCAAAAGTTTGCGAACCTTCAAGTTTGTGTGAACCGTTTACGACTTTTACAAGTAATTCATCTCTAAGATCATCATCTTTGACACCCAAAAGTTTGGCTGCGTTTTGAGACACAGAGATAAGATACGGTTTTGCAAGCGGAGTCGGTTCGACTTTGTCATAAAAAAGCGGGTCAAGTTCCAGATAAGGTGTGGTGAGTTTGAGGTTTAAAAATTTCATGTCCGGTTTGTAACATGAGTGACTTTAAAAAAAAGATAGTTATTTCAAAGTGAGAGGATTTGGAGAGTTTGATTTAAGACTATTTTCTATCCCATTCATAACCGTAACGATACTTGTGCGAAGTATCATTGTGGTCATGAGGAAAGGTTTTGTCATTTAAAAAAATAGATGAAAGCGTAAAGATTATCATATCAATCAGTATGACAAATAAGAGTACTTTCATCTTTGCTCTGCTTTTTTTTAGTTGATTTTCCCTATGACAGCATCAACACTAAAGCCAAACTTCTCAAAGAGTTGTTCTGCTGGAGCAGAAGCACCAAAACTATTCATTGCGATCACTTCATCAGCAAGTCTGTACCACTCAAGTCCGCGTGCTGCTTCTATAGCTACTTTTTTTGTATCTGCTTTGATCACTTCACTCATGTACTCTTTCTCTTGTTCGATAAAAAGATCATAACAAGGAACGGAGACAACATTTACTTGTACGCCGGACTCATTGAGTTTCGCTTTTACATTAAGTGCAAGTTCTACTTCACTCCCTGAAGCCATAAGCGTTAGAGTTGCGTTTGCATCACTTGAGAGAAGATATCCGCCACGGCTTGCATCACCATAGACTGCGTTTGGAAGCACTGAGAGGTTTTGACGAGAACATACAAACGCAGAAGGTGAATTTTTCATCTCAAGCGCGCTCTTCCATGCGACAACATTTTCTGCTCCATCTGCCGGACGCCAAACATAGAAATTAGGCAGTGCACGGAACTGTGAAAGGTGTTCTATCGGCTGGTGTGTCGGACCATCTTCACCTACGCCGATACTGTCATGCGTCCAGATAAAAAACTGCTGGATACCTGTCAGTGCAGCAATACGCGCAGCTGGTTTGAGATAATCCGAGAAGACAAAAAATGTCGCAGAAAACGGCATGAGCGGACCATAAAGCGCCATTGCGTTTACGATGGAAGCCATCGCGTGTTCACGAATACCAAAGTAGATATTTCTACCCTTTGGAAATACGCCCATGTCGTTTAGGTTTGTTTTGTTCGATGGGCTCAAATCTGCTGAACCACCGAGGAAAGATGGAATGCCTTTTGCGATTGCGTTCATGATCTTGCCGTTTGTATTTCTCGTCGCATCCGCTTTATCAAACGCAGGCCACTCGATGCGAGAAAAATCGGGATTTTGCAAAGCTGCAAGTGCTTCGTTTTGCTCCATGAGCGGCAGAGTTTTTTGTCTATGAATCCACTCACGCTCCAACAAATCACCCTTCTCGATCGCACATCTAAAACGTGCCATCACATCTTCATCTACATGAAACGCAAGTTGAGGATCAAATCCTGCTGCGCTCTTTGCCTCTGCGATTACATCTGCGCCAAGTGGTGCACCGTGTGCGTGGTGTGAACCTTCAAGTTTGCCTGCACCTTTTGCAATCATAGTATTTGCAATGATAAGTGTCGGTTTTTTGTTTGCTTTTGCCTGTAGTAACGCAGCGTCAATCGCATCAAAGTCATGACCGTCACACTCTAAAACATCCCAAGCCTGCGACTCAAAACGCATACGAATATTTTCAGAGATACTTAAATCCGTCGCACCTTCGATAGTGATACGGTTTGAGTCGTAAATCACGATTAAATTGTCAAGTTTGTTGTGTCCGGCGATTGAACATGCTTCATACGAGATACCCTCTTCAAGGTCCCCGTCTCCACATAAACAGTAAACAGTATGGTCTATCAGTTCTGCTGTCTCAGAGTTTACCTGTGCACCGACGAACTTTGATGCCATAGAAAAACCGACTGCGTTTGCGATACCTTGACCAAGCGGTCCAGTTGTTATCTCAACACCTTGCGTGTGACCAAATTCTGGATGTCCGGGAGTTTTTGAGTCAAGCTGACGGAAATTTTTCAGATCATTGAGCTCTAAACCATATCCCCAAAGATAATAAAGAGAATAGATAAGTCCTGTTGCATGTCCGCCTGAAAATACAAGTCTGTCACGGTTAAGCCAGTGAGGGTTTTTAGGGTTGTGGTTGAGATGTTCACTCAAAACTACTGCGATATCCGCAAGACCCATAGGTGCGCCCGGATGACCACTATTTGCCGCTTGAACCATATCAGCCGCTAAAAATCTTATACTGTCTGCCATTTTTTGACGCATTACATTACTCATATTTTCTATTCCTTAGTTTATTTTGTGTCTGTTTATATACTGCGTTAGCAAAGGTGACAACTCACTTTGTAAGTTCTCGTCCAAACTATGCAGCTCATGGAGAAGCGCATCTGCCAAAAGATTTGCTTCACGCATCGCCTCATCAAGCCCCAAAATAGTCACAAAACTGTTTTTGGCTTCATCATTATTTGTAAGTTTGCCCGCTTCACTTGAGGTTTGTGTCACATCCAAAATATCATCTTGAATCTGAAACAAAAGACCAAGTTTGATTCCAAAATCATACAATTTTTCGCCAAGTGTTTCATCTCCGATTATAAGTGCACCCATTTTCAAAGAAGCGGCGATAAGTTTAGCTGTTTTGTTGGTGTGGAGGATTTTTACCTCATCAATACTCAGAGGTTTATTTTCAAAATAACAATCAATTGCCTGCCCTAAAACCATACCGTTCAAACCGCCATTGCTTGCAAGCTCACGGATAAGATCCACCCGCGTAGCATCAGAAAACGGTGCTTTGGAGAGCACTTCAAACGCATAGGTATTGAGTGCATCCCCAACCAAAATCGCCGTTACTTCGTCATAAAGCACATGTAATGTCGGTTTGCCGCGACGCAGAGGTGAGTTATCCATCGCAGGTAAATCATCATGGATAAGCGAATAGGTATGCAAAAGTTCTATCGCATAAGCAGCATGTCTCGCACTACCCAACATGAGCGGATTATAGGCATTCACAACGCCAAGCAAAAGTGCCGGACGAAAGCGTTTTCCACCTGCAATAAGCATTGCCTGAAGCGCTTTTTCGTAATCTGGATGGATACTTACCGAATGTGGTAAATTTTCAAGTAAAAATGTTTCAAAGTTTTGCATGCGAAATAGTAGTCTTTTTCTACTTAATATTTACAAAAAACGGGACACAAGCAAAATCTACTCTCTCTAGTATTTTTTATTAGACTTCTTACACAACCTAGCGCCTGAATCAAGTTCAGGATGACTGGTTTGTCAGTTTAACAAAAATTCCTAACTAAAAATAGACTCAAGGGCAAAACATATCTTTCATGCATTTCATCTCCAAAAAAAGTATGTTTTCTCCCGAATAAAGGGGTTGAAGATGCCCTCATCCCCTCTCTTTCAAAAATCTCCCTTAAAATTCTCAATATCCACATCAGCTTTTCTTGTAGTGTAGGAAAAAGAGTTGTTTTAAAGTTAAGAATTTTAAGGGACATTTTTGATAGTGTTGGTATAATATTTTTTATAGAGTTTCTTGTGTTTTGGTTGTTTCTTATAGTAAAAAATTTTACCTGAAACATTAAGCATCGAGCCCCCTTGCAAATAAAATCTAGCTTGAATGAGCTTTTTTTTCAAACTTCCAAATGACTTAAATTATGTGGTGAATTTGGAGATTTTCAAAAGGCTCTAAATACTAGGAAAAATATGAAAAAACGTACAAAGATTTTAGCAACACTCGGACCTACTTCTGATTCACTTGAAAAAATTACTGCACTGCTTCACGCAGGGGTCAATGCTTTTCGTCTGAACTTTTCACATGGTACTCATGAATACCATAGTGAGGTGCTCCAAAGAATCCGTCAGGCGGAAAAAGAGACGGGGCTTTTAGTCGGTGTATTGCAAGATATCAGCGGTCCTAAGATACGCATCGGCAAGCTTGAAGAGTCGTTTTCTTTGCAAAAAGACGACATGCTTACTTTTGTCAAAAAAGAGATCATCGGGTATCAAAAAGATGCGAAGAGTTATGTCGTCTCTTTGAGTGAGCCTTCTATTTTGGAGCAGCTTCAGTGTGGTGATTATGTCTATCTTTATGATGGGATTATCCGTACGAAAGTCGTTGATTGTGCAGAAGATGGCGTTTGCGTTATCGTAGAAAACAGCGGTTTGCTGAGTTCCAAAAAAGGGGTAAACTTCCCAAATACTCGTCTTGGCATCGATATCCTCACCCAAAAAGATAAGCTAGATATGCTCTGGGGTGTACAAAACGATGTGGACTTTATGGCTATTTCCTTTGTCCAAGAAGCGAGTGATATGTTGCGTGCGCGTGAGATAATCTCACAATACGGCGGCAGTGTCGAGCTTTATGCAAAAATAGAGAAATTTGATGCGATAGAAAATATCGACGCAATTCTTGAGGCGAGTGACGGTATTATGGTAGCACGCGGAGATTTGGGTATTGAAGTGCCTTTTTATGAAGTGCCTTCTTTGCAAAAGATGTTGATACATAAAGCAAACGCAGCTTCTAAACCCGTTATAACGGCGACACAAATGCTTTTGTCGATGACAGACAAAGAGAGAGCCACGCGCGCCGAAATCAGCGATATCGCAAACGCAGTCCTTGATGGAACAGATGCCGTGATGCTCTCAGAAGAGAGTGCGGTAGGGCATAATCCTATTTTGGCGGTCGAGACGATGGTACAGACGATACAAGGTGCAGAGAAAATCTATCCTTTTAACAAATGTTCTGTTTTTGAGCTGCATGATGCCACGGACAGTATCAATGAAGCGGCGGTAAAACTTTGTGAAGATGTAGAAGCGTGGGGACTTTTATGTATGACGATGAGTGGTGCTTCCGTGAAAAAGATTTCACGTTACAGACCGCGTAGAGATATCTATGCAATCGCACACAATCTCAAGGTAGCACGATTGCTGACACTTTGTTGGGGCGTTGTTCCTGCGTTTGTGGTCAACGAAGGTTCACTAGGGCAGATGATGAGTGAGGTGATGCGACAAGGACTGCAGAGAAAGGTGCTCAAACGTGATAAGAGTTATATACTCACAGCCGGAGACCCTTCGGGCGTGGCTGGAAGTACAAACATGATTCGTATCCTCAGAGAGAGTGAAATGGAGTTTTTCAAATCCCTCCGCTAAGCATTTTGGCTTGGGGATTTTGCGATATATCTCAGCCAGAAAAATCCAAAGAGACCTGCAAAAAGTGAAGCTGCGAGGATACCGACTTTGGCTTGAAAGATAAAGGCGTCATTCCCTACAAATGCCAAATCCGCGACAAATATACTCATAGTAAAACCTATCCCGCCTAAAAACGCAACACCAAATATCTGGTTCATAGTACTTCCCTCAGGAAGTCTTGCTATACCGGATTTGATGGCAAGCCATGCGACACCTGCGATACCGAGAACTTTGCCAAAAACAAGACCCGCTATAACACCAAGGGACACAGGTGTCGCAATAGTCTCACCTATAGAAGAAAAATCTATAGATATGCCTGCGTTTGCAAGTGCAAAAAGAGGGATAACTATCAAACTCACAGGCAGATGCAGCTCATGTTCAAGTCGTAAAGCCGGTGCATTTACGGAGTCGATTCTGTCTTTTATGTTTTGCAGTATCGCTTTTTGATTTTCGTGTATCGTATGATCGGTCGCCACGGGATAACTGTCATACTCATCAAGCATATTGCTCATGTGATTTGTAAAACCAACAGGCGCACGTTTTGGTCTTGAGGGAATCGCCATAGCGGCTATAACTCCCGCAATAGTCGCATGAACACCTGAGTCAAGCATAAAAAGCCACATTACCACACCCACGATAAAGTAAGGCAATACGGCGTGAATACCAAAACGGTTAAACGCAACAAGCACCAAAAATGAAACTCCCGCAAGTGCCAGCGGCAGAAGATGAATCTGTTCCGTATAAAAAAGAGCGATAACGACAACAGCACCTAAGTCATCGACGATAGCAAGTGCCACTAAAAAGGTGACAAGTGCAGTAGAGACTCTTTTGCCAAGCAAAACAAGAGCACTAATAGCAAAGGCAATATCCGTAGCCATAGGAATACCCCAGCCATTGGCACTCTCTGAGCCGTAGTTGATACTCAGATAGATAAGTGCCGGTAAAACCATCCCGCCAAAAGCGGCAAGAATAGGTAAAATAGCGACTTTGATGTTGGAGAGTTCGCCTACTAATATCTCACGTTTGATCTCCAAACCGACGATAAAAAAGAAGATCGCCATCAGCCCGTCGTTGATCCAGTGATGGATGGAGTGTGAGATACTCCATGAGCCGATGCTCAGAGTGATATCGGTGTGAAAAAGATGCAGATACGCTTGCGCAAGAGGTGTGTTCGCAAGGATAAGTGCGATGATAGTCATACTCATCAGTACGATACCTGTTGTCGTCTGTGCATGTAAAAAGTGCTCAAAAGGTGTGGCTACTTTTTTAAAAGCTTTCTCCCAAGGTGCATAAAGTTTCATGGCAATCTCCTAAAACATATTTTTTGTAGATGTCTTTATCTCTGACATAGCAAACGCAGCGTCTCTTTGTCCATTTCTTCTGGCTTTTGTCCACCATGTTATCGCTTTTTCTTCACTTTGTTCTACGCCAAAGCCGTTGCGGTACATGAGCCCTACATAATATTGCGCTTCCCCATTGTTTTTATAGGCTGCGGCATCAAACAAAACCTCAAAAGCTTCGGCAAATTTGCGTTCTTCGTAAAGTCTAAATCCATCTTCAACAGTAAGAGACATAATGATCCTTTTGATTATTTTGATTTATTATAGCAAAGAAGAAAAAACAGCTTTTTTTTAAGTACCAAAGAATGCGAATTCTTATAAAATATCACAAAAAAACTTCGCAGGCTAGAAATGATAAAAAATATACTCCATACGCTTGAACCTATGTTGGTCACATATCTCAGAAAAAACAGATATACAAAAAAAGAGTTCTTTCAAGATTGTCTCTCAGGTCTGAGTGTCGCTATTGTCGCACTTCCTCTGGCTATGGCTATTGCTATCGCTTCAAATCTTCCTCCTGAACGCGGTCTTTTTACGGCGATAGTTGCGGGATTTCTTATCTCCGCACTGGGTGGAAGCCGCTTCCAGATAGGTGGTCCTACTGCTGCATTTATCGTCACGGTAGCGCTTGTGGCGATGAAACATGGATATGAAGGTTTGGTGATTGCCACGATGATGGCGGGAGTGATGTTGGTTGTGATGTCTTTGCTTCGCGCCGGTGAGCTTATAAAGTTTATTCCCTATCCTGTTATCATAGGTTTTACCTCAGGTATCGCACTGCTTATCGTTTTTTCTCAGCTCAAAGATTTTTTTGGACTCAGTATCGAAAATATGCCACCGGATTTTATCGAAAAACTTATTTTATATGTTGAGCATATAGGCGAGACAAATTTTTTCGCCCTCGCAATAGCGCTTTTGAGTATTTATATTACTTTTTATGTACGCAAAAATTATCCTGCTATTCCTGCGCCGATAGTGGTTGTTACTTTGTCTGCTTTGCTGGTTTGGGTTTTTGGGATTCCTGTAGATACTATAGAGAGCCGTTTTGGTGCGATTCCCTCTATGCTTCCGAGTCCGAGTTTTCCTGAGATTACTTTTGAGAAGATAAGACTTCTCTTTCCTGATGCGATGACTATAGCGCTATTAGCAGCTATAGAGTCTCTGCTCTCAGCGGTCGTAGCAGATGGTATGAGCGGTACAAAACATAAATCAAATACCGAACTTTTCGGTCAAGGTATTGCAAATATCGCTTCATCTATCTTCGGTGGACTTCCTGCGACAGGAGCAATAGCCAGAACCGCGACCAATGTCAAAGCAGGGGCTGTCTCTCCGATATCAGGTATCATGCACGCTTTGTGGCTGCTTGTATTTATGATGCTTTTAGCTCCATTGATTGTGAAAATTCCTTTGGCGGCTTTGAGCGCTATACTGATAGTCGTCGCTTGGAATATGGCAGAGATAAAACACCTCAAATCCATCGTCAAAGCGCCTGCGGCAGATATCGGTGTTTTGTTTGTGACTTTTACGCTCACGGTACTTGTGGATCTCAATATCGCTATTCAAGCCGGTATCTCACTTGCATCTATTCTCTTTATAAACTCCATGATGAAATCCACAAAAATACGCGCTTACAGCGAAGATGAAGATACGGATGATCCGGATTCGATTGTGAAAAAAGTCATCCCAAAAGGAGTGGAAGTCTATGAGCTTGATGGACCTCTGTTTTTTGGTATCTCTGAAAAACTCGTCGATACCCTTATCTCATTTGAGACGATGCCTGATGTTTTTATCCTTAGACTCAGACATGTGCCGATGATAGATGCTGCAGGGCTGCACTCTCTTGAAGTGCTCAACGAAAGATTACGACACAATAATGCAACACTTATCCTCTCGGGGGTACACAAAAGTGTCCATGTCTATCTGCAAAAAACAAAACTAGACAGAGCTATAGGTGAAGAAAATATAGTCAATCATATCGACAAAGCGCTCAAACGTTCAGAAGTGATTCTTAATCAAAAACTTTTTTCGTAGATAATGGGCGGGTGGAGGGGGACTTTATTCCCACTCTATCGTTGCAGGTGGTTTAGAACTAATGTCATAAACCACACGGTTAATACCGTCCACTTCATTGATGATTCTTCTGGAAATTCTCTCAAGAAGCGTGTGCGGTAAATGTGCAAAAGTCGCTGTCATGCCATCAACAGCCTCCACAACCCTCACACAAATTGTATTGTCATAAGTACGATTATCACCCATAACACCTACAGATTTTACATTTAAAAGTACCGCGAATGCTTGCCATGTTTTCGCATAATATCCGCTAGCCTTGAGTTCATCCAACAAAATAACATCCGCTTCACGAAGCAGTGTCAAGTCAGGAACATTCACATCACCCATAATACGGATAGCAAGTCCAGGCCCAGGGAATGGATGACGGTTGATCATTGACTCAGGAAGTCCAAGTTCAAGTCCGATTTTGCGTACTTCATCTTTGAAAAGTTCACGCAATGGTTCTATAAGCTCAAAGTCCATCCAATCAGGTAAACCGCCAACATTGTGGTGAGATTTGATGACTTCCGAAGGACCATTCACCGAGATAGACTCGATAACGTCAGGGTAAAGTGTCCCTTGTGCTAGGAACTTAATGCCGTCATGTTTTTTCGCTTCTTTTTCAAATTCTTCTATAAAAGTATGCCCGATAATCTTGCGTTTTTGTTCCGGATCCGAGATACCTGCAAGTTTGCCCAAAAAATTATCCACTGCGTCCACTGTAATAAGAGGCGTTTTAAGATTTACTTTAAAAACTTCTTCAACCTGTTCTCTTTCGCCTTTTCTTAAAAGTCCGTTATCAACAAATACGGGAACAAGCTGATCACCGATTGCCTCATACAATAAAGCTGCAACAACAGAACTATCAACTCCGCCACTTAGTCCACAAAGAACTTTGCCCGTTCCTACTTTTTCACGAATAATTTTTATCTGCTCTTTTAAGAAATGTTCCATCTTCCATTTTTCAGTAACACCGCAAATATTTTTTGCGAAGTTACGAAGCATCAAATAGCCCTCTTCTGAATGTTGTACCTCTGGATGATATTGCATCGCATAAACACGCTTTTCTTCATTGGCGATAGCTGCAAACGGAGAATTTTCAGAAACTGCAATCGGCGTAAAGCCTTCTGGAAGCACATCCACTTTATCACTATGGCTCATCCAAACAACGCGTCCATCATCACAATCTTTGAGCAATGGCGAACAGTTTTCTCCCGCGTTTAGGATTTGTAGTTCTGCTTTTCCGTATTCATGATGATCTGAACGCACAACACTTCCGCCAAAATCCACAGCGATTCTTTGCATACCGTAACAGATGCCTAAAACAGGAATACCCATGGCATAAACACCTTGATCTACTTCGTATGCGTCTTTGTTATACACAGAAGATGGTCCACCACTAAGAATAACACCTTTTGGATTTTTTGTCTTGATATCCGAAACGGAAGTATGATACGGAAGAATTTCACAATAAATCTTATCTTCACGCAAACGACGTGCGATAAGTTGTGTATATTGAGAACCAAAGTCTAAAACTATGATGCTAACATTTGTCATATGAATGCCTTTTGTAGGGGGGTGAGTTAAATTTAATAATATGAAAAGAATGATACAACAACTTAGATTAAAGAGCCTTTTAATGAATAAACTCCCATCAATCTTACCAAAATTTAAATCTGAAGTGCAATTTTTGAGAATTAAAAAATAAAAGTTTTAATTTTAGATTTTGAAGAGCTTAAACTCTATAATATATTTTAAATTCTAACTACAAAACAGGAGGAAGTAAAGATTGAAATATAAACATTTAGCCTTGGATTAAAGCTGTCATATTGCAACTTTAAAAAAGCTGGTGGTATTGAGACCTAAACAATAAGAATTGAGCCCTCTGAAATCTTGATGATTAATCAGAGGGCTCAATTAAAGATAGATTGAATAATTGACCGAGAAAAGCTTTGCCCAAGGAGGCTTTTTACGGTTTGAAAATAGCAGCTTAAGGAAGGAAAAAGTAGTATTTTTTACTCTAAAGATTGCACTTCAAATTTGAATTTTGAGGATAATGCGCTATAATTTTTCAAAAAAGTAGAAACAATGCATATTATATTTGAAAATCATCAATTTTATATCGAAAAGGAAGATGCTCAGATTCCTTGGTTGAAAATATTTACCATAGAACCCTTTAAAGAACTTGGCGATATGCCCAAAGAACTTCGTGTCAAACTATGGGAAATTTATGACATTGTAGAACATGAGATGAAGTATTTCTACTCTCCTACAAAGATAAATATGGCATCCTTTGCCAATATGCTCCCACGTGTCCATATTCATGTCATGGCACGATTTGAAGATGATAGCCACTTCCCAAATCCAATGTGGGGTGAAAAACTTCGTGAGAGCACACTAGATTTTAAAAACAAAGAAGAAGAGTTTCATAAACGTATATTTCACGCGCTGCAGGGCATCTAAATGACAACTAGGATGATATAATAAAGAGTAAAAGCCATCGAAGTTTAAAAATTCTCTATTTTGTTCTGGTTCAAGGCGTAGTTGCGTTTATTTGAGGAGCTTACTGAAGTAAGTGACGAAAAGGAACTCAACTGCAACGAAGAAATCGAGCAAAAGAGCTATTTTTAAAGAAGTTTATTTTTTGAGAGGTGAGAATGGGACTAACGCCGATCCCCATGTAAGTCCGCCGCCAAAAGCATCAAGAAGTAAAAGTTCTCCTGCTTTGAGTTCCTCACTTTCGTAGATATCATTGATAGCCATAGGGATTGATGCCCCTGAAGTATTACCGTATTTGTGTACAGTAAGCACCACCTGCTCTTCTTTCATCTTGAGTGCATCACCGACAGCTTTGATGATTCTATAGTTCGCTTGATGCGGTACAAAATGTTTGACATCAGCACTAGCAATATTGTTATTTTCTAAAATCTCTACAACATCTTTTGTAAGAGTACGGACGGCAACTTTAAAAGTTTCGTTGCCTTTCATCTGCATAAAGCAGCCTGCAGCCTCTTGTTCAAGTGAATCATGAGGGGAACCCGTTCCACCATTTGGCGTCATAAGTAAATCTGCAAACGCACCGTCAGCTCCCGTTTGGATGTCAATAATCGCTTCTTCTTTATTATCTGTAGCACTGATAATCGCAGCACCAGCACCATCACCAAAGAGGATACATGTCCCTCTGTCGCTATAGTCGGTTATAGCTGAAAGCTTTTCTGCACCGATTATCAGTACATTTTTTTTCATACCTGATTCTATAAATGCTTTTGCTATTGAGAGAATATACACAAAACCTGTACACGCAGCAGAGATATCAAACGCTGTTACATTCGCAAGTCCAAGCTTATTTGAGATAATAGTCGCAGTTGATGGCATACAAAAATAATCAGGTGAAATAGTCGCACATACGATCATATCAATATCTTCTTTAGCGATACCGCTACGTTCTATAGCCTTTTTTGCTGCTTCAACACCCATATCGCTTGTTGTTTCATCAGTAGCGGCAATATGACGCTCTTTTATTCCAGTTCTTTGAAGAATCCATTCATCAGTGGTATCAACCATTTGAGATAACGCTTCATTAGTCAAGATTTTTTTTGGAACATACGCACCAATAGAACGAAATGCTGCATAAGCCATTAAGCTTCCTTTTGTTTTAACTGTTGCAATCTGGAGATGATACTTTCATTAACACCCGTATCTACATATCGGATGGCTTGATAAATAGCATTTTCCATAGCTTTTGGATTACTTTTTCCGTGACTTACTATAACACAGCCTTTTATCCCAATAAGAGGAGCGCCGCCTACTTCTGCATAATCTATCTGTTTTTTGAGAAGCTTAAATACTTTTCTCATAAGTAATGCGCCTGTAATAGCAATCGGTGATTTTCTAATATAGTCTTTTATAAGTCCACTGATTGTTGAAGCAACACCTTCACTTGCTTTGAGAACAAGATTCCCTACAAAACCATCACAAGTGATAACATCACATGTTCCGTTGAAGATATCACTACCTTCTACATTTCCCTTGAAGCCTTTAGCGCCTTTGAGAATTTTAAATGCAGCTTTTGTTACTTCATTGCCTTTTGAATCTTCTTCACCATTTGCAAGAATACCGATGCTCGGTGTTTCGATTTTGAACATATCTTCAGCATAACAACCGCCCATAATTGCGAATTGCGCTAAATGTTCAGGTTTTGAATCAACATTTGCGCCCACATCTAGGATGATAGAGCGACGGCCAGTTTTTGTTGGCATTAGAGCAACAAGCGCAGGACGCAATACGCCTTCAAGACGACCAAGTCTAAGTGTTGCAAGTGTCATCGTTGCTCCGCTATGTCCAGCAGAAACAACACCGTCAGCTTCACCATTTTTGACAAGTTCGATTGCTTTATATATGCTGCTTTCTTTTCGTTTCACAGCATCAGTAGCGGCATCACTCATTGAGATAACATCATCTGATTCAATAATTAAAATCTTATCTCTATAACGTTTTGGTAACAGAGGTAAAATTTCAGACTTTTTACCTACTAAAATAAGTTCAAACGATTTTCTCTTGAGTGCTTCTACACAACCTTTTACAATTGGCTCAGGACCGAAGTCCCCGCCCATTGCATCAACTGCAATCTTAACCATTAATTATTTATACTCACCAGTCGTTGGGTTAACGTGGTGTGGTAATCTGTAAGTTCCGTCTTTGTCTTTAACTGGACGTGCTAAAGAAATCTTATAGTGAGTTCTTCTTTTAGCTGAACGAGAGTGTGATACTCTTCTCTTAGGTACTGCCATAGTTTTAATTCCTTTCTTATTTTAATTAATACAGTAAAAGGAACAAGTCCCTTTTACATCTTCTCTTATCTACGTTAAGAGTTTTGACAATTTTCGCAACTGTAATAGTCGCTTTTGATAAGCTCAAGCTCAGAGTGTAATATTTCATCAATATCAGCATAACCGTCAAAAGACTCTACAACATCAAGCTCTATGCGCTCATCTCCATTAAAAAGACCATCCGAAATAAAAAGCTCTATATTCTCTTCCAATGGTAATTTAATATCTTGAGCACACTGACTACATTCTATATCTACAAAACCACTAAGTTCTGCTTTGAGTAAAATCAAATTGCCAGAATGGTACTGTAAATAACCTTTAAAATTTGCCTCTTGAGATTCAAGTTCAAAGTCTAAAGGCGTCTTTGTGACTTTTCTGAGTAAAAACTTCACAATTATTACTTAAGAAATTTCTCTCTCAGAGAAAAAGAATGCGATTTCTACAGCTGCGTTTTCAACAGAATCACTACCGTGAACTGCGTTTGCATCTATATTTTCAGCGAAATCTGCACGAATTGTTCCAGCTTCAGCGTCTTTAGGGTTTGTAGCACCCATTAAATCACGATTTCTTTGCATAGCGTTTTCGCCCTCAAGAACTGAAACAACTACTGGACCACTGATCATGAAATCAACTAAGTCGTTGAAAAATGGTCTCTCAGAGTGTACAGCATAAAATGCTTCTGCATCAGCGCGTGAAAGTTGAATTTTTCTTGTTGCTGCTATTTTAAGGCCATCAGTCTCAAAACGATCTAAGATTTTGCCGATAACACCTTTAGCAACTGCATCTGGTTTGATTATAGATAGAGTTCTTTCCATCAAATCTCCTGTTAATATAAAATTAGAGTGGAATTGTATCTAAAAAATAATGTATTTTAATTGAAGTTTAGAAATTTAGAGGGGATTTTTTGTTTCAATGGGTAAAAGACCCATTGATTTTAAGGTACTCTAGCGAGTACCTCTTGAGACTATTCTACAACAGGCTCTTTGCTTGAACGTTGTGCATCCGTAATATCATCACGGTGTGAAGGGCTATCACCGATAGCATCCCAAGTAATACAACCCTCAGTAGGACATGCAGTAGCACATGCTGGCTCATCGTGATGTCCAACACACTCTACACATTTATCACCATATACATAGTAAATTTCTTCACCAGTTGGATTATCATCCTCATCTACGATTGCTTCTACCGGACATTCGTCAATACAAGCGCCACAGTTAATACAAGTATCATTAATATATACAGCCATTATTTTCTCCTAATTTTTGTTGCAGTAACTATACACAGAAGATTTTTAAATGTAGCTAAAACTAGTTTCTAACTACTTAAAATTCAACTATTCGTTACATATCAAGAAGACGCCTTATAACGAATTTAGCCGTCATTTTGGCGCATCATTTCTTAAAGACCCAAATACTCTTTTATAGCATCTACTTTATCTGTAACTTCCCAAGTAAAACCCTCTTCCTCACGGCCAAAGTGACCATAAGCAGCAGTTTTTCTATAAATTGGGCGAAGCAAATCGAGTGAAGTGATAATACCTTTTGGAGACAAGTCAAAGAGATGTTTTACACACTCTTCTATTTTCTCTTCAGCAACGACACCCGTTCCATGCGTATCAACCATAATAGATACAGGTTTTGCAACACCGATTGCGTATGCAACCTGAATAGTTGCTTTGTCACAGGCACCCGATGCAACTAGATTTTTTGCAACCCATCTTGCGGCGTATGCAGCACTTCTGTCAACTTTGGTTGGATCTTTACCACTAAATGCACCGCCGCCGTGAGGACAACTTCCACCATATGTATCTACGATGATTTTTCGTCCAGTGAGACCTGCATCACCTTGCGGTCCGCCGATTACAAATTTTCCTGTCGGATTGATATGAAATACAGTGCTTTCACTGAGTAACTCCGCAGGGATAACTTTTCTTATTACTTCATTGATAACATCTTCATGAATTTTTTCTTGAGAAACATCAGGAGCATGCTGCGTAGAAACTACCACTGTTTCAACCGAAACAGGCTTATCTCCTATATACTTTACGCTTATCTGTGCTTTTCCATCTGGACGTAAATATGGAATAATTCCCTCTTTACGTACTTCAGCAAGCTTTTGTGTCAAGCGATGTGCCAAATAAATTGGCAAAGGCATCAAAACATCTGTCTCACGACAAGCGTATCCAAACATAAGACCCTGATCGCCTGCACCGATTTCTCCATCAGCTTGGTCAACACCCTGATTAATGTCAGGCGATTGTTCACCGATTCCATTTAATACTGCAGCAGAACGATAATCAAAACCGTAGGTCGCATCAGTATATCCGATCTCCTGGATAACTTTTCTTGCAATCTCTTGCATAGGGGCATATGCCGTTGTTTTCAGTTCGCCTGCAATTACACAAAAACCATTTGATACCAAAGTTTCGCACGCAACGCGTGCCTTTGGATCATGCTCAATAATATAATCCAGAATTGCATCACTGATTTGATCTGCCATCTTATCAGGGTGCCCTTCTGTTACAGACTCTGAGGTAAAAATATACTCTTTCGTCATCGATTTTCCTTATTGAAGTACAGAGTCTCGCTCCATAAATCGCGCAAATTATATCAAATAATTCTAAAACTAATACACCTCAGATACCGCTTCGTATTCACTCAAAGAAAATTTAATAGTATAAAAGATAAAAATTTTCCTTAAATAATTTTACTTGTTTGTCTCATCAGATTCGTATTAATAATTTTTTGTTACACTGCTGCTATATTAAAAATAAACCCCAAAGGAAATATATATGTTAGTAACAAACCCAGCTCCGGATTTCTCGGCAACAACAGTTTTAGCAGATGGTTCAATAGTAGATAACTTTAAATTATCAGAAAATTTAGGTGAAAAAGGTACTGTACTTTTCTTCTATCCACTTGACTTTACATTTGTTTGTCCTTCAGAAATCATTGCGTTTTCACACAGAATCGAAGACTTCAAAAGCCGTGGCGTAAATGTTATCGGTGTTTCTGTTGACTCTCAATTTTCACACTTTGCATGGAGAGAAACTCCGGTAAACAACGGCGGTATCGGTCGTATCAAATACCCACTTGTAGCGGATTTAACAAAACAAATATCTAAAGATTATGATGTACTTTTCGGTGAAGCAGTTGCTCTTCGCGGTTCATTCCTTATTGATGGCAAAGGTATCGTGCGTCACGCAGTTATCAACGACCTACCACTTGGTCGTAACATCGACGAGATGATTCGTATGGTAGATGCAATGCAGTTTACTGATGAACACGGTGAAGTATGTGCTGCGGGTTGGCAAAAAGGTGACGAAGGTATGAAAGCTTCTACTGAAGGTGTTGCCGAGTATTTAGCAAAACACGAGAACAACCTCTAATCCCTATTTAACTCTCTCTTCAAGCTCTCACAAATGTGAGAGCTTACTCATTATCTAAACTCTGTGTCGCCTCATTTGACGAATTCGTAGCTCTGTCATAATAATTATCTTGTGGTGTTTTTGCACATGCAGTGAAGCCTATTGTTATCATGACATATAAAATCATTGTTATTTTACCCATTGCGTTTCTCCATATTAATTTATTTTCAAATTATAGCCTACGAGGCGTTTATATTGCATCTAGCGTAAAATCAATCGCCTTGTAATTGACAAAAACAAGTTGATGCCACTGCGTTTTTGGTGCTATGAGTGTGAGCCTTTTGGGATTGGAACTTCTTGAAAGTGCTACATAAAACTGCGACGGTGCGAAAATCTCGTTTGTTTCGATGATAAGGTCTTCTATGCTCATGCCTTGTGATTTGTGTATTGTTATAGCAAACGCAAGTTTGATGGGAAACTGATAGACACTAAAAAGCGGCTCTTCGACGAGCTCTTTTTTACCTTCTACTGTTTTTTCCTTCCACGCCACTTTGCTCTGTGCGACGGCTTCGAGTTTGACGACTTTCATATCTGCTTTTTGTACGTAAACATAACCTGCTTCGACATTGATGACCACGCCGCGTTCACCGTTGAAATAGTTCCATGAATTTCGCGTAAAAAGTACGGGTGCGCCGACTTTTAGCTCCAACTCTTTTTCGATACGTGCATCATCCATAAAACGCAGCACCTCTTTGTCGCTTGAAGATTGTAGATGTTTGATGATCTGCGCCTCTTTAATAAAAAGCTCATTTTCTATCGATGCGAGCTGCGTTTTGTTATGAAACGCAGCACTTGCATTTTTGCCAAACAAAAAGGTAAATTTATCCAGTTCGTTTGGGAGTGGCTTGATAAAGGCGTTAAGTTCATTGTGGATAGCTTCATCAATATGCCCAAAACGAATCTCATTTAAAAGCTCTATAAATCTTTTGTCATCCGTTCGATAGACATGAGTGAGCTCAATCTTGCAAAATTCACAACTTTCCCATGCCTTTGATTCAAAGGCAAAAGAGACTTCATTGCTGCCTCGCACAACGGGAGGAAGCTGTAAAAAATCCCCGACAATGAGAAGAACGCCCCGAAAATCGGCTTGTTTGAGTCTGAGCTCTATGATCTCAAAGAGTTTATCACTTACCATAGATATCTCGTCAATGACGATGAGATCCATACCTGCTATGAGTTTTTTTGTCTTGTTTTTTATCTCAAGTTTGCCGTTTTGTTCTAGCTCATGTATGTCACTTGCGATGCCAAAATCCAAAAAACTATGCAGAGTCTGTCCGCCTATAAGTGTTGCCGCCATCCCGGTAGAAGCAAGTTTCGCCACTTTTTTGGCCTCTGCTTCAAATGCTTTGATGACTTCTTTGGTGATTGTCGTTTTCCCAACCCCTGCACCGCCCGTTAAGAAGACGTTTTGCTTTTGTTTGAGTATAGTGATAATTGTATTGAGAGTATCCATAGGGGAATTATAATCTAATTTTCACAGAAGAATAAGCTCTCCAAAGGGAACTTCTTTTTCTTTTGGACTTATCCATTTGACCTCATAGTTTGGTACATGAGCGGGGAAAAGACCCTCAAGATCACTAAAATATAAGAGCAGTTTCACATCATCAAAATTTTGTTCTACAAACGCGAACACAGGTCTAAAATCTGTTCCCGCACCGCCTTGAATATCACATTCGAGTGTATCTCCGCTATAAAAAGTCTGATGTGAGTTTATCTTCTCATCACAGACAAGAAGCTCTATCTCATAACGCGCGACAAGACTCATCAAAAAATTGACCTCACTCAAAAACTGACCCAAAAGCACATCATCTATAGAAGCAGAAGAGTCGATAGCCACGACAAGCCGAAAAGTTTGACTCACGTTTGATGGCAGATATATCCCTTGAGAGAGGAGTTTTTTGCTAGGCGGAAGCAGTGTGTAATCATCTCTAAAATGTCTGTCGATAGCGGATTTGAGGGCATCTCTCCAGTCGATTTTACCGACAAAATCAATACAAAAAAAACGCTCAATCTGCACAGGCGCTTCGCCTTTTTTGAACTCACGCTCCAAAAGCGAGATGGCTTCTGCTCCCAATAGCTGCTCATGTAGGAGTTCTTCTTGTAATATTTGTTCACGCTCTAACTGCGTTTGCGGTTCTTGCTGCGTTTTATTCTCATTGTTCTTTTTATCTTTTTGATTTGGCTCTACATCTGCTGCATCATCCGCTTCATACTCAAGGTTGTCCTCTTCACGGATCATATCGGATTTGAGTTCGGCATAAATCTCTTCGGCATACATCCCAGCAAATCGCACACGGTACTGCGCACCGTAGGGCATATCCATGCCGTTTTGTACCAACATATCGTTGATCGCCATATCAGTCGCCATCTGCCATAACCAACCGCTGCGACCATTTTTGCGCGCCTCATGAGCCAGAGAAATATGCATCGCCCCGTTTGCCAAAACAAACTCCAACTCACTCACACTCACCGCATCCAAAAACGCAGTGCTGTACTCTACTTTTTTGCCGTCACTCCGAAAAGCCTCTATATCTTCATTGCACACAAGGTCCAACCGTGAAGCCAAAGTGCCGAAATAAGGATAATCAACTAAAAGTTTCGCTTTGGCTTGAGATATTTTATTCTGTAAGTTTTGCAATGAGAAACCTTGCGTTTATTTTGATTTATTATAGCAGATGTCAAACGAACTGCTAAATTAAGCAATCAATAATTTAAACTCAAAAAGAATAAAATTGTTACCGCAAGTGTCATAATGAGGTGGAATTAACAAAATTGTTTTACCGGTCTTAAAAAAGGGAACATTATCCTCAAAAATTGAGCCATATCAGTTAAAGAAAGTTCTGAGAATGAGCTTGTTCAGAGGATTTAATAAGTAAAATTTTACATAGGCAAAGTAGTTATGAATGAAAGGTATTTGACGCACTTTTTGTAAAAGTGCGTCAGGTCAGTTATTTAATATTAGCTGCCCAATACTCTCTAATCATATTTTTTGTCTCTATCGGAAGTGGGATATATCCGAGTTTTTTGGCAGCTGCATCACCTTTGGTAAATGCGTAATCAAAAAATGTAATAACTTTTTTGTTATCTTCAGCTTTCTCTTGTGGCAATAGAATAAATGTAGCTGCTACAATCGGGTAAGAGTTATCACCCGGCTGGAGTGCCAATACTGCATAAAAACTATTCTCTTTTGTCCAGCTTGCATATTTTGCAGCGGCTTTAAAGTTTTCTTCAGTCGCAGCTACCCATTTGCCGTTTGCTGTTTGGAGTGTTGCTGCACTGAGGTTGTTTTTCTCTTTATAAGCATTTTCAACATATCCGACAGAGTTTGGTGTTTGTTTTACAAGACTTGTAACACCTTCATTACCTTTTCCGCCGATTCCAGCTGGCCAATTTACCGCTTTTCCTGTGCCAATACTTTCTTTCCACATTGTTGAAGCACCTGTGAGAAAATAAGTAAAGTTATAAGTCGTACCACTTCCATCAGCACGATGTACAACCACGATTTCTGCATCCGGAAGTTTCAGTGTAGGATTATCGCTTGCTATTTTTGGATCGTTCCATTTTTTGATTTTTCCGGCAAAAATCTCGGCAACAACCTCATTTTTCAACTTCAAAGCCTCATCAGCTATACCTGCGATATTGTGCGCTATAACGATAGAACCGATAGCAGCCGGAAACTGATAAAGCTTTGACTCGTCAAGTTCTTTTTGTTTTACCGGCTCATCAGAAGCACCAAAATCAACCGTTCTGCTCATGATCTGCTTCACGCCGCCGCCTGAACCGATTGATTGATAGTTCACTTTGTTTTTTGTATCTTTTTGATAGTTAAAAGCCCAGTCGTAGTAAAGTGGTGCAGGGAAAGTTGCTCCAGCGCCGTTGAGTTTATCAGCTGCCATTGATGCAGTAACGGTTACAGCTGCAACAAGTGCGAGAGATGCAAGTTTTTTGAACATTGTAAAATCCTTGTGTAGTTTTAAGATGGCGAAAGTATAAATCTTAAATGTTACAAAAGGATTACAAAAAAGTTACCCCTCTTTTGTGGCAAAAGTGAAGTTTTTCTCCATTTCTATCGCTTCATCACGACCAAAAACGATCACATCTTTATCTACTATGATCTCTTTGGCATCGATTTTATGGGGATAGTCAACATAATTGAGGATATGTTTAAATACATTGATACGCGCTTTTTTCTTGTCATCACTTTTGACGATAGTCCACGGAGCGACTTCCGTATGCGTCGCACTCAGCATCATAAACTTTGCAAGCGTATATTCATCCCAAAGTTTTTGTGACTCTTTGTCCACCGGTGAGAGTTTATACTGTTTGAGCGGGTCTGTTTCTCTTTCTTTGAAGCGTTTAGCTTGTTCTTTTTTGGTTACCGAAAAATAAAACTTAAAGATTTTGATATCTTCATCCGCTATCATCACCTCAAACTTCGGAGCATCTTTGAGAAATTTATGATGCTGTCTTTCACTGCAAAATCCCATAACAGGCTCAACCATCGCGCGGTTATACCAGCTTCTATCAAAAAACACTATCTCACCCGCTGAGGGAAGATGCTCGACATATCTTTGGAAGTACCACTGCGTTTTCTCTTTATCGCTTGGTTTTTCAAGTGCGACAACTCTTGCACCCCTTGGATTGAGATGTTCGGTGATACGTTTGATAGTACCGCCCTTTCCAGCCGCGTCGCGTCCTTCAAATATCATCAATATTTTTAAGCCCTGATCTTTGACATGATTTTGAAATTTTAAAAGCTCAACTTGAAGCTTTTGTAGCTCTGCTTCATATTCTAAAGTCTCTTTTTTTATCCAAACTTTGACCTCATTACGATGTTTTTTAGTTTGCTTCTCTTTTTCCGCTTCGCTCATGTAATCTCCTTTTGTATCAATTGATGAATTTACCGCTGCGTGCTATCTGTGCATCCATGATTTCTATCTCTCTTGAACCTGAGATAACGACCTGTGCGTCAAGCGCATAGTTGAGATAGGCATCTCTAAAATCATAATCCACTGCGTTTAGGATGACTTTCATCGCTTCAAGTCTTGCTTTGTGTTTGTCGTTTGAACGGATTATTTTCCACGGCGCACTGTGCGAATGGGTGTGTTTGATCATATTGTATTTAGTATTTGTAAAATCATCCCATCGCTCTTGCGCTTGTAAATCGATCTCGCTGAGTTTCCACTGTCTGAGCGGATCCGTTTTACGGCGTTCAAACCTTCTCGCCTGTTCATCTTTGGTAACACTAAAATAGAGTTTGATAAGGATGATACCCTGCTGCGTTAACTCATTTTCAAAATTCTGCACCCCGTTCATAAAATCTCTATACTCTTTTTCTGTACAAAAATTAAAAACATGCTCAACCATCGCTCTGTTATACCAACTTCTATCAAAAAGAACTATCTCTCCGGCTCGTGGAAAATGCTGGATATATTTTTGATAAAACCACTGCGTTTTTTGCTCTTCCGTCGGTTTTCCAAGGGCTACGATACGGTAGTGTTTCTCATCCATATATCTTGTGACCCTGCGTATCGTCCCGCCTTTTCCAGCCGCATCACGCCCTTCAAAGAGGATAATCATCTTTTGCTTGCTCAGTTCAAGATATTTTTGCAGTTTGATAAGTTCTGCCTGATAGGGTTTGAGCTGTTGCTCGTTGTCGCGTCTTTGCTCTGCTTTATTTTTAGATTTTTTATCCGACTTCGTTTTTTTGTAATAATGTATAAGTTCTTCGAGTGAAATCATTTGTCCGTCGATTTCAAATATATCTTTATCGCTTTTTTTCATACCTTTTCTCCTTTTATTTTTTTTTGGCATAGAGTTTATAAAGGATAGCTTTTCCTTTTTTTATCTCTACAGAGACGATTTCAAGTTCTTCTTTGAGTTCTCTTTTTTGTTTTTTTTCAAGCTCAAGTTCCAGTTGCTTTTTGAGGCTGCGTTTACGCTTCACAAGCTGCTTGAGAAGTTCCTTGACTGATCTTTTTTTGCCCTCAGCTACTGAGTCGCCTAGTTTTAAAAACTTTTTCATACTTTTAATAAATTTTTTTACACCCACGACCTCTGCCCCTTGAGCAAAATTTCAAGCATCACGCTCTTTTTTGCCGTAACACCTATAGTTTTAGTATATTCTTCAAAGACTTAATTTTCTATTTAAACGCAAGGGTTTTGGCAAAGAGTTTTGTAACAATTTTGTAACCAAACTCATTTACACTTCCAATATTAATACCTCAAAAAAAGGACATAGTTACATTGAATCAAATACTCGATAAAATTTTTGCTCATGCAACAAAGTTTATAGCATTGTCTGTGTTACTGATTGTTGCATGGATTTTTACTACCCTCTTTGAACAATCACTCTTTTCTTTACAGGCTTCAGGCTTTGATTTTATCACTGAAACTCTATGGGCGCCTAATCTCGAAAAATTTGGCGCACTTCCTGCTATTTACGGTTCGGTTGTCTCGACGTTTTTAGCTATGGTTCTTGCAGTACCTATAGCAATCGGGGTCGCTATCTTTTTGAGTGAACTAGCTCCGGCAAAACTCAAATCACCCGTAGGTGTAAGTATCGAACTCCTAGCCGCTATTCCATCCGTTATCTACGGTATGTGGGGACTTTTTTATTTTGTGCCTATCGTCCGTGACATCTTTGGCGGTGTCGGTATCAGTATGCTCAGTGCCGGTATCGTACTCTCTATTATGATTCTTCCATTTATGGCGGCTGTGACGCGTGATGCGATGAACACAACGCCCGATATCCTTAAAGAGTCTGCGTATGCACTTGGCGGGACAAAATGGGATGTCATCAAAGATGTCATTATCCCTTATGCTAAAGCAGGGATTATCGGTTCATTTATCTTAGCACTCGGTCGTGCTATCGGTGAGACTATGGCTGTGACTTTTGTGATGGGAAATGTACACAAAATCTCAACCGATCTCACACAACCTGCGACATCTATCCCTGTAGCACTTGCAAATGAGTTTACGGAAGCTGACACACAAATTTACTATTCAAGTCTTTTTGAGCTTTCACTTCTTTTACTTGTGATAAGTTTTACTATCATCTCTATCGCTAAGTTTTATTTTCTTAGAAGAAAAAGGGTAGGCGCATGACACACACGCAAAAAAGAATCATCATCAACAAAGTCGTCATGAGCCTCTCTACGCTTTCGGCTATGATAGGAATGACCTTTTTATTTTGGATACTCGGAGTGCTTGTTATCAATGGAATAGAAGCCCTCAACTGGACGACATTTAGTGAGGTCGGTGCACCTCCGGGTTATGAAGAGAGCGGACTCAAACACGCCCTTATCGGTCAGCTTTATATCGTTGGTGTAGCTGCATTTGCAGGTGTTCCACTTGGGATTTTGGCGGGAACGTATCTCAGTGAATATGGACAAAAGTCCCGCCTTGCAGAGATTATCCGTGATGTCTCAGATATCATGATGTCTGCTCCGAGTATCGTTATCGGCGCTTTTGTGTATGCTATTGTTGTGACACCTATGGGTCATTTTAGTGGTTGGGCAGGTTCTATCGCACTGACTATTATCATGTTACCTATCATTCTTCGTACAACGGATGATATGCTTCGTCTCGTGCCTGCAACTTTGCGTGAGGCTGCGTTTGCTTTGGGTGCTCCAAAATACAAAGTGATTTTACAGGTAGTATATAGAGGTGCAAAAGTCGGGATATTAACAGGTGTTCTTTTAGGTGTTGCACGTGTTGCAGGTGAGACCGCTCCACTTCTTTTTACATCATTTAATGACAACTTTTTAAATACCGACATGAGCGAACCTATGGCATCACTGACGGTTACTATGTACAACTATGCAACAAGCCCCTATGAAGATTGGCAAAAACTCGGATGGGCGGCTGCGTTTATCTTGAGTATGTTTATTCTAGGACTCAACATCATCGCAAGAGTATTTTTAATGAAAAAAAGAGGTAAATAATGGCTACTATCGTAGATATACAACAAGAAAAAGCACTTGAAGTCAAAAACTTTGAGTTTACTTATGCGGGCGCGGATCTTCCTAGTATAAAAAAACTCAATATGCCTATAGCCAAAAACGCTATCACGGCGCTTATTGGACCTTCTGGTTGTGGAAAAACTACACTTCTGAGAAGTTTTAACCGTATTCACGATCTTTATCCTGGCAACAAATACGAAGGTGAGATACTTTTCAATGATAAAAATATCTTATCATCCAAAGAAGACCTCATCAATCTTCGCATAAAAATAGGGATGATTTTTCAAAAACCGACTGCTTTTCCTATGAGTATCTATGATAATGTTGCTTATGGTATGCGTCTTCAGGGTATCAAAAACAAAACGGAACTCTCAAATCGTGTCGAAAAAGCCCTTCAAGATGCCGCTATCTGGAAAGAAGTCAAAGATAGGCTTAAACATGACGCAAATGGCCTTTCAGGCGGACAGCAACAGCGTTTATGTATCGCCCGCGCTATCGCTGTTGAACCGGAAGTTTTACTTTTTGATGAACCGACAAGCGCACTCGATCCTATCTCAACCGCCGGGATAGAAGAGCTAGTCGTAGAGCTCAAAGAGCGCGTCTCCATCATCATAGTAACACACAATATGCAGCAGGCTGCCCGTGTAAGTGACTATACAGGCTTTATGTATCTAGGGGAGCTTATAGAGTTAGGTCGCACAGAAGAGATGTTTGTTTCTCCGAGAGAGAAACTTACAGAAGAATATATTACCGGCAAATTTGGTTGATAAGGAAAACAATGATAAGTAAATATGACAACAAAATAGAGCAAATCAAAGAAGAGATAACTTCTCTATTGAACAACATAAAAAACGCAAGTGAAATATCTCTTCGCGCCTTTGAGACAAGAGATCTCATAGGTTTTAAAGAGGCTCAGGAGATACTTGGAAATATAGCTGTTTCTGGAGATATCATCGACAACGAGATTATCAAAACTTTTGCACTTTTTGGCCCTGAGGCAAGGGAACTTCGTTCACTAGTCGCTTATTTGAAGATGACAAACGAGATTGTACGTATCGGTGACAGCATCAAAAAATATGCTAAACGCATGAAAGAACATTTGAGCAGTGAGTGCAATTTGATTCCCCTGAATTCGACTATTATTCAGCTTCACAAAAGCACGATTAACGCACTTGTCTATATTTTGGAGTGTTTTACGAACCTTCCACAATGCAATATTGAAGAGTACCATGCAAAAATTATGGTCGAAGAGAGCAAAAACGATGACCTTTTCTCTATTCTTGAAAAAGAGATTATGGGGCTGATTATAGTTGAAAGAGATCTTTCCATAGAATATGTAAAAGTCCTTGGAACACTCAGAAAACTTGAACGCTCATGTGACAGAAGTGTCAATATAGCGCATCTCATGATGTATGCAAAAAATGGTGGACAGCTCAGTCAATACAGCTAAACGCAGCCGATAGAACTGTACAGAATGAAACATGATGCACAATTGATGCATTTTTAATCATTATTTTTTTATATATCGCTTTGAAATCAGCTATACTATCCGCTGATTTAATTCAGGAGAAAATGAATGGGAAAATTTGTTAATACTACGGAAGAATTTTTTACTTTTTGTGAAGAAAATGATGTTCAGTTTGTAGATTTTAGATTTACAGACATCAAAGGTACATGGCACCATGTTACATATAGAATGAGTGCTGTAAGTGCTGGTCAACTTGAGGGTGGTTTACCATTTGACGGTTCTTCTATCGAAGCTTGGCAGCCGATTAACAAGTCTGATATGCTTTTAAAACCAGAAGTGGGAACCGCGTTTTTAGATCCTTTTACTGCTGATCCAACCATCATCATCTTCTGTGATGTTTACGATATTTACAAAGGACAAATGTATGAAAGATGTCCTCGTTCTATCGCAAAAGCGGCACTTAAACATGCTGAGTCTTTAGGTATCGCCGATACTGCGTATTTTGGACCTGAAAATGAGTTTTTTGTTTTTGACGATGTTAAATTTGTTGACAATATCAATGAAGCGGGTTACAAAATCGATACTGAAGAGGGTGGATGGAATTCCAACACTTCTTATCCAGATGGATACAACAATGCTCACCGTCCTGGAACAAAGGGTGGTTACTTCCCAGTAGCTCCAACAGACACAGGCGTTGATATGCGTGCTGAAATGATGATGATTTTAGAGCAAGTTGGTCTTGAAGTTGTTCTAGGTCACCACGAAGTTGCGCAAGGGCAACATGAAATCGGTATCGTATTCTCTGACATCATCGGCGCTGCTGATAATGTACAAAAATACAAATACGTTGTAAAAATGGTAGCACACCTCAACGGTAAAACAGCTACATTTATGCCAAAACCAATGTTTGGTGACAACGGTAACGGTATGCACGTACACCAATCACTTTGGAAAGACGGCAAAAACCTTTTCTATGCACCGGGCAACTATGCAAACCTTTCTGAAATGGCTGTACACTACATCGGTGGTATCTTCAAACACGCTCGTGCTGTTGCTGCGTTTACAAACCCAACAACAAACTCGTACAAAAGATTACTTCCGGGGTTTGAAGCACCAAGTGTTCTTACATACTCTATGCAAAACCGTTCAGCATCTTGCCGTATTCCTTATGGTGCAGGTGAAAAAGCGACACGTGTTGAGATGAGATTCCCAGATTCTACTGCTTGTCCTTACCTTGCGTTTGCTGTTATGATGATGGCTGGACTTGACGGTATCAAAAACAAAGATATCCCTGTCGGTCCAATGGATGAAGACCTTTACGAACTTTCTCTTGATGAGATTCGTGAAAGAGGTATCCCTCAAATGCCACACACACTTCGTGGTGCATTAGAGGCACTTGTAAGAGACAATGACTTTTTACAACCTGTATTTACGGCAGAGTTCCTCGAAGCATACAGACATTACAGATTTGAGCGTGATGTATGGCCAGATGAAGGTCGTCCAACTGCGTACGAGTTCAAAACTACATACCAGTGCTAGTTCCTTTTTTCTCTCACTATATGTGAGAGAAAAACTTCTTACTTCAAAATCTTTTTTTCTTTATAACAACTTTACATCCAACAACTATTTCTTAGCTACTGAGATTTCTATAATTATAAATTTGCTATAATCCCGCCATTGATAGGTATGTAAGAGTGCTCTGTCAAAATTTTCAAGTTAAAGGATTCATCATGAATCACATTCAAAAAGGTAAATATAGACCTTATCCACAAATAGATTTGCCAAATAGACAATGGCCAAACAATACTATTACACACGCTCCAAAATGGTGTAGTGTTGACTTAAGAGACGGTAATCAAGCTCTTATCAACCCTATGTCTATGGAGAAAAAACTTGAACTTTTTGCACTCTTACTCAAACTCGGCTTCAAAGAGATAGAAGTTGGTTTTCCTTCCGCTTCCAAAGTAGAATTTGATTTTTTACGCCGTTTGGTGGATGACAAACTTATTCCTGATGATGTGACGATTCAGGTTTTGGTACAAGCCAGAGAACACCTTATCGCAAAAACTTTTGAATCTTTAAAGGGCGTCAAAAAAGCGACTGTTCACCTCTACAACTCCACTTCCGTTGCGCAAAGAAAAATAGTCTTTGCAAAAACAAAAGAAGAGATTATCGAACTTGCACTTGAGGGTGTTGATTTGGTCAAAAAATATGAGGCAGCTCATGAGGGACAAATCTTTTTGGAGTATTCACCTGAGAGTTTTACAGGAACGGAGCTTGAATATGCAGTGGCTATAGCAAACGCAGTCACGGCGCGCTGGGGTATCTCAGAGAGTAGAAAAGTTATCATCAACTTGCCTGCAACCGTAGAGATGTCCACACCGAATCTTTATGCCGACCAGATTGAGTGGATGAGCAGACACTTAGATAACCGTGAAAATGTCATCATCTCGACACACACGCACAATGACAGAGGCACATCCGTAGCAGCTACGGAGCTTGCTCTTTTGGCAGGAGCTGATAGAGTTGAGGGCACACTTTTGAGTAACGGCGAAAGAACAGGAAATGTAGATATCATCACTCTAGCGCTCAATATGCTGACACAAGGTGTCGATCCTGAACTTGACTTCTCCAACATCAACGAAGTTCTAGAAGTAGTGGAGCGATGTACTGAGATAGAGACACATTGCCGTCATCCGTATGTAGGAGAGCTTGTTTACACTGCGTTTTCGGGTTCGCACCAAGATGCCATCAACAAAGGGCTTGCCTACCAAAAAGCAAAAGATGATGCATTTTGGGAAGTACCGTATTTGCCGATAGACCCTGCCGATGTTGGTCGTACGTATGAGAGTATCATCCGCATCAACTCACAGTCAGGCAAAGGCGGTGTTGCGTATATTTTGGAGAAAAATTACAACTATCAGCTTCCAAAAGCGATGCATCCGGAAGTCGGTCGTTTGGTGCAGATGGTAAGTGATGAAGAAGGAAGAGAGTTAGAGGCAAAAGAGATATACAAGATTTTTAAAGAGAACTATTTTAAAATCAAAGAGCATATCTCACTTATTGATTTTACACTCACTTCACACAAAAAAATAGCGAAATGTTCTTTGACTTATATCTATAACGGGGAAGAGATTACCGCTGAGGGCGAAGGCAACGGTCCGATAGATGCGTGTAAAGATGCGCTCATGAAAAATTATAAAAATGATTTTTCCATCAGCTCCTATTCTGAACACTCTTGCGGTGACAAAAGTTCTGCAAACGCAGTAGCTTATATACAAATCCACAGCAAAGATATCCTCTCCTGCTTCGGAGTCGGTGTGGATACGGATATCGCAACCGCTTCCGTCAAAGCACTCTTCTGCGCACTTAACAGAGCGTTTAAATAAAACTTCTTAGCAAAAGGCTTCTCTTCCTTTTGCTTTGCTTCATGCCCAACTTGATTCAGAATCCGCAGTTTCGTTTCTAGTTTCAAAGAGGACTAAAAAGAAAATACCCACTTCAGATAATATTTCTCATCTTTATCTACAATCTCACTATCAGATTTTTGCAATATAGCTCCCGCACTAAAGGCCGTATAATCATTCATCGTGTAGCTTAGAAGCGGTGCGATAAAGTCCGAATCTTCGTCTCCAAAACCTTTGATATAGGTGAGTGAGCCATCTAAAAATAGAGTAAAGCTGTAAGATAAAGAGAGCGCCGTATAAAATTTGGATGGGACAAGGTTTTGCAGGACTTCGGAGTGCAGGTTGCGTGCGAGAGTATCATAGTCGAACGTTTTGGAGCTGTAAAGTCCTTCGAGCACGAGCGTGACGCCGTTTACAAAACCGTAATCCGCTCCGATTATCGCTTGAGTGAACGATTGTTCTTCGACTCCAGTAAGTGTTTGCAACTCACTTTTTATAAACGCAGCCTCACTTCGGAGCTCTATACCCGTATCTGCGAGATTGCCCTCAAGCTCCACACCAAACATCTTCATCTCATCCGAACCGATAAAATCAAACGCAAGATCTGTATATGCAAAAAATGTTTTGTAACGTAACGCATACTTCAAACTCTCATCTTCTTTTTGGCTCACAACGCCGCTCATGTGAGAAGTCTCATCCAAATATCGTGTGTACATCACTCCGTAAATTCCAAAAGTCTCATCAGGTTCGAGTGCATAAATATTTTTTGGATTGAAACTGTTTGTCGGCGTCCAGATGCGCCCTACTCCCATAGAGATATTTTGCAGACCTACCACGACCCTGTTTTGCCCATCTTCATAACCAGCGTACAATCTGTATATTTTCGCATACGCTTGACCATCGCCGTAATCATGAAAGCTGCTCTGCGTTTTGAGAGGCGTATCTGCGCTGTAGGACTTGAGCAGGGCAAACTCAGGAGAGTCGCTATATTCGTCTGCGAAATAGTTCACGCCGTCTGCGATAAGAGTAGCAAAAAAACGCTCCTCTTTATACTGCGTTTGCAAACGCAACCTGTTGTAGTTGTAGAGATAGTTTTTTTCTTTATTTATCGTCTGTGTATTTTGCGAAATACTAAAGTTACTGTTTTCTATCTTGTATGCGAAATCTGCCTGCAAAGCGCTTGCTATAAAACAAAACAAGCCTCCAAAAGCATATAAAGATTTCAAATCACTCTGCCGTCTTCAAGTTTGATAATACGTCTGACACTCTCACGAATCAGGTCGTCATGCGAAGCAAATACGACGCTTATACCCTCTTTTTCGTTAAGCTCTTTCATCATCCGTATCAATACCTGAGAATTTTTGGAGTCCAGATTTGCCGTCGGCTCATCCGCTAAAATGATTTTAGGTTTTGATGCGACTGCTCGTGCCACAGCTACACGCTGCTGCTGCCCGCCACTGAGTGTATTTGGGAGTGAAGAGAGTTTATTTTCTATCTCAAGCAGTGAAGCGACTTCCAAAACTCTGCGTTTTATCTCTGCATCTCCAAAGCCGCGAAGCTTCATAATAAATCCTATATTTTCTTCTACGTTGAGCACCGGTATGAGGTTGTAAGCCTGAAATACAAAACCGATTTCATGTAAGCGTATCCGTCCCCTCGCCGCTTCATCCAAAGAACTAATCTCTTTATCACCTAGATAAATCTTGCCGCTCTCTATCGTGTCCAGTGCGCCTATAACATTTAGAAGCGTCGTTTTGCCGCATCCCGAAGGACCGCTGAGAAGGGTAAACTCCCCGGCTTCAATCTCCAAGTTTATATCCACTAGTGCGTGAATTTCTCGTGCTTCATCTTTGAAAAAATATTTGTTGACATTTTGCAGCTTTATCATAAATACTCTCTTAGCTGTATGCGTACTTTATTATTTGATTTTCAAGTGCGATTTTTTCAATCTTTTGCAAAGTCGCACCCTCCAAGGCAAGCGTCGTGCTCTTTTGAACCAAAGAGAGAAGTGTTCCGTAGGAGCTCAAATCTACGCTCTTTGCGTACAAAGCCGCATCACTTACATAAGAAACGATATCTTCGTGTGTGATTGTCTCCAATCCTGCCGTAATATTTTGTGCCATCAGATTATTGATAGCCGCATTTTCACCCAAAGAGTCTGCAACTTTTTTTTGCGCCAAATCTTTGTCCAATCCCCTCTTGTGAAGGTTGAGCGTCGCCATTGATGAGAGTGATTGCACGGTATTGTTCTTCACGAAATTGTGTGAAGCACGAACAGGAACAGCTGCAGCGAAGACAATATTACTTAGAAAAACGGTGATTATTAAAATCTTTTTACTCATATCTAATCTCCTTTAGTTGCATAAGTGTATTGCAGTAAAGATAATAGAGATAAACGCTCCAATAAAAAAGCGGAAAAAATCAAATCATGAAGACGGAGAGTCATTCACGGGGGCATTGCTTCCTAAGTACGCACTCCCTCACGACAAACGAGGAAAATCTAATAACTTCTTTTTAACTTCCATTTTTAATCCTTCACTTAAGCAACATTTTGCAAGTTATGTAAGATATATGCAAATTAACTTACATTATGTGATTTAATTTGCATATACAGTATTAAACGAACACTCAAATTTTAAGAATGCTATGAAGTTTCTTCCTTTTTTATTAAAATATGACAACTTGTTATATTTTTGTTAATTAACACACAAATATTATGTAAGTTATTTATGTTATTTCAAGTTGTTCTTTATATAATATACTTGAATAAATAGTTATAAGCATAAGAACTAAAATATAAGGAATTAACATGTACGATACTGAAACAAAAGAATATGCACAAGAACAAGAAAAATTGATTAAATGTTTAGAGTATCGTATCCATGGTACTAATGATAATCGCTCAGACAATCGACAAACATTAATGAGAGATTATGCAAGAGTTTTATATTCATCTTCATTTAGACGACTGCAAGGCAAAATGCAATTATTAGGAGTAGATGCCAATAAATTTAATCGAAATAGGCTCACTCATAGTTTAGAGGTAGCACAAATTGCACGAACAATAGCTTTTGGACTTGAATTAAGAGATACTGTTGTTACTGAAACAGCTGCACTTGCACATGATATTGGAAATCCGCCATTTGGTCATCATGGAGAAGTAATTCTAAATGAGTTGAGTTCTGATTGTGGAGGCTATGAAGGAAATGCTCAAGCATTTAGAATACTCAATACTCTAGAAAAAAAACATCACGAATATTCAGGTCTTAATTTGAATATTAGAACATTAATGGCAGTAACAAAATATTTTTTTACTAAAGATCAAAATCCAAAAAAATTTTTATATGATGATGATTATAACTTTATATCAACTGAATTAAAAAAGCATAATCTATCAATTACTAAAAGTATAGATGCGCAAATCATGGATTTATCAGATGAAATAGCATATGCCGCTCATGACTTAGAAGATGCAATAAGTTTTGGCATGATAAGTCTAGGAGAAATTGTTCATGAATTTAGACTTAATAAAAAGTATAAACCTGCTTTACAATCAATAATAGAAATTGCACAAAATGTTCAAGCTGAAGCATCTAAATCAAACAATTTAAAGTCTTCAGAAGAATACTCAATAGTATTAAAAAAAGAATTGACATCAACAATTGTAAATACCTTATGTTCTGATATCGGTTTAGTAAAAAATGAAGATGGAAATGATGAACTTGGATATAAAAATCATGCTTTATTAGCAGAAGGCTTAAAAAAATTATTATTTAATGCAATATTGCGCAAAAAAGATATTCAACTCTATGAACGTAGAGGTGAGAAAATTATAAGAGGTTTATTTGAAGTATATAGCGATGAAAAATACAATAAAGATAATATTTTATTACCAGCAGAATTAAGAGCAAGTCATGATTGTAGAGGACGTGTTGTTACTGACTATATATCTGGAATGATGGATTCATATGCAGCACAAGAATATGAAAAATACTTTGGTAAAGGCAGTGCAGAAAATTTATACTTTAAGTAACTAAGCTTATAACAATACTTTGGAGAGAAATAAATGACAGAAAATGATATACGAGAAAATTTATATAAATATTTATATAAATATTTCCCTTACTTAATACCTATTGATCAAGAAAAACATGTTAAGTATGATAAAAAATATTGTTTTATTGACATATTAGCAAGAGATCAAAATGGTAATTTAGTGATAATCGAATTAAAAAAGTCGAATGCAGCTGCAAGAGAAGCGATTCATGAAGTAATAAAATATACTGAGTTTGTTAAAAAAACTTATGCCGTAAATGATGATGAAATCAAATTAATAATCATCTCAACTGAATGGAACGAATTATTTATCCCATTCTCAAAATTTTATTTCAGTAATAATTTATATGATATACAAGGTATTGATCTAAAAGTAGACAACACTGGAAAGTACTTAAGTCATACCAATATAAAGCCAATGCCAATAAAAGATGAACGTATATTCTCACCTGAACATGTATATTGCTTTTATAAAAAAGAAAACTCATTAAAGAAAGGGTTAAAAAGCTTTATTGATGTAATGAAAACAAAAAAAATATTTGATTTTGTATTATTTACTCTAAAAAGACCTAAAGGTATAGAATATTCTCATAATTACAAGTTTATAATTTACTTTGCAATGTTACGAAAAACTGAAGAAGAATATGATGAGATCCTACTTAATATTGATCCAACCGGTGAAGCTAGTTACTTAGGAAGAAGTGGCTCTCATAAAGTAGATAGTTTATCTTCTTTTGAAAAATCTTTAAACTTAACACATCCTTTTCCCCACAGAGATGGGCCACTTGAGCGTGGAAGACCATTGGACTTTGATAGTTTAATAGTTAAAGAAGGCTGGAAGATACAAGAAATACATACATATGGTCGTTTGAAAAACGACATATTAACAGACAGTATGATAGTTGAAGAGGTATTAGAATTAACGGGAAATGGGAATGTTATTTACAATGAAAAATTTTATATTACGGATAAACGAAAACTTTCAAAAGTAAAAGAAAGAGTCAATAATATATTATCAAACAATGAACTATGGAAAAGTCAATTTTTAATTATTTTAGATAGCTTAAATGATGAAGAAAGTGAAATCCAAATTGAACTTTATAATCCAACCAATATTTTATTATCCTTATATCAAGAAATAAAATTTGTAAAAGATGATTCACAAACATCATTGCCATTTTTTAATATTAAATTATTAGATAAAAATATATATTACAAGGGAACATTAATTTGGGACAAAAAGAAAGAATATTCCCTAGAAAATATTTTAGAAAAGTATTATTCAAGTAATGATTTTCACATGGAAAGGTCTTTTATTCTATGCACGCAACGTAATCATATTATGATGAATCAAGATATATTAGAATATTTAGATCTAGAATATAATAGTATAAAAGTTACAGAACATGGAATAGAGAAATTTCATAATGGTATTTTCAAACATGACTCAAATGAAATCCAGACTATAGACAATTTTGTTAAACTCGAAAAAAGTTTTTGTGAAACAAATGTAAATGAATTTGAAAAACTGATTATAAGTGTATTCTAAAATCTAACGAGTACTAGCAGTGAACACAAAAGTGTCACTGAAGATAAACGTTATGCACAAAAAAGGAGACTCGATAAAATGAAAAAAAAGCCCAATGAAACCAGAACTATGAAGTTTAATCTATGGGAATGGGTAAAAGCAATTTCGACGTTAAGCATAGTCGGCGTGTTGTCATATAAAGTTTATACTACACCAATTAACCTTACAGTAGATTTTCCGACATTATTGTCGCTCCTGTTAGCATTGTTTTCAGTAGCTTTAGCATCTCTTTTTTATTTTAAAGCAACTGAAACAAGCAATACATTTTACGATAATACCTATAATTTTACCAAGGATATTGCACAGCTTCTTGTAAAAATTGAAAGCGGTTTTGGCGAGCGTTTACGAAACCTTGATGAAGGTTATACTTCTATGAGAGATTATCTTCAACATTTCCAAGAAAATCCAAAAGACAATGTCGAAAAAACAAAGCAGAAAATAGAAACTGAAAAAGGGGAAGTGGAAAAAGTAGTTCAAGAAAGAAATGAAATTATTCAAAAACTACTTGAACGTTCAACTTTGCAAGAAGAAGAAAAATCAAAAGTTTTAGAAGAGTTAAAAGAGAAGGAAACAGAACTGACAGAAGCTCAAAAAGAATTAAGTAGAATGAATAAACGCCTATTAGTTGAAAGGATAAATAGACGAAAAAAGCATTTTGACTTTGACTTAGACAGTATGCTCGTTGGTTTTACAAAAGACACTATATTACATAAAGTTGGTATTGAACGTATTTTAGAAGCACCAAAGGTATATATCAAAAGACGATTTGACAGGATTGCCGATGAGTTACCAAGAGAATATCTAGAAGACTTAGAGCATGAAGGACTATTTGAGAATGGGCTAACTGATAAAGGTTATGAATTTCTAAGAGGTCTTGCGAAGCATACAACTACATAACAAATCAGTGGAGCCAATAAATTATCCTGAGTATCAAACGAACTCTGAAATGGGTCAAATTTAGTGATTAACATGATAAATTTTACACTCTCACTATCAACTTTCACCGTAGTAAGTGTAAACCAAAAACTAAAGCTCAGCTAAAAAAAGTACCTAAGAAAGAGTGATACACTTATGGAGAATCCCATCTTTTGGCTATTTATCGGCTTTTATCACATCAATGGGATTGAGTTTTTTGATCTTTCTCAGAGGCAGAAGTACGCTTAAGATTGAGGCGCTCATGATCGCCAAAAATGTGGTGGTAAAATAGGAGATTTTTATCGTGCCGTAGATGATGGTCTCATATCCCCAACTCTGCAAAGCATCCGCAAAAGTGCTAAAATCAAGTCCATAGTCTCTGAGGTAGATGAGCAGTAAAAAACCCAGTAGTGAGCCGAAGATATACCCTGCGACACCCACAAGCAGAGCCTCCAAATAAATCTGCAAGCGTATATAACCAAACTCCATCCCAATCCCCTGCATAATACCAAACTCACGGATACGGTCGAGTACCGAGACATACATCACGCCGAAAATCCCCACAAAAACAACGCTCATGACGATAAAAAAAGTGATGGAGTTGAAGATAAACATCATATCTTCCATCATCTGCATCATCGGCTGCATCTCAAAAAAACTCTTCACATCCAGCATCAGATACTTTGCCTTGAGTATCTCGGGAAGTTCTGCATGAGCGCTCATGAGAGCTATCTGTGTCGCCTCCTCTACTTCTAGCCCAAGAAAAGAGCTCACTTTTTCTCTTGCAACAAATATCGCCGTATTGTCCAGCGCGATATTGGTAGTCTGCACGATTGCAGTGATATTGAGCGCCATAGAGTTTATCTCACCGCTACTCTCCTGAGTGGAAAAAATCACTTTTGAGCCCACGCCGACTTTGAGCGTTTTTGCCAGTTCTATCCCGATGATGGCGGACCTTCCCTCAAGATTTATCGCCCCCTCATGCAGAAACTCGCTGAATCTTCCAAACGCCTCTTCTTCCTTGAGATTTATCCCTCGTATCTGGGCAAAAGATGATTTTCTTGCGGTGGATGCAAGTCCCTCAGCGTTTATTCTCAAAACGACTGATTTTACACCTTGCGTTTTTTCCAGTTCTTTTTGTATTGCGGCTGCGTTTTGGACGCGATATTTGATATCTCTGGTGATACGGTGCTCATGTGCAAACATACTCACATCACCGCTATCACTGCGTTTGTTCTTGTCCGACATATTTTGCGCCATACCGTCATAAAGCCCCTGAAGTCCTAGCATCATACTCATACTCACGGCTATCATGAGCACGACAAGCAGAGTACGCGCGGGTCTTGCAAATGCGTTTTTCCATGCCATTTTCAACAAAAGCCTAAACATGTCTGCTCGCTTCTATCGGCTTAAAGGAGTTGATATAAAAATAGGGATAAAAGATACTCAAAAAATTAAGCATATAGAGAAGCAGAATATTCCAGCTCATGGTAAATATGGAAAAATCCAAAGGAATCTCATCAGAGAGTATCCCGTAGTCCTTATACATCTCGGCGATTCCTTCTATCACGATGGGGTTGATACTATAATAATAACAAAAAGCTCCCGCTATGGGAGCCGCAAGTAGGATGGCAAAGCTTGTGAGGATCAGCATCTCGTACAAAAGCAGCCAAAAGATATTGGCGTTTGAGAGTCCGATACATTTGAGCACGCCGAACTCTTTGATGCGTGAGCTGACATTGATAAAACCGTAAATCATGATGACAAAAAAGATGACTACCAAAAACAGCGCCAAAGAGATATAACCGAAGATACTGTCAACCTCCATCGCCTCAACCATCGTCTTCATGAGCGTTTTCCATGTCAGAGATTCCAGCGCCGCATCATCAAGTGCCTGCGTTATCTTCTTGTTTATCGCATCGACATTTTGGAGATCATCCACTTTGAGTGTGATATAGGACGCCTTGTTTTGTGAGAGCATGAGCGTGTCAAAATATTCTCTATTGACAAAAGAACTGCTGCGATCAAACTCAAAAGAACCCGTCGCAAAAACACCGCAGAGTTTCAAAATATCCGCCGCAAAAGAGTTATCGCTCGCACCTCCGACAAAAGCCACCTCATCACCTAACTTCAAAGAGAGTCTCTGCACAAGACCTGCACCCATATAGAGACAATTTCCCGATTCCTCCGACAAAAACTCACCGTCTATCAAAGCCTCTGCTATGGAGCTGATTTGCTCTTCTTTCTGCGGCACTATTCCCGCTATCATGGTAGCTGCGGAGTTTTCATGCGTACTGAGCAGACCAAAAGTCTCGTAACGCGCGCTAAAGGCTTCTATGCCCTCGATTTTGGTAAGTTTTTGCGTAATCGCCTCGACATCTTCTATGAGATATTCGTTACCGCCTTGCTCTCTATACTCTTTGTGATAGATCTCTATCGCACCGGTGTATATTTTGAGAGAATTATTGAGCATAGCCTTGTGAGAACCGTCCTGCATAGAGACGAAGAGGATAAAAAGCATCGCAGAAACAAAGGTCAAAACAGCCGTAGTCACCGAACGCCCTTTATAAAAAAGGATATTTTTAAACGCAAGATGCAACATAAGCAAACCTACTTTGAAAACCGTTTTAAAGCACTTTTGCTAAAGTAGGCGTCATCGATTTTGCTATCGTACGCGATTTCATCGAGAAAAATCTCCGTAAAATTTTCCGGTTTCTCTTGTGAGCTTACCTTCCAATAGGTCGGGATAAAGTACTTCCCAAATTGCTTGACATTTTTATAGACAAAATAACGCACCTCTTTATTTTCTTCGTCATAAAAGATATCTTTGATGGGAGTGTAGTTTGAAGTGTCTATGTTGGTGATGATTTTGCCCCAAACAACCGCCGCACTCTCTTTTGGGATGAGTTCTATCGTGATGATATCGCCCTCTTTTTTGAGGATATAAGCATCATAATCATCAACAATGGAGCTTTGTTTGACCATATCATCGTTGGTGATATCGCTTCCCATCCAGTTTTGCAGCATCATCGAAGGCGGGATCTTTATGACGCGTTCTATCTTTGGTACATATTGCCACATCTGATTCTCAAGGCCCAAAAAAGTGATGCCTGCGTCTTTTGGTGGATAAAGGATTTTTGTGAAGCTTTTCTTCGTACCTTTGGAGAAGCTCTCTATCTCCATGCTTCGCTCATGTGACGCAGAGACGACGCGCATGCGCATCTTGAGATAGATATCTTCCCCGCGCATATTTGCATCAAGCTTTTTGATGATATCCTGCGCCTCATTGGCAAAAAGAAACGTTACACAGAGTAAAAAAAGTATCAAAAATCTTTGCACCACCACTCCTGATTTATTGTATTCCCAATATTCTAACTAGGCCTTTAAATCCATCTCCTGCAAAGTTCCGACCGAGCCGTTTTCCCGAAGAAAAACAGAACTCTCTTTCAAAGCTCCGGCTGTATATCCGGCACTTTCTAGTTCAAACGCAGTGGATACAGCTCCAAGATAAAGTGCCCCAACTCCTTTCTCTTTTAAACCGTAGAGATTCTCTTCTCCATTTTCATCTTTCGTCCAGATAAGCAGCTTTTCAAACACACTGTCATTTTCATCAATCCAGTTGTTTTTGTCACTGTCATAAGCGGACAACTCTTTAAAGCCATTGCCAAGAGAGGGACCAAAGAGTTCACTTCCGTCATTGATACTACCGTCACTGTTTTTGTCGAGTGCCAAAAATCCGCTTCCACTTCCTGCAAAAGAGAAGGTATCGCTTTTGCCGTCAAGATCAAGATCGAAACTGTGTTTGAGGGTGCTTAAGGAAACAGTTCCTGTCCCAAAATTGAGAACAAGCGGATCGATGAGCGCATCTCCAGCTTTGAGACTTATGCTTTCATGTAGCTCTGAACGGTTTTGCATACTTAGGGCCAGTGAAAAGTCGATTTTCCTGCCGTCTTGCGTCTGCACAGTTCCCTGCGCAGAAAACTGCAGACTCTCCTGATGGATCTCATGCTTTTCATAGCGATAGTCTATTCCCCATCCCTGCAATTGCGTTTGTTGTTCTGTTTGTTGTAAAAAGTCAAAAGAGGAGTCTGATGGAGCAACTTTTTTCAAAAATGAGACATCGATTTTCTTGCCGGTAAGAGACTCTAAAGCACGAATAATACTCATGAGCTTCGGATCCAAACCAGCGTCTTCGACACTACCCTCAATTCCGCTTAGTTCAGCGCTTTGCTTCTGATACCTATAATCCTTGCTGAGCTCCAGACGATCTCTATTTCGCAGACGTTCAGGAGCCTCTTCTGGAGTATTCCACATCTTTAAACTCTCCTTTTCACTTCGCTCATAATGCAGATCGTGCGAAGAAGACAAAGAGACATTTGAGTTTTGTATTTTCATAACACACCCTCCCTACCGAAATATTTCAGATACATCGGCAAAAAAGGCAGATAACTTATTTCTGCGGCCTGCCTGCGTTTCTGCTTTGACCAGATCTTGGTTTATTTGCGGGAGCTTTTGCACCTGTGCCTCTTGGTTTGTTTCGCGCACCGCGATTGCCGCCCATATTGATAGCTTCTGCTTTGATGCTAGGATCGGGTTTGAAGCCTTTGAGTGCTATTTTTTGTATATCTTTTTTGATAAGTTTTTCGATATTTGCCAAATACTCATGTTCATCTATACAGACAAGTGAGATAGCCTCACCTTGATTGCCTGCACGCCCTGTTCGCCCTATTCTGTGGACATAATCCTCACTCACATTTGGAAGCTCGAAGTTGACTACATGAGGGAGTTGGTCGATATCTATACCTCTTGCTGCGATGTCTGTTGCTACCAAAACACGCACAAGCCCTTGTTTGAAATCATCAAGGGCTTTTGTTCTTGCGTTTTGACTCTTGTTTCCATGAATAGCCGCAGATGTGATACCGTCTTTTTCAAGCTGCGCGCTGAGGCGGTTTGCGCCGTGTTTTGTACGGGTAAATACCAAAACCTGTTTCCATTTGCCTTCATTGATGAGATGCGTCAAAAGTTCGCGTTTTCTCTCACAATCCACTAGATAAACACTCTGCTCAACGATCTCACTCGAAGTATTCGCACGCGCGACTTCTATAAGCGTCGGAGCATTGAGAAGTCTATCGGAGAGTTGTTTGATCTCTTGAGAATAGGTCGCTGAGAAAAGAAGGTTTTGTCTTTGTTTTGGCAAAACTGCCAAAACCTTTTTGATATCGTTGATAAAACCCATATCAAGCATTCTATCCGCTTCGTCAAGAATAAGAAAACTTACATGAGAGAGATCTATCGTCTTTTGCATGAGGTGGTCGAGAAGTCTTCCCGGTGTTGCGACAACGATGTCAACGCCGCCTTTTAGTTTGCTTATTTGAGGTCCTATTTTGACGCCTCCAAATATGACCGTGGATTTGAAAGGAAGGTGTTTTCCATAAAGCTCTACACTCTCACCGACCTGCGCCGCCAGTTCACGTGTAGGTGTGAGGATGAGGGCTTTTATATGGTGCCCTTTTGCGTGTTTCGCACGGCTGAGAAGTTCAAGCATAGGCAGAGTAAAACCTGCCGTTTTACCGGTTCCTGTTTGTGCTCCTGCTAAAATATCTTTTTTATCGAGTATAACAGGTATGGCCTGTCGTTGAATGGGTGTCGGCGTTTCATAGCCTTGTTCTTTAATCGCTTTTAATAGCTCTTTGCATAATCCGAGAGTTTCAAATGACATAAATATCCTAATCTTAATATCCTTCCATCATAGCATAATTTATGCAGCTATGCGCTATAATTTCAATATAATATAAATCCCTCCATCCTAGGAACTCTTCATGCCAGCCAATTCTATCTCCATAAAAGCGAACAATCACCGTATTTATCAATGTTTTGAACACAAAAAAAAGCAACTGCTTTCTGAGGTGATGGAAGAAAACGCAGGCGCAGATATCCTAATCATCACTTCTAAAAACGCAGGCAAACTCAAAGAACATATCAACAATCCACAAATCCGTGTCATGAGCGATGAAGAACTCTCTGAAATGCCTCAGACAAAATGTGAAGTTCTTATCAACTTTGACCTTCCTCAGAGCGCGCAAAGCTATTTTGATAGAGTCTCCAAAGCGACTGTAAAAGCAGTGACAATAGTGGATATAGCCGAACAAAAACTTCTTTATCCGATAGAGACTGTTATCGGCCGAGTTATCAAACAAGAGATTCGTCCCGGATATGGTTATGTCACCAAAAAAGATATAGCAAACGCAAAACTCAAAGAAGAGCTCAAAGCAATGCGACAAAAAGAGAAAGAGAAAAAAGAGTTACCTCCAAAACGCGACTTCAA
>JAQTWZ010000010.1:0-3130 GCA_028689055.1 Sulfurimonas sp. | reverse complement strand
AAACGCGACTTCAAGCCAAAACGCGAAGATGGCGACAAACCTAAACGCGACTTCAAACCAAGAACCGAAAACAGTGAGAAAAAAGAGTACAGACCAAAACGCGATGATGATAAACGCGACTTCAGACCTAAAAAAGATGAAGGCGAAAAACGCAGCTACAAGCCGGATGAGAAAAAAAATGACAGCTGGGATAAAAAGAAAAAATCCAATACATTTTTAGGTCACGATGAAACAGGAAAAGCGAAGTTCTCAGGAAAAAGCGGTGAGCGAAACCACCGTTACGACGGCACAAAAAAAGAGACCTTTGACGCACCGAAAAAACCTGCGAGAACGATAAATATCAAAGAGAGAAAAAAAGAAGAAAAATAGTTTTTTAACACTTTACTAACATTTGTGCATTATAATATAAGATGCACAAAAAAATACTTTTACTTGAGGATGACTTCCTCTTAGCACAAACACTCAAGGAGCTCCTCGAATCTGAAGGATATGCCGTAACATTGGCACTTCGTGGTGACGAAGCGATTGATGAGAGTTACGACAATAAGTTTGATTTGTATGTCTTTGATATCAACGTACCTGACATGAGCGGGATTGAGATACTCAAAGCACTTCGTGATGCAGATGACAAAACACCGACTATCTTTATCAGTGCGCTTGTGGATATCAAATCCATCTCCAAAGCCTTTGAAATAGGTGCGCAAGACTATATAAAAAAGCCTTTTTTTCCCGAGGAACTGCTTATCCGTGTCAATGCAAAACTCTCTCCAAAAAACTCCAACAATGCCAAAATCCTTTATAAGGATCTTGAGTATGATCCAAATACAAAAACGCTTAAAAAAGGCTCACATATATTCGCTCTAGGTGAAGTTCAAGAAAAACTCCTCAATGTCCTCTTGACAAATCTGGGTCAGGTTATTGATAAAGATATACTTCTTGATTGTCTTGAAAAACCCTCTCCTACAGCACTTCGCGTAGCCATCACAAAACTCAAACAGACAACAGGCATAGAGATAAAAAACCTCAGAGGTATAGGATATACGATTGAATAAGGTAGAGATTGAATCTTTTTTAAAGAGTTTTTTACTTTTTTTTCTCTCTCTAGGTTCTTTACTCGTAGCCGTTTTTATCATTGACCAGCAAAAGAAGGTTCACCTCCTTGATGAGTCGCTTCTCACTGAGATGCGTTTATGCAGTTTTGATTTAAAATGCCCTCAGTATGATATAAGTTTTGTAGAAAAAAGCTCACAAGATCTCTACTCCCTTTATAAATATGACAACACTTTGACAAGCTACTACGGTATCCCAAAATCCGAAAAGTACCTTATGCAAATTTCGCTCAATGCGGATAAATATAACTCAAAACTGCAAACACTTGAACATAAAGCCTTATGGAATTTTTTTATTATTTTGGCAATACTTTTCTTATTGTCTATACTTTTTTCATTTTATGCACTCTACCCGCTGAGAAATGCTCTTTTGCTCACCCATGAATTTATTCGTGATATTCTTCATGACTTCAACACTCCGCTCTCTTCCTTGCGTCTCAACAGTGCGATGCTGGAAAAAGAACTCGGATCAAACACAAAAATAACACGCATCCAACAAAGTGTAGAAAATATTCTCAACTTGCAACAACATCTGCGTTCTTATCTTCAAGACCATTCTCTACAAAAAGAGCTCTTAGATTTACGAAAAATTCTCGAACAAAGAGTACAAAATCTCAAAGGAAGTTATCCCGACATCACCTTTGACTTAGATATCGGTCGCGTCAGTGTTTTTACTTCCAAAGAGGCTTTTGAGAGAATTCTTGATAACATACTCTCCAATGCTGCTAAATACAACAGAAAAAACGGTTTTGTAAAAATCAAATTTGATGCGAATTTTCTCCATATAACAGACAACGGCAAAGGTATCAAAAACATAAACAAAATATTTGAACGCTTTTATAAGGAACAGGAGAGAGGTATAGGTATCGGGCTTCATATCGTAAAAAAGTTGTGTGATGAACTTGGTATCAAGATAAGTGTCCAAAGCGAACTAAACAAAGGGACACAATTTTCCCTTGACCTCTCAAAACTAATGCTTCACTAACATTACTATGGGATAATGACACTATTAAAACAAATGGAGAACAAATGAAAACTTTTCAAATCGCGGTGACTACTTTACTTTTAGGTACTTTCAATTTTGCTGTGGCAAATGATGATGTTGATGCGCAAATCGCACAAATAAATAATGCGTCTGCTCAGGAGAGAGTGCAGCTCATGAACGAGTTTAAACTCAAGTTATCGACACTCAGTGCACAAGAAAGAGAAGAAGCGATAACAAAACTTCAAACAAAAACGCAGAATCAAGAACAGGTACGAGAAAGAATCCGCCAGAACCAAACTGAACAAACGGAGAATATGAAAAGGAGCCAACAGATGAACCAGCTCCAAAACGCAAGCCCGATGATGCAGCAAAACAATATGGGTTCAGGCGGTAGCCAAATGCAAATGGGTAAAAAATAATTTTTAAGAGGGGTTTTTTATGACTAAGATAGCTCTTTGTCTTTTTGGCGTTGCGACTGCAACGCTTTTTGCGTTTAACGATAGCGACTTAGATGGAGTTGATGACAGCAAGGATTTGTGTCCAAATACCTCCATGAGCGAATTAGTAAGCGCTACGGGATGTACTATCCAAACTTTGGGAGGCGAACATCATTTTGACCTCATATACGGTTTGGATTTTAATGATCTCAACTACGAAACACTTGAAAAAACCAATACGCTCTCTCAGACTTTTCAAGCAGATTATTATCACAACAAATTCTCTCTGCAATTTAGCACCTCATACTATACCTCAGAGAGTAATTCTTTTGATGATAGCGGTATGAATGACTCGTTTTTGGGTGCGTATTATACTCTCGGCACTTCCAAAGATACAAACATCAGATTTGGTGCGGGAGTGATTTTGCCTACTTATAACGCAGAGTTTAATAACAACAAAACAGACTATGTCGCTTCGGCAAATATAAGTCACATGGCAGGAGACATCAATCTTTTTGCGGGTTACAACTATACAATAATCAACGATGACAACATCAAATCAGGTACAGATTCTATCCAATACCAAAATACAAACGCTA
>JAQTWZ010000079.1 GCA_028689055.1 Sulfurimonas sp. | reverse complement strand
AATGCTCAAAAAAAGTGGACTATGCCTATAAGAAACTGGAGCTTAACAATCTCTCAGTTAGCCATCCATTTCGATGGACGGCTTGATGATGCTTTAGATTTGTGATACAATTTTAGGAACTATCCGACACTACCATTGGCACTTAGTTCTAACGAAAACTCTTGTTCAACTGATAAACCAAAAAAGTGATTGTTCGGAATATTAATATAATGCTCATCAAAATCATGATTTTTTTGTCCAAAGAAATGATAGCGCATCCCCTCAACTGCAGGAACGTATCCATTGATATCAAGTCCGGTAAGAAGCCGTGGAAAAAGGAGCGTACTATAAAGAGGATTAGAAGTTGTATCACGCAGAACATTAATAGGCTCAATATTCCAATAGCCTACTGGGGTAATCATTTTTCCAAAACGAATATTTAAATTATCTAATAACCATATATCCCCATATAAACGCTCTATATGAAATTGTTGACTTCCCTCATCAGCTCCATCAGTTAGATTTTTGGTATAAAAACCGATTGCTTCGAATTCTGCCAAATAAGAGAACATGGGGTTTATGTCACCGTATGCCATAACAGCGACATCGTCGAGGGTGAGCGTATCGGCATTTTCGTTAGATTCAAATTCTGTTGAAAAATAACCGCCTACATTAAAAGTATCGTCAAGGTGAAGACCCCGACCCAACACATAATCATCCGCGTGTAACAACGAGAGCAGCGTGAATGAAAAAAGGAAAATTTTTTTTAGATACACAACCTAATCCTTATAAAATAAGAGTGGGTTTAACGTGCTAGATTGTAACATAAAATCTAATAAGGTTGACTTTTGTGTTTAACTATTAAGGGAACCTCTAAAAACTCTTTTTGAGAGGTGCTATTTATTTAATGTTTTACATCTATGGCTTCCAAATCGAGTTCTAGATGTGTGCAATAAACAGGGACTTTTTCGCTTAATTCTGTTTTGAGCAGTCTTTGGACGAACCATTGGTTAAAACCGCAGAGTTTTCTTTTGTTGATGATCATGAGCGGTCTTCTGATGAGGATTGGGTTTTGCATCAACAGTGCCATGGCAGTTGTCGCATCGAGAGTTTTTGGATTTATCTCTGCGTTTTTTATCTGTGGTGCGCTCATGTTGAACCATTTTTCTACAGGCAGATTGACAAAAAAGCTTGCAAGATCACTCTCGCTCATGCCATTATGTAGGATATCTCTTTCGATCACACTGCAACCGGCTTCTCTTAGAGCTGCTTTTTGTTTTGCATTTGTAGCACAGCCGGGTTTTTCGTAAAAAATGACTATCTTCATCCCATCTCAACCATATCAATAGCTTTATCTGTCAGACAATAGGTCTGTATCCCATCATCATGAAGGTTCATACATTCACTCAGACATCTTGCGTCAAGTAATGTTTTGATCGTCTCTTCTACGATTTCTAGTCTCAGACCAAGATATTCGGCTATATCTTCCGTATCGTAGAGATTATAATTATCTTCATCACTGAGGTTGTATATCGCTTTCATCACACTTTTTATTATTGAGCTCATGGTATCTCCTTGAGGTGGTTAATCTTCTTTTGCCACAGTGTTTTTTGCAAAGGATGGAGGCTAGTTTTTGCCATCCATTGCTCAAACGCAGTGACATAATATTCTTTGAGAAGAATATGCAAGTTTTGTGCTTGATACAGCAAACTCTCCAAATGCTCTTTGACCTCATCGATATTCATAGAAGAAAGCGGTCTGAGCCTGCCTTTGAGACCTGCAAAAAGTTTCTCATCCACTTTCTCAGCTGCTAGACACAAAAACGCAGAGGCGGCGTCGGGTTTTGCGTAAGTCTCATTCCAGATACGCCCGTTTATCATCTGATCGCAGGCTAGCTCCATAAAGATAGGATATTTCTGCAAAACAGATACCAAATCACAAAAATCATCATCTATCATCGCGCGAAAAAGCATACGGCTTCGGTTGCGTATTTTGTTACGCAAAACATCGCTCATGATGATTTCAGGACTTAGCAGATCAAAACGCTCCAAAGCCCCTAAACGCGAGTGGTTAAACGCCATAATGGCGACAAGGTGATTTGGGTCTTGTATCTGCTGTGGATGTGAGCCTGAAGGTCTATAAAACGCCCACTCAAGCCTCGCTGCATCATCCTCATGCTGCATATACAAGAGATCGCCTCGTGCCTCATAATCACTATACGACTGAAGGGCTTCTATCTCTTCTTTATAACTGAGTTCTTCCACTGCGTTTCCTTACAAATCAAAATAAAAAACATCCCCAAAACGCTCAAGCCTTTTCATGTTTTTTTTCTGCGATATCAAAAAAAGCGTGTTGATCTCAGGTGCTTTTTCTATCACAAAAAGTCCATCGCTGAGCACCATCAGCGTACTATCCATCGCACCCTGCGTTTTGATATACTCAAAAAGAGGCTCTATCAAAGTCCCGCCGTTTCCTTTTTCAAACGCAATCTCTCGGCGTATATCCTGTGCGTCGTAGCGCACTATTTTTTTCGTATCAACACGCTCATCAAAAGGGATAACACTCACTTCAAAATCAGCTCCCATACGCAAAACACCGTCGATAATGCCCAAAAATTTTGAAAAAGTGTTGTTGGAGATGCTCATCGAACGGTCAAGGGCTATAATGAGTTTGAGACGGCTGCGTTCGTGTTTGTATCCCGGAAGGTAGAGTCCTTGATGGATAAACCTGCGGTTTGGATGTGCAAAACTACTCTCTTTGTCAAAAAAACTTTCGCTCATGTAGGTGTGCAAAAGCGTCTGCAAATCCACCTTCGGACGGATAACTTCCTTTATCACCTCCAAAAAAGAGGCAGGAATATTGCCTTGTTTCAAAGCCGCACCCATAGCCTGCACGATGATTGCGTCCATCTCTTGCATCGCAGCAGACGCATCACCCTCACTCTCTATCAGATCAAGTTTCTCTTCGTTTGGATTTGTATCATCCTCTTCGCCCTCACCATCAGAACTCTCTTCGTAGAGGATGTTGTAAACCTCTTCTACACTTTTGTCGCGAAATTTTTCCAGCATCACTTCATGTTTTGGTCGCTCTCCGATACGCTCAAAATCATGCAGCAAAAGGTTGATGACGATATC
>JAQTWZ010000009.1 GCA_028689055.1 Sulfurimonas sp. | reverse complement strand
CCCGCGCAGATGATTCTCCACCCTTTTGGAAGTTTGTATTCACCCATCTCTCGGTTGAGCACAAGCTGATAAATAGCCGCCTGTACAGAAGGAGGTGCGGAGTTGAGTTCATCCAAAAACAAGATACCTTGCGACTCTTTGTCTTTTGGAAAAAAGACAGGCGGCATCCAAACGGTCTGCTCATCTTTGATAGAGGGTACTCCACGCAAATCGACGGGATCCATCTGAGAAAGCCGTACATCGACAAGTTCAAGTCCCTTCTTTTTAGCTATATCAGCGACGATATAAGATTTCCCGATGCCGGGGCTTCCATGGATAAAAAGCGGTGTATCGGTCTCTAGGAGTATCTCTATATTTTTATAAAGCTGGGTTGTTGAGATTGAGGGAGTTTTCATGCGCTCATCTCGCTCATGATACATTTGAAGCAGTTGAATTGGTCATCACAAGTGATACACGCAGGAGCGACTTTTCCTATTTCATCATACAAAAACTTTTTCCAAAGCTTCTCTTTTGGTTTTTTTGCCGCAAGCTTAGGGTAGTTTTTACTCATAAACTTCCCCATCTCTGTGCGACTTTTAAAACCCAAATCCTGATATAAGTGGTTCATTTTTAGTGACTCATAAGCAACCCAAGGAGCTAATATCTCTTTTGCAAAGCTATTTACTCCATAAAAACGCAGCAGTACATATATCTCATTTTCGAGTTTTTGTAATTCGTTCATATTTCCATCTCCACCATTTTTCCCATAGCTATCTCCGCTACATGAGCTCCAAAATCAAAACACTCTTCAAGCTCTTCTGCCGTGGGGATAAGTTTTATCTTGATAGGTTTGGCAGGCAGTCGAAACTTCAGCCATTGCATCCTATCATGTAACATCTCAGGCGCTTCTCCCGTCCATCCATATGAGCCAAACGCAGCTCCTATCTTGCCGCCACTCTCTAAGTAAGCCATACACGAGAGAAGATCCCACGCAGGTTTGACTGCATCGCCGTTGATAGTCGGTGAGCCTATGATGATGGCATCACTCTCTTCGAGCAGGTCTATCATGTTGTTCTCTTCAAGTGAAGCGAGGTCATACATACTAGCCACAACTCCCTCTATAGAGTCCGCTCCCTCCATAATCTTCATCGCCATTTTATGCGTGTTGTCATAACTTGACATATAAAAAACAGAGAGCATTTTTTTGCCGAAAGTATGTTTTCTAAACTTCTCTTCACTACTCCACTCTTCGTATTTTTCTATATAATACTGCGGATTTGTACGAAGTATCGGACCATGCAGCGGTGCTATCGTCTGGATATCAAAACGGCTGTAAAGATTGAGCGCTTGGAGGACATACTGTTTAAAAGGGCGCATGATATGGTCATAATAGTATTTAAACGCATAGGAAAAATCCCCCACCTTATCATCAAAAAGTCGCTCATCATAATAATGACTGCCAAAAACATCTCCGCTAAAGAGTACCTTTTCTTCATGCAGATAGGAGCTCATGGTGTCAGGCCAGTGCAAAAACGGCGTACTCAAAAACTCTATAGTTTTATCTCCCAAAGAGATCGTTTTTCCCGTATTTGCCGTCTCAAACGCAACATCGCTTTTGATGATACCTTTGAGCATCAAAACAGCTCTGTTGGAGATGATAAGTTTTGCTTGTGGTGCACGCGACATCAGCTCTTCAAGCGCGCCTGAATGGTCGGGCTCAAGATGATGCAAGACGATATAAAGTATCTCTTCATAATCACACAAAGACTCAAGTCTGAGAAAAAAATCCTCACTAAACTCTTTTTTGACAGTATCCATAATAGCGACACCCGCACTGCCACGCACGATATAGCTGTTGTACGAACTGCCGTTTGCTGTTTTCATGATGATATCAAAGGTACGAATTTTAGGGTCAAAAGCTCCGATAAAGTCAACGCTTTGTGAAACTTTTGCAGTTAAAGTAGGCATAAAAAATTCCTTCATATTATGAAGGGTATATGCAATTTTTGTTCTACAGAAGAGTTTAGGCTTTTTTAATTTTGCGGATCAAAAATAACATATCTGTTTTTACCCGATGTTTTGGCGTTATACATGGCCGTATCTGCCTGTCTGATAATGTGTTCATTCTCTAAAGTTTCTTTTTGCGGATAAAAGGTAACACCGATGCTTGCGGATACCCTAATAGGAAAATCATCAATGTTTATCGGTTCTGCAATAGCCTCGATAAGTCTTTTCAAATAAGGGCTCACACTCTCTTTATTTTGAATATCAACAAGCAAAGCTATAAATTCATCTCCGCCTACACGGGAGATTGTATCGCTTTTGCGTAATATATTTGTCATTTTCTCAGCCAACAAAACAAGTAGTTTATCTCCTACATCATGACCGTAAGAGTCATTTACCGCCTTAAATCCGTCAATATCAATATAAACAATAGCTACAAGTTGTTTGTTGCGAAGGGCGTAAACAATGGCTTGTTTCATTCGGTCGGCAAAAAGCATACGATTTGGCAAATTTGTGAGCAGATCATAATGCGCATTGTGCTCAAGCTCGTCATGTTGTCGTTTTTGGAGTGTTATGTCTGTAAAGATAGAGATATAATTTTGCACTTCATGATTCGCATCATACACAACACTGATAGTTGTGTTTTCTACGTACTCATCTTTATTTTTTTTACGATTCCACAACTCACCGTTCCAAACGCCATCTGTATGTAAAGATGCCCAAAGCTGTGTATAAAACTCCCTAGTATTGCGTCCTGATTTGAGGATTCTTGGATTTTCACCCAAAACATCAGCACGAGAATATCCCGTTATTCTTGTAAAGGCTTCATTGACATCTATGATTTTATTATTGGCATCCGTGATAACTATACCCTCATGAGTATGTGTAAAGACGCTAGCCGAGAGTAGCAACTTCTCTTGCGAAGTTTTGTGTTCGGTAATATCTTTTACAAATGATAAAATATATTCGTCGCCTCTATACGCAATATAATTTGCATTCACTTCAACCGGAAAAAGTAATCCTGCTTTATTTTTATGAATAGTAACAACTGCTAATAAACTTTTTTGTTTTACTTCTTCCCAACAAGGCGCTATCTTTTCTTTAGGAAAATTAGGGTCGATGTCATATACCCCCATTTTTTTTATTTCTTCTTTTGTATAACCAAGCTGTCGTGTTGCACCATCATTTACATAGACAAAACCACCCTCTGGATTGGTCAGATAAACTGCTTCTCTTACATTGTCAAGGGCGTGTTTCATCAGTTTGAGTTCTTCTTCGGACTCTTTTTGCAGCGTTATGGTTGTGTTTTTTTCCTCTTCCAACTCACGTAGATAACGTATCAAAAACGCAACGAGTCCAAAACCTATAAGCCCGTCTATCATAGGGATAAAAAAACCTGCTATTAAAAGGTTTTTGTCAAAGAATTCACCCGTCAGCCAATAGCTGTGAAGTAGTACCAAAAGCTCTGAAATGATAAGAGTCAAGATAGTAAAGAGTATAACAAAAGGCCAAAACCCTAATTTGGCTAAAAAGGCAACCGCTTTATTCATGCTCTCATTGTATTGCTTCTATTCTTAAATGTTTATATAAAAAAAACTGATACATCACTCTGTTGATTTTGATTTAAAAAAGAGCTTTTTTTTCATACGATACGCTCTTTTTATCCATAAATAAGTTTGAGATAATCATAAATATCACTCAAAAAAAATCTGCGGTTATCTCTCTCCTCAAAATGTCCGATCCAACCCGCATCACCAGCTGCAACCTGCTTGCATGGATGCACAAACTCTTGATAGGGAAGTGCCGCTTTTAAAGAACCGCAATCATTTATCGCGTTTATGATAGCATCATATAAAGTATCTAGGGAGTCCGTATCTTCTCCCAAATAAAGTTTCCCGTCTTTTTGAAAAAAGCGGTAGATATTGAGTATTTTTTCTGCTTCTGCGTTTTTAATTTTTTTCATTTTTAGATTCACTTTTTTCCTTTTTTTTCTTTACCAAACGCAAGCACATACAAAATATACTCTTGCGTACCCAAAAACTCTTGAAGTTTTTTATCATAAAAAGCTCCGATACCGCTGCATCCAATACCCTCCGCCTGCGTTTGGAGATACATAACATGACCATAAGCACCAGCCTGCATGAGCGTATTTGAACTGAAATATTTTGAACATACAACCGTAATAACTTCTGCGTTTTTGACAAAACTTTGATCCACCAACAAAGAGATCATTTTTGTCGTAAAATCACCCTCTTTGAGCAGCACTTGATTGTGATAAACGCCGCGTTTATAGAGAGTCTCTTTGAGGATGACATGAAAACATGAAAGCGGATAGTGTTCTTTATTGAGAAGATAGATAAGGCGCTTTTGCTGCGTTTGTGTCAAAGGCTCTGTATCAAAAATTCTCGTTGAGCGTCTTTGCAAGATATCTCGCTCATGCAGGCTTGTTTCTACGCTCATGATAGGACTTTTGATAGGTTCACACTTTGTCAAAATTTCGCGTGTGTAAGAAGTGAGTTCACTGTAGTCGCTAGGAGAGACAACCATGAGGTCTTGCTTGAAATTTGCAACACTTTTAGAGCCTATCTCACCGCAAGTCATCACCGCACAAACAAATTCATCCCCACCAAAACCCATGACCTTATGCAAAGCGTGTATGTCAAAATCCGACAAAATTGTCATCTCTTGTCCGTGTAGTTTGAGTGATGCCCCAACAGCCCCAACCTGATGACCGATATCAAGATAACAATATCGCACCGCACGCTTTGCATATTTCCACTCTGCTCGAAACGCAACACAAGAAACTACAAAAATAAAACCGCTTATGCGTTTTTGTATCCCAAGCAGACTCTCCAAACCATCAGACTCTATCTCTTTGATAAGCACAAGCGCACCTTCACCTGCGTTTACATGATAGATACCGCTTATCACTCCTTTGATACCGCGTATCTGAACATAAAGCTCCACCGGATGCAGATTGCCCGCAGAGGGAGTAGAGAGCTGAATATAGGGCTGATTTGCGCTATTGTGCGTCGATGTGATGATACGGCAAAGTTCTATCGGACGAAGAGAAGGATTTTCTCCATATCTGTAGCGGTACAAAAAATTTGGATAGTGCTTAAACATACAAGGCTGAGAAGACCAGTCTCTGTAGCCGCTTAACTGCGCAACCCGCAAGGGTGTTAGAGAGCTCTCTTCATAGACTTCGTTCATCTGCTTAGACTGACATCCAGTTTTCGTGCGTGTGCCCTTTTTTCTTTTCACTGACCAGAGCTGTTATCGCCTCTATACAAGCCTCATAATTGACCTCATCGACTATCTCGCCGACAAGCTCTTTATAGGCGATGACGCCCTCTCTGTCTATGATATATACAGCCCGCGCAAGGCGATCTTTGAGTTTTCCTTCACTGATAAGCAGACCAAATTTTTTGGCAAAGTTTCTCTGTGTATCGATAACAAGCTCCGCACTGTCGATAGATTCTTTTGTCGCATATTCTTTGACAAACTCCAAATCATCCGTAGTGACCATAATCGTGTCGAGTTTTCTAAACTGTTTGACAAGTTCATTGAATTTTTTTGCACCCAAAGAGCACACTTCGGTTTTAAGTGAAGGAATAGCGATGATAAGCTGGATATTTGGCGCGATCATCCCTATGACATTTTGTGTCCCATCAAGCTTCGTAATTCTCGCAGCAGGAGCTTCTTTCCCAACAAAAACCTCTTTACCGCTTAGTTCTACCGGTGTTCCGTGTACTGTTATTTGCATTCTAGCCTCACTTATTTTTATTGATTTTTATGCATATTTTGTTCTAATAATAAACAAAACAATGATTATAATTTATACACTTTATTGGTACAATAGACACAAAAACTTATATATAATATAGAAAATATATATATAAAAGGCATCTCTATGTATAAAGAATTAAAGATACCAAACAACGAAGAGTGCAGCACCTGCGCTCTGACATTTGCCTACAATGAAATCAAACTGCTTTATGATATCGCCATCATGCTCTCCAACACTTCAGATGTACTTGAGAGTATAGAACAAGCGATGCGTATCCTCAAACGCAACTCTTATCTTGATAGATGTACGCTTTTTACCCTTGCGGACGATGCAAACAGTGTAGAGATTTACGCCTCTATCGACCTCTCTTCCCACCAAAAAAAGATAGCAAAATATAAACTAGGAGAAGGAGCTACAGGTTTGGCGGCACAAAGCTGCGAACCGGTTGTCATCGAAAATGTCCACAATAATGTAAACTATCTCAACAAACTCGGCAATATCACGACAAACTCTATATCCTACATAGCCGTTCCTATCATCCAAGATGAGACTCTTTTTGGTGTCATATCAGCTAATATCAACAAAAACTCTCTTTTGAGTTTTGATGATATCGTCCGTATGCTCACCATAGTCGGCTCGTTATTTGGCGGCACACTTGCGACACAAAAAAGATTTGCCAAAGAAAAAGAGAACCTCACGCAGCTCAAAACGTACTATAAAGAAGAGGTACTCAGCGAATATAAATTTGAAAATATCATTGGACGCAGTACGAAAATGCAGCAGATATTTAGCATCCTTGAGACTGTTTCGCCTTCAAAAGCGACTATCTTGGTGCGTGGTGAGACGGGCACAGGAAAAGAGCTTATCGCTACAGCCGTACACAACCTCAGCAATCGCCAAAACGCACCCTATATCAAACTCAACTGCGCGGCTATCTCTGAGACGCTTTTGGAGAGTGAGCTTTTTGGACATGAAAAAGGTGCGTTTACCGATGCAAAAGAGATGCGAAAAGGAAGATTTGAGCTTGCAGACGGAGGAACTCTCTTTTTGGATGAGATAGGGGATATCAGCTCCTCTTTGCAAGTCAAACTTTTGCGTATCCTTCAAGAGCAAGAATTTGAGCGCGTCGGCGGTACAAAAACCATCAAAACCGATGTACGACTCGTAGCCGCAACCAATAGAAATCTCGAAGAGATGGTCGCAAAAGGTGAGTTTCGTGAGGATCTTTTTTATAGACTCAATGTCATCCCAATCAACCTGCCACCACTACGAGAGCGCTATGAAGATGTCAAACTCCTCATAGAACACTATCTCAAAAAGTTTATGAAAGAACATAGAAAAGAGATGAGTTTTTCCAAAGAAGCGATAGAAATATTGCTCGATTATCCATGGCCGGGAAATATCCGTGAGCTGCAAAACACGATGGAGCGTATCGTACTTATATGCCCAAACGGCATCATCATCCCTGAAATGCTCAACCATGTACTGCCATTTAACTACCAAAAGATCTACATGAGCTATGAAAATACGCCAAAAGAGACAAAAAATATGCCCCAAAACACTCCTCTGACACCTTATAAAAAAGAGGAATATGAAGAGAGTGAACCCAAAGCGATGATAACGAAAATGAGTCTGCAAGAGATGGAAAAAGAGTCTATCCTCAAGTCACTCATCAAACACCGCGGCATACAAACAAAAGCAGCGACAGAACTAGGAATGACCGCAAGACAGATAGGCTATAAGATCAAAAAATACGACATCGACCTCTAAATCATTTTTGTATATAAACGCAACTGTTCTGACCCGATAAATTCAGATATTTTATTTTTTACATCTGAAATATATTGGTTGGCAGTGGTGAGTAACTCTGCACCTTTCAGCGTGCCTTTATCTACTTCTCAAGTAAATAGAAAAACTTAACTTCTTAACATGATAATGATTATCATGTTAATGACTAATTAAGGAATTTTAAGGAATACTTTCACCAATTAATGATAATAATTATTAATATATTCAATTATTGGCTCAGCAATGGAAAAACTGCAAAAATATATTCAAGAAAATAATATACATAAGTGATAGGAGAATAGTGCACTACTGCTACAAAGAAACGCAACAGATATGTCTAAGCTTCAAAAAAGAATACGCTCATCTTTTTTTTGAGTCTTACTCAGAAATAACACTAAGGAAGAAAAATGTTAACAGAAAAAATAAGAGTAGAAATAAATAATCATAAAAGACTAGGAGAAAATGATGGCAGATTATACCTTACAAAATGAGTTAAAACAGATTTTAAAACAGATGGGAACCTTACATTATTCACAGCAGTTTTATTGCCCATTATTAAAGGTTTTGAAAATGCGCCATCCCGATTTGGATACGCATCAAGCAAATAGGCTTATCAAAGGGCTATCGTAATAATAATCAAAGATGCCTCAGGAACTTCTAAAAACTCTTTTTTAGAAAACCTCGCTAGATAACGGTACTTTGTCATCGAACGAGGTGCGGAGATTGAGGCTAAAATCAATGCACTTCTTTTTCTACTAATCAAAAAATCTATAATTCACAACCTCAACTTCATCGTTATCAATACTCTTTTTTAACAGATACCCTTTTGGAATTTTTTGCACTGTGATAAGCAAATCAAGCGTATCAAAAAATTTCAAATGGCGTAGCGTTGTCGTGTAACTCGCAGTTACACCGTTCTCCTTCAATTTACTGACCAGACAATCTATACTTATAGGATAATTTTGTGTATAGAGGATTTTGAGTACCCTCTCCCTTTGATCAGAATATCGTAAGTTTTTTTCTTTAAGAGTGTTATAGATAGCCAATCTAAAAACCTCGATACCGACTCTCTCTTTTGCGTTTATATACAACATATCAATTTCCCAATGCTCCCTCAGGTGCTAAAATCGGGATAAGATGTTCATACCTCTTATCTGTTAAGGTATTTAAAAACGCTTCCAAAGCCATGATTCTTCTATCGCTCAAAGCTTCTATTGCTACCAAAACGGTCGTATTTATACTTGCATTATTGTCATTTGCCACCCATAGCTCTGCGGTTTCTGGATTTTGATGATGTCCTTTTCCTGCTTGATGGTCATAAAACTCTAAAACAGTTCTCAATTTTGCGAACACACCATTATTCATATAAGGTCCGGTTACTGCAATATTTCGCAAAGTCGGTACTTTTGTTTTGCCTAGATGATTTGTGTAGTTCACATCCGTCGCTTCGACTGTAGCTCCAAGACCTCTAAACGTTGCGTTTATATCTTGCAGTCCAAGTGCCGTTCTTGCGTCCATTGCTTCATGATTTCTCGGTGTTCCTATATTTTCATACGCATAATTTGTAAACATCTCTTTTGTCCCCAAAGAAGCTTCTGAAACTGAGTTTAGCGTATGGCAAGTCGCACAATTTGTATTTGCGTTTGAGAAAAAAAGACTTTTTCCAAACTCTTCATCTGCACTCCAATTGCCCTCGGACAAACACGTACCTTCACCTTTGCCAGATTCAAGACACTCTCGAAATCTGTCATATTTAGAATCAAATGGCGCAAACAAATCTGTTTTTTCAAATTTGGCGATAGACTCTCGCATCGCCGTATAGCTTGCGTTTATGTCCTCAAAGATAGCAGCACCGTAGAGAGCCTCAAACGCAGCCATATATGCCTCATTCTCTTTGATTCTGTCTATGACTGCGTTTTGATCGCTCATCATCATCTCAGCACTATCAAGTGGAGGGCGACCTGCCTGATCTGCTAGATTTATGGCACGTCCATCATGAAACTGTCCGCCTGTATAGTTCCCATCTTCCAGCTTAGAAAATGTAGGGCTAAACATCGCATATGTTGCGCTCGGTGTGTTTCTGCCACCCAAAGAAACGCCATCATCTCCAACTGAAAAAGCACCGTGGACAAATATATTTTGATCAACCGCATCTTCCCTAAAGCGAGCATCTATAAAACCATATTCTGGGTTATGGCATGTGGCACACGAGGTATTTCGCGTGAGTGAAAGATTTGCATCAAAAAAGAGTGCTTCGCCTAATTTTTCTTTTGTGTCCAAAGTGATAGAATTTAGAGTTGGTGCCCCAGAGTCAGAACCTCCGCCACAGCCACTCAAAAGAAATAATGTGACGGCACTTGCGCTAAGTATTGTTTTCATTTTTGTCCTTTTATTTTCTTTTAAAATATAAATCCGGCACTCACAGTAAATGCATTTTCATCTGCTAAAGTCGCTTCACTCGCATAATCTCTCACTCCATAATCCGCTTTTACGACCACTTTTGGGTCTGGAAAATATGCTAAACCGGCTGTGTATTCATAAAATCTGTTGTTATCCGCGTATTGCGTCACACCTGTCGCATCCATATCCAAACGCTCCACTTCGCCGACTAGATATATTTTATGACTTGTGTTAAACGCAGTTAAGATATCGTAGCCGATAGTGAGATATTGACCATTGACGCTCTCAGATATATCTTCACCGATATCTGCACTGAGTTGTGTTACATCACCGCCTAAGTTTGCATACGTAGCAAGAGCTTGGATATCAAAGCCATTGTCTTTGTACGAGAAGTGGGTTTCTGCCATAAACATTGTTATCTTTGCGTTTGACTCGTTTCCTGTTGCATCTCCCGGTTGACTCTGCGTTTGCACAGTTGAAGCACCGTACATGAGCGAAGCTCCTAGCGTAAGAGCCGGTGTAATGTTATAAACCCCACGAGTTACAAATGAGACGTCATCCGTAAATTGTCTCGCGCCTAAACGCCCTTGTTGGATATATCTTCCCTCAGTAAAACTTCCTGCATCGGGTGAATTGATAACTCCTGCATAGTATTCGATTTCATCTATTTTTCCATGAGCCAAAAGACCGTTTGTATGCCATGTAGATGGGATGATAAATGTCTCAACCGCAGGTCTCTCTGCGGTGAGATACGCAACCGGTTCGTGATTTAAATTGACTGCACCAAAAGGAACAAGGATATGTCCGACTCTCAGCGCGAATTCTTCTTTGATAAGAAAATCAAGATAGGAAAACTCTACGATTGCATATTTGTAGTTTTTTTCGCCATCACTTCTTGACCCGCCGTCTTCAAACTCTATCTCAGTATTCATCACAATCCAGTCATTAAACTTGAAACCGATATAAGGCACAAAACGTACGATATTTGACTCAGCTTTGTTTCTTGTCTCATTGGCTGCCTCACTGCTATAGTTTTTGAAATTATTATATTTTTTAAACTCATACTCTCCATATCCGCCTAAAGAAACCATATTATCTGAGTGATAAACTTTTGAGGCGGCCGCACCTAGAGAACTAAAACTCTCATATTTCACGGCTTCGTTGTAGTGAGAGTTGGAGACTTCTTCCAAGATTGCGCTTGTTTCTTCTTTTTGAGATTTTTTCATCTCATTCATCTCTTGTTTGAGGTTTTGGATCTCTTGATACAACTCTTCATTTGTCGCTGCCATACTGATGCTAGCAGATACCACTAAACTTAAAACTATTTTTTTCATGCTTTTTTCCTTGTATAAAATGGTTGCAGTAACATCTGTGTTACTGTCTCATGAGGACTCTTTTGTTTGAGTCCATACTCTAAATTGACCCGTACTTTTTCTCTATGAAGCGTATGAAACATCCAATCCCATAGAGCTAAAGCGCCTCCGAAATTTTTATGACTATATGCAATCGTGTGATGCAACTGATGCTGATACGGTGAAATAAATATCTTCTCTAAAGTATCTCCATATCTAAGAGGTACATGAGAGTGTCGTAGATTTGCCCCAAGAAGACCAAAGATAAAGACAAATATATTTGCACCTACTATCTGCACTAAGCCAATATTTGCACCAAAGAGATAGATAAAAATGCCCGTTATCACGCCAACGCTCATGGCATAACGGATACCAAAAAGTATATTTTCTATCGGGTGTACACGATAAAATGTCAAAGGATTCAAGACCTCCGCACTATGATGGACTTGATGTATTTTCCAAAGAAACGGTACTGTATGCAAGAGTCTGTGCAGCCAGTATCGCGTAAAATCTCCAACTATAAAAAGCGTGAGCGTATAAAGAACTACAACTGCGTTTTTACTCAAAGGCAAGGCTTCTATATATCCAAACTGCTCATGTAAAAAAAGCGTCATCCAAAGCGCAACATCTTTTGAACTCAAGATAAGCGGTAAGATAAACGTCACTTTGATGAATGAAATAACTACAAAATATTTATAATCCATAAGCGCTGATTTATGTGACCAGATTTTTCTCTTTTTGTACTCCTCTAAAGTAGCAGGAAAAAATTTCATATATACAAGAGCTATCAAAAACGCACTCAAGATATAAACCCAAAAAACTCTTTGATGTGAAGCAAAAAGATACTCTAAACCCAAAAACTCCATCTCAATCTCCATCAGCCTCTAACAAGTCTTGTTCAAAATTTAGTCCGTTTATCAGGGAGGTATAATTCATCTGCAAAATGATTATCGTGTTATAAAGCTCTTGCGTTTGAGTCGATGCTACATGCGCTTCCAATGAATCTGGAAAACTGTCGCATATCGCTATCGCTTCGCTAAGTTTCTCAACAATTGCATTGGCTTCACTCTCTGCGTTTGCTAGTTTAGCTATCTCAGTGAGACCATTTTCCATAATCCTTTTATGTGTGACCAAGATCGTTTTTATCGCTTCAAGTGAGTGAACACTTTTATAGTATTCTAATCGTGTGCTGTCGGGATTATCTTGATATTTAAGAGTAAAACCTCCTGCATCTCCTATGCGTTTTTCTTTGAGTTTATAGGTATTGTCAACAAGTTGGTTGAGCAAAAGTGTCATCGCCGCGTCACTCTCTTGTAAAAACTCACTCTCACTCTCATAATAGTTTTTTACCAAAAGTAAATTTTGTGAGATTGTCTGTGCCATCGTTAGGGCTGATGCTAGACGGATAGTATTCATCTTAGTGTGCATCACTTCTATAGTTACAGCTCTGTCAAAAAGCGTATATTCCAAAGCCGTTATGCCTAAATGGGAGTTTTTATAAAGTGCGCCCGTTCCATCGAAAATATTTTGAAGATCCGTAAAAAGCGTATCACCCTTAGAATTTAAAATAAACTGCTCAAGACTGAACTCTGCTATATCTCGCATCGCATCAGACTCACGCCCTGCTATATAAGCACTCTCAACACTTTTATATGCAAGTATGAGGCTTTTGAACGCTTCTTGAGCCACCAAAAGAGTCGCTGTGGTATTTGTCTCATTCAAATCTTTTACACTCTCTATTAGAAGTAAAGATTGTTCGTAAGTCGTATTAATATCCTTTAATATGACATCCTTATAGATTTTTTCCAAAGAGAGATTGATACTCGATTGGCTCACCATTTCTGGGCTAATCAAACCTGTTTCTCCATCATAACTATTATCATCACAAGCTATAAAACTCAAAGAAAGCAATAATAACAGCAGCGTTTTATATACATTTTTCATTATATTCCTTTTAAAAATTCGACTAAATAGTCTCTTTTTTCTTTACTGAGAGCTTTAAACGCCATCTGCTGTTTTGAAGCTTCTCCTCCATGCCAAAGAATCGCTTCTTCTATAGTTCTAGCGCGTCCATCATGCAAAAGTGCCATCACTCCTGAGGTTTTTTCATACAATCCGATACCCCACAATGGCGGCGTTCTAAACTCATTTTTGTCTGCCAAAAACAGGCTATGTCCATCGCTGAGCGCCTCACCCATATCATGAAGTAAAAAGTCACTATAGGGACGTATAATATTTGTGTCTGAGAGTTTATATTCAGAGATATGGCACTTTACACAACCAAGATTATTAAAAATCTCTTGACCTTTCGCAAAATGAACCGTTTTTCTCTCTTTTGGAATCTTTAATGTTTTGAGATAAAAAGCTATCGCATCAAGTCTCTTCATCGGCAAATCAAAATCGTGACTTCCTTTTTCTGCTTCCAAGCACTCCGCCTGATAAGATGTACAGTTGTCTCCGGGGTAGAGAGGGTTTGAAAGGCTCATATCATTATGGGCTGCGTTTGCTGCTTGTTGTTTTACACTCGCAGCTGCCGCTTTCCAAGTAAAACGCCCAAGTTCTGTTGCGTTTGACTCAGGGTTGAATACCCAGTTAGCTTTTCCTGAGATGCCGTCTTTATCTCTATCATCCACATCTTCATGGATCAAGATATCTCTTGCATCGATCATCTCTATCGCTCCAAGACCGATAAGAGCAAGCGCGATATGTGGGGCAATATTGACATCCTTGTGTAATGCTCCATACTGAAGATTTGTTATCTTATATGTTGGTACTTGCAGTTCATAGCTTGTGTTATCGTCGTATTTTTGGACAATATTTTGATAACTAAGAGAGACTTTTCCCTCAAAAGCAGTATTTGTATTTGCATGAATACTCAACTGCCCTCCATAAGTCGGTTCAGGTAAAAAGCCATGTGTCATTGTTAAGTTATTATTAATATTTTCACCAGAAGAAAGAGAGAGACGCATCACCAAAGAGCGTGACATCACTCCGTTTTCTACAGGCAAACCGACTCCATTGTTTGGATGGCAATGCAGACAGGTATTGGCCGAATAAAGCGGTCCAAGACCATCACGCGCAGTCGTAGCAGATGGAGCTTCTGCCCAAGGAATAGTAAAAAAACTTTTGCCGAGTATATGCTTGTCTTCTGCTTCATCATCGAGTCTATAGGCTTGTTTCAAAGCAAATTGAGACCTATCATCGGTATAAATATTTTGTTTCTCTTCTTTTTGATGACTACATCCCACAGCCAAAAAAGCTGTGATTGTCAAAGGGATAAGAGTTTTCATCTCTTTAGTTTTGACCTTGAGCCGATTCTTCCGAATCAGTAACATCATCCGTTGTTAAACTAATCCCATAATCACCGGCAATAGCGACCATTGCATCACCGACATCTCTCATCTGGCGGTATGTGTCGATAATGTTTTGCTTATGTTCATTTCCAACTTTGATTTGCGTATCAAAGTGTGTGGCACCCGTTGTCGCAGCTGCGTTTATAGCGGCAACTTTTGTATCGAGTGCGTTTAGAAGTGCGTCTATCTCAGCTTTATGCGCGGCAGAAGCAAGTGAATAAAAACTTGTTCCTTGAGAAGCTCCCAAATATTGACCTTTGAGAATATTTTTGAAACCTTGATAGTTTCTATCTATATCTCTATGTGTGTTATCAGAAAAACATGAGTGTTCATCCTCTTCACTTGGGTCTTGCACGGCGACTGCGATTCTCTCATTTGCAAGTTCTGATTTGATAAATACACCCATACCCGTAAATATTTGTCTGATTGCCGTATCTGCGTTTATCGCGTTTGTACCGCCACCGAGAATTGCTTCACGGTAAGAACCCGCACCGGCACTCCAAGCCTCTTTTACTTTTGCCAGATCCGCTACTATCAAATCCGCCGTTGCGTTTATATAAGCGATTCTTCTTGCGTGATTGTCATTTCCGCTTGCATCATTTCCTGTGAGATAGTCCGAAACAGGACGCTCACCTGCTTTATTTGCACCGTTTGTGATAGTGTCTGCAATGGGGTCGTTATAATCTTGATCTTGTCCCCAAAGTAAAAACTCTACAGCATGGTATCCGCTAGCCACATTTGCATCTCCATCAACAGCGGTAAACTCTTCAAGCAGCGCTGTGTCTATCGTTGTGATATCTATCGTAGCATTGCCGTCTTCACCAAGTCCTATGGTATCAGTACCGTTTGGATGTGTAAAACTCGTAAAGTTCTCTTCACCATCGATAATATTGCCGCCCGTGACCGACACGCTTGATTGGACTTGCGTATAGTCAATCATAGACTCATTGAGCGGCCAAGCGTTGAGCTGTCCTTCTGGAGCATCCCATGAAGCGCCAAAACCGCTCTCGGCGTCTATAGGACCGTTTGAAAGTCTAAAGGCTTCTGTTGTTCCATAAGACTCACGAGCAGTTTTCCATGCAGCTTTTGCAGTAGCCAAAGTTTCATCTGTTGGAGCATCCGTAAATGCTTTTACGGCACTTTGGAGTGCTATTGCATCGGTGTGTGCTTGCGTATAGTTTGCCAGTGCGATATCTGCATAAGTTGTTAAAGCGGCTGTTTTTTGAGCGACACTTATACTTTGTGTTTGCGTCGTCGGTGTTGCATCACTGCCACCGCCACCACCGCAACCTGTTGTGCCAAGAGTTAAAAGTGTTGCTAAAACCACCGAACCTATTATTTTGTTACCCTGTGTCATTCTAATTCCTTTAATGATATTGATTATTGAAATTATACATAATAGGTCTTAGATGCTACTTATATTGATAATCATTATTAAATCAATAGTAAGGTTTAGATTTTGATGATAGGAAAGGTTTAGACAGCCGCGTTTTGCTCACAATAACAGCTTTCTGTCACCGTGAAGCTTTCGCCGTACTCGTCTCAAAGAGAGTTTTTTTAGAAGTGCCCTATATTGTTATGCCTAAGCGTGTTCACAAACGCCATGTTTCTTAATAGTATTTGCCGTAGGATTAGCTTCAAGGACGACATCGTTGAGAAGTCGAAAGAGCATTTTGCTATGCTCTTCCATTATCTCAATATTTTCAACTATATATTTTTTATTTTCACCTTGCAAACAATCTTTTTTCTGCACACACGGTATGGTTTGTAAAACCATATCGTGAACCATTGCATGATGTGTTTCCATCTCTTTATAAGCTTTTGTCTTAGAAAAACGAACTTTGCCTTCACCTTCATAATACCATTTTCCCATACGGCATCCATGATGGTCTGTAAAGTGAGCCGCTTTTTCAGCATTTTCATTGATAAGTGCCGAATAAGCATTATGTTTAAATGCAATATGATCTACTTTTACTAAAGTGCTAAAGAGCGAATCTGCAATAAATTTCGACATAGCTGCGGATTCTTGCGCTGATTGTGCAAATCTATTGAGCTCATGTTCAAAGGTATTGATATCTTTTTGTGAATGCATCGTTATATGATAAATTTCATCTGCATTATTTTCGATATCTCCTGCCTCTTGTTGTAGTGTTTGAAGTGTTATGGCTATATCTTGGGTTGCTTTTTGGGTTCGCTCCGCCAACTTGCGCACTTCATCAGCGACCACTGCAAATCCTCTTCCATGTTCTCCTGCGCGAGCAGCTTCGATAGCAGCGTTGAGTGCCAAAAGATTTGTTTGGTCTGCGATATCTTTAATCAAACTTGCAACAACACTGATTTCACGCGTTTTTTCTGTGAGTGAACCGATAGCTTCATTGGATTTCACAACCAAAGACATCAAATGATTTAACTCATCAACAATCTCTTTAATACTCTCTTGACTTGTCAAAGCATCTGTAGCAGTTAGGGAAGAAGAGCTATTGATTGTCGCAGCGTATTGACTGTTGTTTTGTAAATCTTCTTGAATGATAACAAGCCCATTTGCGATACCTCCGCTAATACGGTCAAACTCATCCGCCAAATCCGCGCGCATTTTGCCTTTATGTCCCTGCGTCACTGTCGCAATTATTTTGTTTAAACTTGCTGCAGTAACTGCAAAACTTCCTTTATAGCCCTCTTGTATGATGTCTCTATAATCGCATCCTTGATTTGCTGATTGTACAGAGCCGGTGATATCTCTGATGATTTGTTCAACTTGGTCAAGCATATCATTCACACTCCATGCTACATTGGCCAAGATATGTTTTTGCGAAATATTTGTGATTCTCTCAGAAAGTATTCCATTGCCTGCTTTTTCAAGGACATTTCGTAGTTGTGCGATCAAATCATCATTAAAAATCTTCTCACTTTCTAGCAGAGTATCTGAAAAAAACAATCCAAGCAGTATCATAATCACGACAAGGCTGCAAACAACAACAAACCCATTAAAAGCGAGGAAGAGTGCTAAACTCAAAAGTGTAAATAAATAGATTAAAACTTGTCTATTTTCTAAAAGAGCGGATAAATTCATTATAACCTACCTTTTTTTCTTAAAGTATTGTGTCAAATAATATTTTTGAAAGTGATTTTTCTTGATTCTCAGGTATTGCCTTGTTCAATATAACTCCTTGTATTAGATACGTAAAGAGAGTTGCCCGTAAAAATCATCTTATCAAAATATATTTATATTAAACAGTTTAAGATAAAATAATCACAAAAAAGTCTCACAGATATAAAAGTTTTCTTAAACAGTTTTCAAACTACTTTAGAGTACAATTTTTACTATTTAAGAAGACTTATCAAAATACACAGGAAAAATATGCAAACTGATATCTTTGAGATAACATTTGAAAAAGCTGCCATAGGTATCGCTCATGTTGATGCTACGGGTAAATGGATTCGTGTCAATGAGCATCTTTGCAATTTTTTGGGATATGAAAGAGAAGAGTTATTTAAGCTTACCTTTCAAGAGATTACCTATCTTGATGATTTGGCATACGATTTGGATCATGCCAAAAAACTTCATGATGGAGAAAGCGACAGCTTTAGTATTGAAAAACGCTACATCCGAAAAGACGGAACACTTATATGGGCAAATCTAAGTGCTTCAGCCGTACGAGATGAACACGGCAAACTTTTATACTTCATCTCCATCATAGCCGATATCAATGCCCGCAAAGAACTTGAAGAAAAACTCAAAATGGCTGAAATCACTATCAATACAGCCGGAGACGGCTTGTATTGGATTGACCTTGATGCGAATATTGTTCATGTCAATGAGGCGGCGTGTAATATGTTGGGTTACAAACATGAAGAACTTCTTTGTATGTCTGTTCCCCAAATCGATCCTCCTATGGATACGATGCATTGGAATGCCTTGGTAAAACGATTGCAAAATGGTGAAGTGATTCAGCTTGAATCTCAGCATAAGAAAAAGGACGGACAACTCTTAGCAGTTGGTATTACCGGAAATTATTTTGTTTTAGATCACAAAGAATATATATTTGCGTCTGTGAGAGATTTGACAGAAAGTAAAAAAGTCCTCCATCAACTAGAACAATCCAACAGCAACTATAAAGAGAGTAACCGCAACTTAAGAAAAGCCGAACAACTCGCGAAATTGGGTAATTGGACTTTAGATATGGTCTCCAAAAAACTTCAGTGGACAGATGAAATATTTAACATTTTTGAAATTGATAAAAATCTTTTTGAAGCAACCTATGAAGCATTTTTAAATGCTATACATCCAGATGATCGTCAAATGGTTCATGATGCCTATACAAACTCACTTATCACACAAGAAAACTATAAAATAATTCATAGACTTTTGATGAGTGATGGAAGAATCAAATATGTTATAGAACAATGTGAAACAAAGTTTGATTCAGATGGAAATCCTCTCTACTCTATTGGAACAGTGCAAGATATCACTGATATAAAATTAACTGAACTTGAACTTGAAAATGCAAAAAAAAGAGCTCAAAACTATCTGGATATTGTAGATGTGATGGTTCTTGTAGTCGATGAACACAATAGCGTACAGATGCTCAACGGACGAGGTTGTGAAATTTTAGGATATTCATTTCATGAAGTTGTAGGAAAAAACTGGGTTGAAAATTTCCTCCCAAAATGTATCGAAAATGAGATGAACGATCTTGTAGATAAACTAAAAATAAGTGATACTTCTGCGTTTTGCCACGAAAACGCCATCCTAACCCGCAGTGGAGCAGAGCGCATGATCGCTTGGCACAATACACCTCTTTTTGATGAAGTTACTGGAAAATATCTCGGAATTTTATGTTCCGGCGAAGATGTTACAAATATTCGTGAAGCTCAAAAGCAGCTTGTTGAAAGTGAACAATTTTATCGTACCATCGTCTCTTCTATAGATGAAGCGATCTTTATTTTAGAAAACAATATCATCATCGACTGTAATCCAAAAGCATTAGCACTCTTTGAAATGACAAAAGCAGAACTTGTAGGCAGCAATATGTTACATACGCAACACACTCTTGAGTGCAACATTGAAACATTTGATACATATTTAAAAAATGCTTATGCAGGAAAAACAACTCGTATTCAATGCACACTGATTTTAAATAACAATCTCAAATATAGCAAAGTGCTAGAGATTACCCTTGCCAATTATGGCAATGAAACGGAAAAGTTAATCATGCTTGCAAGTGATATAACACAAAAATTAGAAGAAGAGAAATTTTTTAAACTCCATACACGCCAAGCACAAATGGGTGAAATGATATCCTTGATAGCCCATCAGTGGAGACAGCCTTTAGCCATAATCAATGCAATAGCTTCTCAGTTGCGTTTAAAAGAGATGCTAAAAGATGAAGAGAATAGTGATCTCGTAGAATATTTAATCAAAATAGAGCAACAAAGCCTTCACCTCTCACAAACTATTAGCGATTATAGAGACTTCTTTCGTCCGGATAAACCTTTGGAAAGTATATCTTTGAGTGAATTGATAAACCATTCACTTGATTTGATTGATCATGCGCTCAAAAGTAAAGGGATAGATGTTCAAATAACAGTACATATTTTTGCAAAAGTTGCAATCTACAAAAATGAAATGATTCAAGTGCTTATTACGCTCTTTAAAAATGCATTTGATGCGTTTGATGACAATAATATTTCTCACAAACAGATTGGTATTGAAATCACTCAAGATGATTTATATGGGATTATCATCATCAAAGATAACGCAGGCGGCATCTCAAAAGATGTGATTTCAAAAATATTTGTTCCTTATTTTACGACCAAAAGCTACTCACACGGTACAGGATTGGGGCTTTATATGAGTAAAATAATTATTGAAGATCACTGTAACGGTCTCTTGGAAGTGAGCAGTAAAGAGGATACGACTACTATCACAATCAAACTACCGCTCAAAAATAAACTTGCTTATATAAGCGTGTAACCTATTTTTGCAAGATTTCGCAAATTACTATCGTCTCCCATTTTTTTGCGCAGTCTTAAAATCAGATTTTTCAAAGCTCCATCCGACATCTCTTCTTGCAATCCATGAGAAAATGCTTCATAGCTAATCACTTGACCTCTATTAACCAATAGCAATTCAATCGCATAAATCTCATTTTTGGTCAGTATGATATTGTTGCCATCCGAATCAATAAAAGATTTTGAAAAATAATCATAAGAGACATTTTCATTGATTTTTGCTTTTAAAAGACCCTGAGACTTTAAACGATCAACTGCTAAATAGAGCACTTTTATCAGCGCGTTAAACTCGATTGGTTTATGGATATACTCCACAAGGTTAAGTTTACATCCTTCTAGCAAATCCTCAATTGCTATAGAACCCGAAACAATAACGATAGGAACTCTTTCGTTTGTTTCGCGGATTTTTTTAGCGACATCTATACCGCTCGTAGAACCCATGTGAATATCTAAAATCAAGATATCGATTGGATTGGTTTTATATATCTTTAAAGCCTCTTCTCCATCAGAAACTGAAAAAACTTTTCCTACAACAAGTTGCAGTGTCTTTTGAGTTATCTCACGTAAAAGACTATCATCCTCAGCATATAAAACTGAAAGATTTTTAAATTCGTTAAATTTTGCCATAATAAACGTCTCTCCTAATCTTTATATTGTGCGGCGATAGCAATAAATTTATCAAGATGCTGCATAAATAATTCAACCAAGTGTGGGTCAAAATGTTTTCCTTTTTCAGCCAAAATAAATTCGATAATTTTTTCCATAGGCCATGCTTTTTTATAAACTCTTTCACAACTGAGTGCATCAAATACATCGGTTAGAGCTACGACACGACCATAAATATGGATATCTTCTCCGACCAAAGCATTTGGATAGCCACTACCATCCCATTTTTCATGATGCTCTTTTGCGATAACAGATGCAGCTTGAAGTAATGGACGTGTAGAGTTTTTGAGTATATCATAGCCAATTTGGCTATGTGTTTTCATGATATGATACTCATCAGCATCGAGTTTTCCGGGTTTTAACAAAATGGCATCCGGGATACCGATTTTTCCAATATCATGCATAGGTGAAGCACTATAGAGTAAACGCACTTCCTCTTCACTCAATCCATAAAGTTCTCCGAGCAGTTGTGCATATTTTGCTACCCGACGTACATGGTTTGCCGTTTCATTGGAGCGTGTCTCTGCTACACCTCCCAAAATCAAAAGCATCTCGTGCTGCGTTTGCCAAATCTCTTCATTTAAGTCATACAGTTCTGTAACATCATTCCCGATACTAATAAAATCAATAATTTCATTAAACTCATCTAAAATAGGTTTTATCGTTGTGTCCGTAATATAATGCGACCCATCTTTTTTGAGGTTTTTTATGATTCCATTCCAAGTTTTTTTTGATGAAATCGTTCTCCACAGCTCCTCATATACTTCACTGCTCATCTCATGATGGCGTAAAAGTTTGTGACCATGAGCAAGGATTTCATCGTAGGTATAACCACTTGTTTGCGTGAATTGATCATTTGCATACACGATATTGCCATGAATATCTGTTTTGATGACAATAGATGATAAATCAACCACTTCTTTATACTGCTCAAGCAAAGTGGTCTGATGTATCAAATCTTGTTTTAACTGCTCTGTAAACTCCTTCACTTTTCGCTCATTGTAAATATTTTTTGCAGCTATGTGCAGTACCTGAATTATCTGCTCGGTCTGAATAGGTTTGAGTAAAAACTGAGAGATACTAAGGTTTATCAACTCCAACAAGTAGTTACTATCTTCACATGCAGAAGTGACAATAAAACATTGTGTAGGCGTAATATCTTTCATCGCTTTTATCATCGCTACACCATTCATCTCCGGCATCAAAATATCGGTAATTACGATTTCATAGACTCCTTGCGTATATGCTTGCATGGCTTGTTTACCATTTGCGACACACACACAACATCGCTAAAGATTGTTTTTAATAGCAAGGCCGTGTTTTCACGAATCAGCACTTCATCTTCAACATACATAATCCTCATGCCGTGAGCATAGTCTGTTAATTGGGTAAGCATCTCTTTAAATCTCAACATGATGGTTCCTCGTATGGTAAATTTAACGTAAAAGTTGTATTTTTTGCACTACTTGATACATCTATCGTGCCGTTGCAGTGTTCTTGGATAATGAGCCGACTCATGTAGAGTCCCAGACCTGTACCAAACTGACTCTGTTTGGTCGTAAAATAGGGAATAAAAAGTTTATTGATAACATCAGAAGTTATACCGCCTGCATTATCACTAAAAGATATAGAACAGACATTTCCGATTTTCTCTACACTAATTTTTATTTCACCATCCATAATCTTATTTTCTACAAAGGCATCAAGTGAGTTTTTAAGCAAAACCATCATTACTTGCAATACTTCATTTCGATATGTATATAAAATAGGGTTATTAAAAGAGGTTTTTTCAATATGAATAGAATTATTTTTGAGCGTATGGTCTATCAATGCCAAAGCATGATCGATCAAAGAGAGAACATCAAAATGTACTTTTGGTTTGTCCGGTCTAAAAAAATCTCTATATTCACTAATTGTTTGTGAAAGATGAGAACTCTGTTCTTCAATTTTAATCAGATTGTCAATCAAGCCCGTATCCGCATCATCATTTAAAACTGCCTTCAAACGCAGCTGTGATGTAATTGCGTTGATGATTGCCAAAGGCTGTCTCCACTGATGCGCTATCATAGAGATCATTTCTCCCATCTGTGCTTGGCGTACATGCATTCTCAAAAGTTTATTTTCATTCACTTTTTGGGTGATATCACGTATAACCATAATAAGTTTTTGCTCTTGCGGATCTCCAAAAGTCGAAATGGTAAATTCAATTATTTTGGTATCATCTACAGCAGAAGACAATGTCAACAAACATTCAGAAGTCGTATATCGCTCTTGCAAAGCCACCTGCATGAGCTGGGGAAAGTTTTTTTCTTTGCACTCCATCTTCGAAAACAGTTCATAGATGTCGCTATGCAATAAGAGTTCTTTTGTCGTAGCTAAAAGTGTTAAAGCCAAATCATTACAATCAATTACTTTTTCTTCTTGGATAACTAAGATTGCATCCGTGATAGAGGCAAATACTGTTTTGTAAAACACTTCACTCTCCAAGAGACTTTTTTGAGCATTTCGCAGCTCTGTGATATCTTCACCCGAACTCAGAATTCCGCTAATAAGACCATTTTCATCAAGCAAAGGACGACTTTTCCATGCGATAAGTCGTTCCTCTCCATTTTTTGTGAGAATTATATTTTCATGATATTCATAGCCGTCATGATTTATCAATTTATTGACAATCAAACCAATCTCGCTACGCAATTCAGTCGGGACAAAAAGCTCCACAAAGTTTTTTCCTATCGCTTCTTGAGCCGTAAAACCAAGGATTTGACATCCTTTTGGATTGATATGGCGTATAGTATAATCAGGGTTGATAACTAAAATCATCACTTCAACAATATCGAGATAGGTTTGTGCCATCTCCTTTTCATAACGCAGCATCCGTTCATTCTCTTTACGCTGCGTAATATCCCATGCGGAAGCTAAAATGAGTTTTTTATCATTTTCCATAAATGTCTGTGCTTTGATCTCCACATCTATAAAAGTTCCGTCTTTGCGTTTAAATATAGACTCAAAGACTATCGCTTCTGATGAGAGATTTTCCATTATTTTAAGAGCAGTTTGTTTTGAGAGTTTCGCTTCCCAATCAAAAACTTGTAACCTACTCGCTTCGGACTTGCTATAACCGAGCATATTTAAAAAAGATGGACTGTACTCTATCAAATTGCCTTGTGTATCTAGAATATGGATACAATCGACTGAGGATTGGAAGAGACGGTCAAGCCACTCAAAACTAAGCGCTAACTCTTTTGCTTTTTCTTTTAGCAATGAACGACTTTTGAGTAACTCAATGATGATAAATAGTAATAAAAGATAGATAATTGAGCCAAAAATAGCATATAAAATCGGTTCTTTCGTATCATAATTTTTTTCAAATGATGGGGAGCTATAGTAATGGACATACCATGTTTTACCGCCGATATCGAGCGTAGAGTGTACCTGATGTTTTGATGTATGTTCTTGTAAACCTAAAGAACGATAGAGTAAGTGTTCTTCTTGTTGCGCTGACGCATCATAAATCTCAATAAAAAAACTACTCCTATGCGCTGCCACAGAATTGATAAGGTCATTCATCCTAAAAGGACTATAGACATATCCCACTACATGCTTCAAACCTAAACTCTTATCTTCTTTAAAGTATGGCATATACATCAAGATACCGGCTTGTATATCTTCATCGATTTCTTGGACAAGCGTCACTTTAGCGGAGAGTGCTATCTTGCCACTCTCCGCAGCTCTTATCATAGCCTCTTGTCGCACCGGCTCAGAAAACATATCATACCCGATAGCATTTTGATTGCGTTTATCCATCGGTTCTAAAAATAAAATAGCACTCGATAATAATTGTGCTTCATCTTCTCTAAGTATGAGAGAGTATCCAACTCCTTGTACGCCGGGATAATTATCTTGAAGATGAAGAGCACTTACAAAATGGTGCCACTCTTCGCGAGTAACGTCATCACTTCCGTGAAAAAACCCTATGCCGCTTTGGAGAAGCAGTTCATAACTCAAAAATCTGTTTTGAAGAGAACTTAGGTGTTCTTGGGTTGTATGTGAAAAAATCTCTTGATGTTTTTCATTATAATAAATATCGATGCGTTGCCAAATAATAGACAAGAGGATAAGAGAGACAAATAGACCAAAAAAACGTAAAAACTCATTGTGTAAAAAAGAACTTTTAGGAGAATCATTGTTGATTGATTGAATAATTTTTTGCATCTTACTCTCTAAAAAAATTCAATATCATTATCCACACTCTCCGTTGGTCGGATCATATGAACAATCTGTTGAATACTCAATGTTGTCGGTTGATGAATATGGTGGATATTTTTCATCGCCATACTTTCTGTCGTAAATCGTTTGACATAAAGAGTCAAATCCATACATATAGCATCAAAAAGAGAGAGGATTTGGTCAGGTTTGCTATCCATTTTTGTAAGAAATGCCTGCTCATGTGCGATAAGACTAGATAACTCTTCAAGACTTTGCGCAAGAGGATCTAAAAATGGTGTATATCTATAAAGAATATTGGCGATTTTTGAAAACGCAGCTTGTCCATGGTGTATATGTTCTAGCTCTTTATCAAGAGAGTATGCCGAAAACTCATCAATGATTTCACTTAGCAACTCTGACATTTCTTCGCTATCTTCACCCAAAAAAACAACTCTCTCGTGTCCTTGATCTTCATCTTTTGAAAAATACTCTTCAAGATATTGGTTTTTTTCTTCATGATGCTTATCGGCATAGAGCGCACCAAGCTGTTCATTTTTGACTTCTAATGTTCGCAGATGGCATAGCAAAAGTTTAACCATTTTTTTATATTTGTTGCGCTCATGTGAGAGTGCTTCAAAAAGTTCAAGATTTGTATTTTGCGTATCGGCATCTCGACAAACGGGATAAAGGATTGTCAACATTTCATCAAGATTAATAGGTTTTAAAATAAAACTACTGATTCCTTTTCGCATCACATCGATTAAGATTTCCGGCTCGTCATGAGCAGATATAGCCACGATTTTTTGCTCTGGATTTATCTCTCTCATTTGTGTCATCATTTCAAGACCATTAAGCTTAGGCATATTGATATCAGTGATGACGATATCGTATTTTGCATTATTGTATGCTGCCAATCCCTCTTCACCATTGATGGCTGTATCAACATTATGAAACAATAATCGAAACATATCACTCGTCTCTTCACGTACTTTATCATTGTCTTCTACATATAAAATATTTAAATGTCGTGAATATTTATGGATACCTTTCATAGTTATCATAATGATGCCTTTTTAAGCTGTATGTGCTTTATAATTTTACGAATAAAAAATCATAAAAGTATCACATATTGTTTTATTTTTCATGTAAAATACGGTCCAGTGTTTCAAAAACGCTATCGCTGGCATGTTCCATATCTTCAAATGCTTGAATATACAATTCAGAACCAATATTTTCAGTTTGAAGTAACTGAAAAATTTTATGTGTAGAGTTATGCACAACCGAATGCGGTAACTCTAAAGCTCCATAACTTTGCGTATTTTTGAAAAAAGAAGCACCCTCACCTTCGTAGTACCATTTGCCAAGTCTGCAATTATGATGATCTACAAAACTAAACTGTTCTTTGCGTGTTACTGCAGAAAGATATGTATTGATTTTCCAAATGACATGATCAAGTTTTGCTAAACTCATAAAAACGCGCTCTGCCGTATTTCCAGTTTTTGTAAATGCTTGACGCATAAGAGAAGCATTTTCTCCCATATTATGATTGAAATGAATTAAGGAATTATTTGACTCTTGGATATGTTCTTGGATATGTACAAACTTCTCTTGTAAAGTAGTGACATCCTGTTTCATCGACTGTAATGAAATATTGATTTCAGAAATGGCTTTATCTGTACGGTCGGCTAATTTGCGGACTTCATCTGCAACAACGGCAAATCCTCTCCCATGTTCTCCTGCACGCGCTGCTTCAATAGCTGCGTTTAATGCCAAAAGATTTGTTTGGTCTGAGATATCTTTTATAAGGCCTAAAATACTTCCAACATCTTGAGCGCGTTCGGATAGAGTAGCAACCGTACCTATAGAATCTTGTGCTAAGTGATTTAAATCTTCTAAAGTAGTTGAAATATTTGTAGCTTTCGTACTTAAATCTATAATATTTTCCAACAACTCGTTTGATTGTGTAATATTCTCTTTAGAAGAAGAGACAGAAGATGCCATATTGCCTTGTATATCTACAAGATTCTTTTTCAACTGCTGATTTTGATACGACATCATAGCGCTTGCATTATCACATTTGTGCTGATTATCTTGTGCTTTTAGCAACATTTGCAACTCTTCTATTTGATCATGTAAACGCTTATTTTCTTCTTGTAGCGTGTGGTTTTCATCTTTCTTTTTTTGCATCTCTATTTCAGTATATTTATTATTTAACCAACCCATTTTTCATCCTTTAAAGTAATTCTAAAATTCCACTTGAAATTTTATGTAGTGGCAGTTGTTTCATGACTGCACCTAATTCGTATGCGACTTTTGGCATGCCATATACAACACAACTCTCTTCATCTTGACCGATTGTATTTGCACCGGCATTACGCATTGCCAACAATCCACGGGCACCATCTGCGCCCATGCCGGTTAAGATAACTCCTATAGCATTAGCTCCCGCTATTTTTGCTACTGAGTTAAACAAAACATCTACAGAAGGACGATGACCTGATACTTTTTCGCCACTGCCTATCTCTACATAATAACGAGCACCGGAACGGCGCACAACCATATGATAATCCCCCGGAGCAATCAAAACAACTCCCGGAGTAATAGAGTCTCCATTGCGAGCTTCACGGACTTCCATCGCGCATAAACTATTGAGTCGTTCAGCAAATGGACCTGTAAAATTTGATGGCATATGCTGCACCACAATAGTTCCTGCTCCATTGCGCGGTAAGCCCATCAAAACCTCTTTGAGAGCTTCAGTACCTCCCGTGGAAGCACCGATTGCCAAGATTTTATTTGTTGTTTCAGCTAATGAACTCATATTGGCTTGTTGCAAACTTTGAAGTGAACGCTGTTTGACTCGTACACGAGAAGCAATTTTGATTTTATTGATCAACTCTTCACGCATACTTTCTTTGCCGTCATAAATATGGGAGTGGGGTTTACCGACAAAATCAACCGCCCCTGCTTCTAGTGCTTCTAATGTCGTTTTTGCCCCATTTTGTGTAAGAGAGGAGACCATCACCACAGGTATGGGCATATAGTGCATCAACCTTTTTAAAAAAGTTATTCCATCCATTCTTGGCATCTCTACATCCAAACACACAACATCAGGTTTGAGTTCCACAATTTTGTCGCGTGCGACATAAGCATCTGATGCCGTTGCTACAACTTCAAAGGCAGAATCACTCTCCAATATTTCTCGTAAAACAGCGCGCGCTGTTGCACTATCGTCAACGATCAAAACACGGATAGCCATTTTCACCCCCTTTGCGTCAAGTCAATTCGTGTAGTGTATTTCATAAGAACCTTCCCTCTATCCAAATTAAATTGTATTTTACGACCGTTTTGTCCGCCTATATCTTCAGCAATGATCGGGATTTTGTACTCTTTTAAAATCTCTTTGGCTACTAATATATTTTTTTCTCCTATCATCATAGAGTCTCCTGCCATCGAATTCATAGATGCACCACCAAATATTTTAGCTTCCAAAGTTTTAGATGTAGCTCCGCGTAATATCATTTGCTCAATCAATTTAGGGATGGAAATATTCCCAAATTTTGGTGTTTGCAGACCATTGCCATTCCAAAAAGGAAGAAGATAATGGTTCATTCCTCCTATGCCCAAACTACAATCATACAAACAAACAGCAACGCAAGAACCCAATACCGTAGAAATTGCACGAGGGGCGTGATCAATATGGATTTGCCCCACATGGATAAAAGTTGAGCTACCTTGTATCATCAGAGTTCTATTGCATCTTCAAAAGAATCAAATAAAAATTCATTTGAACCGCATGCCATGGTATCGGTTGCGTTTGTTTCCAGAGGAAGCGTAACGGTAAAAATGACAAAATTGTCTTGGCATATAAAATCAATATCCCCTTCCAACAATTCACAAATACTACGAACAACACTTAGCCCCAAGCCTAAGCCATGCAAACCGCTTGTATCGGAAGAAAATCTTGTAAAAACCTGCGGCTTAAACGCAACATTTGGTCCGCTTCCTTGGTTTTTCACTTCGATTTGAAGTCTATTATTTTTGTCTGAGAGATGGATTTCTATTTGAGTATTTGCATCGCCAAAAAGAGACGCGTTTGATATCAGATTGTGCATAATTAAAAAAAGTTTTTGCGGGTCTGAGACGATATTGTCGTTGATAGTATTTGTCACAGAAACAGAAATATTTCGATTGAGAATAATATATTTTAGTGCTTCTAATGCCTCGTTTAGCAATGTTGTAACATTTACAGTCGCAAAACTCAAATCATATTCTCCACTCTCTATTTGTGCTGCTGCTACGAGATTCTGAATGCGAAATTCCAACATAAGAGCCTCTTCATGTACAAGATTATAGACCTTTTCTTTTTCCATATCTTGTGGTTTCAAATGAGGAATCAATCCTAAAAGAGCCGTCATTGGGTTGTTGAGTTCATTGGCAACTAAGGATAAAAATCTACTTTTTGCACTTTGGCTTTCAATCAGTTGTTTGTTTAAATCTAAAATTTTTCTACTTAAAAATTCGACTTCATTATGCGTTTTGTTTTGCATTATAAACTCACTGCTTTGATTTGTGTTACATTTGCTTTTATATCACCAATATAATCAGCTATTTTTTTGGCTTCATTGATCAAATTTTTGTTTTCATTCGCAAAATGAAAACTTTTCTTTTGCATGATTTCTATTTCATCCGCCGTACTTCGAATCAAATCTTTGAGCTGTGAAAATATCCCTCCAAAACCTATAGTCTCATCATTATTACTTGCTGCTTCAATAATTCCATACACTTGGATATAACCTAGATACATCACCTGTTTGTCAAGCTGTTCTAGTTTTTTTAAACTCTCTGAGATGAGATTATGCATCTGATTTTGATAGCCATTGAGCTTATCGGTATAAAAGATAATCAGTCCAAGAAGTGTTTTGAGATTTTCATACAGCTCTTCTTGTGAGACTTCTTGCGAATTGTTCAATGTTTCGTTTAAAAAATATGTAAACATCTCAATCTGAATACATATTGAAGAGACTGTAAAAATCATCTCCGTCAATGTATGTGCTAAATTTTGTGTCAAGGCATGAATATCTTCGATAAGTAAATCATTTTCTTTGGCATTGATCCGAATATCGTTAGCAAGCACTCCAAATGTCTCACCGCCGGAAGAGACTTTATAAGATGCAACCGATGCATTAAGAGATAAAAAAACGATATCTCTGGCTAAAAGACGCAGCAAAACACCTTTTTCTTCAAACATAACTTTTACTGCATTAAAAACATCTATTTTTTCAAACCAAATATCATATTTCTCTTTTAAGAGATTACTTTTGGACAACAATAACGATAAAACATCGTTCAATCCAGAGTTTATACCTTCTCGTGCTGGTGCTGTAGATGTTAAGAGTGACTTTTTGCGCTCTATTAACTCTGCCAACAAAGCATTACTCATGAACTCCTCATAGCTCTTAAAGCCCTCCGCAGCCAACAACTCTCTAAATAAAAATGCTGAAGCTTCTACCCCGTCTTTGTGTTCACTCATCAACAAACGAAAATATATCTCTCGTGCTTTTGCAAAAACAGGAGCATTTGGTTTTATCCGTATTGAGATATAGTGTTCTCCCATCGGGTACACAGCGGCTAAAACCCAGTAGTATCCGCCCTCTTTTGTTTGATTTTTTACATACGCCACAATCGGTTTATCTGCTTTGATAAAATCCCAAAATGTTTTAAAAACGATTTTAGGCATATCAGGATGCCGGATGATATTGTGATAACGCCCGATTAATTCAGGTTTTGTATATCCACTGATACGGACAAATACTTCATTTCCTGAGAGGATAGTACTTGCCTGATCAGTAATAGAAAAAAACAATTCATTACTATTAAATTTCGCCTCTTTCATAGAGACGGCACAGCCTTTATTTTCCATGTTTGTTTCCTTAGAGTCGTTGATAAATAGATGAGCCTAAGAGTTTTAAACTCTCACGATGGCTTGTAAGCGATTCGGAACTCCCCAAAAAAAGCGGTGAACCTTTTGGCAATAAAGTTGTAAAACGACCGATAAGATCATGACGAGTCACATCATCAAAGTAGATCATGACATTACGACAAAAAATCATGTCAAACTTATTTTTAAAAAAAAACGGATCAGTCACTAAATTATATTTACGAAATAAAACTTTTTCTCGTAATGAACTTTTAATCTGATAATAACTCTGTGCATTTTTATTACGTTCAAATGAGCACTTTATAATTTCACTTGGAAGAGTTTCAACTCCCTTAGCTTCATACTTGCCTTCTATGGCATGTTTTAAAACTTTTGTAGAAATATCTGTTGCTAAAATCTTGATGTCCCATGTGTCAAAATCATGCAGATGTTGCTCTAAAAACATCAAAATAGTATAAGGCTCTTCTCCACTCGAACAACCAGCAGACCAAATCCGAATCTTCTTCTCACTTTTCATGCGAATGAGTTGAGGCAGATACTGTTCTAGCCATTTCCATTGAGCACCTTCTCTAAAAAACGAAGTTACATTGGTTGCGATAGCACTTACAAAAAGTGAAAGTTCTTCTGCGTTTTCATCTTTGAGGAGATAATCATAATAATCTCGAAACGATTGCAGATTTAACTGATTAAGACGCTTGTTGAGGCGACCTTTGATAAGTGTGCTTTTTTGATCAGATAAAGCAATCCCTACCTTTTCATAAATATATGTTCTAAAAAGTGCAAACTCTTCAGGACGCAGTTCAATTTCCTGCATGACTTCCCTCTTGTATAGGACGCAACTCATCCACATTCAAAATTAGCGCTATATCCCCACTTCCCAATATAGCACCGCCGGATATCTCTTTGAGTTTCGCCATTACTTTACCCAGTGGTTTTATAACAACCTGTTGACGACCGACTAATTCATCTACCATAATAGCTATACGACCGGTTTCTGTTTCAACACAGACTAAGATACCTTCCCATGGTTCGATATGTTTTGTTTTCAAACTAAAAATATCACTTAAACGGATAATTGGCAAATGTTGTCCACGCAATGAAACAAACTCACCTTTCTCTTTGAGAGCATGCACAATCTCGCGTTCTGGACGGAAAGACTCCACAACACTTAGGGTTGGAATGATATAAATCTCACCTGCAGTTTGAACCAGCATACCATCGATAATCGCCAAAGTCAAAGGCAATACCATCGAAAAAGTCGTGCCTTCACCTTCTTTAGAATCTATCTCTATTTTGCCACGCAATTTTTCAATGGATGTCTTGACAACATCCAGCCCAACCCCGCGTCCAGAGAGATCGCTTACTACATCAGCAGTTGAAAAACCAGGTTGCATAATCAAGCCAAAAATTTGGCTGTCGCTTAGATTTTCATCTCCACTGATGACACCCCGTTCTATCGCTTTTTTCAAAACTTTTTCTTTATTGATTCCGCGACCATCATCACTTACACTGATTACTATATTGCCACTTTTATGATACGCACGCAGTGTAAGATTTCCCTCTACACTTTTTCCGGCAGCGATGCGCTCATCTGCATCTGCTTCTAAGCCGTGATCGATTGCATTACGAATAATGTGAATTAATGGATCTGAAAGACTGTCTATCATCGTTTTGTCTATCTCTGTATCTTCACCCAAAACATTTAAATGAAGTTCTTTAAGTGTTTTTTTCGATGTATCCCGCACTACCCGCTTCATCTTGTCAAAAGTATCTCGAATAGCAACCATCCGCAAACTCATAACTCTATCTTGAATACGTTTTGTTATTTTAGAAAGTGTCTCTATCGTACGACGAATTGATTCATCTTCAATGGCACTGATTTTTTCATTTTGTGCTATAAAGTTTTGTGCAATAACAAGTTCACCTACAGAGTCAAAGAGTTCATCAAGTTTAAAAGTATCGATTCTAATGGTTGATTTTGCAGAATTAACCAAAATGTTTGTGTCTATGGAAGGTGTTTTTGAAAGCACCTTTGCAACTACATTTATCTCTTGCTGGACTTCTTCTTGAAGTACTTCATGATTCTGTTCAATAACTTTGATTGTATATTCATGGTCAAATAAAAAATCAAAGTTTTCTGCCACTTCATCCAAAGAGTTTGTTGTCAAAAGAACAATAGTCATATCTTGAATATAGTTTTCGTTTACACTCAAAGTATCCAAAGTAGGAACAGTCTCCAAATTAAAAAAACTTTCTATTTTTTTTGCTTTTTCACCCAATAAACCTATAAAAATAATATGATCAAATCCTCTTTTGTAACTATCTGTATCGAGTGTCAACTTGATACGATATAAGCACATTCCCGGCTCTTGTTCTTGCTGCATTGCATCAATACATTGCGTTATATCATCTTCATATTGCACAACACATCCCAATCCAAATTCAGATGCCAAATCATTTAAACTCTCTGAAAGAGGCGCAACTTTTGTCTCAAATACTTTACCTTTTTTTGTTGCAATGAGTGACTTGATACTATCAAGACACACTTCATAACTCTGAGGCAAATCCGGCAGAGCTTCGAGCTCATACACCATCACCTCTTTTATGATATCAACACTATTAACTATAAGCTCAAGATTTATTGTCTCTATCTCCTCTTTAGTGCTGCGATAGTAGTCTAAAACATCTTCAAAATGGTGTACAAATTCACCTAGTCTAGTAAATCCAAACGCATTTGCATTCCCTTTTAAAGTATGAACACCTCTAAAAATTTCATTTAGCAAATCAAAATCAGATGCATTTTCTTCAAATCGAATGATATTGATATCAAGTTTTTCGATGATCTCACCAGCTTCTTCTATAAATATAGCTTTAACTTGTTCTTGTTTTGTCATTTTAAACGTCCTTATTCACGCGATTATTTGTTTTCAATTCCAGCCATTTGCGCAAGTATGCGAACGGTTTCCATCATTGATGTTGCTTGGGCGTTGAGCTCTTCTGCCGCTGCTGCCGCTTCTTCTGAATTTGCCGCTACTTGTTGGGTTACTTGATCGACTTGTCCCATGGCTTGATTTATCTGTGCCATTCCTTCTGCTTGTTCTTTACCCGCTATTGCAATCTCTCCGATGAGATCGGATACTTTTTTGCTTTGATCGACTATCTCTTGAAAAGAAGTATGGGTTGCTAGTGCAATTTGGTTCCCTTCTTTAATCTGTTCTACTACTTCTTCTATAATGATGGAAGTCTCTTTTGCTGCGGATGCAGCGCGTTGGGCTAGGTTACGTACTTCGTCTGCTACGACTGCAAAGCCCAAACCGTGTTCACCTGCGCGTGCTGCTTCTACTGCTGCGTTAAGTGCCAACAGATTCGTTTGAAATGCTATCTGATCGATAGCTTTGATGATTCCTGAAATCTTCGCCGCTGATTCGGTAATCGCGTGCATTGAATGAGAAAGTTGCTCCCCTTTTTCGTAGCCTGCGCGTGCTGAATCATTCGCGTTTTTCGCCAATATATCGGCTTGGCGTGCGTTATCGGTGTTTTGTGTATTAATAGCTGTGGACTCTTCGAGTGTCGCGCTTACTTCTTCCACGCTTGATGCCTGTTCACTCGCACCTTGTGCCAATGATGAGGAAGAAGATGCCACTTGATCAGATGCCGAAGTAATCTGCATCGCTCCGTCTCTTATGGATGTGACGCTTGCGCGAATTGAACGTGTAATCGAACGAATGATTAGAAAAGAAAAAGCAATAGATATAATAATAGAACTTATGACAATGAGAAGCGTCAGTTGGATTGTTGCCCTAACTGCTGATTGTGCTTTTGCCACCTCTTGATTTGCTACATTCATATTGATATCAGCAATAAAATTCATACTATCCAAAGCAGCACTGCGTGATACGCGGCTCTCTTCGATAAAACTTGTAATTTTAGAACCATAAAACTCTATCTGCTGCGGGTCTTGCGTTTTACTCATTGGAATAAGAATATTGTTTGTAAAGTCATCACTCAATTGATGCCATTTTTTAAACTCTTCTTCATATTTTTTCCACTCTATAGCCTCTTCTGGCGTTTGTGGCAAAGGTGCATAGATTTGATATCCTTTTTCATAACGTTTAAATCCATTTTCGATTCGTTCGATAGCATCCTTGAGATTTGCACTATCTTCGACACCTCGTACACGATTTTGTTGGATAACAACCTGATTTATCCCCACACGCATATCCATTAAACCAGCCAATGAAGGCATTTTATTCGCACCTAACTCTTCTGTTACATCTTTCCACTGCTGTGTTGTGCTATATCCTAAAAATCCCAATAGTAAAATTGCCACCATCATTACACCGGTCAATACGATTAATTTTGTTTGCAACACCATTTTTTCTAACCAATTCATCATTCTTTCCTTTTATAGTTCACTTTTTTGGATTTGTTCTAAACTTACCAACTCTTCTGCTTCAAAGAGTTTTAAAACATCAAGTATCATGACAACACTCTCTTGCATTTGTGCCATCGAGCAGATAAAATCTGTATCGATATGATTTCCAAATTTTGGTGGTTCACTAAGATTTGCAGCATCAATAGAAGCAACTTCTTCAACACGATCAACAATAAAACCAATATTGATTTTTTCAACCTCAACAATAACTATAGCGGTATGCATATCCGCCTCTTTTACTTCCATTCCAAAACGCAGTCGTGTATCTACTACAGGTATTATGGAACCTCTAAGATTGATAACGCCTCGCATATATTCAGGTGTTTTAGGCACGGACGTCACTTTCATGATTGCAATAATCTCTTTAATCCTTGTAATACTTATGCCATATTGCTCTTCACCTAAAAAAAACGTCAAATAGCGTTCTCTTCTTGTTTGTTGCGCATTTTCTTTCATTACTAAACCCCTAATACCATTTTGATTGACTTGACCAACTTCTCATCATTAAATGGCTTTACCATCCATCCTGTTACGCCTATCTCTTTACCTGTCATCTTCAATTGCTCAGAACTCTCTGTAGTTAATATAATGATAGGTTTCGTTTTATAACGATCATCTGATTTTATAGCTCTTGCTAACTCAAGTCCGTTCATCTCCGGCATATTGACATCACTTATAAGCAAATCAAAATTTTCACTTCCATTTCGTAATAAACCTAAAAGCTCTTCCGGATTTAAATATGCTTTAAATTCAATAACGCCGCTACCAATCAATCCATCCAATGCTAATTCTGCTGTTGCAACTACTGCACGTGAATCATCTACAATTATTACTCTTTTTGCCATTTTTATTTTCTCCTTGGTTATTAAAAAAATTCCATATCATTGTCATCATCATTTTCGATGTTTTTATTGCCAATAATCTGCTCAATTTGCATACATGAACTAAAAAAAGAACTATCAAGATAATGAATATCTCCTGCATCTTGTAATCCAAAAATATGTTCTCGCCATGAGACAAGATCACTGCCTAAATGTTCTATTAACATAACAAGAGTTTTGACTTTTATACTATCGCTTATGATTTCATCTGCATGCTCTTTCATAAAAGAACCTAAGGATGAAATAGCATATGCAAGTGCCGTAAACTCAAACAAATTGTTTATAGCGCGAACATACACCCCCAAAACCCTATCTACAAAATAATGCATATTCTCTATAGACGGTTCTTCTTCAAATTTAGAAAGAATGTCACTCCATTCGCTATCTAAACTCTCCAAGTCACGGATTTCCTCCAAAACATCGCCACCTATCTCTTCTATATATTCTATTGCTGTTGTTTTTTGAACAAAACTTTGGCGAAGCAACTCTTTTTCTTCTGTATCCATAATACGGATGCTCTTATTTGCTTTTATCTCTTCTACTATTGGAGTCGGTAAAGATTTTTTTAATGGTACTTTCTCTTGGATTTCTATACCCATATTTAAACGGGCACATACTATGTTTGCATGAATTATCAAATCATCTTGCATCTCTTCTGCCAGTTCTAAGGCTTTTCCCTTCAACTCTACAGACTTGCTAAACTGCATAGTCGCGAATATCTCTTCAAAACTCTCTTCTATAATAACGCTGAGTATCTCCCCATCACGAACACTTTGGCGCATCAATAGATAAAAAAGTTCTATCATTGGATCCACTTTTGAACACACTAGATTTTTTTGTTCTTCACATCGCATCAATATCCAAACACCGAAATCCATCATTCCTTCAGCATCTTCTACATCAAAAATAGTTTTAAAGTTGCGTATATCATTGGAAAATGGGTTTAAAGCATTTTTGGATGTGGGCTTTATATGTTTGCCGACTTTAGTACGCAAAACATTGGCAATACTTTGGAGTTTAAAACGAACCAACTCTTTATCTATAGGCTTATGTAAATACGCAACAACACCTATGGAAGCCATATTGCGCTCCATTTGCGGATCTATCACTGCCGTCACTACTAAGATATTGATCTCAGGGAAACGTGCTTTAATGATTTTAGATGCTTCAAATCCATCAAGATTTGGCATCATAATATCCATCAAAACTATATGAGGTCGCCATGATTCACAAGCTGCAACCGCTTCTAAACCATCCGAGGCTTCTCGAACTTCAAAATCATCCATACGGCGGCATATTGCATGGAGGACCAATCGATTGTCTTCAACATCATCAACGATTAAAAGTCGTATTTTTTCCATAATTCACCATCCAATGTTTATTACATTTTCTTATTCTATTTTTTATTACAAGCAAATAGTAGTATGGAAAAATCACAAAAAAATCACAATCGTAATAAAATAGTGAAATATTACGATTGAATTACATAAGTAGAGCTCTAAAATTTAACGTAGAAAACTAATCTCAAAACATGCGCCTTGAGTAGTGTTGTTTGCACTTATCTCGCCATGAAAATGTTCTTCTATGATAGTTTTGCTCATGTAAAGCCCTAAGCCTGTTCCGTTTTCTTTTTTTGTAGAAGCGTAAGGTGCAAAAAGTGCATCCATGATTTCAGGAGCAATGCCCCCTGCATTATCATCAATGCGTATAATGATTTTGGCATCCTCTGCACTGGCATTTACACGGATAACAGGGTTGCGTATGCCGCGCTCTTCAAAGACATCTTGTGCATTTTTGATGAGATTTAAGAGAACTTGGATCAACTCATTTTCGTAACATTCATACTCTGTTTCATCGCTGATATTTTTTTCGATAGAGACGTTTTTACTCATCAAAGAGTGTTCTATCAAATCAAATACTTTTGATATCACTGCCTTAGAATTTGTCAGAACTCTCTTCTTGTCAGGTTTGAAAAAATCTTTAAAATCCGTAATAGTTCGTGATAAATGTTGCACCTGCGTTTCTATCTCATCAAAACTTACTGCTATATCTTCATAGACGCCACGACCAAGCATAATATTGATTTTTTGACGACTCATCAAAGCACTTATGATAGCAAGCGGCTGTCTCCACTGATGTGCGATCATACTTAGCATCTCTCCCATTTGTGCTTGACGAGTCTGCATCAAAAAGAGTTTATCTTTCATATTGCGTTCTGTGACATCATCTTGAATCGTTACAAAATTGACAATCTCATTTTGCGTATTAAATATTGGAAATATAGTGGATGCACAATCTCGTAATTCTCCATTTTTCATTTTATTGATAATCACACCACGCCAAAAGGATCTTTTTTTCGTGATTGTTTCCCATAACTCTTGATAGAAAGTTTGTGGATGTACTCCTGATTGAAAAAGTGAAATCTTCTTTCCTAGCAGCTCATGATGGAAATAGCCTGTAAGTTTTGATGTTTGATTGTTTGTATATTCTATGACACCTTGCGTATTTGTGATGATTGTGGAAAAGGGTGTTTGGTTTACAACTTGCGTCAGCATTTCTATAGCATCTTCGGCTTTTTTTCTCTCTGTGATATCATGTGTGATTCCTGAGATCATTTGATGCTCATCACTCCAATAGACTTCTCCTCTTTGATGCACAATTTTGATATTTCCTTTTGCTGTTATGATACGGTTTGTTGTATCACAAAAAGACTGTCCTGAGAGTATTTTCTCTTGTGAATCTAAAATCAAATGTATATCATCAGAATGGGTGTGTTCAAATATCCATTCATACGTTATTGGTATAGAAAAAGGTTCTAGTTCATAGATACGGTACATCTCTTCAGACCAAATCACCTCCTGCGTTGCGCTGTTAAACTGCCAACTTCCCATATGTGCGATTTGTTGTGATTTATTGAGTGCACGCTCATTACTTAAAAGTGTTTCATATAAAGAAGTGTTTTTATAAATAATAGCTGTTTGCATTAAAAGAAGTCGAAGCGTTTGAATCGTTTCAGGGCTCAAAGGAGTCACCAACTCTTGATTTTCAAGATAGAGAATTGCGCGTACTTTTCCTTCAAGTATTGAGGGGAGTGCCATACAAAAAGCCGGTCGTTGTTGTTTCAAATATGCATCATACTGATACTTACCACTTTCTGCCGGCTGCGTTACTATAATACGGTACTGCGTTTGAATCGCATCAGATACGATAGCGTAAGGAAGAGCAGTTGTTTCTATCAATTTTTGATGATGAAAAGAGACACGCCCAGATCCAAACTCAAGGGAAGCTTGTGTATAAAACTGCTCCTCTTCTAAGAGTATTAAAACCGCTTTACTTGCTGTTGCGTTTTCTAAAATGGTTTTCATTAATGTTGCTAATAACTCTTTTTTGCCTATAGACTGAGAGAGTGCGTAAAAAGATTTTAACAAACTGCGATAATTACTTGGTTCTGCTCTAAACATTGAACTGCTTGAGGAGTTATCTATATCATTTATACTCAGTTGAGAAGTCTCTTTGGTTTTTTGCTTCAAACGCATAGAAGTGCCATAAGCACCCCACTGATTTAAACCGATAGATGCTTCACTAAAATAAAATTTGCCAATATCAGGATAACCTTTTTCCTCCCAATACCTTCCGGCACAAACACCAGCGGCTGCAATCTGAAACGGTGTAGCACTTCGACGTGCTTCAGACAAAGCAAGATCATAGAGTTTTGCTATATCCCAGTGATTTTTTACATTTCTAGCCAACTTCGCTTCAATCAAAAGTTTCCAAAATTTAAATGCTTGCGGAGATGCTTTATAAAAAGATTTACACTCCTGCAAATCATTCTCTAAGAGGTTTTTTTCTTCTGTGCTCAAACTATTTTGCTTGCCTATAAGTAAAAGTGCTCGCAAAGGGTGTAACCTTAATTTTGAGAACATAATCACTTCATTTGCATCTGTCTTCACAAAACGTGTTAAAAATGCCAATCCCTCTTCAAACTTCCCTTCAAACCAGCAAGTTTGAGCTTTTAAAATACCATACCATGCTAAAGCAGGATAAAATGCTTCCTCTTCCCACAGTGCTATATAAGTATCTTCCATCTCTTGAGATAATTTGTTTTTATTTTGCCATTGAAGTATTACAGACCTAAGCACTTCAAAAATAGCAATCATCTTCCTATCTCCTGAATTAAGAATCCATGAGCTCCCTTGATTAAGATTATTGGAGAGTGTTTCAAGGGATTTTCCAGAAAAATAATCACTCAAATTGATTAAAAAATTTGCCCAAACACCAAAAACGATATCACCGTTGACTTTACTTTGATGTAAACTTTTACGGTACAAAGGCAGATTTGCTTCAAAACCTTTTAAATAAGGACTGATAAAATTTGCCATAAAATTATGCACTTTTGGCACCATGGAGGCATCTGTCAATATATTATTGAGTTTGATAGCAGCTAAACCAAAAGCATATCCTTCTTTGAAACGGTTCTGTGAGATCAATTGTGCACCGTAGAGCACATATCCAAAAACAGAACCATTTGTATTGCCGTACTCGAAAGACTTGGCGACAATAGTAAAATACGCCCACTGCATTCGATTGATATCTGCAAGATAATAAGCCACTTCCCAATAATCAACCAGCAAGGTCAGAAGAGTATCTATTTTTTTATTTTTTATTTTTTGCAATGTAGGAATTTTTTTTGCATTTTTTGCCAGAGGATGCAGTGCAACACTTTTTTGTAATGACTCAAGCGCTGCGACAAGACTCTCTTCATCTTTAGGAAGAGCAAAACCCAATTCATGAAAAACTTTTTTACTCTTTTCTAAAAGTTCTTGAAAACCGCTTCCTTGCGTGATACAAATATCTTTTGCAAGATGAAAACATCCTAATCTTTCTTGCATAGAATGGCAGGTAAGACTCATGCTGTCGATTTGTAAAAGCGCCTCTTCATGCAGACCGTTTAAGTAAAATATTTTTGCTTTTAAAGCGCTATATTCAAAAGCTTGCGAATGTTTTGATACTGATAAGAGACGATCAATACCGTAAAGTTGCATCCATCGCAGATGATTAAGGGCTTGACTAAAAGAGTTGGATTTTAAAATCTCTCTTAAAGCTAAAAGATTTAAATGCTCTATATTTTTATGGTGATATTTGTTCTCATATGCGAAGTTTAAATGATGTACCAAACTCACAATATCTCCATAGCATTTCTTACGATACTGCGTTTCTAAATAGCGACCTATTTGCGTATGGATTTTGACTTTTTTTGTCTGTTCTACATTTTGGACAATATAATGAAGCAGTAAATCGTGTACAAATCTAAACTCTCCTCCATAAAGATCGATAAATCCTTTCGACTCCAAACTCTCCAAAAGTGAAACAGGCAAGTGCATAAATTTTAAAATATTTCTCGTTTTTTGAGCATGAAAACGGTTACCCAAAAAAGCCAATACTTCTAAACACTCCAACGCTACAGGTTCTAACTGTTCAAGTCGTTTTCCAATCACTCTCACTACATCAACTTCAGCCTCGCTGGAGCGAATCGCATCCATTTGAATATGCCATGAGCCGTTTTCATAAGATATCAACTTTGCATCAAACAAATTTTGCAAAAATATCTTAAGATAAAAAGGATTCCCTTCTGTTTTTTTGGATAACAAGCTTGCAAACTCCACAATTTGTGCATTTGTTGTAGTAAACAACGCATGTAACATCTCTTCTATATCAGATACCAAAAGTGGTTTTAAATCAAAAATATAGCTACTTTTGTGTTGGATATCTTTTATCTCTGCAACAAAAGAGTAGGCACTGCTATTATCATTGATCGCATCATTACGATAACTCAAAATGAGATGTAGATACGGGTTTGTCTCTTGCAAAATTTTCTTCATCAATGTGATGGAGGCCGTATCAGCCCACTGTAAATCATCCAAAAAAATCACAAGCGGCATTTGTAATGTCGCTATTTGCATAAAAAGTTTTTGGATCGCATAGGGAAGCTGTTTATACTGGTTTTCATATAGTGATGCTAAAGGCTTCACCGCAAATACTTCTCCCAAATCAGGAAACATAGAGACAAGAACACCAATACTTAGCGGATCAAGTTTTACTTTAGTATGAACCTGCTGATAAAGTAAGATAGTTTTGATTTGAGAAAAAAGTTCTTTAAAAATAAAATAGGGATTTTCAGATTTATACTGTTCAAATTTCCCACGTATCACATGAGATTTTGTAGTATAAAGCAAAGTTAAAAACTCTTCAATCAACCTTGTTTTTCCCACTCCCGGATCACCATTAACAATCATCTGTATAGCATGACCATGCGAGATACTATTTGCGGCATCTCGTAAACGCAATATATCATCGTTACGACCAACAAAATATTCATCTAAATGGAAAAGAGGTTTATCAATAGATGCAATCGAAAAAGAGGCAATCTCATCATCATGTGTAAGATTTTTAAGGACATACTGAAGGTCAAATATCAAAGCCTCATCACTTTGATACCGATGATTTGGATTTTTTGCTATAAGTTTGCGAACAATATCGGAGAGAACTTGAGGAAAAGAGTCCTTCATGAGCGCAAGTTCTATCGGGTAGAGAGCGACCTGCTTATGCAATAGTTCATAACGATCCATGACTTCATAGGGAGGTTTTGAACTAAAAAGATGATAAAGCGTCATACCAAAACTATACATATCACTACGCATATCGATTTTTTGTTTTGTGCGTCCTGTCTGTTCTGGAGACATATACATCAGATTGCCCGAAGTACCGACATTTAACTCGTTGTTATAACGAAAATGATTATCTACTATTGAATACCCAAAATCAATGAGCTGCACTTTTTTTGTTTGAGGATTATAAACAATATTTTTTGGATTAACATCTGCATGAATAATATGTTTTTGATGTATATACTGAAGCGTTTGAGCTATCTGCAGGGCAATGTGTAAAACTTCACTTAAAGTAAAATCCTCAGATTTTCCCAATATGTCAAACAAAGAATCACCGCCGATATCTTCAAAAACATGTGCATATTCCGTGGGTGAAGCAACAACGTCGATTAATTTTGAAATATTTTCAGAGTTTAACAATCCAAGCAGATATTGTTCATTCATAAATTGTGCCAAACGATTTTGTGTTGACTCTTTTTGTTTTAACATTTTGATAACTACGGGCACTTTGTCGCTCAATCGAATAGCACGATAGACCACTGTATGCATATTTTCATGTAATGTATCAATAAGTTGATAATGCTTACTAATCATATCTTCACCTTTGCAAGTTTTTTGGCAACTAAACCAAAGCAACTTCCCTGATTCTCTTGAGAATCAACTGCAACTTTCATATGCATAGCTTGTGCATATTCTCTTACGATATTTAAGCCCAATCCTGTTCCAAAACCATGATCTCTCACTTGTTCAAACGGTTCAAAAACTGTGTTTATTTTATCTTTTGGAATCCCTATGCCTGTGTCAAAAACTTCAATACTACACTCAGTAGGAGTAGAGGAAACCCGTACTTTGACATATCCACTCTTGGTAAATTTGAGTGCATTAGAGATGAGATTTGTAATAATTTGTTTCAATTTAAATCCATCACATTCTATAAAAACCTCTTGCTCCAAAGTCTCAAAACTATATGCAACCTCTTCATATTGCTGCAAGCTAAAACAATTTTCAAATGCCTCTTTTGCAAGGATAATAGCATTATGCGGCTCATGTTTAAATTCTGTTTTGCCTGATTTCATTTTAGCAATATCAAGAAGTGAATTGATCAATTCTAAGAGGTTTTCAGCATTTGCATAAGCGCGTTGTAAAAATCGTTTTACCAACAAACGACTCTCTTCATCTGTAACGATTTCATCATAACTCTCTAGGGCTTGATCTGTAAAATTTACGATTGCGTTGAGGGGTGTTCGCAGCTCATGAGAGACTTGATCAAAAAATTTGCTTTTTGCTTCAAGCGTCTTGAGTGCTTCTTCTTTTGCTTTTACCATCTCCGTAATATCATGTCGGATAGACAAAATCTCTATGATTTGATTTTCTTTATTTTGTATAGGAATAATCGTTGTTGCAAAATAGTGAACAGAACCGTATTTTCCTATATTTTTTACAATGCCTTTCCAAATATCACCATTGTAAACATTCTGCCAAGCAATTTTTTGACACATGATTTCGCTATTTTGCTCAAACATGATTGCGATACTTTTACCAAGCAATTCTTCTTTGTTATACTCTAAAGTTGCGCATAAAGCATCATTAACATAGGTTATATTTCCTTGCAAATCGCAGCGTGCAACCAAGTTGGATGTATCTATTGCGTGGTTATATTGATTTAAAATGTATTGAGTATTTTCTTTTTCATAATGACTACTGCGAACATCTTCTTCTAATAAACATCGATAACTCATCAAATCACTTATATCTGAAAATGTTATAACAAAAATATTTTCAGATATCTCTAATTTTTTAATGGAGATACCAAAGGTATATATTTTTTCATGTTTACTAATACTTACACGATAGTGCTCTTTTTCTGCTGCTAAAATATTTTCAATCCATGAGCGGTTTAAATATCCATCATAGATATATCCATATTTATCAATTTTCAAAAAATATTTTGCCAAAAAGAAGTCATCACTATAAACATCAATAGCCATATCACGAAAAAAAGAGAGGAAGGATTTGTTTGCATCAAGAATGCGCTTTCCGTCAAAAAGCGCAATCATGTCATTAGTAAGATTTAAAATTGATTTGTAATATTTATCTGTCTCTATGATTCCAAAGTTTTGGATTGATTCCATATTGCTGTCCTAAAATATTTTTTCTCTTTTTATGCATCAAGCATACAAATTTAAAGAAATATAATGTAGCAAAAAAAAATCTCAAAAAAATCTCATCCTGAAGGACATCTCTAAAAACTCTAGCCAGCTTCAGCTTTACAAAGAAGTTCACAATCAAGGCGACCCTTTGAAGCCCTAGCCGACGCTCGGGCAAAAAGGGGCAACGCAGAGTGTGAGCTTCTTTGTAAAGCCCTGCGGGAGGGTTTAAAAAAGCGATATGCCATAAAACTTTTTATCGCCTTAGCTTTGGCTAAGACTCAAAAAAGATTTTATGTCCTCTCATCTTTTTTAACTCCCTCTGAAGCAAGCTAGGGTTTTTAGAGGTGTCCTATTTACTCTCTATAGCGTGCGCTTCTCCAACAGCTTTGTTATATAAAACGCCATCGTAAGTATTGAGTGCGCTTCTCATGAGCGGCTTATGTTTGCAGATATCTTCTGCCCCATATTTCGCAAGATCTTTTATATAAACAAGGGTTGCGTTTGTGAGTGCTTGTGTGGAGGTTTGAGGATAAGCTCCTGGCATATTTGCCACACAATAGTGTATGATGCCCTCTTCTACATAGGTCGGATTTGTATGTGTCGTAGGACGCGATGTCTCAAAACATCCGCCTTGATCTATAGATACATCCACCAAAACAGAACCCTTTTTCATGACTCCAAGCATCTCTTTTGTGATGAGTTTTGGAGCTTTTGCACCGGGGATGAGCACTGTGCCTATGACGATATCCACCTCTTTGAGAAGAGCCAAAATCGTCTCACTACTGCTGTAGAGCGTCGTCACATTTGCAGGTAAAACGTCGGCTAGATAGTGGAGTCTTTGGGTGTTTATATCCAAGATACTCACATCAGCTCCCAAACCTGCCGCTACTTCTGCTGCAGCTTTTCCTGCGACACCACCGCCTAAAATCATCACTTTGGCTCTATGTGTTCCGACTACGCCGCCGACAAGCAGACCGCTTCCGCCCTGATAACGCCCAAGATGCACGCTAGCCATCAAAGAAGCCATCTTTCCGGCGACTTCACTCATAGGCTCAAGCAGTGGCAGACGGCCGTTTACTTCTAGTGTCTCATACGAAAAAGCGCGTATCCCTTTTGCAAGTAAAAAGTCCGTTTGTGCCCTGTCCGCTGCGAGATGCAAATAGGTGAAGAGAGTTTGATTTGGCTTAAAAAGTTCATATTCTGAGGCTATCGGCTCTTTGACTTTGACTATCATCTCAGAAGCGTCAAATATCTCTTTGGCACTACCCAAAAGTATTGCCCCTGCGTTTTGATACGCTTCATCGCAAAAACCGCTCCCCTCACCTGCACCTTTTTGCACATAAACACTGTGTGACGCCTTTGTCAACTCTCTCACGCCCGCAGGTGTCATAGAGACACGAAACTCATCTTTTTTGATCTCTTTAGGAACTCCGATATACATACGCTCTCCTTTTTTTTTGTGTTTGACTATCTCAAAGCAAGCAGTGCTTCTTGCGTTATTTTGGTGATCTCTTTGAAATTCTGCTCTTGTATCAGTTTTGTAGGAACTATCCAACTTCCACCGACACACAAAACATTTTCCAAAGCCAAATACTCTTTTGCATTGCCTGCGTTTACGCCGCCTGTAGGACAAAATACGACATCCCTAAACGGTGCGCCAAAGGCTTTGATGGCTTCTACGCCGCCTACGATATTTGCGGGAAAAAGTTTAAAAGCATCGTAGCCATACTCCAAACCTTTCATGATCTCACTTGCTGTAGCCACGCCGGGAAGCAGCGGGATAGAGTTTTTGTAGTATGCCAGCTCATGTGTGAGACCCGGACTGATGGCAAAACGCGCGCCCATATCTTCGACGCGTTGAAACTGGTCTGCGTTTAGCACAGTTCCTGCACCCGTCATAGCCTCCGGAAACTCATGTGCGACTGCTTTGATAGCATCAAGCGCGCAAGCGGTACGAAGTGTTATCTCAAAGATATTGACACCGCCAAGCATCAAAGCCTCAGCCAAACGCAGCGCTTCTTCGACACTTTGTACGCTGATAACAGGAATGATTTGTGAAATTTGCATCACTTTACGAGCACTTAGCATAGTTCTCCTCCCGGGAGTGAAAATGTACATGCACCTTCGTCGGCTGCGTTTACGCTTTGACGCATCATCGCAAAAAGTTCGCGTCCGACTCCGTGTCTGTTTTGCAGAAGTGCAGGTATTTTGACAAGACGGTTCTTGAGAACATTTTCTGCGATATCAAGGCTCAAAATCCCTTTGTCACAGTCAAGTGTGATGATGTCTCCGTCTTTTATCTTGGCTATCACACCGCCATCTTTTGCCTCAGGACAAAGATGTATCGCAGAGGCTACTTTGCCTGAAGCGCCTGACATCCTACCATCCGTGATGATAGCGACTTTGAAGCCCTTGTCTTGAAGTGCGCCCATCGAAGGAAGCAGTCCGTGAAGCTCCGGCATACCGTTTGATTTTGGACCTTGAAATGGCAATACCGCCACAAAATCCATATCAAGCTCACCTCTGCTAAAGGCCTCTTTGAGCGCTTCTTGAGAATAAAATACTTTTGCAGGAGCCGTGATAACTCTGTTTTGGCTCTTGAGTGCCGAAGTTTTGATGACACTGCGCCCGATATTTCCCTCCAAAACTCTCAACCCGCCTTCTTTGCTAAAGGGCTCAGAGATAGAACTGATGACCTCTGTATCACTGCTGCGTCCGCTTGATGCTCTGAAGTGTAAAACGCCATCTTCAAGATAAGGCTCTTGCAGATAGTTGCGCAAGCCTCTTCCCATGATAGTGTTTACATCTTCATGCAGATGCCCTGCATCCAAAAGTTTGGAGATGACAACAGGCATACCGCCTGCACTATGAAAATGGTTCACATCCGCACTGCCGTTTGGATACATCTTGCATAAAAGCGGCGTGATACTTGAGAGTATGTCAAAATCTTCCCATGTCAAAACGATGCCACATGAGCGTGCCATAGCAATAAGATGGATGGTGTGATTTGTAGAACCGCCTGTTGTCAGAAGTCCGACGACTGCGTTTACGATACTCTTTTCATCTATCATACGACCGACTGGCATATAGTTTTTGCCAAGCGGACTGAGCTCTAAGAGTTTGAGTGCTGCAGCTTCTGTAAGCGCATCACGAAGGGGCGTATTTGTATTGACAAAAGAGCTTCCCGGCAGATGCAGACCCATGATCTCCATGAGCATCTGGTTGGAGTTTGCCGTACCGTAAAAGGTACAGGTTCCCGCGGAGTGGTACGAAGCACTCTCCGCTTTGAGAAGTTCTGCTTCGCCGACTTTTCCCTGCGCAAACTCTTGACGCACCGCCGCTTTTTCTGCGTTGCTGATGCCCGATGGCATAGGACCCGCCGGAGCAAAAATCACTGGCAAATGCCCAAAATTCATAGCGCCGATAAACATTCCCGGAACAATCTTGTCGCAGACACCGAGCATCACAGCTCCGTCAAACATATTGTGCGCAAGCGCTACTGCCGTACTCATGGCGATAGTATCACGGCTAAAGAGACTCAGCTCCATCCCCGGTTGTGACTGCGTGACTCCGTCGCACATAGCAGGTACACCGCCTGCAAACTGCGCTGTAGCGCCTTTGAGAGCGAGTGCACGTTTGATAAGAGACGGATAAGTCGTAAAGGGCTGATGTGCTGAGAGCATATCGTTATACGCCGAGACTATTGCGATATTTTCTCTCTCCATCGACTCCAAATGTGCCTTCTCATGAGCCGCACACGGAGCCATAGCGTGTGCTAAGTTACTGCATCCAAGATGCGCGCGTTCTACTGTTTGATGGTGTGCCGCTTCGATACGTTCGAGATAGATTGTACGGGATTTTTTGGAGCGTTTGATGATTGCGTTTGTGACTTCGACGAGTTTTGGGTGAAGATTAGTCTGCATAATAGACCTCTAGGAGTGGATTTGTTTGTTGCATCATAGCGATGATGGGCATCATTTTGGTATCATCGGACTTAGCTGCGTTTAGGAAGATCTCTTTTTTCTTTTTGCCTTCGATATGCAAAATCAGACTCTTTGCTCCGAGCAAAAAAAGACGTGAGAGTGTTATACGCTCTTTTGGCTCATGGGATGCGGTTGTAGCACAACAGAGATCTTTGGTGTTGAGCGCAAAGTCTAACTCCTCTGCGTTTGGAAAAAACGAAGCTGTATGCGCGTCTTCGCCCATCCCAAGTACGACCACGTCGAGATGTTTGATAAACTCACCCAAGATGATCTCCAAAGCCGCAAGAGCCTCTTTTGCTCTTGCAAAATGGCTCTTGAGCGGGATAAATTTTGCTTTGGCGGCATAGTTTTGAAGCAGATACTCTTTGAGCAGTTTTTCATTGCTTTGTTCACTGAGAGGATCTACCCAGCGCTCATCGACCAAAGTTACAGTGACTCTCTCCCAAGCAAAGTCGCTATTTGAGAGTGCTACGAAAAGTTTTTTTGGAGTAGAACCTCCAGAGAGCGCTAGGGAGGCGTGACCTTTTTCTTGTATGGCAAGGTCGAGCTCATGAAGGATTTTTTCGGCAAGAGTATCTACGAGTTCTTCTTTGGAGGCAAACTCGTTTAATATAAAATGATTATTCGCCATACCAGCTTCTCCCGTCTTTTTCTATCATTGCGATAGAAGCTGCAGGTCCGTTTGTACCGGCTGGATAAGCTTTTGGTTTTATCTCGTTTTTGCACCAGCCATCTAGGATGGTATCTGCCCATATCCATGCAGCTTCGACCTCATCACGACGCATAAAAAGCGCCGCATGATTGCGTACCACATCAAGCAAAAGATACTCATAAGCATCGGGTACACGTGGTGCATCTTCAGCAGCTTTGAGGTCAAGTTTGACTTTTTGCAGACGCATACCGTCTGTGAGTCCGGGGACTTTATTCATGATAAACATCGAGATACTCTCATCAGGTTGTAAGCGTATTACAAGCTTGTTTGAGTCGATACATGAGCCTTTGTTTGGGAAAATCGAGTGTGGTATCTCTTTGAAATCCACCACGATTTCACTGTAGCGTTTGCTCATGCGTTTACCCGTTCTGAGATAGATTGGCACATTGTACCAGCGCCAGTTGTCTATATCCACGCGAAGAGCTGCGAAGGTCTCCGTGTCACTTTTTGGACTGCCGCCCTCTTCTTCAAAAAAGCCGGGAACTGCCTCTTTGTTGATTGCACCTGCGCTGTATTGTCCGCGTACGGTTTTTGTGAGGAGGTCCTCCCCTTCTATCGGGCGCAAAGAACGGATGACTTTGAGTTTCTCATCACGCACGGCATCACCCTCAAGAGAACACGGTGGCTCCATAGTCAAAAGACAAAGAAGCTGCATCAGGTGGTTTTGAATCATATCACGCATTGCGCCATATTCGTTGTAGTAGTCCCAACGCCCTTCAAGACCCACACTTTCAGCGACAGTTATCTGTATATGGTCGATGTACTGTGCATTCCAGATAGGAGCAAAAAGCATATTGGAAAAACGCAGTGCAAGGATGTTTTGCACCGTATCTTTTCCAAGGTAGTGATCTATCCTAAAGATTGCCGACTCCGCAAAATGTTTGGCTACTTCTTCATTTATCACACGAGAAGATGCGAGATCTCTCCCTATTGGTTTTTCCAAAACGACACGGGATTGTGGCGTGATAAGGTCAAACTCATGAAGCGACTTACATATAGTCCCAAAAAGTGAAGGTGAAGTGGAAAGATAGTTGATGCGCTCATTCTCTTCATGTCCTGCGAGCAGTGATGCCAGATCTTTGTAACTATCACTCTCTTTCAAGTCCGCTTTTACATAATAAAGATACTTTTTAAAAGTCTCAAAATATTCCACGTCAAAACAGTCATCTTTGAGGTTGAGTTTGAGTTTTTCTTCCATGAGCGCGATGTGCGCCTCTTGAGTCGAATCATCCCGAGATACAGAGATGATACGGCTCTCCTGAGGGATATGCCCATCATGACAGAGATGGTAGAGTGCCGGCATAAGCTTGCGCAACGCAAGATCCCCATGACCGCCAAAAATGATAATGTCACATACTTTATTTTCAATCATAATTATTGCCTTTGTGCTATTGTGCCTGAAATCATAGTTCTTTATACTATGAGGGTGATTAATTATTAATCTCATCTCTTCTTTTTATATTTTATGATTTTTGACTACTCCATTTATCCGCTTTTACTGCTAGCTCTTAACCTTTTTTTTCTTTTAAGATAATTAGCGGAATTTATAAAATTGTAAATTTGTCTTTATCCTTGTCTAATCTTTTTCTATTTTGTTTATTTAGTCTAATAGTTGTAGGTATAGTCATAAATAATTTTTGCATCTTTTTTAGAATAGCATCAATATTAAAATTACTATAAAATAGTTCAAAGCTTTTTTATTTAATAACATTGAACGGAATAGATTTATTGACTGTTTATATGGTTGTTGGCAAAGTCTTTTGAACGAGAGATTATTTTAAGCCAATAGAGGGATTCCAAGAGAGAAATTCCAAAAATGCCCTTTAAGAGAGACATTTTGGAATAGTTTTTAAAGTGTAGAGATATAGTCTGAGAGTACTTGGATCTGGGCATCGTTTAATTTTGACACCTGACCTTTCATCACGGATTTCATCGCTGCGCCGTATGTACCATCTTTGTACCCATGAAGTGCTGCTGCAACTTTAGCAGCAGACCAACCTGTAATAATCTGAGATTTTCCAAGGGCAGGTTTTTCACCTTTTTGACCATGACAACTCGCACATGCTTTAAATAAGTCTGCGCCAGAAACATTTTCTTTTATAGTCTCTTCTGCCGTCGCTTTGACTTCTTGGACTACATTCTGCGCTTCTACCGCAGTCGTCTCAGCCTCTTTTGTTGCTTCTTTGACAACAATTTCAGCTGCTTTAGCCGCTTCGTCCACCGTGCTTTTGACAAGCTCGGTTTTTTCTGCAACAACGCTTTGAGTATCTGCCATATTTGTAGTCGCTTTATCCTCACTACATCCTAAAAGGAAAAGTGCCAAAAGCGCAGAGAGAACTATTTTCATTGTTTCTTCTTAGTCGTTTTTATCTGCTGCTGCATCTTCTACAACTTGAGTTGCAGCGTCTGTAGTTTCAACAGCTGTGTTTGTTGCATCAGTTGCTGCGTTTGTAGCTTCTTCTACAACTGCCGGAGTTTCTACTGCTGGAGTTTCTACTACTGCTGCTGGTGTTTCTACCGCTGGAGTTTCTACCGCTGGAGCACTCTGCTCAACTACAACACTGTCGTTGTTTTCTACAGCTGTTGCTGCTTTATCTTCACTACATCCGAGAAGGAAAAGTGCGAGGGCGATTGATAGTACTATTTTCATTTGGTTCATCCTTTAAATTGAATTGCGAATTGTACAACATTTTTTTATTCTTGCAGTTGTAATTTTTTTTGTAATAATTTACTTTTTATTTTTCTTTAAAACCCCAACTCAGGCATATTTTTGAGTGCCAAAATATGCCTTGCGTCATATCCGTAAACATCCTCAAACAGATGAATTTTATTCTCTTCATCCACTTCTACACTCATATATCGAATCAATATCGGCAGCTTTTTTTTGATTTGCACTACCTGATCGGGGAGTTCTTCTTGTGCCAAAAGAGTACTTGCAGCATCATCCTCCAGAAGATACTTTAAGAGTTTCATCGGCGCATGTAAGCGGATACAGCCTGAACTAAACGCCCGGCTGTGACTCCCAAAAAGAGCCGGCTGATTGGTGTCATGCATATAGATGGAGTATTTGTTGTTAAACATAAACTTCACTCCACCCAAAGGATTGGATTTGCCGGCATCTGCTCGAAACAAAAAGGGAACATACTCCTTTTGTGCATAATCCGCCCACTCTACCTCATCTGGATTGACATCCACTTTTGCACCCTCTTGCATAGTAAAAACTTTCATATTATGGTTTTGCAGATACTCTTGCATATTGCCGTTTGCCAAAATATCTTCTTTGACTATCGTTTGGGGTGCCGTCCATGTCGGACGTAAAACCGCATAAGAGAGATAAGAACTCAAAATGGGTGTCGCTCTCTCTTTTTTGCCTACGATGACGGGCATTTGCATCACTTCTTGAGCGTGCTCATAGACCCGCATTCTAAACGCAGGGATATTGATATCTATATATCCCTCAGACTTTTCAAGCCCTCTTCCAAGCCATCGAAATCGCTCCATATTGAGGATGATTTTTTTGATTATCACCGATGGCGGGATATTGAGTGCGCTGATGGTTTTTGTTCCGATAAGTCCATCCGGCTTAAGATTGTATCTTTGTTGCAAAGATTTGATTGCTTTTATCACTGGTGCTTCATCATAAACAACATTTTCAGGATAGCTCATCTCCTCCAGGTCAGCGCTCAAAAAAAGTCTTTTTTTTATCTCTATTACTCTTGTATCCCGCTGGTCGATGCCAATAGGTGGACCAAAAGGTATCGCATTCCATCCACCTTTTGCCTCAAGTTTTCTATAAAACCGCAAAGCCTCTTTGAGTCTTTTATACTCCGAAAAATCAGGATTTAAAATTTTTAGAGAGTCTGCTATGGAGTTTTGTTTGAGATTTTTTAGTAGATATGGCACAGGATTCAAAGCACTTTTTTGTGTTCTTTCCCACTCAAATTTTGCATCAGTTGTTCCTTTTTCAAAGGCTTCCCAATTTGTAAATCCATAATAAAGTTCATAAGCCAATGTCAAATATGCATCACTCAAAAGCAAATCAAGACGATTATAGATTTTGATTTTTTCCTGCGGATTTGTAAAAGTATTTTGAGCGATTTTTATGATGTTTTTTTCTATCTCTTTGGAGTGATATCTCTTTGGACTCAAGCCATGTTCATAGGAGTTTTGTATCTCTTCTATGAGCTCATGTGCCGATTCATGGAGTCTGAGAGATCCATCAAACCAAACAAAGGTATTTTTATTTTTACAGTGCTGCTGATAAAACGCAAGGCTCTGCGCAGGACTCTTCAAACCCATCAAAAGATCTGATTTTTGCAGTAAATCCTGATGTTTGCAAAGATGATTCTCCGCCAAAGTCGCCCGACTTCTTTGAGGCATAATAGAGACAGACATCTCAGCAATCTCTGCGAATAAAAAACTGCTAAAAAACAGGAGAAACAATGTATATCGGAACATCAAATACTCTTCTCTCCTATATCAATAAACGAAAAAATCATTGTAGTGTTCTGCTACTTTTCAACAGCTTAAGAAATCTTAGAAAAGAAATGAGCTTCAAGCCAAACTCTCTTTAACTAATTTTTGCTACAATTCCACATTTTAAAAAAGCGAAAACTTTATGAATTTTGAACCCTATCCATTTGAAAAACTCAACCATTTACTCCAAAACATTGAAGTAACCAAGCACTACGCTCCTATCGCGCTCACCATCGGTGAACCGCAGTTTGAGACACCTGCGTTTATACAAAAAGCCTTGTGCGACAATAGTGCACTGCTGCAAAAATATCCAAAAACTGCAGGTGAAGAGAGTCTGATCCAAGCGCAATTGCAATTCATCGCTACACGATTTCACACACAACTCAAACCTTCGCAACTTATCCCTACTTTTGGGACACGCGAAGTGCTTTTCAATTTTCCGCAGTTTTTGCTTTTTGATATCAAAGAGCCTGTGATGGCTTATACAAACCCTTTTTATCAGATATATGAAGGTGCGGCTATTGCCTCTCGTGCTCATGTCATCCATCTCAACCTTACAGAAGCAAACAACTTCAAACCTGAGATAGATGAAACGCAGCTCAGTCAATGCGACCTCGTGATACTCAATTTTCCAAACAACCCAACTTCAAGTGTTTTGAGTATAGAAGAGTTGGCTGTGTGGGTCAAACTCGCCCTCAAACATGACTTTGTCCTTCTCAATGATGAGTGTTACAGCGAAATCTATACAGGCAAAGCTATTCCTTCACTTTTGGAGGCTTCTACTTTTGCAGGAAATGATGACTTTAAAAACGTTATCGTCATCAACTCCATCTCCAAACGCTCTTCAGCTCCGGGACTTCGTTCAGGTTTTATCGCAGGTGATGCAGCGATACTCTCAGAATATATAAAATATAGAACTTACATCGGCTGTGCCTCTCCGCTTCCACTTCAAAGTGCGGCTGCATCGGCATGGAGTGATGAGGCTCATGTCGCCGATTCAAGAGATATTTACAAAAAAAACTTCGCTCTTGCAAAAGAGATTTTGGGTATTGATATGCCTGAGGCGACTTTTTATATCTGGCTCAAAGTCGCAGATGCTCTTGCGTTTACACAAAAACTTTATAAAGAGTACAATGTAAAAGTCCTTCCGGGTGAATACCTCGCACGCCAAGACGCTCATGGAGAAAATCCGGGCAAAGATTTTGTGCGTATCGCACTTGTAGAAAATCCAGAAAAAACAAAAGAAGCGCTTTTGCGTATCAAGGAGTGTTTAGGTGAATAGTATAGAAGAGTTCAAAGCGAAAGTTTTAACAGCCCAACAAAACTCGGATATCGCATCTCTGTATCTTTTTGAGCAAGAAGCACATGAGCTTCTGGATGAAGAGATGCTGCACGCTTTTTATGCCAACATACTTGACCTCGCACTTGAGCGACTCACAGAAACACTCGAAGTCCATCGCGTGATGGATATGAATGAAGTACAAGATTTTGCAACGCTTCGCGCACTCTATGAGTATGCGATAGAGCATTACAGCGCGGACAAACGCCAAGACGCAAGCGCACTTTTTGAAGTTCTCAGCGGACTTAGCAATGACAAAAAATTCTCAGCCGCACTCAAATTTCACTGGCAAGCTTCGGCAGAAGAACTCTCTTTTGATGATTTTCTCGACAAGATAGCCGATATCGATGCAACCCAAAACGCAGGTACTTTTTATATCAGCTGCTTTAGCAAAGAGGCACAAAAATTGCTTGATAATTCCCAAGAAAAGGGAGAATAACAGTATGAAGATTCATTTTATCGGCATCGGCGGCATAGGTATTTCAGGACTCGCTCAATATATGCATTTTAAAGGGCATGAGATAAGCGGTTCAGATATTTCTGAGAGCCTCATCGTCAAAAAACTTCGTACTCTTGGCATCAAAGTCACTGTTCCCCACACCTATGAAGCCATCACAGACCAAGACCTTGTCGTACACTCCGCTATCATCCGTCCGGACAATCCCGAGATAGTCGCAGCAAAAGAGAAAGGTATAGAAGTCCTCGCACGCCGTGAAGCACTCCTCAAAATCCTTGATGACAAAAAAGTCTATTCTGTTGCAGGCGCTCATGGAAAAAGTACAACGACGGCTATCCTCACCGCAATCATGGATGGTTCAGCCATTATCGGTGCAGAGTCCAAATCTTTTGGCTCAAATGTCCGCTACAACGCACAAAGTGATATCATGCTTTTTGAAGCGGATGAGAGTGATGGAAGTTTTTTAAATTCAAATCCTCATTGTGCTATCGTCATAAACGCAGAACCTGAACATATGGAATATTACGACTACAACTATGACAGTTTTTATAACTCTTACAGGACCTTCATCAAGTCAGCGCCTTGTCGTGTTTTAAACGCAGAAGATAGCTTTTTATCGACACTTGTGGGCGAAATAGATGCGCACTGGCTCTATCCTAGCAAAGATATAAAAAACATCGAATATATCCTCATCAACAACGAGCCGCACACCCGTTTTGACCTCAAAGAGTTTGGGACTTTTGATGTGTGGGGTTTTGGAGAACATATCGCACTAGATGCGGCTTTGGCGATACTTGCTGCAAAAGAGTCTATGGATATAGAGACTATCCGTACAAATATCCTTGCGTTTAAGGGTATCAAAAAGCGTTTTGATATCGTGAGCCTCGAAGACAATAATATCATCATAGATGACTACGGGCATCATCCGACTGAGATAAAAGCAACCTTCAAAGCCGTCAAAGAGTACGCTTCACTCAAAGGTATAGAGAAGATAAGTGTTATTTGGCAACCGCACAAATACTCGCGTACTATAGACAATCTTGATGCCTTTATCACTTGCTTTGAAGGTGCGGCAGAGCTTATCATCCTGCCTGTTTGGGCGGCTGGAG
>JAQTWZ010000008.1 GCA_028689055.1 Sulfurimonas sp. | reverse complement strand
CGTTTCAAAGGTGAATTACAACCGGGTATCACGCTGCGTGACCTTGTAAACGCTATCCCTTATTATGCAATTCAGCAAGGATTATTGACTGTTGAGAAAAAAGGTAAGAAAAATATTTTTAACGGACGTATTTTAGAGATTGAAGGTTTACCAAATCTTAAAGCGGAACAAGCATTTGAACTTTCAGATGCTTCTGCTGAGCGTTCTGCAGCTGCGTGTACAGTACTTTTAAATGAAGCACCGGTAGTTGAATACCTAAAATCAAACATTACGCTTATCGAAGCAATGATTAAAGACGGTTATTCTGATGCTCGCACTCTACAGCGTCGTGCAGATAGAATGAAAGAATGGGTAGCATCTCCGTCGCTTATGCAGCCAGATGCTGATGCAGAGTATGCAGCAGTTATCGAAATCGACCTTAATGATGTAAAAGAGCCAATTCTTGCTTGTCCAAATGATCCGGATAACGTAAAACTTTTAAGTGAAGTTGCGGGTGAAAAAATCGATGAAGTATTCCTCGGTTCTTGTATGACGAATATCGGTCACTACCGTGCAGCCGGTGAAGTTATGCGTGGTGAAGGTAAGGTTGCGGTTGAAAAATTCTGGATAGTTCCACCGACTCGTATGGATGAGCAACAACTTATCAACGAAGGTTATTATGAAGTATTCAAAGCAATCCAAGCACAAACTGAAGTTCCAGGATGTTCACTTTGTATGGGTAATCAAGCAAGTTCACGCGTAGGTGCTACGGTATTCTCAACATCTACTCGTAACTTTGACAACCGTCTTGGTAAAGATACACAAGTATTTTTAGGTTCTGCAGAACTTGCCGCGGTATGTTCAAAACTTGGACGTATTCCTACGGTTGCTGAGTACATGAGCATTGTTCCAGAAAAACTAGCGGGTAAAGAAGCCGATGTTTATAAATACCTAAACTTCAATGAAATTGCTGATTACAACCTTCAAGCACGTACTGTGGCTGAAGAAAAATATGGTGTAACTATCAAAGCCGTATAGTTGCCTCTTGCAAGCCGGAACTCTCCGGCAAGCAAACAAAACACCTCTCAATTATTCTTTTATAACATCATAATCCATCGGCATAACAGGCTCGAAAGTCGCTTTATCGACGACTGCGTTTTGTATCTGCTTTGTAAAAACTATCTTTATTTTATTTTCAAATTCATCTTTATAGGAGATTGACTCGATAATATTCCCTTTGGTTATTATCTCAAAAAGGGTGTCTTGATAAGAAGTTTGATATTTGTTTTCATTTATTTTTTTTGCTTTATTAATCATATGAAAAAAATCAAAATTTGTATCCACTTTTCGGACAATCACCTGTTCGATTTCCGGTTCAACAATAACTATGCTTTGCGGTGACATATAGACATCTTTATTGACAGGTTTTGTATATTTCCAAAGTGCATTTTGCGGTTTGAGTGCGATTATATTGCCGCTGTAGTTGAGAACTTTATTTTTCTCATCCGTCACGCTTTGGACAAAATCAGCTTGAAAAGAATTGATATTTTCTATAGATGCAAAACTAAGTGAGAAGAGGGCAAAAGGGAGTAAAATATAGCGCATGTATTTCCTTATATTTTAAAAAAAATTATATCAAAGTGACTGTTTACATATTGTTTAATATGATTTTTAAATAGAAGCATTGCGCTATTTATGTCTATTATTATTTTTACTGTGCTAAAATAACACCAATTTCAAGTGTTACTATATACTAAACTATATAGTAACCGCATATAAGGTTGCGAATGCTACAAGCATTAATGGGTAAGGTCTTTGGAACATCAAATGACCGTGAGCTAAAAAAATATTTTAAAAGAGTGAAAAACATCAATGCACTTGAGAGCCGATACGCTTCTTTAAGTGATGAAGAGCTGCAAGCTGCGTTTTTAGTGCTAAAAGAGCAAGTTATAACTCAAGCAAAAACATTAGATGATGTTTTGGAAGATTCTTTCGCCATCACTAGAGAAGCAGGAAAAAGAGTCCTTGGAATGCGACACTTTGATGTACAGCTTGTCGGTGGTATGGTGCTTCATGAGGGTCGAATTGCAGAGATGAAAACAGGTGAGGGGAAAACCCTTGTTGCAACTTTGCCAATAGTGCTAAACGCGATGCAGGGCAAAGGTGTGCATCTTGTTACGGTAAATGACTATCTTGCTTCACGCGATGCAAGAGATATGGGGCAACTTTACAACTTTCTAGGCTTCAGCGTAGGTACTATCCTTGAAGAGATGCATGATGCAGCTCAAAAGCGTGAAGCGTACGCTTGCGATATTACGTATGGAACAAATAACGAATTTGGTTTTGATTATCTCAGAGACAACATGAGCTATTCTCGTGATAATATGGCACAAAGAGAACACCACTTTGTTATTGTAGATGAAGTGGATTCTATCTTGATTGATGAAGCGAGAACGCCGCTTATCATCTCAGGACCTACGAACAGAGCTATGCAAGACTTTGCAGATGCCAACAAAATAGCCTTGCAGTTGGTCAAAGATACACATTTTACCGTAGATGAAAAAGACAAAGTCGTTCTCATCACAGAAGATGGTATCACAAAAGCGGAAGAGCTTTTTAAAGTTGAAAATCTTTACAGTGCAGAAAATGCGTCACTTTCACACATACTCGATCAAGCACTCAAAGCAAACTATCTTTTCACCAATGATGTGGATTATGTTGTAAAAAACGGCGAAGTCGTCATTGTAGATGAGTTTACAGGCAGACTTAGTGAAGGAAGACGTTTCTCAGAAGGTCTCCATCAGGCGCTCGAAGCAAAAGAAGGGGTCTCAATCAAAGAAGAGACACAAACACTTGCCGACATCACATTTCAAAACTATTTTAGAATGTACGACAAACTTGCAGGTATGACAGGAACGGCTGAAACTGAAGCAACGGAGTTCGCACAAATATACAACCTTGATGTTGTTTCTATTCCTACAAATATTCCTATCACGCGTGTTGATTTAAATGACTTGATCTATAAAACAGAACTAGAAAAATTTACTGCCGTCATCGAAACAATCAAAAAACTTTCACAAACAGGACAACCGGTACTTATCGGTACAGCATCAATAGAAAAATCAGAACTGCTTCACTCACATCTTAAAAAAGAGAAAATTGCCCATACAGTTCTTAACGCAAAAAACCATGAGCAAGAGGGTGAAATCATCAAAAACGCAGGTGTCAAAGGTGCTGTAACTATAGCTACCAATATGGCAGGGCGTGGGGTTGACATCAAGGTTAGTGATGAAGTCAAAGCACTTGGCGGTCTATATATCATCGGAACTGAACGCCACGAAAACCGTCGTATAGATAATCAGCTTCGCGGTCGTTCAGGCAGACAGGGTGATGCGGGAACAACGCAGTTTTACCTCTCACTTGAAGATACTTTATTGCGTATATTCGGCTCAGACAAAATCAAGTCCATCATGGAGAGACTCGGTGTTGAAGACGGAGAATATATAGAGTCCAAAATGGTGACACGTGCGGTTGAAAAAGCTCAGAAAAAAGTTGAAAATATGCACTATGAGGGCAGAAAACATATCGTAGAGTATGATGATGTCGCAAACGAGCAGAGAAAAATCGTATATAAATTCAGAAACCAACTTCTGAGCAAAGAGTTTGATATTGCTTCAAAAATCAATGATATTAGAGCTGATTATGTTCAAAATATACTCCTTTTAGCAGATGTTTTTGACGGTGGTTCACGTGAGGATTTCAACCTCAAAAAAGTATCCGAACTGCTGCAAGAACAAGTCAACTTCAAAATTCAAAGTGAAGAGTTACAAACACTTGAGTATGAAGAACTTCTTGAAACACTTTGTGAGACACTTAAAAACTCATACGATTTGAAAATGAGCATACTCAATGAGGATATTCGTCACGAAATAGAAAAAGAGCTTTATCTTAAAGAGCTTGATAGCGCATGGAGAGAACATCTCTACGCGATGGATAATATGAAAACAGGGATAAGACTCCGTGCATACAATCAAAAAGATCCATTAGTCGAATACAAAAAAGAGAGTTTTGCTCTCTTTGGAGATTTGATCAATGAGATAAAATTCAACACCATAAAAACACTGCATATCATTCAGTTTAGAGTAGATTCGGCTGAAGATGAAGCCCATAAACTGGCTGCAAAACTTGCTCAAGAGAATCAGAAAAAGAATGAACATATACAGCTCAATCTTTTAAGCGAAGAAGAAAACAATGAATCTTCTGAGAAAAAAATCGCAAGAAATGACTCTTGTCCATGTGGCAGCGGCTTAAAATATAAACAATGCTGCGGTAAAAGCGGTCCTAAAAAAGGTGCATTTGCTTCTTGAAAAATTCAATCGTAACGTATCTTGTGAAACGTTTCTTGCGTTTTGATAAAGAGCAGCCATTTATATTCTTGTCCGCGTTACTTGCGTTTTTAGGGATTACGCTTGGTGTGATGGTGCTCCTTATCGCCATGGCGCTCATGAACGGTTTTGATAAAGAGTTTAAGAAAAAACTTACTATCATGAACTATCCCCTCACGATAATGCCAAAGTTTTATGGTTCAGTAAATGAGAGTTTACTTCTTGACCTTCAGTTAAAATTCCCGGAGCTCTCTTTTAGCCCTTATATCCAAACCGCTATCATGTCCCGTAATGGTTCCAAACTTGAAGGCGGTTATATTTTTGGTGTCAATTTTGAAGATGAAGCTAAAGTCAACAGTGTTGTAAAAGAAGGCCTTAAAGATATACAAATGGATAAATTTGATGTTTTGATAGGTAAGTCTCTTAAAAATGAGTTTGAGATAGAAGTTGGCGATAAGCTCATGTATCTCTTTACACATCTTGAGCCGGGTGGTTTGGCTGTGACTCCAAAAATCAAGCGTTTTGCAGTACAAAGTGTCTTTGATTCCGGTCTTTCTGCGTACGATAAAGCTTATAGCTATACAACATTATCTTCGCTTCAGGCAGTGCTGGGCATTCCTTCAAATCAATATGACGGCGTACATGTTTTTTCCACGCAGCCAGAAGCGGATATCTTACGTATAAAAGAATTTTTGCCCGATACCGTATCAATAAAAGGATGGTGGGAAGACAACCAGAATTTTTTTGCCGCACTTGAATTAGAAAAGACTTCACTTTTTATCGTGCTCATGCTTATTATCCTCATCGCATCGATCAATATCATCTCTTCTCTTTTGATGACAGTTATGAATAGAAGAGGTGAAATAGCGCTCCTTCTCTCGCTTGGAGCAACTACGACGGAGATAAAAAAAGTATTTTTGTATCTAGGTGTCGTTATCGGAGTAGGTGGCATTTTGGCGGGAGTTATCTTGGGTATGAGCGGACTTTGGGTCTTAGGAAACTTTGATATCGTATCTTTGCCAAAAGATGTCTATCCGACTTCTACACTTCCTTTGGATTTGAGTCTTATGGATTTTTTACTTATCGTTAGCGGTGCATTTGTTATCGTTGTTCTTTCTGCTTATTATCCTGCGAAAAAAGCAAGTGAAGTCGATATATTGACAGTTTTAAGAAACGAATAGAAGCACTTCTATTCGTTTTACTCCTCACTCGTATTTTGTTCTTCACTTCTATTTTGTTCATCATCTTCCCAAAGATGCTGTGGCAATAAAAAGGTTCTTTTTATGATGTTCAGAGGTGCTACAATAATCTCAGAAGGCAACAGAGAATCAACATCCGGATCACTCAGTTCGCCCGTTACATTGAGTGAAGTGGAGACGGAACCTTCATCAAAAAGTAGATAACCAACTATAGGTATCTTTGAAGCACTGCTTCCCAAATCTGTTTTAAGATTGAGTTTCAAATCTATACTATTTGTTTTGATGCTCGCAACACCTCGTCCAAAAATATCCAGCTCATGTGAATCCAAATACAAATCATTGATATAAAAAACATCATCTTTTGCTTTGAACCCCATATAGGCTGTTTTTGCATACAAGCCATTTGTACTATAAGAAGGCATAGAGAAAGTGATAAAGGAAGGGATAGTGTTGATAAACGCAAGAACATTATTGAGTATTTTGTACTCTAAAATCGTAGTATCTTTGACATAAAAAATACCGTCGTAATCTTCGAGTGATCCGCTCATGGAAAAGTCAAGTGTGCCTTCTTTGAACTTTGAAAGAGCAAAAAGATTTTCCATAAATACGCTTCCAAAATCATGTCCATAAAGGTGAAAAGCATCATCACTTAAACGAAATCCTGCACTTCCTTTGTCATGTATAAGTTGTGCGGTGGTGATATTTCCCAAATATTGCAGATCAATCGTATCTGAAATAATACGTCTATTTTCACTCAGATAAAGATAACTGTTTTTTGCGTTTAGTACAAGATTGATATTGTCTTTTGTCTCATTTGAAGAGTCATTATTATCCATCATATCAACAATGGCATCTACATTGATACCGCAATTATTCATTTTTATCTTTATACGGTTTCCTACAAAGACATCCACATCTTTATTGATATTGAGCTGCGTTTTTTGATTATTTATATTGTATGTTCCTGCAACAAAATACTCTTGTGTTGGAATACCATCCTTTAATAAAATAGCATGTGGTTGGGTGATATTTGTATCAAAAAAGATTAAATCACTATCGGCTTCTTTACTGATTGTTGCGTTTGCGTCTATTATCTCATATTTTTGCAAAAGAGACGAATAAGGTTTTATATTTAGAATGGAATCTATTTGCAGTACCCATTTTGCATCACTCAGAGCAAAAGTACTTTGTAACTCTTTTGAGTTGACTTTCAAATTCTTTTCATTATCTATATCAAGCGTAAATTGAAATTTCTCATCCAGATGCAACATCTCTTGCATCTTTTCATCTAAGAAATGAATATTTTCTACTACTAAACTCGATTTTTGATCATTAAAACGGTACTGCCCGCGAAGGTTTACCTCCAACATATCATCAAACGCAATCAAAGCACTATTTATTTTTGCTTTTTCTGTGTTGAGTTCTATATCAAAATTATGGAGCAGGACATCTGTATTATTTACCGCAAGTAAAATCTTATCATGAGAAGTAAGTTGCGCATTTTGGAGATACTTAAATTGTAACTGTGCACTCGATTGTGCAAGTTTGATATCTTTATATGATAAAGAGAGCAGGTCGATATTTAACGCTGCACTTTCATTTTTGATATCTATCAAGCCATCAAGATACATTGAAGCCATATCTTTCAAAACAACTTGAGTTGTCGGTAAGTTTGCCTGCATTGTTACTAAATCAAAAGGAAGATGGATAGCATCTATTGTGATATTTTGCAGAGCTTGTTTCCAAGAAGATTTATTTATCTCGATAAAATCACTTTCCGGCGCAATATGATATTGAACATTCAGAGGTTTTTGCTGATTCAAAGTAAGGTTGAGATCATCAAATATAACTTCAGTAAAATCCATATTGATCATACCGACACTGAGATTGGCATCATACTCCATTGTGACCTGTGCTTTTGCATGATTTTTATAGTGCGCACTCATATTTTTTATCACTACATTATAATTGTCTAGCTTCACATAGGCATCATCCACATCTATATTTAATCCAAGATAATCAAAATTCGACCCTTTAGTATAAAAATCTCCGGCTGCGTTTGTATCTATAGTTCTTAGATTGACATCAATCTGAAGGTTAGTGGATACAAAACCATTTTTTTGCACCAAAGGAAGTTTGATTTTGTATGTATTTAAAATCTTCAACATATCGCTGTTTAAGATTCCGTCAAAAACCAAAGAGAGAGAAAGAAGCTCATCTTGCTGTGTGAAGTCTATTTTGAGATGACTTGTGCCCAAGTCCTGTGCATAAGAACTCGGGTTTTGCGGCACTATGTATAAAACGCCATCTTTAAATTCTAGTACAGTTCTTTTGGAATGTACTGCTTCAAGTTCTGGATGGTAACGGTAGTCGAGTTTTTCCAATGTTGCGTTTGCATAGATGCTTTTATAAGCGTCTTCAAGCTTATCATAGGCTATCCATCCAAAAGCTTCATTGAGATAAGCTCCATCCATCTTGATGGCATCAAGCACCCAGTAGTGAACTTCTGGAGGCATTTGCAGTAGCTTGATCGTATATGCCGTATTTTTTATCATTTGATTTGAATCTATTTTATAATAAAGTTTTTCATCATTGGCATTTATAAAAACTTTTGCGTTTATATCGTGATTGATATCTATATTCATCACTGCGTTTATATCAATGACACTCAAATCAAGAACAAGGGTACCGTTTATATCGATTTTTCTATGTATATCATGGAATTTTTGGATCTCAATATTAAATGTGTTTGGCTCAAAATAAAAACAACTCTCCAATAGAAATTCTGAAGAAGAGAGTTTAAGAAAACCATTTTGATGCTTTATGTAACTAAATGAACCACCTACATCGCCAATCGTAATCTTATTGATAATAATATTTTCAAATGCATTGTTGAATAAAGGAAGTTTTGAAAAATAACCGTGAATTTTTTTATACTCAAGTCTAGTTGCACTATTTTGAGTTTTTGTAATCTCCAGTTCCTTAAGAGAAAGGTCAAGTTTTTCATTCCATTTTATGTATAATTGTTTCGCCGTTACATTTGCAATAGAAATCTTTTCTATATACAAGCCGTTTTGTAAAATAATAAACAAAGATAAAAGTACAAGAAAAATGAAAGATATAAAACTAACAAGTATAAAATGTGTTTTTGAAATAGTATTGATAATTATTTTGTCAGTCATGTATTACCTAAATATGCCTATAGAAAGTAAAAAAGTCATTCACATTCCTCAAGGCTCGATTAATCAGATTATAGCACATTTGCAGGAGAAAAAGTTCAATGTAACGAAGCTTGACTCCTTCTTACTCAGACTTATCGGCTCTCCGCAAAGCGGATGGATTGATATAGGAGTTACGCAGAGTACAAGGGCAGATTTTCTTTACAAACTCACAACAGCAAAAGCCCCGCTTATAGATATCACTTTGATTCCTGGAGAAACAACATATATCTTTTTGGATGAACTTTCCCTCTCTTTGGATCTTGAGAGATCAAAGCTTGAAGAAGAGTACAATCTTCAGTCAAAGGTAATAGAAGGGGCATTTGTTCCAAATACTTACAAATTTCCTAAAGGCATTGCAGAGAAAGAACTTATAAGAATTTTACTTGATCGCTCAAGAAGACAGATGGAAGCTTTATCGATGAAAATTTTTGGAAGTTACAATGAAACTAAATGGTTTCATTATGTAGCAATTGCATCAGTTATACAAAAGGAATCTGCAAATATTCAAGAAATGCCGCTTGTAAGTTCTGTGATTTATAATAGAATCAAAAAAGGCATGAAGCTACAAATGGATGGAACTCTTAATTATGGAAAGTTTTCACACATTAAAATTACGCCTAAACGCATTCAAGAAGACACTTCTATCTACAATACATATAAATACAGCGGCGTTCCTAGCGCACCTGTGTGTAATGTCAGCTTTGATGCGATACGCGCAGCTGTATTTCCTGCTAAAACAAACTATCTTTATTTTATGAAATCCAAAAATGGTACACACGATTTTTCATGTAACTATTCTACACATTTAGTCAACATAAAGCATGCTACAAAATGAAACATAATAGAAATATATCTGCATGTTTCTCAAAGCTTTGCCTAAATTTCCCATCTTAGTGTTATGATTTATCCTGAAAGTTTCCTAGTAGGGTTAAAAACCACTAGAAAACAAAAAAATCACGATGAGGACATAACATGTCAAAAATTATTTGGTCAAAAATTGATGAAGCACCGGCTTTAGCAACTTACTCACTGTTACCTATAGTTAATGCTTTCACAAAAGCGGCAGGCGTAGAAGTGGTCACTAGCGATATTTCACTTGCGGGTAGAGTTTTAGCTGCGATGGGTTTAGCACAAGACGAATTGTCAAAACTAGGTGAAGTTGTTATGCAAGAAGATGCAAACATTATCAAACTTCCAAATGTATCTGCTTCTGTTGGTCAACTTAAAGATTGTATTGCTGAACTTCAAGGGCAAGGTTATGATATTCCAAACTTTCCTGAAAATCCTGCAAACGCAGAAGAAGAAGCAATCAGAGCAAAATACAATGTTTGTCTTGGTTCTGCTGTAAATCCTGTTCTTCGTGAAGGGAACTCAGACAGACGTGCTGCTGCAGCTGTTAAAAAGTTCGCACAAAAAAATCCTCATAAACTTAGAGCATACTCTGAAAACTCTAAAGCATATGTTGCTCACATGGAAGGAAAAGGCGATTTTTACGGAAATGAGCAATCTGTAGTTGTAGATAAAGGACAAAAAGTTACTATTACTATCAACGGTAAAGAACTTGCCACTATAAACGCAGTAGAAAAAGAGATCTTAGATGGTACTTTTATGTCTGTTAAAGCACTCAGAGCATTCATCCAAAAAACGATTGATGATGCAAAAACAAATGGCGTTTTATGGTCTATCCACCTTAAAGCTACGATGATGAAAATCTCTGACCCTATTATGTTCGGTCATGCTCTTGAAGTCTTCTTTGCACCTGTATTTGCTAAATATGCAGCAGAATTCAAAGAATTAAAAGTAAACCCAAATCTTGGTATTTCTGATATCGACAAAAAAATCAAAGGTCACGCGAAAGAAGCTGAAATCAAGGCTGCGTTTAAAGCTGTTGTTGACTCTGATGCTCCTCAAATCGCAATGGTCGATTCTGATAAAGGAACAACAAACTTCAACGCTTCAAATGATGTAATCATCGATGCTTCTATGCCGGTCGTGGTAAGAGAGGGTGGTAAACAATGGAATAGAAACGGTGATGCATGCGAGTGTGTTTCTGTAATTCCTGATAGCACTTATGGAATGTTTTATGAAGAGATGGTAGCTGATTGTGTTAAAAATGGTCAGTACGACGTTACTACAATGGGGAACGTTGCGAATGTTGGTCTTATGGCACAAAAAGCTGAAGAGTACGGTTCTCACCCTACGACATTTGAAATTGCTGAGGCTGGAAAAGTTGAAGTAAAAGACGCATCTGGAAATGTTCTCATGAGCCACGATGTAGAAGCAGGTGATATCTGGAGAATGTCAAGAGTTAAAGATATCCCAATCAAAGACTGGGTTAGACTTGCAGTAGAACGTGCTCGTCTTACAGGTTCTCCGGCTATTTTTTGGTTAGATGCAAACAGAGCTCATGATGCACAAATGATAAACAAAGTAAATACATATTTGAAAGATCATGATACATCTGGACTTGATATTCAGATTATGGACATTGCAGCGGCTACAAGATATACAAACGCAAGAGTAAGAAAAGGTGAAGATACTATCTCTGTAACCGGTAATGTTTTACGTGATTATTTAACAGATATGTACCCAATCTTAGAGCTTGGAACATCTGCAAAAATGCTCTCAATCGTGCCATTATTAGCTGGTGGCGGTTTGTATGAAACGGGTGCAGGCGGATCTGCTCCAAAACACGTTGATCAATTTTTAGCTGAAGGTCACTTAAGATGGGATTCACTTGGTGAGTTTTTAGCACTTGCTGAGTCTTTGAGATTTATCGGTCAAAAAAATAACGACGCAAAAATTGCTGCATTAACTGCCGCGCTAGACGTTGCAAATGACGCATACCTTGATAACAACAAAGAACCATCACGTAAATGTGGTGAGCCGGATAACAAAGCATCTCACTTCTTCGTAGCTCAGTTCTGGGCAGAAGCACTTGCAAAAGGTGAAAACGCAGAGTTAGCTGCTAAATTTGCTCCTATAGCGAAAGAACTCAAAGAAAATGAAGCTAAAATCATTGAGGAGCTACTAGCTGTTGAAGGTAAAGCACAAGATATCGGTGGTTATTACCATCCAAATGATGCAAAAGCTGAAGCTGCGATGAGACCATCTGCGACTTTAAATAACATCATAAACAATATCTAAATCTTTAGAGAGACCTTCTGTCTCTCTAAATTTTCTCTTTTTATATGAATCATTTAAATGATTTATATAAAAGGCGAAAGTCTTTGGATGAATTTTAAGTATCTATGTTTAAAATATCAAATACTAAATATCAAGGGGCTTATATGAAACAAGGAAAGAGAGTAGGGATAGTCGGTGCCGGCAACGTTGGTGCTACGGTAGCTTATTCTTTGGCAATGCTCGGTTCTTGCCATGAAATTATTCTTCGTGACAATAAAATTGACGTAGCAAAAGGAAAGGCACTTGACATGTCTCAAGCAGCTTCCGCTGTACGAAGTCATACAGTGGTTACCGTTGCTGAAGATATATCTGATTTGACAAACTGTGATGTAGTTGTTGTAACGGCAGGAAGTCCACGACTTCCAGGCATGAGCCGTGATGATCTTCTTATGATAAATGCAAATATCACAAAAGATGTTATCAAAGGTATAGCAAAATACTCTCCGGAAGCTATTATCATTATGGTTTCAAATCCTCTTGATGCAATGACATATGTTGCACTTAGAGAGAGTGGATTTGAGCGAAGCCGTGTTATCGGTATGGCCGGTATATTGGATAGCTCAAGAATGGCTGCGTTTATACAAGAAAAACTTGGCTACGGTGGTGGACAGATTCGTGCTTCGGTTATGGGTGGTCATGGTGACGATATGGTTCCACTTCCTCGCTACTCTACAGTTGCAGGCGTGCCGCTCTCTGATGTGTTAACAAAAGAAGAGATAGACGAAATCGTTGTACGTACCCGTCACGGCGGTGCTGAAATCGTAGGATACCTCAAAACAGGATCTGCATATTATGCACCTGCAAAATCAGCTGCAATCATGGTTGAGGCTATCCTAAAAGACACAAAACAGATCCATCCTTGTGCTGTTTTTCTTGAAGGTGAGTATGGTCATGATAATGTCGTCTCAGGTGTTCCTGTTATGTTAGGAGCAAATGGAGCGGAAAAAATCATCGAAGTTACTCTTGATGATGCAGAAAAAGAGATGTTTGCAAACTCATGTAATTCAGTGCAAACACTTATCGATACTTTAAATAAAAATAATTTCTTTGGAGACAACTAATGGCTACTATTCGTTTAGAAAAAGACACAATGGGTTCAATCGAAGTTCCACTTGATGCTTATTGGGGTGCACAAACGCAGCGTTCAATTGAGAACTTTAAAATTGGTGAAGAGAAGATGCCTTATGAGATTACTCGTGCTTTTTCTTACTTAAAAAAAGCAGTTGCTTTAGTCAATAAAGATCTTGGAAAACTTGATGCAAGAAAAGCAGATGCAATTGCACAAGCTGCCGATGATATGCTTGCCGGCAAACTTGATGGAAGTTACCCTTTAGTTGTGTGGCAGACAGGTTCGGGCACACAGTCAAATATGAACAACAATGAAGTACTCGCAAACCGTGCTACAGAGATTCTTGGCGGAGATTTCCGCGTTGAAAAGATAGTACATCCGAATGACGATGTAAATAAATCACAAAGTTCAAATGACACTTATCCTACAGCACTCCATGTTGCTGCCGTAATCGCTGTAGAAGAGCAACTTTTACCAGCAATTGCCAAGCTAAAAGCAACCCTTCAAGCAAAAAGTGAAGCTTTTGATCATATCGTAAAAATTGGTCGTACGCACTTACAAGATGCTACACCTTTGACTTTGGGTCAAGAGATCAGCGGTTGGGTAGAGATGCTGAACAAATCTGAGAGAATGGCAGCTTTATCTTTAGAAGCGGTACGTGAACTTGCACTTGGCGGTACTGCAGTTGGAACAGGTCTCAATGCACATCCTGAATTAGGTGAAAGAGTTGCAAAAAAACTCTCAGAACTTACAGGACATGATTTTATCACTGCTCCAAATAAGTTTCATGCTTTAACGTCTCATGATGCCTTAGTATTTGCTCATGGTGCACTCAAAGCTCTTGCTGCAGATATGATGAAAATAGCAAACGATGTTCGTTGGTTAGCATCAGGTCCAAGATGTGGTCTTGGTGAGATTACGATTCCTGAAAATGAGCCGGGTTCTTCTATTATGCCAGGGAAAGTTAATCCTACACAAAGTGAAGCTGTAACTATGGTCGCATGTCAGGTTATGGGTAATGATGCAACTATCGGTTTTGCAGCTTCTCAAGGTAACTTTGAACTCAATGTATTCAAGCCTGTCATCGCTTATAATTTTTTGCAATCAGCAAGACTTTTAGCTGATTCTATCATTTCATTTAACGATAACGCAGCTGTTGGAATTATGCCTGTAGAAGCAAAAATAGATCATTATTTACATGATTCATTGATGCTTGTTACTGCGTTAAATCCATATATCGGGTATGAAAACGCAGCAAAAATAGCAAAAACGGCACACAAAAATAACTCTACATTAAAAGCAACGGCAATCGAACTGGGACTTTTAACTGCAGAACAATTTGATGAATATGTTAAACCAGAAGAGATGATTGCGCCAAAGGCTTAAAAGCCAGTGCAGGGTAAAACTAAATTTTACGCTGTAAAAGCGTAATTTCCAACTTAAAACAAGGAGAATAAATGAATATACATGAGTATCAGGCAAAGCAAATTTTTGCTAAGTATGGTGTTCCGACACCAAGAGGAATTATAGCTAACACGCCTTCTCAAGCGATGACAAATGCGCAAGAGTTGGGTGGAAAAGTTTGGGTTGTCAAAGCACAAATACATGCTGGAGGCCGTGGACTTGGTGGCGGTGTTAAACTTGCTCGTTCATTAGATGAAGTAAAAACACTTGCTTCTGAAATTTTAGGTATGACTTTGGTAACACACCAAACAGGACCTGAGGGTAAACTCGTACAAAAAGTATATATAGAAGAGGGCGCTGATATTAAAGATGAGCTTTATTTGGGCGTAGTTCTTGATCGTGCTAAAGAGATGCCGGTTATCATGGCTTCTACTGAAGGTGGTATGGCAATCGAAGATGTTGCGCATAATACTCCTGAAAAAATCATCAAAGTAGCTGTTGATCCTGCTATCGGTTTTCAAGCATTTCACGGACGTGAACTTGCGTTTGGTCTTGGTCTTGCAAAAGAAGAGCAGGGTAAATTTATAAAATTTGCTGCGGCACTTTATAAAGTTTATATGGAAAACGATGCAGAGATGATAGAAATCAATCCTCTTATCAAAACTGGAAGCGGTGACTTTTTGGCACTTGATGGCAAGATGAGTTTTGATGATTCAGCACTTGGACGTCATCCAGAGATCGAAGATATGCGTGATATTTCTGAAGAAGACGCAGATGAGCGTGAGGCAAGCCGTTATGGTCTTTCTTATATCTCTCTTGATGGCGAAATCGGTTGTATGGTAAACGGTGCCGGTCTTGCAATGGGTACTATGGATACGATTAACTATATGGGTGGAACACCTGCAAATTTCCTTGATGTTGGTGGTTCTGCAAACGCAGAAACAGTTGCAAAAGGTTTCCAAATTATTCTTAAAAATCCAAATGTAAAAGCAATCTTTGTAAATATTTTTGGTGGTATCGTTAGATGTGACCGTATCGCGAACGGTATCCTTGAAGCTACAAAACTTGTGGATGTCCATGTTCCGGTTATCGTAAGACTTGATGGTACAAACGCACCCGAAGCAGCAGAAATTCTTAAAAATGCAAATATTGCAAATGTAATTGTCGCATCAGATTTAGCAGATGGCGCAGCAAAAGCAGTGCGCGCAGCGAAAGGAGAATAATTTATATGAGTATTTTAGTTAACAAAGACACAAAAGTTATCGTTCAAGGTTTTACAGGAAAAGAGGGTTCTTTTCACGCAGAACAATGTATGGCATATGGTACAAAAATTGTAGGTGGGGTTACACCAAACAAGGGCGGTACTGAGCATTTAGGTCAACCTGTATTTAACACTGTAAGAGAAGCGGTTGCACAAACCGGTGCTACAGTATCAATGATTTTTGTTCCACCTGCGTTTGTTGCTGATGCAGTTATGGAAGCTGCCGATGCAGGTATCGAACTTGCCGTTATCATTACTGAAGGTGCTCCTGTTCGCGATATGCAAGCGGCTAAAGCATTTGCTGTAAAACACGGAATGATGACAATCGGGCCAAACTGTCCGGGAATTATCACCGCTGAAGAGTGCAAAATCGGTATCATGCCTGGTATGATTTTCAAAAAAGGTAATGTTGGTCTTATATCGAAGTCTGGTACATTGACATATGAAGGTGCGAACCAAGTATGTAAAGAGGGTTTTGGTATTACAACGGCCGTTGGTATTGGCGGAGATCCGATTATCGGTCTTTCATACAAACAACTTCTTCCAATGTTTGAAGCAGATCCAGAGACTGAAGCAATCGTAATGATTGGTGAAATCGGCGGAGACCTTGAGATTCAAGCAGCGGCATATATCAAAGAACATATCACAAAGCCTGTGGTTGCGTTTATTGCCGGTCAAACAGCACCTGCTGGAAAACGTATGGGTCATGCTGGAGCAATCGTCTCTGGTGGTGCAGGAACTGCAGCTGAAAAAATGGCAGCACTTACTGCAGCTGGTGTTAGAGTTGTAGTTTCTCCTGCTGAAATCGGAAAAGCTATCGCTGAAGTTCTAGCCAAAAAATAGATGCTAAGTACAGTTGAAGTCAACAATGTCCGATGTTCGGGCTGCGCAAATACAATCATAAAAACTCTTGAAAAAGAGGGTTTTGAAGATGTAATAGTTGACCTCTCGTGCGAGCCTCGCAAAGTAACAGTAAATGCGAAAAATGAGGCGTCATTAGCACAACTTGGACCTATTTTAAGAAAATTAGGTTATCCTCTTTGTGACGAGGAAAATAGCTTCGGAAATACAATTGGCCTCAAAGCTAAAAGTTTTGTTTCGTGTGCTATCGGAAAATTTAGTATCAATGATAATGCGGATGAATCTGCAAATAATAAAATAGGAGAGTAAATGGGAACTGCAATGACTGAAAACGTAAACAATGCACCTGTTTGGGTAAATACTAGTAACTGTAAAGCGTGTGATATATGTGTGTCTGTATGTCCGTCTGGTGTGCTTGGAATGAAGTATGATCATACATCTACACTAGGTGCAATGATTTCAATAGATCATCCAGAATCGTGTATTGGATGTAATGAGTGTGAGCTTTCATGTCCTGATTTTGCTATTTATGTAGCAGATAAGAAAGATTATAAATTTGCTAAATTAACAGATGAAGCTAAAGCACGTCAAGTGGCAATTAAAGCGAATAACTATATGTCACTTGATTTACAAGGAGTTAAATAATGGCGACAAGAGAAGTAATTTCAACTGGTAATGAATTATCAGCATTAGCTGCAAGAGATGCAGGATGTAGATTTTTCGGCGGATATCCTATCACGCCGTCAAGTGAAGTAATGCACGAAATGTCTGACTTAATGCCAGAAGTTGGTGGTACATGTATTCAGATGGAAGATGAAATTGCCGGTGTTGCTGCAGCTATCGGTGCCGGAATGGCAGGTGTTAGAACAATGACTGCTACTTCAGGTCCTGGTATTTCACTTAAAGCGGAAAATCTTGGCTTAGCTCAAATGGCTGAAGTTCCTTTAGTAGTTGTAAACGTTATGCGTGGCGGTCCATCAACAGGTCTTCCTACTCGTGTATCTCAAGGTGACGTTGCTCAAGCAAAAAACCCATCTCATGGTGACTACAAATCAATCACCTTATGCGCAGGCTCTTTAGCTGAGTGTTACACAGAAACAGTAAGAGCGTTTAATCTTGCTGATAGATTTATGCAACCTGTATTTGTTCTTTTGGATGAGACGATAGGTCACATGCACGGAAAAGCGATGCTTCCTACAGAAGAAGAAGTTGCTAACGGTATTGTTCCTCGTAAATCTTTCGATGGAGCACCAGAAGATTACCGTCCTTATGCGTGTGAACATGACCAACCTGCAGTTCTTAACCCGATGTTTAAAGGATATAGATACCATTTTACTGGACTACACCATGATGCAAAAGGGTTTCCAACTGAAGAGATTGAAACTTGTCGTAAACTCATTCAACGTCTTGAAGACAAAGTTGAACTACATAAAGATGAAATCGAATTAAATGAAGAATTTTTTGTGGATGATGCTGAGATTTTGATTATTGCATACGGTTCTGTATCACTTGCAGCAAAAGAAGCCATCCGTCACTTAAGAGCTGAAGGTATCAAAGCCGGCTTGTTTAGACCGATTACTTTATGGCCAAGTCCACAAGATAGAATGAGAGAACTTGGTGCTAAAATCCCTAAAGTCTTAGTAGTTGAACTAAATATCGGTCAATACAGAGATGAAGTACAACGTTCAACTGGAAGACTTGATATAGATGGTTTGTTTAAAGTAAACGGCAGACCAATATCTCCTTATGAGATTGTAAATAAAGTAAAGGAGCTATAAAATGGCATTTAATTACGATAAATATTTAAGATTAGAAAAAATGCCAACACTATGGTGTTGGGGTTGTGGTGATGGTGTTATCCTTAAGGCTTTTGTTAGAGCTATCGACAAGCTAGGAATCGATAGAGATAATGTATGTGTAGTTTCTGGAATTGGTTGTTCAGGAAGATTTTCATCATATGTTGATTTCAATACAGTACACACAACACACGGTCGTACAGTTGCATTTGCAACAGGTATTAAACTTGTCCACCCAGACAAATATGTTATTTGTGTAGCAGGCGATGGTGATGCACTTGCAATCGGTGGTAACCACACTATTCATGGTTGTAGAAGAAACATAGATATTACGATGATTATCATCAACAACTTTATTTATGGTTTAACAAACTCTCAAACTTCTCCAACTACACCAAAAGGTATGTGGACAGTTTCTCAAAAAGCCGGTAATATCGATCCAACATTTGATACTTGTAATTTAGCTATTGCTGCAGGAGCTTCTTTTGTTGCTCGCGAATCAATGCTTGATCCTAAAAAACTTGAAAAAGTTTTTGTAAAAGCGTTAGAACACAGAGGTTTTGCGTGTCTTGATATCCTTTCAAACTGCCACATCAACCTTGGTAGAAAAAATAAAATGGCTTCGGCTATGGAAAATCTTGAGTGGATTGATAGTATTACTACACCTAAGAAAAAATACGATGCTATGACTCCGGAAGAACGCATCAACTTACTTCCTACAGGTATTTTAAAAGAAGATACAGAAGCAGATGAGTATTGTGATATGTATGCTGAGATCATCAAAGTACACCAAGGTCAGAGAAAAACAATTTCTCAAGATGACTTTGCTAAAAAAATATAAGGGGACATAATGGCTAGAAACTTAATGAGATTTACCGGTGTTGGTGGTCAAGGTGTTCTTCTTGCTGGTGAAATTTTTGCAGCTGCAAAAATTAAAAGTGGCGGAGAAGGTCTAAAAACTGCTACATATACATCGCAAGTTCGTGGTGGGCCAACTGTTGTTGATATTACATTGGATGATGAAGAAATCTTCTATCCGTATGCAAATGATGGTGAGATTGATTTTATGCTTTCTGTTGCACAAGTAAGTTACAACTCTTTTAAAAGTGGTGTAACACCAGGTGGAACAATCGTTGTTGATCCAAATCTTGTACATCCAACAGATGAAGATAGAAAAACATGGAAAATCCATGAGATTCCTATTATTACTATCGCAAAAGAAGAGGTTGGTAATGTTATTACTCAGTCTGTTGTTGCACTTGCAATTGCAAATACAATGCAAAACGCAATCGATAGACAAGTACTAGTAGATACTATGCTCTCAAAAGTACCGGCAAAAGTTCATGCTGCAAATTTAAAAGCTTATGAACTTGGCGAAAAATACGCTAAAGAAGCTTTGGCAAAATAGTAACTCAAAAGACAACTCCCTGTGGGTTGTCTTTTTTTTAACACTCAAATTAATATTAAATAGTATCTAAATATTATATAATATTTTTAACTTCTAATACTTTCCCAAAAGAACTCCACATGTTTTTCAAACTGCGTAGATAAATTTGTAGTTGAAATAGAATCATATCGCATGAGCGTAATTTGTAATCTAATGTAGAATAGGGTGGACAAGAACTCATAGGATAACATCATCGGATCTGATGAACGTATGAGATTATTTTGCATCATAATAAAAAAACCTTCCGAGAGCGTTTTTATATTTTTGTCATGAAATTCACTCATAAACTGCTCTCTAAGCTCTTTATTTTGCAATAACTCTATCAGCAGTATTCTAAACATACTTTCATTGTTTTTATCAAAAGTGAGCAACTTATACTGTGTAGCATATTTATTTAAAAATACTTTACCTTTGAGTGCTGCATCCCTTATCTCATCATGTGTAAAAGAGAAGGGTGATGAGAATATATCTTTAGCTACTGTAAGAAAAATCTCCTCTTTATTCTTAAAATGATTATACAAAGCACTCTCTCTTATTCCCACATCTGTAGCTATCTTTCTTACGCTCGTTGCTTTATACCCATTTTCTGAAAAAAGTCTTCTTGAAGATAGAAGTATCTTTTCCTTTGTGCTTATTATGTTTTCTGAAGTTCCATTTGCTTGCATTTATAAACCTTTTTATGAACAGTTGTTTCTATTAATAAAAGTATATAAGAACAGCTGTTAATTAAAGCTTATGACATTATGAACAAATGTTCTTGAAATATATCTACTATATGAACAATTGTTCCTATTTTTCAGAAAAGCTATATAAAGTATTTTTTTTGTATTATTTCAAAGGTACAACAGATAGTGACTTGAATTTTTATATTCAAGAGGAAAGTCCGAGCTGCTGTAAGACAGTGTTCCATTTAACGAATGGCCGTAGCAATACGAGGGAAAGTGCAACAGAGAATTAGACTTCTGCTATATGGCAGTAAAGGTGAAAAGGTGGTGTAAGAGACCACCAGTTTCTATAGCGATATAGAGAGCTTGAAAACCCAACATGGCAGCAAGAAACAGATGGTTAGCGTCTTACATTGCTATTGTTTCGCTAGAGGTACTATGTAAATAGTACAGTAGATTAATGCTATTTAGACAAAACTCGGCTTATAGTTGTACCAAAATAACATATATGTATTTTCAATAGAATTTACATTATGTTAACCAATAGTTAAATATACAAAAATCTCATAGGAATACTCATTTATGACAAGAAAAGAACGACTGATAGATGACATAGAAAAACTTCTCAATTCATATTCAGGAATTACCGCAACATATATTAATCCTGCTTTATTGGAATTTATGGATGAAGATACATTACTCAGTATTATAGATTCACTACTCACACAAAAAGAGAATTCAGTTGAATCAAATAAAGAGTGGCTTGAAAGATTTAAAAAACAACAATAATTATATAATTTAACGCCCTTTCCTTTTATCACTTGCTCCCCACTAATAAGCTTTTTCAAGAATGTTATTAATAGTTTTGTTTCTTCTTGTTATCTATATTAATAAATTTGATGTATAATTTTGTAAATTAAAAAACAGGAAAAAATTATGGCAAATGTAGATTTAGTACAATTAACCCAAGAGACAAAAAAACTCACCGCAATGATCGTTGAGGATGAAAAAGTTACAAATGAGCTTTTAAGTTCAACATTTAAAAACTTTTTTGCCGATGTGCATTCATGTTTTAATGGTGATGAGGTTATCAAAGTTTTCAATAGAACAAAACCTGATGTTGTTTTTGTTGATATTATCATGCCGGGAATGGATGGTATTGAACTCTCTCGAAGAATCCGTGCAGAGAACCCTGGTCAAATTATTATAGTAATATCTGCAAGTAATGATATTGAAAAGATCTCTGAGTCGATAGAAGTTGGCGTAAATAGTTTCATTCAAAAACCAATCGATACTAAAAAAATCATTGAACTTTTAACTAATATTGTAGGTATTATTGCTAAGAAGAAAAAAATAGAAACAAAAACCTTTTCTATCTCTCTTCCTCTTGATCTTTATGAGTCCGTAAATGACAATGCAAAAGCTGAAAGTATTTCTAAAAACGCTGTAATTATTAGAGCACTTAGAAGTTTTTACGAATAATCAAGAAAAATTACGAATTTTATATAGATTTTATTTTTTTTTAAGAATATTATCTATATAATTTCGGCTCAGTTAACAAGACAACTGAAGTGGCCCCGTCGTCTAGCGGTCAGGATCCATGGTTTTCATCCATGTTACAGGAGTTCGATTCTCCTCGGGGTCACCACTTTCACTCACAAACAATCAAAAAAATAAACCTTACTTTTAACAAACATTCGATAAAATTTCAAAAAATTATTTTTAGGAAAATGAATGCTACGATTTGCACCAAGTCCAACAGGCGATATGCATATAGGAAACTTACGTGTCGCCCTCTTTAATTACATCGTCTCTAAACAAAGAAATGAAGATCTTATAATAAGAATCGAAGATACTGATAAAGAAAGAAATATCGAAGGTAAAGACAAAGAGATTTTAGACATCCTGGATCTTTTTGGTATCACCTACTCCCAACTTATCTATCAAAGCGCTAACCTGCGTTTTCATTCTGCTATGGCATTACAACTTCTTCACGATAAAAAAGCTTTTAGCTGCTTTTGTTCTCCTGAGTGGCTTGAAAAAAAACGTGAAGAAGCAAAAGAAGCAAAAAAAGCGTATAGATATGATGACGCATGTGAAAATTTGCCTGCGGAACTTGTTATAGATAATATGAACCCTTTTACGATACGTATCAAAAAACCAGATGCAACCATCATAATCAAAGACCATATCAAAGGTGAAGTGAGTTTTGAGCCTGCTGAAGTTGATAGCTTTATTATTATGCGCCAAGACAAAACTCCTACATACAACTTTGCCTGTGCTGTAGATGATATGTTAGCGGATATCTCTATCATTATTCGTGGTGAGGACCACATGAGCAACACACCCAAACAGGATCATATCCGTGCCTCACTCAATTATGACAAAAAAATAGAATATGCACATTTACCTATTATCTTGAATGATAGTGGTAAAAAAATGAGTAAGCGTGATGATGCTTCGAGTGTAAAATGGCTTTTAGAAGAAGGTTTTCTTCCTGAAGCAATATCAAATTATTTAATATTAATAGGAAATAAACCTCCTAAAGAGATATTTCAAATGAGTGAAGCTATTGAATGGTTTAATATAAACAATATATCAAAATCCCCTGTTCGTTTTGATATGGATATGTTGCGTCACATCAATCGTGAACATCTTAAAGGTTTGGATAATAAAGAGCTTTCACGCTATCTCGGCTTTGCAGATGAGGAGATTGGTGCACTTGCGAAGGTTTATCTTGAAGAAGCACAGACTACTAAAGAGTTGCGCGAGAAGATTCAGCCTATTTTTGCACCAAAGATTATTCCCGTAGAGTTTGAAGAGCAGGCTAACCTTATGCGTAACTGCATACAAAACGCACCTTACTTTGACTCATATGAAGAGTTTAAAAATCATATCATGCAAGAGACAGCTCTCAAAGGCAAAAACTTCTTCAAACCACTGCGTTTGCTGCTTACAGGTGCAGAACATGGTCCAGATGTTGCAGAGATCTATCAATATCTTAAAAACTATCTAGGAGAAATCGTAAAATGAGTGATTTAGGTTTAGTGATTTTACAGCTTGGCGGGCTTTTTACCGGTCTTATCAACATTTATATTTGGGTAGTTATCATAGCCGCCCTGCTTAGTTTTGTAAATCCAGATCCATATAATCCTATAGTGCAGTTTTTAAGAAGAGTGACAGATCCTGCTTACAAACTTGTTCGTCGCTATATTTCTACAAATATCAATGGAATGGATTTAGCACCTTTGGTTATAGTTATAGCACTTCAAGTTCTGGTGATTTTATTAAGTTATCTCTTTAATGTTTTAGCGAAAAGCATCTAAATCCTTCTTACGAGGGGTTTATCGCTTTTTGTATCTAAGCAATATAGAATGGTAAATATCACCTTTAACTTGAAACTTTATTTCTCTCTCTTCATTACTTTCAAACTCTAGTAAATAACAGCTATTCCAACTATTTTGCATTACAACGAGATCTTTAAATTCACACTCATCTTCTAATTTTTCAATTACAATGGCTTCTTTGTTATTTACTTTAAATTGTAAATCTTTCAGGTCTATTGTATCTTTTGTATAAAGGCAAATGAGAAAAGCATCATTTTGCGTGTATATTTCAGGATAAATATTATTGAGGTAAACTGCAGTAAAAGCACCTTCAACCTTATCTGAAGAAACTATTTTGGCTCTTTGAGTATTGGAGATAGAAAATTCTTGTGCTCTGGTAAGTTCGAAGTTTGAGAAAGCGCTTTTTTGCGAACATCCACCCAAAAAAATCAAAAAAAAAGCCAAAACAGGTAAAAAATTCATAACACATCCCAAAAAAATTATCATGAATTATATCTTATTAAACTACCTTTTTGTATAATCGCCTAAATTTAAAAACATCGAGTTTATTTTGAATAAAAGAGTAGCAGTTGCATTTACAGGTCCTTCTAATAGTGGTAAAACCACGCTTATTTTAAAAGTAGCGCGTAAACTTATCCATGAACATAAACTAGAAGTCGCTATTATTAAGCATGACCCAAAAGACAAAGCGCGTTTTGATGTCGAAGGTAAAGATAGTTATAAATTTTCCGATACCGGTGCTGAAGTTATCGTCACTTCTCCGACAAGGACAACATACTTTTCACAAAAGAATAAAGAGTTAGATGAGATGATACGGCTTTTTAACACTTTTGATATACTGTTAGTAGAAGGTCTCAAAAACCTCCCTCTTCCGCGTATTAGTGTCTTTAGAAACGCACTTGATGAGGATTATTTTCCTTATATGGATGCTTTGGCGATAGATGAAAGTATAGATACAAAGATGTATGCACTGCCGGAAGGTATTGACATACTTGATCTCAACAATCCAGATGATGTAATATCTTGGATTTTAAAAAATGCAAAGGAAGTATAAAAATGCGAGATATATTTGATGCCATTCAAAGATGTGCAAAAAGAATTAAGACAGCGATAGATGTAAAAGATATAGGTTATTCTCAACAAGAAAACTCTTCGGGGGAAACGCAGCTACAGCTTGATATCCAGTGTGATATGATTATTGAAGAGGAATTCTCAAGAGTTGCTTCCATACATACTATTGCCAGTGAAGAAAAAGAGCTTCCGATGCCGATGAATGCAGGTGGAAAATACTTTATCGCTTATGATCCACTCGATGGCTCTTCTTTGGTAGATGTCAATCTCAGTGTCGGTTCTATTTTTGGTATTTATGAAAATGCTTTTGGTGCGCAAAATATGGTTGCATCATGCTACGTTGTGTATGGTCCTCGTGTTGAGATGGTTTTTGCCCAAAACAAAACAAAACTTTATCTGCTTCAAGCGGGTGAATTTGAATTTGTAAAAGAGATTCGTTTATCTGAAAAAGGCAAACTAAACGCTCCTGGCGGGACACAGCAAAACTGGGCACCATACCATAAAGAACTTGTAGATAGTTTCTTTGCTGAAGGGTATCGCTTGAGATACTCTGGCGGTATGGTTCCGGATTTGCATCAGATACTTCTCAAAGGCGGCGGACTTTTTAGTTATCCTGGCACATCAGATAAACCAGAAGGCAAACTCCGTAAACTTTTTGAAGTCTTTCCGTTTGCCTACATCTACCAAAAATCAGGCGGAGACGCAATTGATGGATACAATGATCTCATGAGCTTAAATCATGAGCATATTCATGATACGGCTGTATGCTTTTTTGGTTCAAAATATGAAATCGCAAGAGTAAAAGAAGTGTATGCAAAACAAAGATAAATTTGAGCTCTATCTTGATGAGATGATCATCAAAATAGAACTTTGTCAAAAAGAAAAAGAGCTGAAATCATGTAGTGATTGTGAGCATTTTTTCTCTTGCGAGCTGCGTTTAGACTACGTAAAAGCCGTCTACAACAGTATGTCCAAGGGAGAAACCGGTGGCTTTGAATTTTAAAATTATGCAAGATTTATACTAAGGAAACAAATTGAGTAAATATATCACAACCCCTATATATTATGTAAACGGCGAGGCGCATATCGGTCATGCATACACAACATTTATCGCAGACTCTATGGCACGCTATGAAAAATTAAAGGGTGAAGATACCTACTTCTTAACGGGAACAGACGAACATGGTCAAAAGATAGAAGAGTCAGCGCAGAAAAATGGCAAACCGACAGCTCAGTTTGCAGATGAAATCAGCGCTACTTTCAAAAACTTATGGGATGAGTTTGGTATCTGTTATGATAAATTTATCCGTACAACAGATGAAGACCATAAGATAGGTGTACAAAAAGCATTTGAGACTATGTATGCCAAGGGTGATATTTACAAAGATTTTTATGAGGGTCACTACTGCGTAAGCTGTGAGACCTTCTTTCCTGAAACACAACTCATAGATGGTGAATTTTGCCCCGATTGTGGAAGAAGTACAAGTATCGTAAAAGAAGAGAGCTACTTTTTTAGACTTTCAAAATACGAAAACAGACTTTTAGAGCATTATACAAACAACCCTGATTTTATCCTTCCTCGTTCTCGCGCAAATGAGGTTATAAACTTCGTAAAAGGCGGACTTCGTGATCTTTCCGTAACAAGAACATCTTTTACTTGGGGTGTGAAGATGCCGGCTTCATTGCAAGATGACAAGCACGTTATGTATGTTTGGCTCGATGCACTCCTCAACTATATCACAGCACTCGGGTATGGTAAAGATGATGCAAATATGAACTACTGGCCTGCTTCTGTACAGTTTGTCGGTAAAGATATTCTGCGTTTTCACGCAATCTACTGGCCTGCGTTTTTGATGAGTCTTGACCTACCTCTTCCACAGCATATCGGTGCACACGGATGGTGGACAAGAGACGGCGAAAAGATGTCAAAATCAAAAGGCAATGTTATCGCTCCTAAAGAAGTTGCTGATGCTTATGGTGCTGAAAATCTTCGTTATTTTATGCTTAGAGAAGTACCGTTTGGTCAAGACGGAGACTTTTCCCAACGTGCATTTATAGACAGAATCAACTCTGAACTCAGCAACGACTTGGGAAATCTTCTCAATCGTATCATCGGCATGAGCGGCAAATATTCTAATTTTGAAATCGACAGCGTAGATGTAGAAAAATACCATACAAAAGAGCTTACAGCGATGCACGATATCCTTGCTTCACTTGATACTTATATGGAAAATCTTCAAACACACAGATACCTTGAAGAACTTTGGAAACTTTTTGCTATCGGCAACAAAGCTATCGAAGAGCATGCACCTTGGGTGAAAATGAAAGAAGATAAAAAAGATGAGGCGCTTGCAACTGTAGCGCTTGTGGCAAACATCCTAGCCAAAGCATCTATCATGCTGCATCCAATTATGCCAAAAATCACAAATACCATAGCAGATGCACTCGGATTTGAGATCAATAACGCAAGCTATAGAGAGCTTGTTTTAGATAAAAAACTCTTAAAACTATTTAATATCAAAGTAGTGCCGCCTCTTTTCCCTCGTATTGATGAGCCATTGATGGCTGAAGCTCCTGCGGCGCATCCAAATGAGCCTGAAATAGAGAACAAAGAGGTCAAAGAGACTCCAAAAACTACCTCAAACACAAATGAAGACAACCTTATCGAGATAGGACAATTTTTCCAAACATCTCTCAAAATAGGTACTGTTGTAGAAGCAGAGGAAGTTCCTAAAAGTAAAAAACTACTCAAGCTACAAGTTGATGTAGGTGACGAGAAACCAAGACAGGTTGTAGCGGGAATACGTGAGTTTTATGCTCCTGAGGATCTTGTTGGCACACAAGTTTGTGTTGTTACAAACCTCAAACCTGCCAAACTGATGGGAATGCTCTCAGAGGGTATGCTTTTGGCTGCAAAAGATGAAGACGGACTCTCTCTTATCAGACCTGAAAAACCTAAAAAAGCGGGCACGCCTATTGGATGAGACTTGAAAATGTACTCGCACTCACAAATGCAAAACTCATCAACAATCCTTTTGTAAAGAGTTTTGAAAATATAATCTTTGAAGCAAAATTAGTCAAACGCGGTGACCTTTTTCTTGCGTTTGATGAGAATGAAATAGAGAGTGCAATTTTTAACGGTGCCTATGGCATCATATTTTCTAAGCCTGTGCAGATGAGTGATAGTGAGATTGCCTGGATACAAGTTCAAAGTATTGAAGATGCACTCAAGCGCCTCTTGCGTTTTAGACTGATAGAAAAAGAGGTCACAAGCTATGCGTGTAATGAAATTATTCTCAAACTTGCACTTCAAGTCATTACTGAGCCAAACTTTATTGTCCTAAACTCTGATTTGCGAACTTTATCCAAAATACTTTGGAATTGTGAACAAAAAAGTACCCTTCTCTATTGCCCCACTCTTTGTTCTAGTGATATTTTTACAGATATCCAACAGATGCCCACAAATTCTTTGCGTAAGATAAGTATAGTTGAGCAGACACTTTTTGAGACCTCTTTTATCTATGATGACATCTTTTACGAAAGACAGCTTTTATCGCCTTTTTTTATTCCCTATCTTGAAGAGCTTTTAGCTCTTTTTCAAACACTTCAAGTAAATTATCGACTGAGAAAATTTACGCAGATTGACCATTTTCAGGCAGTTTTTACAAATAAAAACTTTGAAATAAAAGAGTTTGGAACAAGTGACAAAGTACTCATTTTCGAGCAAAATGCAGACTTAGCTACTTCTGAAATCATTTTTTTGCAAGAAAACGCAACATGGGCAAAAATCATCTGCCTCATCCCAAATAGTATGTACGAAGCATTTGAAAAAAGCTCAAACATCTACACATACACCAATGAAAAAGATATATTTAGGATATTGGATCAAAAAAAATTTCACTTTGCGTTTATCGCAGGTGCAGACAAATCCATCTTATCCCATGCTCATGTAGCACATAAGCAGCTTACTTTAGATTTTTAGGAGGTTCTATGAACCGCAGAGATTTTTTAACCACAGCGACTCTTGCTTCAGGTGCTTTAGCGCTTGGTGCTTGTAACGACGCCAATCGTCAAGCGATAGACTATTCAAAACATCCATCGGCAAAAGCAGATGAGACAAAAAAAGTTCATGTCAATAAAAACAAAAAGACCATCATCAAACTTGCAACAAGTTGGCCGGCACATTTTCCTATTATGGGGACCAATGTTGAGAAGTTTGCGCAAAGAGTCAAAGATATCAGTGGCGGTTCTTTAGAGATAAAACTTTATCCAAAAAATACCCTTGTCCCTGCCCTCGCCGTTTTTGATGCGTGCTCAAGCGGACAGATAGATGCGTTTCACTCAGGGCCGTACTATTGGAAAGGCAAAAACTCTGCGTTTTCTCTTTATAGCGGTATCCCTTTTGGTTTTACCTCAGAAGAGATAAACTCTTGGATGCTTTTTGGCGGGGGACTTGATCTTTGGAGAGAACAGTACGCAAAATACAATCTTCATCCGTTTATGGGCGGCAATACCAATATACAGATGGGTGGTTGGTTCCGAAAACCTATAACATCACTCGCTGATATGCAAGGTCTAAAGATGCGTATCCCCGGTTTGGGCGGTGAAGTATTTGCAAAATTTGGTGTCAATCCTGTGCTTTTACCTGCAGGGGAAATATACACTTCACTTGAGCGCGGTGTTATTGACGCAACTGAATGGGTGGGACCTGCACTTGATCTGAAAATGGGATTTTATAAAGTCGCTCCATATTACTATTCAGGCTGGCATGAGCCGGGTTCTATTTTGGAGCTTACATTTAACAAACACGCTTTTGAAAAACTCTCTTTTGAACATCAAGCAATTATTGAGGTTGCTTCTTCTGAGTTAAACTCAAACATGACTTACGAATTTCATGCAGAAAATATTCTAGCTCTACAACAACTTCGTGCATTAAATGTGGCAATTTTGCAGTTTCCCGAGGATGTCATTAACGCAGGTAAAGTCGCACTCAAAGAAGTTATATCTGAGTTAAGTGCACAAAATGAAGATTTTACAAAAGTATATACTTCTATAAACAAGCACCTCCAACTCTCCAAAGAGTGGAGCGATACAAGTCTGCGCTACTTCTTAAACGCAAGATAGTTTTAGAGACCTTATTTTAAAGATGGGTATTTTTTAAAGCGCTTCGTAACTTTTGCGAAAAAGGAAGATATTTTTCTACATGAGCATGAAAAGCTTTGGAGTGATTCATATGCACCAAATGCGCTAGCTCATGAACGATCACATAGTCTATAAGCTCTTTTTGAACCTTCATGAGCTGCGTATTGAGTGTAATTATTTTTTTTGAGTCACAACTTCCCCATTTACTTTTGAACTTTTTAAAAACAACTCCACGATACTCTAGCCTCATTATCTGTGCAAAATATTCCACTCTTTTTGGAAGATATTCTTGTGAGAGTTCGAGATAAAAGAGATTATAAGAGTTCTCTATTTTTAAGACTGCGTTTATAGGTATTTTTGCAAGTTTTTCTCGTAAAGGTTTTGCCTCTTGACTATCAAGACTGTATATTTCTCCAAAAAGTAGCACTTCGTCTTCAAGATTTATCTCTTTTGGTTTTGTTTTTTGAAATTTTAAAATCTGTTTACGCATCCACTGCTCTCGCTGGAGAAGTAGCTCATGTATAAAATCTTGTGAGACTTTGGGAGTTTTAAGCACTATTTTTGCAACTTGAGCTGCGTTTGGGTTATAGTTTGGTTTGATACTTATATAGCTATGTTTGAGTTTCGGATTGGAGATATGTTCGATCCGAAGCTCTTTAAAAAAAATCTCATTCATACTCTATAGGGTCTTGCATATTTGCTAAAGCAAAGCCGTTTAATCTAAGTCTGCAACTATCACAAAGACCGCAAGCTTTCTCCTCATTTTTATAACAACTCCAAGTGAGCTCAAGGGGCACATGAAGTTCAAGCGCTTTTTGTACTATCTGTGATTTTTTTAGATGCACAAGCGGCATCCTAATCTCAATCTGCGTTTCATCTTTTGTGCCAAGATTGATGCTTTGTTCCATACTTTTTATATATGCTTCTCTGCAGTCGGGATAACCGCTACTATCCTCTTCAACTACACCGATAGAGATAACACAAGCACCCTCTTTTTCAGCAATGGCTGCTGCCATACTCAAAAATATGCCGTTACGAAAAGGTACGTATGTAACAGGCACACCCTCTCCAACACCACCAAGAGGCACATCGATATTGGTATCCGTAAGTGCAGAAGCACCGAGTTGTTTGAAAAAACTCAAATCCAAAACATATTGCGTTTTTATCTCTAACTCTTTGCATATTGCTTCAAAACAGACCAATTCTTTCGCCTGAGTTCTTTGATCATAATTGAAATGCACAGCCAATATCTCATAACCGGCCTCTCGCATCATATACGCAGCCAAAGTTGAGTCCATACCACCGCTCATGATACAGAGCGCTTTTTTCTTTTTTTCATGTAAATTCATAAGTGGATTTTAGCATATTTTCAAAAATATAGCTCTGCTTTGCTATAATCACTTTTATGATTGAATTAGATAACAGAACTTCACTTGAAGTCAATGAACCCCTTTTAAAACGTATCGCAGAGTCTCTTACAAAAAAAGATATTGAGCTTATCATCACCTCAAATGAAGAGATACGGGAGATAAATAAAGAATTTAGAGCTATTGACAAAGATACGGATGTGCTCAGTTTTCCTTTTGTGGAGATGCCTATGTCCTCTTTGGCCGGAAGTATCGTGATTTCTTCCGCTCATGTAGAAGAAAAATCCAAAGAGTTAGGGCATAGCTGTGATGACGAACTCGCCTTACTTTTTATCCATGGATTACTGCATCTGCTTGGTTTTGACCATGAGAGTGACAAAGGTGAAATGCGGGAAAAAGAGGCATCTCTTATCAATAAATTTGCTCTACCGCAAAGTCTTATCATTCGAACACAAGGATAAAAAAATCGCTTAGCGCTTGGACTTAGGACTTTCCTGCTTTATATAATCAAGTTCCAACAGCTTGTTATATATGCTAGAGACCATATCCCCTGCCGCAGCACCTCCATGTCCCCCATGTTCTACAAGAACTGAAACGACATATTGAGGATCTTTATAAGGTCCGTAGGTTGTAAACCATGCATGAGACCGGTTATAATAATCCATCTCGTGTTCAAGTTCTCTTTTTTTGATGTCCTGCTTGATGGCTATAACCTGCGCTGTTCCAGTTTTTCCGGCAAGAATAACTTTAGATTTTTTTACATAGTTCACAGCTGTTCCGCCTGAGGTGTTGCAAACTTCAAACATCGCTTTTTGTATTTTTGGAAGTTTTTTGAGCTCTTCTTCACTCAAAACTTCTTGAGGCTGTGGCGCATATACTTCATCTCCTATCATCTTTGCAAAATGTGGAACCGGAAGTTTTCCTGTTGCCATGAGCGCCGTATATTGCGCTATTTGCATAGGTGTAGTGAGAAAATCTCCTTGACCTATTGAAGTATTAATTGTCTCACCTATATTCCATGAGCGCTTATATTTGTTTCTTTTCCATTCACGTGAAGGCACGACCCCAATAAACTCATTTGGAAGATCGACCCCTGTTTTTTTTCCTAGACCATATCGCATAAGACCTTCGGCCATCTTTTCATTGCCAACGATCAGACTTCCTTTATAAAAAAAATCATCACAACTCTCACGAATAGCTTTATTGATTTCTGTTTTCCCATGTCCATGCGTTTTCCAGCATCTAAAAACGCGACCGCCCAAAGGAAGATTTGATTCACAATTGACACTCCATTTCTCATCCAGTTCCGTTGTGATATAAAGCAGTCCTAAACCTGTTTTGATAGTAGAACCGGGAGGATACAAACCATTGACAAGTTTATTTGTAAATGGATGTTCTAAACTTGAAGAGAGTTCAGAATACATCTCTTGAGACATTCCCGATACAAATATATTTAGATTATATTCCGGATAACTACTTGCAGAGAGTATAGAGCCATTGACATCCATAACAACTACAGCTCCGGACTTATCTGTAAAAAGTTCTGAGATATATTTTTGTAATTCAATATCTATATTGAGCGTGAGCTTTTTATCTTCAACAGCACTTTTGTAGGAGAGTTCTTCTATCTCTTTGTTTTTAGCATTTACTTTTATCTCTCTACGACCTTCTTCGCCTTGCAGATAAGCATTGTAATATTTTTCTAAGCCGTTTTTACCCGTGTATCCTATCAACTCCAGAGTATTATCTTCATCGATGTCTTTCTGGTTTGCGCGGGCTACATAACCTATGATATGCGAAGCAATTTCATTGTAGGGATAAAATCTTTTTGGAGAAGGAACAATATTGATAGAATCGCGTAGATTTAAAATAGCATATACAGGAATAATATCCTCATACGCTATAAAATTCACGACTTCTATAAAAGAATGGTTGTAGTATGAATCTCCTTTTTTATAATTTTTGATGATTGCTTCACGATCAAGTTGTGGTAGAAGTTTGATTAAAAAATCAAGTTCTTCATTAAAAGTATCTTTCTTCTCATCAGACATCAAATGTGGTTGCAATTCGATTTTGAAGCCAAGCTTATTGATTGCAATCGGGAGATTATTTCTATCTAAAATCTCACCACGCACAGGAGCAATTTTTTCAATCTTGATAGTATTGCTTTGGGAAAGCTTGTCATAATAGGTATTTGACTCGACTGCCAGATAAAAAACACGCCCAATAAGAGCAAGCCAAAATATAGAAAAAAGAAAAATGATAAATTTTATTTTCATAATATACTCACTATAAAAAATTCAATCACTATATAGTATAGTATATAGTTACTCAGTAAAGGTTCCTCTAGGTCAAAAGCAGTTGCAATCAGTGAAGAAAAAAGATAAAAACCTACATAGGCAAGTAGAATATAAGTAAAACGGATGCAAGATTCACATCCGAAATTTTTCACAATTTTAGGTATAACAAACTTATAAAGAAGCGCAAAATAGACAATGGAACTAAACGCAAGATAACCCTTATCCGCTTCATAAACCATCAAACAAAACGCTATGCTAAAAACAAAAAGAGCATCATCTTGTTTGACTTTTCTCATAAAAAGAACAAATAAAACACCAAATAATGGAGGTAAAATAAGATATATATTGCTAATGCTTTCGTATATAATAAAAAATATTATATACAAAGCAAGCGTTATAGGTTTTTGATTAATGATACTTCGTTGCATACAGGAAAGTGTTTACATTTGATACAGTCAGCCCAAATTTTATGTTCTGGAAGAGACTCTTTTGGTATCTCGACAAATCCTAAACGCTCAAAAAATCCCTGACGGTATGTGAGAGTCAACACTCTTTGCAGTCCAAGAGCACTTGCTTCTTCAATACATCTATTGACAAGTTGTTCACCTATTTTTTGACCTCTAAGGCTCTCTTTTACTATCAAAGAACGTACTTCCGCAAGTGCAGCCGTATGTATATGAAGCGCACAAAAACCGACGATTTCACCTTCAAAATAGGCCAAAGTGTATGATCTGATATTTGTAGCAATCTCATCTTCGCTTCTGGCAAGTATAATGCCTGATTCCACTTCAGGGACGACAAGTTTTTGCATCATCTCAATATTGCTGAGACTGGCTTTTTTGAGTTCAATTTTCATTTATTTCACCATTGAGCATATCATAAACGGTTTGTATAGCTTTGGAAAGACCGCGTTTTTTAGAACTTGAAACCATCAGTGCATGAGGAAATTCTCTACGCAGGGCGCTTTGCTCTTTTTGGTTTAACTTATCTATTTTAGTAAATATCTGCAAGATATACTGATTTTCTCGACAATTATCCAACAAAAATTCCGTTACCGATCTATCAATATCTAAATCAGGATGTCTTGAGTCGATAAGATGGATAAAAAGTTTTATCTGTTCACGCTGCGAAATATAATCTGTTAGATTTTTTTCCCAGTCACTTTTGATAGATTTTGAAACTTTTGCATAACCAAAACCCGGTAAATCCACAAATTTTGCATAACTTTTTTCTTCCGTTTCTCTATTGATAAATGTCACATCAAAATAATTTATTAGACGTGTTTTTCCTGGTGTTGACGAAACTTTTGCCAAACCTTTATGATTTGTAAACGCATTTAAAAGTGAGCTTTTACCCACATTTGAACGAGCCATAAAAACAACCTCATTTTGTTCAAGAGACTCAGGAGCACTCTGAACATTGGGGGCTGAAGTGATAAAGGTTGACTCAACGATTTCTACCATAATTATTCTCCTTTTTCTTCTTCTTGATTTTGCATATTAAATATCATAACTACAGGACCATCTTTTTTGCCTTTTGCGTGCGCTTTTCCTTCTGTCGCTTTCAGCACGACTTCATCACCGATAATCTCTTTGTTTTCATCAAGTTGTTTCAAATGAACGTTGTTATAAAAATAATACTCTTTCTTTTCCGGAATATAAAGCACTTTTTGTGCAACTCCATTGTATATTGAACCACTTTTTGTCTCAATATAAAAAGAAACATTACCAACTGCAACAAACTTAAGAGGTTTATGGTTACTATCCGTATGAACCGTAACTTCTGTTGCGTTTAGCTCATCATTGTTTCTGAGAATATTGACACTGCCTGTAAAGACGGAAATGCCGGATTTTTCATCTGCAGAGAATGAATCTGCTTTTATTTTTAATTCTTGTGAATAAAGTGATAGCGCTAAAAAAAATATTAAATAGATACTACGCATTATAATTTTTCCTCTTTAAGTTGATATACTATTTGTACTCTTGTTGATTCTAACTTTTTCTCTTGAGCGTTATATTTTAAGGAAGAACCTTTTACGCTGCTTTTGCCCATATACGCTGTGTAATCAGTCGTAGAAGAGACGATTTTAGCGATTCTGTCGTAATCCGCTTTTTGCGTCTTAAAGACAAGACCATCTTCTCTATTATAGATGATATTTCCGCTCAAATTGACAATATTATCTTTGTATATTCCATTCTCTGCGAGCATTGTAGTTCTATATTTTTTTGCATTGTCTGTATAGTCAATTTTTTCTACAACATAACGATCATCATACCGCAGAGCACTCTCACCGTGCATCAACGTAGTGATTCCAACTCTATCAAGTTCATAAAGCGTAAATGTTTTAATATCAAGAGAAGGCGTCTCAGCAAAGTCCTGCGTTTTTAGATTGAGAGGTTTAAACAGTGTAAAAATCATAGTTAAACCAATCAAAACAACGATAAAGAAACCGTTTATATTCATATCCACAAAGCCAAAAATTCTTTTTTTTGTCCATTAGCAGCGATGAGAATATCTATCATCTCTCTAACAGCAGCATCACCACCATTTTTACTCAAAACAGTATCTACGATCTCTTGTACTTCTGGTACGCCATCTTTAGGAGTAAAACTTTTGGCAACATATTGCAACATTGTAAAGTCGTTGATATCATCTCCAATAGCAGCAACTTCACTTGGATCAAGAGATAAAGATTGTAAGAGTTCTTGCAATACAAGTTTTTTGTTTTTCACATCTTGAAACAGATGTTTGATACCAAGTTCTTTCGCGCGTTTAGCGACAATACCTGATTTTCTTCCTGTGATAATTGCGACTTCATTTCCAAGTTCTAACCATGCACGTATTCCAAAACCGTCTTTTACATGAAACTTTTTAATCTCATCGCCATTTTCCGAATAAATGATACCCCCATCCGTCAAACATCCGTCCACATCCAATACTAAAAGCTTAATCATAAAACATCTTTTGTACTTGGGATACCCACTCTCTCATTTTTAGCTATTGCTCTACGAAGTGCCACAGCCAAAGACTTAAACGCAGCCTCAATAAGATGGTGTCTATTTTTTCCTCTCTGTGCAACTATATGCGCACTTATTCTTGCATTTAGGACAAAAGCTCTAAAAAATTCTTCTACAAGTTCCGTGTCAAAATGCCCTACTTTGCCATGAACATCAAGCTCATAGACTAAAAATGGTCTATTACTTAAATCCAAATCACATCCCACACATGCTTCATCCATAACAATATTTGCACTTCCGAAACGCTCCATTGCTACGATAGGGTAAAGCGCTTCTGCTACTAAAGAGCCTAGAACTATGCCAATATCTTCTACGCTATGGTGATCATCTATATGTGTGTCACCTTGACAGTTGATTGTAATATCCATAAGTGAGTGCTTTGAAAAGCTCTCAAGCATATGATCTAAAAAACCGACACCCGTATTTATATTACTTTCACCACTCCCCATAATCTCAAGGGAAATAGTAATATCAGTCTCTTTTGTTTTTCTTGTTTTCGTTATCATCTTTTATCAATCCTCTCTTACGATAAATGCATTTTTAAAATAGCCGAGTGCTTTGTAATCTTGCACTTCCTGTTCATTCTTAAAACCTTTAATCCAAACTTTAAAAATTCTTCCGTTTTCATTTTCTACGTCTTTGATTTCTGCTTTGTATCCATTATCATCCTTGAAAGTCTCCTGCGTTTTGATAGCACTTTCTATTTTACTAAAAGATGCTATCTGTAAAGCATACGAAGTCCCAGGTGGCACTACTTTTGGAGCAATTGGACGAGGATGAATTGTTGGTTCGGCAAGATCAATTTTTTTATTTTTATTCATAGGCGAACCGATATCATTGCGATCATTTAAGTCGTATTTATAATATCCTAAAACTTCAACTTTGACCGGAGCTGTGCCATTTTTTACCATATCAAGCTTATTGGCTGCAGTATTGGAGAGATCGATGATACGAGTTCCTACAAATGGACCTCTGTCATTTATACGCACAACCGTACTCAAATTATTATTAAGATTTGTGACTTTAACGATTGTATTCATTGGCATTGTTTTATGTGCCGCTGTCATGTCATACATGTTGTATGTTTCACCATTTGATGTTAATTTCCCGTGAAAATCAGGTCCATACCAGCTTGCACTTCCGCTAAACTCATCTCCAACACAAACCGGAGTCGGCTGATACTCAATACCGTAAACAACATAGGATCGCATCGTAGGATGAGCAAAATCTTTTTGATCCAAACCTGTACGATATTCGTTTGTATCTGCCGAATATACCGTCGGTGTTGCGGATGTATCAGGAGCAACAGAACCACCATGAGTCCCAACGCCACGCGTACTACACCCACTGATAAACAATACCGTTGCAGTCAAAAATAATACACCTAACTTATTCATAAATCTCCAATTTATCACCTATTTTAAGCATATCACCTCGCAGATTATTTTTTGCTTTGATATCTTGAACACTCACTTTGTGTGCCTTTGCTATGGAAACTAAAGAATCACCCTTCTGTACTGTATGAAAAAGTTTTTTTGGAACCTTTTTAAAAGCTTGCGTGTTTGGCACAGGCATAATAAGCGTTTGCTTAATTTTAAGTGCGCTTGTTTTGAGATGATTAAACTCCATAATCTCTTTTGTAGAAACACCATACATTTTACTTAGATACAACAAACTGTCTCCTTTCCCAACAACATGATGTTTATAGGTATTTTCAATAGGCTTCTGTGTATAGTTTTGATTAAACTCAGCAAGTTTTTCATACGGAATATGAATGGTATAGTTATTTATACTTGGTGGAACGAAATCATGCTTAAGATGCCTATTTAATTTTTGCAAATCTGCCAAAGGTACATCAATTACCTCAGATAATCTCTGTAAAGATTCCCCGCGGGAAACTTTTATCGTTGAAACAGGAAACGCACATGAGCTATTTAAAAGATATTCACACTCATTTTTAAGCAAAAATTCTTCATCATTTCCTATCAACGAAAGAGCCACAATCTTGCGTATATATATTCTGCTCTCTTTTGGAATATATTTTTCATCTTTGTCAAGTAAAACAGCCAAATCGTCCGTTCCTGCTTTTTCTATAGCTTTACTTAATCTGCCGCTTCCACAATTATACGCGATAGCAGCCAAATACCATTTTCCAAACTGACCGTAAAGTTTTGTGAGATATTTTGAAGCCGCCTCCGTAGATTTTACAAAATCTTGTCTTTCATCTACATACTCATCAATCTTGAGATTAAACTTTTTCGCGGTCGCCGGCATAAACTGCCAAATTCCGGAAGCACGTTTTGCAGAAGATGATTCATTTGCAAAATTTGATTCCGCCATAGCAAGATATAAAAACTCTTGCGGTACATTGTTTTTAGCCAAAATATTTTTTATGGTTGGAACAAAAGGAGAAGCATCATCCATTCTTTTGATAAAATATTGATCCGCACCTACTTCACTTTTTGTCTCTCTCATTTCATTCATAATAGGATCGTAAATAAAAGAAGGGTCTATGTTTAAAGATTCTAAAATCGCCAACTCTTTGTTATAGTTGGACCCATAAGCTAAATTTGCATAGAGAAAAATAGGTAATAATAATATAAAAAAATATCTCATTTTATGCAGCTCACATATAGTAGTTTAAAGCTAATATTCTAGCGAAATTTAATTAACATTGAGCTGTAGTGAGAGTTTCGGAGGTTGTATCACTCTTGCATATTAAAAAATATTAAAGAGTTTTAGGGCATTTTGTGTTGTCGTATTTTTTATATCTTTTAAGCTTATTTCCAATAGTTCAGAAATCTTTTGAGCGACAAAAGTTGTATATAATGGTTCGTTTCTCTCTCCACGATGTGGCATAGGAGTAAGATATGGACCGTCTGTTTCTATGAGAAGTTTATCTTGAGGAATTTTTGGCAAAACATTTACAAGTTTTTTGGCATTACTAAAAGTGAGAACACCGCCGATTCCAAAATAAAACCCCTCTTTTGCTAGACTAAGTAGCTCATCATCCGCATTATAACAGTGCAAAACGCCACCTACTTCTTTTGCATCATGAGCAAGTAATAACTCTTTAGAATCTCTTGAAGCGTCTCTAATATGTACAATCAAAGGTTTTTTGTACTTTTTAGCGATTTCTATCTGAGCTGCAAAAACTTCTTTTTGTCTGCGTTTTTCAAGCTCTTTTTCCTCATCGCATCCTTCAAGCCTAAAATAGTCAAGTCCACATTCTCCGATAGCTACACACTTTTTGTGATGCACATAAAGCTCAAAATCAAGCGCTTCAAACGCAGCCATATCATAAGGATGGACACCTATAGCAAAATAAACATCATCGTATTTCTCTGCGATTTCTACGGCTCTAGGAAGTGTCGAAGGATCTGCGCCGGGAATGATAAAGCGTTTAACTCCGCCATCTCGTGCGCGCACGAGCACCGCATCTAAGTCTTCTTCATATCTTTTATCGTCCAGATGTATATGTGTATCAATTATCACTTTTTTTCTCTTTTAATTTTTTAACGTATAATATATTTTTCACCATTAAGTAGATAAAAAAGCAGCAAACTAAAGCCGAACCACCAGCTAAAAGTAAGTTGCCCGCTATAAAAAAGTTATACGCGAGAATGGCAGAGATTATGGAGATTATGAAACACATTTTGCAGCCTCCAAAAGTTCTTTGGCAAATACTTTTGCCTCATCTGAAATTTTTTCCCCACTTATTATGCGTGCAATCTCATCAATCTTCTCTTCAAAATCGAGCTCTTTTGTAAAAGAAACCTCTCCTTTTTTATAAATAAGAAAGTGTTGATCTCCCATGGATGTGAGTTGCGGCTGATGTGAGACTACAAAAATCTGAAAATATTTAGAGAGCTGTCTCAAAACTTTTGCTACGCTCATGGACTCCTCTCCGCTAAGGTTTGCATCGATCTCATCAAGCATCAATACGCCGCCGTTTTGTTTCATAAATTCTGATTTTAAGGCCAAAACAGCGAGTCTGAGTCTGTTAAACTCTCCCGTACTTATTTTTTGCAGTGCAACATTATTGAGATTTATCTCCACCATATCTTTACCAAACTCCGAGTATGGCATCTCTTCTATACTAACTTGCGCTTCTCGAAGATAGAGTTCTTTGAGATATTTGTTCAGATCAACTGTAAAAAACTGAAGTTCTTTTGTTCTAAGCTCTGTCATCTCCTGTGCTAGTAAACGCAGCTCTTTGTCCAAAAATATATATTTCTGTTCTAAATCTTTTTTCTCTATCTCTATATTTTCATATTTTGCAAGTTCAAGTTTTTTCTTCTCTTTGTACATGAGCGCATCTTCTATCGTACCATAACGTCGTTTTAACGCGCTAAGTTCTTCAATACGATTGAGAACTTCTTCTACATCGATTTCATCAAGTGCAGAAAATTTTTCCTGAGCACTGTCAAGTGTAGCTCTTAGCTCATTGAGCGCATCGCTAAAAAAAGAGCTGTTTATATCCAAAGCATCAAGTGCTGCTATCGCATGATGTTCGCTTTCAAAGATTTTATTTGCCTGTGAAATACTCTGTAAAACTTTTTCTTTTTTGGAAAGCTCTTTTTTTATAAGCAAAAGGTCTTCATCTTCAGATACTTGAGGATTTATATCCTCTATCTTTTGTATCTCAAAAGAAACAAACTCTTTGAGTTCTACAATACGTTTTTCTTCATCTTCTATCTTTTGAAGTGCTGACTTTGCCTCTTTATGCTCTACGAAACAGCTTTTATATCGCGCTTGTATTTCTCGTAATTTTGTTTTTTTAGTATCGAGTCTCTCATCAAGTATGGCAAGCAGGTTTTCATTTTCAAAGTCGCTGTAGTCTTTAAGGCTCAAATGTCGTAAATATCCAGAAGCGAGTTCATTCATCGACTTTTTTGAAACACTTTGATTGTTGACAAAATAGCGTGTTTTCTCTTTTTTTGTCTGTTTAAAAACATTTATTTCATCACTTTCTATGCCGATATCGTTCAAGTTGATATCCCAAGTGACACTTGATTCGCATAGCGCCGCTTCGCAGCTGCTTGCGCCCAAAGAAGAAAGAATGGAGTTTACTAGAATAGATTTACCACTTCCGCTTGGTCCTGTAAATACTACTAAACCCGACGAAAGTTCAAGATCGACTTCCTTAAAACTCAGATAATCTTTGAGATAAAACCTCTCAATCATTTTCTATTCTCCCCAATTTAACTTTTGTTTCAAAACATCAAAATAGTTAAACTCTTCCCTGTGTATAAGTTTGGCAGTTTTTGTCGCAAGTTTGATAGAAACACTTTGATCCATCTCGATTTCAAGCATATCCTGCCCATCAACGATCATAAGTGCTGGATTTGTCGGTGTACGCATCTCTATCGAATATGTCCCGGGAAGCACAACCGGTCTTTGGGTGAGAGAATGCGGACAGATAGGTGTAAGTGTAAAAACCTGTGTTAAAGGAAACAAAACAGGTCCCCCGGCTGAGAGATTGTACGCAGTCGAGCCTGTCGGTGTTGAGACGATCACACCATCTCCATAATAAGTGTTAAAGGCTTTACCATCTACGAGTGTTTGAATAGTTATCATATTGGATATCGAAGGACGGGTTAAAACGATATCATTAAACGCAAACATCTTAATCTCTTCGCCATTTTTTACAAAATTCGCTTCTAAGACGGAACGCTCATCAATACGGTACTTTCTACGGACTAGATTACCTACGAATGCATCTAATTCATCTACGCTTACATCTGCTAAAAAGCCTAGTTTTCCTGCATAAACACCAAACACGGGAATATCGTAATTGAAACTGCGACGCACAGTGGAGATAAGTGTTCCATCACCGCCTACAGTTACGAGTGCATCACACTGCTTGCAGAGAAGTTCAAAATTCATACCCATAACATCAATCATACCGCCGCTGTTACTGTCAATATAAACTTCAATTTCATATTTATTAAAAATTTTTTCCAGTTTAAAAAAAGTACTCTTAAGTTCAGGCGTTGAAGGTCGTAAAATGACACCAACTTTTTTAATCTCTTTTTTTTGCACACACTATCCTTTATAAACACAAGTAAAAAATCTAAATATTTTCCTTGATTATACACTTTTGGGAGTAAAAAATAAAAAATATTGCAAATTGTCATGTGAAATTTCATAAGAGTGCTACTCATATTTATGTAAGGCTAGTTTGGTTATAATCGCGAAAATTATTTTTAGGACTCACTATTTATGAGAAGCCATTATTGTACAGATGTAAGTGAAGTAAATGTAGGAGAGAGCGTCGTTCTGACTGGTTGGGCTAATAATAGCCGTGATCATGGCGGTATCGTCTTCATCGATTTACGCGACAAAACAGGTTTGGTGCAACTAACTTGTGACCCTGAGCACAACGCAGCCGCACACAAAGTTGCCAATGAAGTTCGTGATGAGTTTGTTCTTATCGCAAAAGGTGTAGTACGTCATCGTGGAGAAGGTTTGGTAAACCCTCGCCTTAAAACAGGCACTATTGAAATTATGGTAACTGAACTTATCATCGAAAATAGAAGTGCTCCGGTTCCTTTTGTGATTGGTGATAAAAACGTAGGAGAAGAGACGAGACTCAGATACCGTTATCTTGAGCTGAGAGATCCTGATATGTATGAGACTTTCCGTCTTCGTTCAAAAGCGGCGATTGCTGCGAGAAATATTTTGGATGCAAACGGCTTTTTGGAAGTTGAAACTCCGATACTCACAAAATCTACGCCAGAGGGTGCGAGAGATTATCTTGTACCCTCTCGTGTTCATAGCGGTGAATTTTATGCACTGCCTCAGTCTCCACAGCTTTTCAAACAGCTTTTGATGGTTGGCGGATTTGATAGATATTTCCAGATAGCAAAATGTTTCCGTGATGAAGATTTACGTGCGGACAGACAACCTGAGTTTACGCAAATAGATGTTGAGATGAGTTTTTGTGACCAAGAAGATGTTATCAAGATCGCCGAAGAGCTCCTTGTAGCGATGTTTGGCGCATGTGGCGTAGAGATCAAACCTCCTTTTAATCGTATCACTTATAAAAACGCAATGGAATGGTATGGTTCTGATAAGCCTGACCTCAGATATGACCTTAAAATGGTTGACGTTATTGATATATTTGAAAGATGTGACAATGAAATCTTTACAAATATCGCAAAACAACCACACAAAAACCGTATCAAAGCCCTCAAAGTCCCTGGAGCTGATTTGATATTTTCAAAACGCGAGATGAAAAGCTTTGAAGATTTTGTACGTAAATTCGGTGCGCAGGGTCTTGGCTATTTTCAGATGAAAGAAGATGGTCTCAAAGGTCCACTTATCAAATTTTTCACTGAAGAAGATATCGCTCTTTTAGTTGAGAGACTTGGTATGGAACTTGGTGATGTTGTATTTTTTGGTGCAGGTGATAAAAAAACTGTATGGGATTATATGGGACGACTGAGAATTTTCCTCGCAGAGCATGAGCGAATGAACCTTGCTGACAAAGACGCTTATGAGTTCGTGTGGGTAGTTGATTTTCCTATGTTTGAAGTAGAAGACGGACGCGTAAAAGCACTGCATCATCCATTTACACAACCAAAAGATACAGACAAAGATGACATAGAAGAGATAGAATCTATCGCTTATGACATCGTACTCAACGGTACGGAGCTTGGCGGCGGATCTATCCGTATCCATAAACAAGCGATGCAAGAAGAGATCTTCAAACTTTTAGGTATCGGCGAAGAAGAAGCGCAAGAAAAATTTGGTTTCTTACTTGATGCACTCAAGTTTGGTGCACCTCCACACGGTGGTTTTGCTATAGGGTTTGACAGACTTATGATGCTTCTTTCCAAAAAATCAAGTATCCGTGACGTTATCGCATTCCCTAAAACACAAAAAGCTTCTTGTATCCTTACAAAAGCTCCAAGTGAAGTAGATGCGACACAACTCAGAGACCTACATATTCGTTTGCGCGATAAAGCAAAAGCGTAATTTTTCTTATGAAGAAACTCTTTTTGATTATCGGAGCACCAGGCTCCGGTAAAACAACAGATGCGGAACTCATCGCAGCACAAAACGCAGCGATAACACACTACTCTACCGGTGATATGCTCCGTGGGGAAGTTGCAAGCGGTAGTGCGCTCGGACTTGAGATCAACAACTACATCTCCAAAGGTCTCATCGTCCCCATCAAAATAGCGATAGAGACTATCGTAAACGCAATCAAAAATGCTCCTACGGACATCATAATTATTGATGGTTACCCAAGAAGTATGGAGCAATTAAATGCACTTGATAGCTACATGAGCAGTGATGCATCTTTAAAACTTTGCAGCGTTATAGAGGTGCATGTAAGTGAAGAGACTGCAAGAGACAGGGTTCTCGGTCGTGCTCGCGGTGCTGATGACAATACGGAAGTCTTTGATAATCGTATGAAAGTTTACACAGAACCTCTCTCTGAAATACAAGCTTTTTACAGTGCGAAAGATCTTCTAAAAGTAATTTCGGGTGAAGGAACTATCGAGGCGATAGTTGCTGAGATGGGAAGTTATATATCTTCTAAAATATAATTGAACCAAAAGGTTCAATTAACTTAGTTGAGAAACTATAGCCGATTCGACTTCGTCGATATGCGCTGTGCCATCAACAGTTATATAAGTTAAAGTAGTGACTTTAGCCGCTTGAGCTTTATAGTAACCTATAAGAGGTTGCGTTTGCTCATGATAGACTTTGAGGCGATCAAGAACAACAGACTCTTTATCATCATCACGCTGCACAAGATCTTCACCAGTCGCATCATCTTTACCTTCCACTTTTGGTGGGTTGTAAAGTATGTGGTATGTTCTCCCTGATGCCAAGTGTGCACGACGACCTGACATACGTTTGACGATCTCTGAGTCAGGAACATCAATCTCGATAACAGCGTCAATAGCGATACCTGCGTTTGTCACAGCATCCGCTTGAGGAAGCGTACGAGGAAAACCATCCAGTAAATAACCATTTTTACAATCATCTTCTGCGATACGGTCTTTTACCAGTCCGATGATGATTTCATCTGTGACAAGTTGCCCTGCGTCCATAGCTGCTTTAGCCATTTTTCCCATCTCTGTGCCGGCTTTGATAGCGGCGCGAAGCATATCACCCGTCGAGATTTGAGGGATGTTGTATTTTTTGGTCAAAAATTGAGCTTGAGTACCTTTTCCGGCACCTGGAGCTCCTAGTAATATTATTCTCATATGTGTCCTAATCTATTTTGTTGATGAAATTATATTCAAACGAGGTTAAAACTAACTGTAAGCTTATTTTTCGTCTTCGTCTTTAAAGCCGAAATCTTCGTCTTCATCATCATCGCCATTGTGCTCTTGAGCTTCAAGAATATCTTCGATAAGCTCTTGACACTCTTCTTCATCTATTTCATTGTTTTTGATATCTGTGAGGACATCTTGAAGGTCAGCTTTAAACTCTTGAAGTTCTTCTATCTCTTCTTTAGCATCTTCTGTTGCTTCTTTACTTCCAGCAATCTCTTCAAAGATTTCATCCAATCTCTCGTCGATATCAGGGATAACCGTTTTAGTTATCAATTCTTCTAGTTTTTGTGCATAAGACATATTTTACCCTCGTTTATTATTTATGAAATAATACTATAATTTGCAAAAAAGTAGAACAGATGAACTTTTATGCAATGATTATCGGGACAGAAATTTTAAACGCAAGACGCACTGACAAGCATTTTGAGTTTCTTCAAAATGAACTCGCCAAATATGGACATGAGCTCTTTGCTTCTTTTATCATCAAAGACGACAAAAAGCTTATACAAAACTGCTACAGACTTATCCAAGCAGATCAAAACGCAGTGATGTTCTCTTTTGGAGGCATTGGTTCTACTCCTGATGATTTGACACGTGAAATAGCTGCTGAGATTTTCACCGCAAAACCACTCCATGCACATGAGAAATTTACACAAGATATACTTGATCGCTTCGGCGATGAAGCTTATCCACATCGTATCCATATGGCAGAACTTCCACAAGGTGCACAACTACTTTTTAATCCAGTCAATAATATGTCCGGTTTTTCACTGGAAAATCGTTTCTTTTTTGTACCAGGATTTCCACAGATGGCACATCCGATGATAAGTAGCGTTATTAAGACTGCGTTTAGTGATGCAAAAGAGAAATTTAGATGTACCCTACTCGCACAGACAAGTGAAAATACACTTATCTCGCTCATGTTGCAAATTCCAGATGATATAGAGCTTTCCTCTCTTCCTATATTTAGTGACAACAAAGCATCTGTAGAACTTTCACTTAGCGGAACAGATAAACGCAGTGTAGAAAAACAGTTCCGGCTTTTTTGTCATGAGCTACAAAATAAAAATATTGAATATAAATTAATGTAATAGATGAACTATGTCGATACTACTCTATAAAATCATTTTTAGAGGGGTTTGGCATGTTGATTGGCTTATTGGTACTTTTATTGCTCATACTTTTCATATATGTTATTTATAGAAGTTTTCTGCTTCCGTCCAAAAAAGAATCAAAAGAAGAGAAACACCACTACACTTTTAAAATATAAAATAACTGCTTATACATCCAATCAATAAAACACACAAGGTACAATATGAAACCAAAAGATGAAGTCACAAGAAGTTTGCTAATAGACAAAAAAACCTGGGAAGATTCGATGAAATATTCAAGGGATAGATATAAAATGAGTTTGAGTAAAGTTATCGAGTCTCTTCTTCAGGAATGGCTTGAAAAAGAAAAAAGAAAACCCCTTGACAACACAAAACAAGGAAAGTTTTTCGACTAACACTTAGGCTTTGACCTTATCTCGCGTAGGTTGTATTTTTTGGACTATTTGGATCATATTCCAAAAGGGCAAGGATACTTTTTTTATTCATTTTTCTCGCAAAATCTGCTGCACAAAAACCCTTTGAATCCAAAGCGTTTTGATCTACGCCCTGCGCAATCAAAATCTTTGCAATTTCTACTCGTCCATAACACGCAGCTGCCATGAGTGGAGTGAAACCGCTTCTTCTACTTGTTTTACTCACATCAATTTCTTTGTCAATAAGGTACTGAACCATTTCTACATTGTCATAAGTGATGGCCATATCAAAGATACTTACACCCTCATCATCAAAATCAAAAATATCTGCACCACTTTCGATAAGAAGTTTTAACAAATCAAAATCGCATCTACTTCGTAGAGCACAAGCCAAAACAGACTCACCACTCTCATTTGTAGCACTCAAATCTGCCCCATTTTTGAGATACTGTTTGACACCCATATAATCATTTTTTCTTAAAAGTTCGAGCCATTTATCCATTGTCTGTGTCCTCAAATTGATTTTTTAGTATATACAAAAAGTCATTAGCATTCTTTAAGTATAATGCCGCAAATAAATTATTTAAGCGAGAATTCAATGGAAATCATTCAAACAACAGATGCGTTTAAAGCACTGATACAAGAGATAAAATCTACAACTCCAAACTATAAAGATCCTTTGGCGTTTGGTATCTGTAGAGTTGACTTAGGGCAACTAAATGTTGATAAAACACTTCAGGCAACCTATCCTTTTATCAACTGGAATGAAAACTTTGGAAGTGCAGCCATCTTTATCAAAGCGCTTGCGGAACAAGGAATAAATGTAGATTTCACTCAAAGTGAAGTTGTTTGTACTATCAACCTTGCGTTTTTGAAAAGTGCACTCAATGCGTTTACTCCTTATGCCGATGAAGCTCACGGAGATGCGCACAAAAACATCCAAGTCGTCTCTTCACTCTATTCTCAAATCATCAACAACGGTAGCCTTGAAGGAGAGTTTAAAGTGACTTTTATCTTTGAGGATAAACCACTCATGAGCGTAGAAGCAACATATCTTAAACTTTACGCTATGTCTCAGGCTAAAGTATCTCTAAGAGGTGTCAACCTCAATGGTGCGTTTGGAGCACTTCCAAATGTTGCATGGTCAAGCGGACAACCGATAGAACTTGATTACCTCAGAGAGTTTGAAATAGAGCTCAAACTAGCAAATGAATATCCTCACATTGATTTTGTAGATAAATTCCCTCGCTTTTTACAGCACATCATTCCGGCAGACAATACAAGAATTTTAGATACTTCAAAGGTAAGATTTGGTGCGCAACTCGCAGCTGGAACGACTGTAATGCCTGGTGCTTCATACATCAACTTCAACGCAGGAACAACAGGTCCAGTTATGGTTGAGGGTCGTATCTCTTCTTCTGCTATCGTTGGTGCAGGCAGTGATGTTGGCGGAGGTGCTTCTATCCTTGGCGTACTCAGCGGTACAGATGGCAATCCTATCTCAATAGGAAAAAACACCCTTCTTGGAGCAAACTCAACATGTGGTATTCCTCTGGGTGATGGATGTATTATCGATGCAGGTCTTGCTATTCTTGAGGGAACAAAAGTAAGTATCAAAGATGCAGAACTTGCAAAAATAAAAGAAGTAAATAATGATACGGTATTTGAAGGTTCTATCTTTAAAGGCAAAGAATTAGCCGGACTCAACGGGCTTCATTTTAGACAAAACTCTACAAACGGAGAAATCACAGTATCTCGCTCAAAAAGAGAGATCAAACTCAATTCTGATTTACATTAGAATTGTTGCTAATACGAAAGTATAAAGATATTTTTATGCTCTTCGTATTACAATAGTGCAGACTAAGGAGTATATTATGAATATATCAAGTAACATTTCGTCTATGCAAGCGCATCAAACTATGCTAAACGCAAGTGCTAGTAATATAGCCGACGCAAATACGGATGGTTATGTTCCAAAGGACACAAAGATTTCCGAAACTGCTAACGGGCTAAAAGCAGATACTCGCATGGCAAATAGCACTGGATCGGCAAAAAGCCAGACAGACCTTTCCAAAGAGATTACAGACCAAATCATCGCAAGCAAAGGCAATGCTGTAAATGTAACAGCTATCAAAGCTCAAGATGATATTTTAGGTTCTATGCTCGATATCAAAGCTTAAAAAAGTATATTCATACTTTTAAGGCTTTGTAACATTGCTGTATTTTTATCGTAATTTTTTTGTTCTTTGCCCAAATAGAGAGAGCTAAATACTGCTTTACCGATAATTATTCTTCCCTCTACTCCATCTTTTAAAGTTCGGATACCCCAGGTATCGTGAAAAATTACAATTTCATTTTCAACTGTTCCTACATATAAAACTATATGTCCTTTTCTATACAAAAGCGTTTTAAATGGGACGCCTTTTTCTTTGATAATTTTTATTTTTTCTTCATCACTCATACCCTCAAAGCTGATAACCTGACCTACTTTGCTTTGGCTATAGGAGTTTCTTGGAAGCCAAATACCAAAAGGTGCGAACAAGTCTCTGAGCATGGATGAACAATCTCTCTGATCATACATCCCGCCCCAGCCATAATGCGACATAGAAAGTTGACCCACAATATTATTGAGATTTTCACTTGTAAAATCAAGTTTTTCTTTATGTGCAAAAGCTTTGGATATTTTTGTTGTTACAAAAAGAGGCTCAGATGTCTTATAAGAAGATACAGCTAGAAGCGTATAACTTTCCTCGTCTTCTTCAATCAACGGTAACATCATTCCAATTTTAGATTTAAAAAGGAAATTTTCTTCTTCATCATGAAGTGCGATATTATCCTGTGTAAAAAAAACTTGCTCTGCGTTTTGCCACAAATCAGTATATGTTTTTTCTAAAAATGCTATCTCTTTTGTTTTGACCCATCCGGATGCAAAACTGCTAAATATATAGACCCATTCTTTGTCTTTTGAATAATGCGAAACAAAAACTGGCTTATTTGCATGAACAGCACTGTTTTGAAGATAATCAAAAGGGAAACCTTCTCCCGCTAGAGAAGGATTATGTAAAAGTGGTGTATTTGTGGGAAAAAGTCTCATATCAACACGACATAAAGTTATAGCCCTTTTGTTGAGAGTAGAAAATGCATCAAAATTTGAGTTTTCATACATCGTATCAAAAAAACTTTGTGTATGCGGCTGAAGGTTTTCTCCGTAACTATTATTGAGAGTATAGGAGCGAAATGGCCACTTTATTTCTTCAAGTAATGTGCTATGTTTTTCAATATTCCAAACTTTAAAATAAGAACGTTCAAATTTTTTTTGTATATCTGAAGTAGAAGCAGTAAAATTTATATCTTTTGTGTACGCTTCAGGATTTTGAGGAAGATGTACCAAATCATAAATCGGAGTCCTTTGTTCTACTTTTGGCTCTATATTTTTACTAGAACATCCAAAAAACAAAAACGCAACGACAAATATATAAACAAGCTGCAACAAAAAAAACCTTTTAGTCAACATTTCCAAATCTGCCCACAACACGCCCTACAACCTCCAATTCATTTGGGTGAAGTGTTTGTGTATCATAGACTTTATTGTCAGATATTATATCTATTTTTCCATCGATTCGGCGTACCACTCTTTTGATAAAAAGCCCCGCTTCAGTTCGTATAGTAAAGATACCTCCGCGTCCAAGATCCGTTTTAGTTCTATTGATAAAGACGATGTCATTGTAAGAAAATGTCGGTTCCATAGAATCACCGGAGACATTGATAGCTTCTATGTTTTTGAGTTCTCTTTCACCACCTAGTATCGGCACAAAAGCTTCGGGTATCTCAAGTTCTTCCAATGCTTCGCACGCGACATCCGCTCCTCCGCCTGCACTTGCGTTTATATCATTAAAATATTTTACTATATAAAATTTATTTGTAGATTCTATAAGACTCTCTGGAGATTGCCCATATAACATCCAGTTTATAGAGATGGATTTTGTTGCACAAAAATCCAAAAGTTCCGCAAAAGGAACTTTGTTTCTTTTCTTCATTGTCGCAAAATTCATCTGGCTGATACCTAAAACATCTGCAACATCTTTATCAAAAATCTTTCTCGATCCAAAATCATTAGAGACGATACTTTTTATCTCTTCCACTATTTCCGAAAAACTATTCATAAGACACTCCTTGATTTTTCTATTTATTAAGATAATTATAGTGCATATTTGCAATAAAGTCAAAATAATTATGACAATTTGCCATTAAATTTAATTAAAGTGTCAAAAATACATATTATAATAAAAAATAAAAGGATTGAAAATGTCAATTATTATAAAAAATGCAGAAAGTATATTTGAGAAATTTGAAAATAAAATGGAGCTATGGGCAAGTAAAATTTTTTAGACCTGTGCCTCAAGTTCGTCTTGAATTTTTTTTGCATCCGCTTCACGTTTTGCAGATTTTGTTTTATGATAACCACCAAATATAAAGACCATAAACAATATAAACAAAACAATCATAATGATATCCACAAATGTGCTCATGTAAAGCTTCCTTCTATCTTTTATTTATTTTGAAAATGTGGCAAAATTTTGTCTGATAGCATCATAGAGAACTATACCTGTACTTATCGCAAGATTTAAGCTTCTGCCCTCTTTTGTCATCGGAATCGTTATGTTTTGCTCTTTATATTTATGCAAAATATCCTCAGGAATACCAGCTGTTTCGCTTCCAAAAAATATAAAATCACCCTCTTTAAATGCAGCATTAAAGTAAGGCTTGTCAGTTTTTGTTGTAGCAAAATAGGCATTATCAGTGATAATATTGTTAGCAAAAAAATCTTCCAAACTCTCCCAAACATGAAGATCAAGCTTATGCCAATAATCCAATCCTGCACGTCTAACAGCTTTCTCATCAATATCAAATCCTATAGGTTTTATAAGATGCAGTGATGCTCCTGCGTTTACACATAGTCGTCCTATGGCTCCGGTATTATTTGGTATTTGTGGATGAACAAGCACTAAATTAAACACATCTTCTCCAATAAATCAAATGACTAAAATATAACTGTTTTGTTTGCATAAACAAAAATTCTGTCTTCAAGTGCAAGCTTGAGTGCACGGGAGAGGACTATCTTTTCAACGTCTTTACCTTTTCTTTGCATATCTTTCCAGCCATAGGCATGGTCAACATGAATGACTTCCTGCGCGATAATCGGCCCTTCATCAAGATTATTATTGACAAAATGCGAAGTAGCCCCGATAATCTTCACTCCTCTGTCATAAGCCTGCTTATAAGGATTCGCACCTATAAACGCAGGTAAGAAAGAGTGATGAATATTGATAATCTTATCTTCATATGCTTCCACAAAACGCGGTGTAAGAATACGCATATATTTTGCAAGAACGATATAATCGACATCTTTAAAAGTAGCCAAACATTCAAGTATCTTTGTTTCATGTTCTTCGCGATCGAGACCTTCATGAGAGATAGTTATAAATGGAATATCAAACTTCTCAACCAAAGACTGAAGTGTGTCATAGTTTGAGACAACCGCAAGGATATTGGCTTCAAGTTCGCCTGCTTCATGACGGATAAGTATATCACCCAAGGCATGCATCTCTTTTGTAGCCATAATGATGATATTTTTTTTGCTTGGCTCGATAACATCAATATTTGTGCCTTGAGGTAAAATATCCTCAAGCGCACTGCTAATATCTTCTAAATTCACATCACCATCAACGACACTTCGCATAAAAAATTTATTATTTTCTTTATCAACAAATTCACTGTTTGTAAGAATATTTAAATCAAGTTTATAAAAAACAGAAGAGACTTTGTTTACCAAGCCTTTCTCATCATTTGTATCTATTAGAACTCTAAATTGACTCACTTTTTATTTCCTTTTTCTAACATCTCTACACGAGAGTCTATGGTTGCTAACACATATTCTAAAAAGTTAAGTGTCATATCTACTTTTGCTTCGATATTTGCATTGTTTGGTGCTTGAAAACCTTCAAAAAGAACCAAAAGACGCTCACGGATAGAACTCAAATATTTTACTTCACTATCCGTAGAAGAGTGCTCTTCCTCTTCGTCATCATCATAGTTTTCTTCTACACTTTTTTGTGTAAGTTTTGGAGAAGAAACTTCTTTTTTTTCTAAAAAACCTGCCGTCTGTTTCTCGATGATATGGTCATCTTCCATCTCTGCAAGCGTAGAGAGTATTACATCTTTTAATTCCATAATTTTAACAACCACCTTTCAAACTCTTTAAACTCGACATCCGTATCCATTTTCAAAAAAAACTCTTTCATCTGCGTATTGACATTGAGATATTTTTTTCGCATACCGGAGAGTCTGCGTATCGCAATTTTAGCTTCGCTATTTTGTGGGTTTTTTTTCAAGATTTCTTTGTAAATTTCCAAGGCCTCTTCTTTGAGACCTTGTAGTTCATAAATATTTGCGAGTGTTAGTGTTTGCATTTTGCAACATAATTTGCGATGATAGAACCCATTTCGCTAGTTGAGCAAACTTCTTTTGCATCGTATTGTGCAAGGTCTTGTGTTCTATAACCTTCACTCAGTGCTCTTTTAATCGCTTCATCTATTTTATTTGCAGCTGCGATTTCTCCAAGTGCGTAACGAAGCATCATAGAAGCAGATGAAATAGTCGCTATCGGGTTAGCGATACCTTGACCTGCGATATCTGGAGCAGAACCGTGAATAGGCTCATAAACACCTATTTTCGCACCCACAGAAGCCGACGGTAAAAGACCGATAGAGCCGGAGAGCATACTTGCTTCATCACTTAAGATATCTCCAAAAATATTTCCTGTGAGCATAACGTCAAACTGTTTTGGATCACGGATAAGTTGCATCGCTGCGTTGTCCACATACATATGTGAGAGTTTCACTTCCGGATACTCTTTTGCAATTTCTTCTACAACTTCTCTCCAAAGTTGAGAAACATCAAGAACATTGGCTTTGTCGATAGAACATACTTTTTTATCTCTCTCCATCGCAATATCAAACGCAACACGAGCGATGCGTTCAATCTCCATACGTGTGTAAACCATAGTGTTCCAACCTTTGTTCTCATCACGGCCCTTAGGCTCACCAAAGTAGATACCACCGATAAGCTCACGCACAACCATTAAGTCAACACCTTTGACTACTTCGGCTTTAAGTGAAGATGCGTTGACGAGTTCGTCATAGACAACAGCAGGACGAAGGTTTGCATACACTCCAAGTTCTTTACGAAATCTCAAAAGTCCACTCTCAGGACGCTTCTCACGAGGAAGATTGTCCCATTTTTCACCGCCGATAGCTCCAAAAAGTACTGCATCACTCGCAAGTGCTATTTGAATAGTCTCCTGAGGCAGGGGATCACCTGTAATGTCATACGCACATCCGCCCATGAGCGCTTCTTGGTAAGAAAACTCCATATCACAGCAAGATGCAACTGCATCTAAAACCTTGACCGCTTCATCAATTATCTCAGGACCTATTCCATCGCCTTTTATAAGTGCTATATTATATTTTTTCATTAGTTTTCCTCTATCTCTTTACTTGCAAAATTCATGAGCCCGCCTGCATCTATAAGCTCTTGCATAAACGCAGGAATCGGTATAAATTTGTATGTTTTTGAAGTTGTTTTATTTGTAATTGTACCTGCGTTCATATCGATACTCACAGCATCGCCTTCACTAATCTCTGCACTTTCATCAAGTTCAAATATAGGAAGTCCCATATTAAACGCATTGCGATAAAAAATTCTTGCAAAAGTCGGTGCGATTACGGCAGCCACACCGGCAGCTTTTAAGGCGATAGGCGCGTGCTCTCGTGAGCTACCGCAACCGAAGTTCTCACCGGCAACGATGATATCTCCCGGAGTCATTTTTTTGACAAATTCAGGATCAGCATCTTCCATAACATGAAGTGCCAATTTTTCAGGTACAGAAGTGTTGAGATAGCGTGCTGCTATAATCAAATCCGTATCTACATCTTTGCCAAATGTCCAAACTTTGCCGTCAATATTTGCTTTTTGCATACAAAATCCCTCATAGTAATTTTTAAATTAATGCCGCGATTATAACTAAAATGAGATTGGAGTTTTATAAAGAGAGAATTTACCTGAAAAAGATTGCTATGAAAATACCAAATGCAAGTCTAAAAACTTACATTTGGATTTGCTTCTACAACCATGTTGTCAAGAAGAGTAAAAAGTTCTTGCGAAGATTTTTCCATATTTGACATACTTTGTACGATTTTTTCTTTGTTTGTGTGAAACAGACAATCACAACGCTCAGCACATTTCACTGTATTTAGCACTTCATGATGCACAGCAGCATGAGGAGCTTCCATACGTTTGTATGAAGCCGTGTGTCCAAAGAGTGCTTTACCTTCTCCTTCATAATACCATTGACCCATTCTACATCCATAATGATCGGTCAGTTTAGAAGCTTTTTGGGCATCTTCATTGATAATGGCCGAATAAGCATTGTGTTTTAAAATAATATGATCAACTTTGACCAGCGTTGCATAAAGAGACGCGTTAATAACTTTTGACATATCAGCAGAATTTGAAGCAGTTGTAGCAAAATCACGAAGAACCATTTCAAAATCATGAATGTTTTCTTGTGCATTTGAAGCTATTTTTGTCATAGTATCAGAGCTTGTAAGGACATCTACAGCCTCTTGTTTGAGTGTTTGTAGAGTCATTGATATCTCTGTGGTGGCCTTATGTGTTCTTTCTGCAAGTTTTCTTACTTCATCCGCAACTACAGCAAAACCACGTCCATGCTCACCTGCTCTTGCTGCTTCTATGGCTGCGTTTAGAGCCAATAGATTTGTTTGTTCAGCAATATCTTTGATAAGATTTGCGATATCACTGATATCATTTGTTCTATTATTGAGGGAAGAGATTGCCGTATGAGAGCCGTTAATAAGTTCAAGAAGTTCTTCTAAACTCATCATAATCGTATTGACACTATGTTGGCTTTTGATAACTTTTTCACTTGTTTGGCAAGCTATATCATTGATAGAGTTTGAAAATTCGCTGTTTTTGAGGATATTTACTTGAATAACTTCAAGCCCTTTGGAGATACCTCCACTTACTCGTTCAAACTCTGCTGAGAGTTCCGAACGCATCTTGCCTTTAAAAGCACCTGAGATAGAACCAACAGCACTATTTATCTCAGGACAAACTTTCAAGAAATCTCCCTTATAACCCTCCTGAAAAACGATTCGAAGATTATTACCTTCATTGGCTGCAAGAATCGAGCCCTCTATATCACGAATAATCTGTTCTGTTTGATCAAGCATATCATTAATACCCCAAGCAACACCCTGCATAACATGAGTTTCTGGGATATTTGTTATTCTATACGATAGATTGCCGTTTCCAGCTTTGATGAGGACATCCCGAACCTGCTTAATAAGCTCATCATTAAAAATCTTTTCACATCCACTCTCTGATGACTCAGGAATAAACAAAAGAACAATCATGAGCACAAATACTACAATAGCCGGCATAATAAATCCAGATATCAATAAAAAAAGAGCAACTCCACCACTGAGCAAAAGATACAGTAGTGCGTGTCTATTGCTGAAGACTGAGGATAAATGAATCATAATCAACTCCTTTTTCATCTAAATATTTTTGTAAAAGGGCTTCAGAAGCTTCCAATCCGCCTAATTTTTCAGAAGATAATAATTGATGATAAAGATTTGGAATGATAGTCATTGATTTTAAGCTCGGTTTTCTTCTGACGGAGTGAAAATCACGTACAGAGCCATTTTCATCGAAGGTTGTAGTTGCATTGGCAAATACCCAATAAAAAGAACCATCTTTACAGAGGTTTTTTACATAAGCAAATATCTCTTGTTTATTTTTCAGACGTTTCCACAAAAGATCAAATATGACTTTTGGCATTTCGGGATGACGAAGAATTGAGTGAGGCGCACCAAGCAGTTCTTTTTCATCATATCCTGATATTTTAATAAATATCTTATTTCCGTAAATAATCCTCCCTTGCGTATCTGTTTTTGAAACAATAAAATCATCACTTTTTAATGTTTTTTCATTGTGCGTCGGATTTAATCTGCTCATGTAACATAATCTCCTTTTCTAATACAATCACAAGCTTATAACAATCTTATACACATAAAACTTAAATGATGTTGATGTTTTAGTATAGTGCTCCATTTTTTCAAGACCAGTAAAACAAGTTTTTTAATTAATTTTACGTACTTTATTACCTCGTTTAATCACAACATCCATCATGAATCAATTCTTTACTCATTTTTTGTAGCTATTTCTTTTGTCAAATTAGTTATTGCTAATGTTGATAAACAATTTCTTGCTTTACAACGTCAACGGCAAAATTAAACTGCTTACACACCCAAAAAATGGTGACATGGAGGTTTTTAGAGTTGCCATTTTTAAAATTCATACCAAAGAACGGGAACTCGACAATTTCAATAGACTGCTTACAACACTAGGATACTGAAAAATTTACGATGATGAATATTTGATTGAGGATGAGGTACCGTCACTGCGAGCGCAGCGCGGCAATGTGAGAAGTCTATTTTACTTTTTCCAAATATTCACAATCAACAGTGTTGACTCTGATAAGATCGCCTTCAAGAACATGGTAAGGAACTTGTACAACAGCACCTGTTTCTAAAGTCGCAGGTTTTCTACTGCCGCTTGAAGTATCACCTTTGAAGTTTGGCGGTGTGTCAGTGATGATAAGCTCCATAGTTTCTGGCGCGCTTACTGAGATAGCGTTTCCTTTGAAGAAGATGATATCTACATTGATACCGTCTTTGAACCATTTAGATGCATCATCACACTGCTCATAAGAAAGACCAAGCTGCTCATAACTTTCGTTGTCCATAAACTGGTACATTTCACCATCGTCATACAAAAACTGCATCGTCGTAAATGTGATCTCAGGTACTTCAAATTTATCGCCCGCATGAACAGTTTTTTCAACTACTTTGCCGTTTAAAAAACTTTTCATTTTCATACGCACAAACGCAGCGCCTTTGCCTGGTTTAACATGTTGAAACTCCACCACTTTGTATGGTACTTCGCCTACGATTAGACGAACATTTTTTTTGATATCGCTCATTCCGATAGTTGCCATAAACACACCTTGATTTAAAAATAATTTCGCAATTTTACAGTAAAAGGACTTAAATTAAGAAGTTTGCTTTGATTGTAAATTTCTCCAAACCGCTGAGGGTCTCTTACTTATTAAGCTATAATTGCGCCAACATTATACATTTTAGGAAAATCTTCTATGGAATTTACACTCGAAGCTACAAGCGGCAAAGCCCGCGCAGGTACTCTAAAAACAGCACATTCAACCATCAAAACACCGGTATTTATGCCCGTAGGGACACT
>JAQTWZ010000078.1 GCA_028689055.1 Sulfurimonas sp. | reverse complement strand
ACCACCAATACTTTTACCAGCTTTTATATCACGAGCAAATTGCTCTACATCTATTTCTATCTTCATGTGTCATTCCTTGAGTAAATATAATTTTACCCGATTGACACGGAATTATGAACGGTCCCAAATATTCTAAACAGTGCTATTCTAATTCGAGTTGCATGAGATACATTTCTTCGCCGTCTATGACATCAAGTTCCAGACTTTGGCACTCTGGACAGAGGTATTCTAGCTTCTTAAGAGTAGATTGTGTCCCGCATTTTCTGCACTTTACAACTATAGGCTGGATATGTATGATAAATTCACAGCCGTCACAGACCGTATTTTCTTTAAAAGTATCAAACGCAGTCTTTAGCAGATCCGGTTCAACACCGCTCATGACACCAATCTTCACAACTACCCGCGTCACTTTCGTAGCTGCGTTTTTGGCTGCGTTTTCTTCGCAGGCATCAAGCAACGATTGTACTATACTGTATTCATGCATTTTTGACTCCTTAACATATTCTAGGAAGTAGTTCGCCTGTAGGCATTTCTAAAAATCTGGAAGTTCCCCAAGCGCTTTGCAAAACAACTCTTTTTGGATACTTTTGGGTCACCTCACCGATAACAGCGGCATGAGCATTTTTCTCAAAACTCTGTAAGATTTTCACGGCTCTAAATGCATCCTCTTTTTTCACCGCCAATACAAAAGTACCTTCATTTGCCAGTGCAGTCGCTTCAAAACCAAGCATCTCACATATACCGTTGACCTCATCGCTCACGGGAATCTTCTCTTCTTGCACTTCTATACAGATGTTCGACTGTTTTGCCCATTCGTTGAGTACGGCACTGAGTCCGCCTCTGGTGGCATCACGCATCGCTGTAATCTTTATATCCGCATCTATAAGCGCTTTGACCTGAGGAAAAAGTGAACTACAATCACTCTCAAGCAAAGAACTCATCGCCATACCTTCACGCGCAGCAAAGATAGTTGCTCCATGAGCGCCGATATCACGGCTTACGATTATCACATCTTCGTGCGTGATTGCGTTGGAGCTTATCCCTTTTTTGAGCACTTCGCCGATGCCCGTCGTGTTGATAAATATCTTATCCACACTTCCTCGCGGTACGACTTTTGTATCGCCACTGACTACGATAGCTGCGTTTACTTCAAGCTCTTTTCTCATGCTCTCTACTATGCGTTCTAGTTGTGCTACTTCAAATCCCTCTTCGATGATGACACTACACGTAAGATATTTTGGCTTTGCACCCATCATCGCCAAATCGTTACAAGTCCCACAAACAGCAAGTTTCCCGATATCCGCTCCCGAAAAAAACAGAGGCGAAACCGTAAAACTATCCGTAGAAAACGCAAGCTCCCCACCGTGGATAATAGCCGCATCTTCGCTGCGCTCTAGTATCTCATTGTGAAATGCTTTATAAAACACTTTTGAGATAAGCTCATTGTTTTCTTCCCCGCCGTTTCCGTTTGCGAGAGTTATTGTTTTAGTCATATTTTCTCCTCTAATGCACTTACTTGCTTACTTTCCATAAGTAAGTGCATCTGTTGTCTAGCAATTGAATTCAGTTTTATTAATCTTTTTTCTTGACTTATAGCTTCATTAAGCAATAAAGCATTTATTGCTTCAAGATTTGCTAAACATACAAGCTGAGCTGCATTTGCTTCATCTCTAATATTGCCATTTGTATTTTTGTTATTATCTCGCCACTGATTTGCCGTCATTCCAAATAGTGCAACATTTAAAACATCTGCTTCACTTGCATACACAAAACTAGTCTGTGTTTTGTTAAGCTCTTTTGGAATGAGATTATTTTTTATAGCATCAGTATGAATTTTATAGTTTATTTTAGTAAGGTTTCTTCTTATATCCCAGCCTAGCTGTTTTTGTTCTTCACTTTTGAGGCGTTGGAACTCTTTAATAAGATATATTTTAAACTCAGCACTAATCCACATACCAAACTCAAACGCTATATCACTATGCGCATAAGTTCCACCATATCTACCAGCTTTTGCGACTAAACCTATCGCATTTGTTTTTTCTGTCCACTCTTTTACACTGATCTTATAGCTGTTGAGCCCTACTTGTGATTTAATTATGGCAAATTCGCCATAATTAAAATCCGGATTATAAATCTTTTCCCAAACTCCCAAGTATTCGACAGTATTTCTATTTCTCAGCCAATCAGATATAAAAAAATCTCCATCCTTCGCTCTTAGCATATCTGTGAGTGAAATATAATCACTCTCTTTTACTTTGATGATGGTTATATCTTTATCCAGAACTTGTATCTTCGCCATCTCGTCCGCCTTCAATTTTTCATATCTTAACGCTTTTGGATATTAATATTAAAAAGCATTGCATTTTGTAATGGGCACCTCTAAAATCCACCTTTATAGTAGCATAAAAGTACTCACTTCATTTTTTAACTTTTCTTGGATTGTTATCTGAGGAAAGTTGAGTGAATTTTTGAGTTTTTGACTGTAAAACTCACTCAAACTTCCTTATTTCTTCACATTTTCTACATTTTTTGCACTTTTTCAAGTCTCACAAGCTGTTCATATCTAAAAAGGTTATATGTCAGATTGAGTAATCCAATAATTGAATCGATGCGTTGTTTACCAATTGCTTTGAGATTCAGTCCATTATTCATAGAATTGGTCATAAATCCGAAGATGTGTTCTACTTTGGAGCGTATTTTAGATTTGAGTGTATTTGACTCTTCTTGTTTAGGAGTAAGAGGAGCGTTACGATAGCCTTTTTCATGCACAAAGTTTTTTACATTTTTAAAGTTGAGATACCCTTGGATTGTTTTTCCTGTATATGCGCTATCAGCGAACAATCGTTTATCATGTTGGTTAACTATCTCTTCGAGTGCTTGAGAATCATGAAGTGATGCACTTGATGTTGTGAACTTTGTAATGAGCTTAGTTGCAGCATCTGCGTTTACATGGTTCTTATATCCGAAGTGTTTCTCACTATTCTTTGTCGTCCATCTTGCATCAGTATCTTTTTGCGCGCTCATGGCAGGATTCTCTTCAAAGCTCTCTGGAATATTACCTTGCTTGATTGCATCATTCTCTTCACGGCTGTTGCGTTGTCTTGGCACATTGACAAAGGAAGCATCTACGATACTCCCTTCTCTGGCTATCACGCCGTTGTTGATGAGTGTATGTGTAAAAAGTTCAAAGAGTTTCTTTGAAAGCTTTTTTGCTTTGAGCTGTTCTTTAAAGAGCCAGATAGT
>JAQTWZ010000077.1 GCA_028689055.1 Sulfurimonas sp. | reverse complement strand
CTAAGGCCATAGCCATAGAATTTGAATACAATAAAGATGAAATCCCGATTAAAATATTTGAAGCTTATGAGGAAATTTGCTTAAATGCCAATGAACATGCAATAGTAATTTTTGCTAAAATAATAAGCAATAATCTGGAGCTTGGGAGTATAAACTACAAAATTATAGCTACAGGTATTTTAGTATAAATGTTCATAAAGGATTCAAATGCTCGCACAATCGCTAGTTTTAAGAGATGAATTCAAGCAAAAATCATTTATTTTTAAATCCCTCAATACTCTTATGAATCACCTTCGCACTGGGCACGACACCAGAAGAGAGTTCCAAATGCACATCTTGATCATCAAAGAATATATCTGCACCGAAGGCTTCAAGTATCTCGTATTTTTCACTTCCGCCTAGAAAAAATGCTTCATCGATGCGGACACCCCAGACATTGAGTGTTTTGATGACTCGCTCATGTGTCGGTGCGCTTCGGGCGGTGACAAGTGCTGTTCTGATAGGAGATTGTTTATCTTTGAACTTATCTTGTATCGCAGATATTGTCAAAAGCAGTTTGGCGAAGGGTCCTTTTTCTAGCGGGTTGTCACGGTTTTCTTTCTCATGAGCGATAAATGCAGCAAGACCGTGTTCTTTATAGATAAGTTCTGACTCTTCTGAGAAGAGAACCGCATCCCCATCAAACGCGATACGCACCTGATCGCCGAGTGAGTTATGCACCGCTTGACCTGAAGGGAGTATTTTGGCGGCGGCAACTCCGCTCTCAAGTGCATTGATGACATCTTCATCATTGGCAGAGAGAAAAAGATCTACTTTAAAAGCCTTGAGATAGAGAGAGATATCTTTGCCGCTTGTCCAGCCTGAGCGGAGTATCTCAAGGTCATATTTATTGATTGCGTTTGTGATGCGCAGGCTTGTCGCTGCATTGTTTTTTGAGAGGATTATGACCTCTACTTGTCTATCCTCATCTGCAAAATATTTATTAATCTTGAGCAGATTTTCTACAAGCCGAAAACCTGTACCTTTGTCAAGATGGTTGTTTTCGTGTTCAAGTTGATATTTGTAATAGGCGTCCAAGCCCTTTTCTTCAAAAACTTTATTTTCGGTTTCAAGGTCAAAGAGCGCTCTTGAAGAGACGGCTACTACGAGTTTGTTGTTTAAGTCATATCCCATTTTTTACCTCCACTTAATATAAAAAGCCAAACAACCAGAGCGGTATCTTATTCTCAAAGCCAATTTCAATATCATCAGACACAATATAGCCATCTTGATTTCCTTCTAATTGCATATTACTTTTTGAAGCTCCACCGACCTCGTAAACGAATTTGTCATCAACAATAAAATCACCCTTATCAAAGAAATGAACTTGATGTGCCAATCCAACTTGTGAAACAAAAAAACTCTCTCTGATAGAACCGCTGTTTCCTTCTCCACATAAAATACCAAAAAGATTCGGGTTATCCAGCAAAAGTTTGTCTGGCTTATTTACAGCCCTCATGCCAACGCCACCTCTGACAATATGCACAAGACTTCCAGCATCCATTCTCTCTAAATATTTAGCTAAAGTAGGCCATGACGCACCGACTGCAGCACTCAGTTTAGAAACATTGAGTTCATAAGGTTTTGTGGAACAGAGCATATAGAGGATTTTTTTTAACTTATCAACTTTTGCCGGTTCTATATTATAGATTCCGCTGAGATCTGAATCTATTGTCAGGTTTATCACTTCTAGCAGTTTTTGAGAATAATCGCTCATGGATTCTTTGTAAAACGGATAACACCCATATTTGATATAGTTGTTAAATTGCTCAAGAGGCCTAATCTTACGCATAATATTTGAAGCTATATCATAGTGCTTTTCTCTGATTTGCTCAAGTGTGTATGTTTCAAATTCTATGCCTGTTTCCATCTCAATAAATTCTCGTAAAGAGAGGACACCCAAGTTGTGGATGACTGCTCTTCTGGAGAGATCACCACTGGAATGTTCTATTTGCAGTGCAGATGAGCCCGAAAAAATGACATGCATATCAAATACATCATAAATGGCTTTTAACTCTTGTGAAAAAAATTTATTTTTATGAATCTCATCAATAAGAAATAACTCTCCACCCCTTGCATAAAAACGATCGGCAATATCATAAAGACTCTCCCCGCTCAAAGCAGGATGATCACAGCTCACATAGAGAATCTTTGATGCTGGGATTTTTGATTGTTTTGCATATTGGAGCAAGATTGTACTTTTACCAGAACCCCGTGGACCTTTGATTCCGATAAGCTTAGAGTTAAAATCTATCCTGCTATAAAGCCATCTTTTATAAATTGGAGTATCTCTTCGTAATACTTGCGCAGAAATCTTTTGCAACAATTCCAAATCCATTGTGCATCCTTTATTGTAAAATACATTTTATAATAATAGCATATTTAATATAAAATAGATTATTCAATAAAACACTCTCTAAAGGGTAAATTTCTCCCGAAACGCTTTGGCTCCGTCTTTACTGGATTCTATATCATCAGAGCAGTTTTTAAACGAAAAACGCAGCTTGCTTTGTTCTATCGTCTCTATCTCTTTTATCTCGTTGATGTTGATAAGATACGAACGATGGATTTTTACAAAGTTATGTCCGATGAGTTTTTGCTCCAAGTCTGATATCTTTTGTGCAAGATAAGAGAAACCTTTTGCCGTGCGAAGCATCACTTCAGAGAGGTCGGCTTTGACATAAAATATCTCTTCAGGTTTGAGCAAAAGATAGTTATCCCTGTTTTTACTCAGTATGCGCAAATCACCCTCTTGCTGCGTTTGTGCGGGTCTTACTCTTTGCATCAAACTCTTGAGCTGATCGATACTGTAGGGTTTGACAAGGTATCCAAGCGCGCCTATATCAAAAGCCTTCAGCGCATGTTCTTCATAAGCTGTCTGAAAGATAATCTGCAGACTCTCATCGATACAGCGCAACTCATAGCCGAGTTCAAGTCCGCTTATTTTTGGCATATTAATATCCAAAAACGCAAGATCAAAGCGCTCTTTTTGTATCGCTTCGAGCGCTTCGTCTGCGTTTGTCACCTCAGTTATCTCACTATAGCCCAAAGTTGTGAGCATTCTAAGCAGTCTGGCTCTTGCTAATTCCTCATCATCTACGATTATTATTTTCACAACACGCTCCTATATGGATATAAAAAGATGGATTATTTTTGGATTTGATCTCTACATAACCCTTGCAGAGAAGTTTGAGTCTTTGGTCAAGATTACTTAGCCCGACTCCAAATTTTGTACTTTGTATCGCTTCACCGTCATTTGAGACGA